>NZ_CANMZW010000014.1 GCF_947502445.1 uncultured Brevibacillus sp.
AGTATGGAGTGAAAATTGGGAATTGAGTGTCCAATTTTATCTAGCGGATACTGTCCACTTTAGTTTAGCAGTCACAGAGGGTCGTTGATGGAATACTTTCTAATCTTTAGACCACCGTACCGGAATTGAAACGGAGAGGTCACTCCCTTTTTTTAGTGCCTCGCCTTTAACGGTAATGGTTCCTTGCCCTGAGTTTCGAATTAATTTTCCGTATAGCTTCACTTCAATTACATTTCCTCCAGGGGGAAAACTCATTATCGCTACGCTCAAATCAGCTAAGTCACCATCTAAGATGATCGAATCAATCAATACTCCATCATTTTTTAATGAATCTTCATTGATAGTCATTGTACATGTTAGGTAATGATCAAATGTAGTGTAGTCACCTTCAACTACTGTCATAGGATCAATTGTTATATTTGCAAATTGGCTATTGTCGACTTATTCCCTTCTCTGTTTGAGGGCTTTCGTTCGAGCCTACACCGTACAGGCGCTTTTCAGCGCATACGGCGTTCCATCAACAGATAAGAAAGCGTGTTTTACAACGGGCACATATAACATACACCACTCTATCTATAACTGTCTGCTAACTAAAGTTATAACTTTTGGCGGCTCTGCTATAAACGAGCTGAGCTTAACAAAACAATCGATTTGATAAATGGGAGGGGAACATGAATGCCTGAAGAGTGGAGAGTAGATGGAGAGGACTGCATTAGAGTATACGTTGATGGCAGGGAAGTCATCGTTGCTGACTCGTCAGAATCAGATGAACGTGATTTTGGATTGTGGGAAGAAGCTGTTTATGTCTGCGCGGAATTTTCCATGATTCAAGTGCTTCACATTCATGCCTAATATGTTTCTCAAGTGTCCGACCTTTTGGATCCAGTGATCTATCGAATTGATAATATCCCTGACTAGTGGCTTTGGATGTGAATCTGCTGCATAAGTGTTTGTGGTAAGAAACGGCAAAAAAAGATGCCGAATAAGATGATCAATTTCCGCATCGAAAAATCACTCCTTTATCAGTAACTTTTCCGACTGCAAAGAAAAATATCAACAATGTTCAGTTAACAAAAGAGATATTATGTTAAATCACTCGTCGCTTTTGCCAAAGTAAGTAAAATACACCAAATTCCAATAGCCAAATAGAGGATACCAAATATCCCGTATTCCCAGCTAGTTACCAATATATAAAGGCCAATGAAGCAGATAATAATTGAACCTATTTTTTGCAAAGTGTTTTTTCTCATGACAGTCACCTAAATTGGAAATTTTCCAAATGATGTATCACAAGATTATATAGTTCACACATTACTCATTTTGAGAAGTCTTGTTGTTCGGGCAGCTTATCCCAAACAACAATAATTAGTGTCGCGATTGGACCAAGAAATAATGAAAGGAAGAACCAGTTAAGACCACTGCGGTTTTTACCTTGAGCTAGTCCAGCATTGATAAGTGATAGGGTTCCCCAACCAACAAAAAATTCATTTTCCATTAAGGGTCAATCCTCCAAGATTCATAAACTTACTAGTATTTAGTAAGACGTAATCATTAAATCAATAGAGTTTCTATTAAATTAACTAAATGTGTACTAAACAAGGCAGTATTAATCAAAAAAGAGGAAAAAGATTAAAGCAAAAGTGACACTTGGCACAGATGCAAGAAGGAAATAAATGGTCTATCTCCACCTACTTTTATGATCTTTCGCGTCATCTTCTTGGTAGTAAGGAGATGGCGCATTAAAAGGGTCTGCAAAATTGCCCCAAATCCAAGTGCTTTAACCATGAATACACCTACTTGTGGAATATTTTTACTGTTTATACGAACTAAAGAACCAAATGTTTCAAGTAGATGTGGTAAAAGTTAAAGTGCAATGGAAGTTGTTTTAGAAATTAACGATTAGGGGGTTTGTAAATGAATGACCAAAATATTGCGAGTCATTTGAGGAATTCGTATCTGATGATATCCAGTGCATTTCCGAATGGTATCAATGATGATGTATTTCCCGTTACTCAAGTTGCTTTATAATCATTTTTCGGATACGAACTTGGCTGAAGTAACTTCGCACGTTACAGGAAAAGATCCTTCAATTACTTTAAACGATATCTATAGACCAGCAACTATGGGAAAGGCTGACAAAGCGAAAATTAAATCAATCGAAAATAAACTCGTTGCACGGCTTTGAAGAATGGCTAAAGGAAGAATAACAAATTAATCGACTCGATCAAGTGATTTAACACATCGGTAATTTAGTTACAAAGTCAGAAACTGAAAAACATGCACAAAAACTAAAAATGCTGCGATGCCAAAAAAGTGTAGGCTCTAGCTCTGTTCTTGCTCCACACAAATATTCCTAAAGAAACCATGAGAACAGCCAAACCAAGCGTATTTAATATTCTTAAAAAATGAGCATCGGTTATAAAAGAAGTTATTGCTATTACAATGACAAATATTGCAATGACATTTAACCAAAGAGGAGTCCACACCCAGTTCTTTTTTGGTTAATTTTACCATGTGAATCAATATGTTGCATGTAACACATCACACGATTTGTTAATTGTATCGACCATTACATGTGACCTAACCAGAAACTCGATATGTTTTTTAAATCTGCTACATCATTAATCGTCAATCTACTGGTGTTTAACAAAGATGCATTTGTTGTTTCAACATTACGCAGCAAATAAATGGCGTACTTGATTTGGTCGACTTTGGCCATTGAGAAGATATCGTCGAACTCATTTTTGGAAATTATATCATGAAGCTAAGAAGGGGTATCATTATTTTGCTAACACAATATGTATTTTGTAAAATTAGAAAACGGTAACCCTAATAGTTACCGTTTTCATACAGACCCATTTATCTTACTCGGACAAACACCAAAACATTATCTCTTGAAAACACAAGTCGGAACCCGTTATTCAAAAGACAACGCGAAGCAGGACCCACACGTCTACCAATCATTAAAAATTGGTTACATGGTGCGGCACTGCCAATGATGCTAACGTCGCGAATAATTCGTCTCCGCACGCCATTCACTCTGACACGTCTGAATAAGATCACTACCACGTCAGTCATATCAATCACCTCGCTTCTCTCTATCTGATATAGAGAATGCAAATGGGGAAAGCTTGGCAACTGATACGAGCCTGCTGTTAACGGAAATGTGCTAATTGATACGTTAATTTACAAGATAAAGACTTGTCCTGCCTATAAAAACGCCCCTAAAAGGGGCAAAGGTTTAATGTTTTAGTACTGAAATGGCGTGACGAACTTTATGAGCAAATTGGATCGAATTGTCAATTGATTCAAAGTATATAAACATGATACCAGGGTTGTTAAAAAGCCAATGATTGTGAAGTGCAGTAACCAATATATCGTAATGGCGTAGAACAGAAATGAATGGGTTAATCTATTCTGGGAGAAGTACTGTTTCTCCCAAACAAAGGGCATTCCCATTTTGATCCATTGATTCAAATGAAAACATCATCGGTACGGTTAGGGCAGAACGAGAAGGACGTCCTAAAATTGTTACAGGAATATTCCGAACCGTCATTAAAGTGCAAACGCCATTAATGATCTGTGGCGGAATTTCAAGTACATCACCAAATTGCTTGCAAAGTGGATCAATGACCATCGTAATTATCTCCTCCAAAGGTTTTTCATTCATTGTACTTTTGCGGAGTGGGCACTTGCTTATTTTACAAATCGGTAATTCATGTAAGAAAAAGCCCCCGGTTTTCCCGAGGGCTCGTTGATGGATTATTATTCAACAATGATTGTTTCGATTACAACTGGATATCCGGTTGATATCAATGTAAAGGTGAGTGTGAGTAAAACACCACATTATTTGTATTTAGCTCAGTTTTAGGATTTTTTCATTTTTATTACAAAAAAATAAGTGACACCTACAAGAACGATGATACCTGATATCCAAAGGTAAGGTGAAGGGAGAGTCTGATTTTCTTTTGTAGACAGCTGTTCTTTCTGTATGGGAGTAATACCTGTTCCAAGAGAGCCAAGGTCCTCAGATGCCGCTGTTAGCTCTTGTGTCCTTGTGCAAATGTTGGTTTCGAGAAAGTTGTCCCGATTCTTGTAAGAATACACAATATATTCCTTTCCCATATCAAATGAAAAACCACAGCTTGCGGAATGTAAAGCAGTCACGATCGTAACCTGTTTTGTTTCGATGCCTTTCCAAATCTGAGAAACATCAAATGTAACATCGACGGGATCAGCTGATGAGATAAGGCCTAGCGCATTTGGTCTTGGTTTCACTATCTCTGTAACTTTCCCTGCGAACACGGCGTCTGCTTGAGCCAGTGCTTCCTTTACCGGGGCAGGTGCTGCGCAGGAACAAGCATATACTGACGAAGGATTTGTGAATAACAAGCTATTAATGGTAATGAGAAATAGAATTGTAACTTGGATGAACCTTCTCATGGAACCCACACCTCTTCTTTCTGTATGTTACTCTTTTGACGAAGAGTGGGTTATCTGCGTTTCGTTAAGCGTGATGAAAGAACAGACCTTTTTCTTACGTTCATAGAACTGCGAATAGAAGACCTGCTCGCAAGGAGAAAAGCAAAAGAGGTTTTGACGAGGAATAAATTGATGGCAGCAACGGTGGCGCTCGAGAATAGACTAATTCAGAAAGGAGACGAATATGAATCTAACAGAGAAACAGAAGATGGTTAGCGGAAGGCTGTATTTTTCCTCCGATCCTGAGCTGGTTGCGGATCGGGAAAATGCCAGAAGAATTGTCAGGTTGTATAATCAATCATGGGAGACAGAGTATGCCCGACGAACGGAGCTGTTAAAGCAACTGCTTGGCTCCACGGGTGCAAATATTTGGATCGAACCTAATTTTCGATGCGATTACGGGTATAACATTCATGTCGGCGACCATTTTTATGCGAATTTCAACTGTACCATACTCGACGTGTGTGAAGTAACGATTGGCGATTATTGTCTCATTGGTCCAAATGTTCAAATCTATACGGCTTCACATCCCATCAATCCGACAGAGCGGAATACAGGTGCCGAGTACGGCAAACCAATTAAGATAGGGAATAGTGTGTGGATCGGTGGGGGAGCGATTATTAATCCCGGTATAACCATTGGGGATAATGTCGTGGTTGGCTCTGGCTCCGTCGTTACCAAGAACGTGCCAAACAATGTCGTAGTGGTTGGAAACCCTGCAAAAGTCATTCGTGAGATAAAATGTAGCTAGTGAAAGATCCCTGTTCAAAACCTCGGCCATCATGCGCTAGGCTTCTCTTGCTTTGAAATCCAGGTGGTTCCACCATTCAAACTCTTCAGGATGAGTCTGAAGTTCCTACTTAATTTTGAGCATATAAGCCATCTGTATTATAATAAAACGAAAAAGAACGTTTTTTTGACTAGACAGGTGGAATATGTATGAAAACCAACCCCAAAAATGAGATGTTAAGTGATTGGTTGACACTCACCCACATTCAAGCAGGTATTACCAGTGAACTTGAACGGGAGCTACAAGATAAATACAATCTATCGTTAAATGAATTCTATGTCCTGTACTTTTTATCTCAAACAAATGAGAAAAAGCTTAGGCTACAGAAATTACAGGATATGATTGGGTTAAGTCAAAGTGCGGTATCGAGAATGGTTGGGAGGCTGGAAGCAAACAATTGCAAGGCCCTACAAAGGCATGTATGTGAGGCCGACCGAAGAGGTATTTACACTTCCTTAACCGAAGTAGGCGAAGAGAACTTCTATAAAGCCTTAGACACAGTAAATGAAATTCTTCAAGCTTCCTTTAGAAATGGCACTACACAAAAGGAGCTACAAACATTACTTGAAAAAATGTCTGCAAATGATGAGCATCAATAACAGAAAAGCTGACCATTCCTGTTTTAGGTAATGCTCGGCTTCTTTGTTATGTAATGCCGATATAATTATTAAACTGTACATTTGACAAGTGAATTAGGGGAGTGATAAATTATATGCACGCGCATGCATTTAAAAAGACCAACGCTAAAGATTTACCTTTGAACAACCTTAAAGGAGTGGGAAGCTGGACGATTGGATGCTCCGATTTTAGCGAATGCTGTAATAGGAAAAGTGGATGCGGGACTTGTAGTCGTTGGGTAAGGTATGCTACATAATCCGCACTGGGTGGAAACAAGAGCTAAACTGAAAAATAGGCTGTCGTGCCCAAAAAATTCAGCAGGTTTTTAATAAGATTTGCATTATGAGGAGGATTTATCATGAAATCATCAAAATCTGTAGCAGCTTTATTCAAACCTTTTCAATTCAAAGAACTGAAACTTGAAAATCGTTTTGTCATGGCACCAATGACCCGCAGTTTTTCACCGAAGGGAATTCCAGGTCCCGATGTGGCAGAATATTACCGTCGTCGAGCAGAAAATGGGGTTGGCCTTATCATCACCGAAGGAACGCTAATCGAGCATCCGGCGGCCGGAGCAGATCATAATGTGCCTCATTTTTATGGAGAGGAAGCGCTGAATGGATGGGCACACGTTGTTAAAGCGGTCCATGATGCTGGCGGAAAAATTGCTCCACAAATCTGGCATACTGGTACGGCACGTCAAAAAGAGAATTTCCCTGAATCAGATGTCAATTCCATCGGACCATCGGGCCTCAGTGCGACAGGTGAGAAGGTATCGGAACCACTTACTGCTGAAGAAATTCACGGTCTCATTCAGGCTTATGCAGAAGCTGCGGCTAAGGCTAAGAAAATTGGTTTCGATGCGGTGGAAATCCACGGAGCGCATGGCTACCTGATTGACCAGTTCTTCTGGGATGTCACAAACAAGCGTACAGACGAATATGGTGGTGATCTGGTAGGTCGCACCCGTTTTGCTGTAGAGATCATTAAGGCAGTGCGCGAAGCAGTCGGTCCTGATTTTCCGATTATTTTCCGCTTTTCGCAATGGAAACCGAGCGATTACAATTTCAAACTTGCAAAAAATCCTGAGGAGCTGAAGCTTTTCCTCACACCGTTGTCTGAGGCTGGTGTTGATATTTTCCATGCTTCCACCCGTCGTTTCTGGGAGCCGGAATTTGAAGGCTCCGATCTAAATCTCGCAGGCTGGACTCGAAAATTAACTGGGAAACCAGCTATTACCGTCGGATCTGTTGGATTAGATTCAGAGTTCCTGAGCTTATTCAGCGAGGGTAAGGGTGGCCAGCCAGATAACATCGACAATCTGATTGACCGCGTTGAGCGGGAAGAGTTTGATCTGGTGGCTGTTGGAAGAGCGCTACTGAGTGATCCGGCTTGGGTTGCCAAAATTCGTGAAGGCAATACCGAAGAACTGCAACCATTTACGCGAGAAGCACTACAAACCTTATCTTAAAAAGAAATTCACGTGATTCCAAGCTAGAGGAAGTATAACAAGTTTGTTTACTGCGATAAACACAGGCAGCTTCTCACGATGAGGAGCTGCCTGATTTCATATTCATTCGTTGTATATGCCCCGTACCTTACTGGTAGATGCACGCCATAACCTGATATCCGCAAGCCCTTTCGTTTTAAAATACGTAAATAAAAAACATCCCGAAATAATGATCATGCCCCCAAAACCTTGTAGCCACGTCATCTGTTCTCCGATGAGGAAAAAAGCGAGAATCGAAGTAAAAATCGGATTGAAGTTCAGAAAAATTCCTGAAGTTGTAGCGCCAAGCTTTTGTACGCCCATATTCCAAAGTACCATGCAGACGACAGTAGAGATAACGCCTGTATATAAAAGAGAACCGACAAAAGGAGCGTTGATGTTGGTAACCGTAAAGTCAGTGAGATTGAAAGGCAGAAGGATCACTAGCCCAAAGATGGCAGAATACAAAATGGACATCAGTGGAGTCGTCTTGCTCATGGCCCATTTGCTGCATACTGAGTAGATTCCCCACACACAGACAGCCGCCAGCATCCACAAATCCCCAACGTTAAACTGCAAGGACAAGAGGTAAGAAAGATCTCCCTTGGATAGAACGAGAACGACTCCCAGGAGCAAAAACATCATGGTAAAGATTTGAAGGGCCCTTATTTTTTCTTTTAAAAAAACATACGAAAAAAGGGAAATTGTGACCATGTTTAACGTGGAAATTAAGCCGACATTCGTTGCCGAAGTCTTTTCCAACGCTAAAAATTGAAAAACGTTAAAGAGAACAACCCCAGTCAGTCCCATGCAAAATAACGGGAGAATGGCATCGCGCGTTGGCAGCAGCTTTTTTTCCTTCCACCATACCATCGGAAGCAGGCAGAGAACGGCAATAATCCAACGCAAACTCGTCAAGGTCAGTGGTGAAGCATGACCAACAAGCGATTTTCCCAAGACAAAATTTCCTCCCCATAACAAGCTGGTTAATAGTAGCAACATGGCATAAGTACTTGGCATAACAGTACGCTCCTTTCACATCCGCTTATTAATGAAAATAACATTATCGTTGCTTTTTCGACAGAACGTTTTGTATAATTAATGAAATTCGAAATAATGTAAGGTTTTGTGTCGATAAAAATCGTGATCATTCAGTTGGTTTGTTGAAAAGTTGCGTTTTTTCGAATAAATGAAAGAGGGAAAATCACATGGAATCTTTCGTTAGCAAGGTGCTGGATGATGTCGATATCCAAATACTCGATCTGATGCAAAAAGATGCGCAGATAAGTAATGCGGAGCTTGCGAGACGCGTGAATTTGTCTCCACCCGCGACGCATGCTAGGGTAAAGCGGCTGGAAAGCGAGGGGTATATCAATCGGCAGGTCGCGATCCTGAATCTGGAGAAGCTCGGATTTGATCTATTATGTTTTGTGTTCATCAGTACGAACATTCATCAGGCATACGAGCTGGATATATTGGAGAATGCATTGCGATCGATGCCGGAAGTTTTAGAGTGTCATTGCTTGACGGGAGAATACGATTATCTTTTGAAGGTAGCTATCAAAGATCGGAAGGGATTGGACAGCTTCATTCGAAAAATAAACAAGCTTGGCGTATCACGTATCCAAACGAATTTGTCTCTGCGGGAAATCAAATATTCTACTGTTTTGCCTATTGGGGATGATCCATTTTCATAGATATGCTAAAATAGAATGCCGGAAAAAACCAAAATGAAGGGAAGGAATGTATGAATACATCGGAAGAAAAAAAGAAAGCCAACCATAAAAAACGATCAATCAGAAACATTATCAAAAGGGCTCTATTTATTACGATCGGTGCTGTGATTATGGCCTACGGGCTTGAAGCGGTATTAATTCCGAACAATATCATTGACGGTGGAGTAACGGGTTTATCCATGATCTTGAGTCATGTAACGACTATCAACCTCAGTTTGTTCCTCGTCCTGTTAAACTTACCTTTCTTTTTCTTGGGGTATAAGCAAATAGGCAAGACGTTCGCAATTAGTATGCTATATGGAATCGTGGCTCTTTCGGTGGCGACTTCCTTTATGCATCATGTAAAGCCGATGGTAGAGAATGAACTGCTCGCCATTGTTTTCGGTGGCTTGATATTAGGGCTAGGAGTAGGCTTGACCATTAGAAATGGTGGGGTTTTAGACGGAACGGAAACATTGGCGATTTTGGTTGAAAAGCGGCTGCCGTTTTCTGTCGGTGAAATTATCATGTTCGTCAATGTGATTATTTTCACGATCGCAGCGTTTGTGTTCTCTTTGGAAAATGCGCTATTTTCGATGATCACTTATTATGTTGCCTTTAAGACAATTGACATTGTTGTTAAAGGATTGGATGACATGAAATCCGTTTATATCATAAGTGATAACACGATTGAGATTGCGGATGCGATTACGGAGCGTTTAGGCCGAGGAGTAACCTATTTACACGGAGAAGGTTCTTATAGTGGTGAAGATAAGCGAATTATTTTATGCGTCTTTACAAGACTAGAGGAAACAAAGCTCAAAGATATTATCAAAGAGCTTGACCCGCAAGCGTTTATCATTGCTACAGATGTATCCTCCGTACACGGTGGGCGTTTTAAGAAAAGAGATATTCACTAATCCGAAAACAGCGGCAAAACGTAAGACCAGCAAAAAGTCTTGCGTTCTGCCGCTGTTTTACTTTTTGTGATCCGGGTGAATAAAAACTCTGTCATATAGACACCTCCTAATTTGCATCCTATACTATTTACGGCAGGGTATTTATGGTAAATCCTCTGGGGTTTACTTTTCGAAATATTGTGCTAACGGGATCACTAATTCAACAAAAGGGAGAGAGTGAGATGACATATGAATTATTTTCTTTTCGTTTTAGTGAAAGTTGGTGCAGGAATACAAATTGGGTGAACACTGGGAGGATAATAGGATGAAAATGCCGAGCGACAATGAGCTGACGTTTCTATTCGAAGGAGACGAGCGACAGCTTCAGCAATTTATTGAAAATCATCGAGAAACATTAGAGCGCCATCGATTTGCGCTGGCGGACGAGCTTGCGATCGAGAAGCAAATTCCGATTGTATTCGCTTACGTATACAGCGTCATTGTAGATTGGGGAGAGTTTGACGAGGAGATCGTCAGATTGTTCGGTAAACGGCTTCCAGATGAATCAGTCGAGGTGACGAATACGGACAAAGGATTGGACGTTACCTACAATGGACAACTGCATTCCATTGCGCTTACGTTTTCCGGAAAAGATCGCTATATCACGATTCGCGGGTTCCAGGAATTGATCAGGGACAAATACGAAATTCGTCTGTTTGAAGCCTCGTATTTTTCCGATACCCACGAATTTTTGATATTACCGAAGAGGCAGTGGGAGGTGCTGGATGCCCGGTATCCAGCGCGGAGTAGGGAGATGTTCCGCGTCATCGATGGCGAGCTGGACTTTCCGTAAGCTCAGGGCATTATACGAAGGTGTGGCGGGGACTTCATTACTGTTTGGAGCCTTACTTGTTTTGATTGCTGACGACTCAAGGGCATTGTTTTCACTAAGTGGACTGGTCTTGTTGATAGCTTCAATTTTGGGGTACGTGGAAAGATTTTAAATCAATGAGTCATTGCGTTAACGGGGTCGATAGCATAATAAAACAGCGGCGAGTCTAAGACTTATTTTCAGGTCTTAGATCGCTGCTGTTTTACTATTCGGGTTCAGTGTTAAGCTAATTTATCTGAGGCTGGAGATTTGTTATCCAAGAACTGCATAGGGTCAACAACTCCAGTCTATTACATTTTTTCAGCAAACAGATTCAGCTATTTGACACATACAGACTACATGTGTAGTATAGTACTACGCGTGTAGTCTGTTTTGATAATAAAAGGAGTTGATCACTATGTAACATGGGAATCAGTTCAAGCGGTTAGCCATCGCCAATGATGAAGATGTATGCCCTCTATATAAGGGATTTAGAATAAGCTCGAAACGGGCAATGATAAAGGTGAAGACAACATGAATCCACCAGTGATACAGGAAGAAAAAAAGCGACGTGTCAATCGGTTACAGATTCTTTTTTTCCTCGTATTTTTGTTTTTTTCCACGATTATCGTTAGACTGATGCAGCTGCAAATTATGAAAGGAGACGAGTTTGCCAACGAGCTGATGAGCCGTTCGTATAAAACAGACTCGATTCCGGCAATGCGGGGAAACATTTATGACCACACCGGGAATATCATTGCCGAAAGTCGCCCCTCATTTGTCGTTGTATTCAGAGAAACAGATACGATGAATAAAGAAGCATATATCAGTATCATCGAAAAAGTGGAAAAGATTTTAAGCCCCGTCGACCGAGCCACCCTTTTGAAGAAGATGGATGTCGGCTATGCCTTTGAAAACGGGAATTACATCAGAGTCCTCCGGCAGATGCCAAAATACATGGAAAAGGAACTGAAAAGCGATCTCTCCCCCAAAGAGATGGCAGAAATAGAAGAGCGACGCGGAGAGCTGGAAGGGATCGAAGTCGTGATGAAGCCAATCCGACAATATAATCCGAATCAAATCGCTGTTCAAGCAGTCGGATATGTGCGGCCCTACCACGTGGCAGATCAGTTAGATATCGGCACTTACAAAGCAGAGCAGAAGAGATACTTGCCAAATCAATTTGTCGGATTAGATGGAATTGAGCTTTCGTATGAAGGCGAGTTGAGGGGGAGGAATGGCCAGCGATTGTATGAAGTGGCAGCGGACCAAACCGTTAGTAAGGAGCTGGAGACGATATTGCCAGAGCGAGGCAATGATATTACCCTGACGATTGATCAGCGTGTCCAGTTGGCGATCCGCGACTCGATCCGCGCGTTTCTCCCCAGGCTCCGCTCTACGATCTCCGAGGCCAGATATGCTAAAAGCGCGTACGTCGTGGCCATCGAAATTAAAACGGGAAAAATTGTCTCGATGGTCAGCTATCCAGAGTATGATCCAAACGTCTGGATTGAAGGTCCTGATCAGAAAACGTACGATCAAATCAAATATGCAGTGACGAATGGAACGATTCGCGAGGCACCGTATGACGCAAGACCTCTGACGGGAGAGGCAGCAGAAATGGAAAACTATAAGCACCCACGCTCCATTGTGCCATCCGGCTCCGTAATCAAACCGATTACGGTTTTGCTAGGACTACAGGAAGGAATCATTAGAACGAATGATCAATGGCAGGATAGTGGCGTGTATCAATACGGCAGAGGGTCCGATCGAATCAAAAATGATAATAGGAAAGCCAATGGCATGATTTCACCAGAGAAAGCTCTGCAGAAATCCTCGAATACATATATGGCCCGAATAGGAGAGGAGTTGTCGAAACGTAAGAGAGGCGAGTCTGCACCATTACTGCAAAGCTATTATCAAGCGTTTGGCTTGGGCATCCCGACAGGAGTTGATTTGCCAAACGAGAGCAGCGGAAAACAAGACTATCTGGTCATGAACAAAAATTACGGTCCGCTTGCAGCCATGGTTCAAGCTTCCTTTGGTCAGCAAATCAGAGCAACTACGATGCAACTCGCACAGTATTCAGCGACTCTAGCGAACAGGGGTGTACGATTGCAGCCCCAATTAGTAGAAAAGATTACTGCGCCTGACGGTACGATTGTGAAGTCCTTTCAGCCGCTGGTTTTGAGTGAGTTCCCGCAACCTGATGCGTACTGGGATATATTGACAAAAGGTATGGTTTTGGTGACCAAGCCAGGTGGCACTGCAGTCCGTGCATTTGAAGGTCTTCCATACAGTGTTGCGGCCAAAACAGGAACGTCTGAGCAAGATGTTTATGTTCCTGTTACGATAAGTGATCCCAAGACGGGGGAGAAAAAGATTCGATGGAAAATGCATGCGCGTATTACAAATGGTGTCAGTATTTCGTTCGCCCCTGCAAACGATCCGAAGCTGGCTGTTGCTGTGGTCGTCCCAGAAGGTGGTTATGGTGGACGCTCTGCGGCGGTCATTACGCGTAATGTCTATGAAATCTATGACAAATATATTGGCTTATAGAAATAAGGACGAAAGAGTAGCAGGTATGGTGCATTGCGGTCATTTGTATTACGCATGTAATCTGGAGGTTGCATAAAGGAATTCAAGACGAGAAGTGAGGTTAAAAGGATGAAGAAATTTTTTGCAAACAAATGGATAGTGGGATTTGCAATCATTATGTTGAGTGGTTGTGGAGTGATCCGAGAAGACCTCGCAGCTGTTCAGTTGAAAGAACCGACTCAGCGCGAGACAGAGGGTACACTCGATCAGCAGTTCAAACAATTGGAACAGGATTTCGGTGCGCACCTCGGTGTTTATGCACTGGACACGGGCACAGGCCTGACGATCCGTTATCGTGCAGATGAACGTTTCGCATACGCATCCACTTCCAAGGCTCTGGCTGTCGGAGCAGTGCTTGTACAAAGCCCTGTAGAAGAGCTGGATAAACGAATTCCTTATACTAGCGAGGATCTGGTTTCCTACTCTCCCATTACCAAGGATCATGTAGGGAAAGGAATGACTATCAGGGAGCTTTGCGAAGCTGCTGTCCGCTATAGCGATAACACCGCAGCAAATCTTTTGTTCAAGGAATTGGGTGGACCAGAAGGCTTTGCAAAAGTACTGAAGGGGATCGGCGATGATGTTACCAACCCCGTCCGGATTGAACCTGATTTGAACGAAGCCACTCCTGGCGACACACGTGATACGAGCACTCCAAAAGCTTTGGCAACCTCACTTCAAGCATTTACGCTCGGTGAAGTCTTGCCTGCTGACAAACGTTCCATTCTTATTAAATGGATGAAGGAAAACACGACTGGAGACGAATTAATCCGTGCGGGTGCTCCCACGGGGTGGGTCGTCGGTGATAAGTCTGGGGCAGGAAGCTATGGAACACGTAACGACATTGCCGTTGTTTGGCCGCCGGATCACGCACCGATTGTGATTGCAATTTTATCCAGTCGTGATACAAAGGATGCGAAATTTGACAATGCCCTGATCGCACAAGCTGCCAAAATCGTCCTCGATTCCCTAAGTAAAACCATGTAAAGCAGGGAATAAAAGCCCGCAAGCTGCTTATTTGTCAGTTTGTGGGCATTTCCCATCAGGAGATCGCATCCGAATACTTGCATGAAAAGACATCCACATGTACGATATGTTTTGTTCGCATTTTCTCTTCAGGTCCATTCACTTTGCTAGTACATTCCATATCTTCAAGTGTTTTCTACTGAACTGAAGTTGCTGTGCATAGGGAAAAGAGGATACCGTTGGTTCCAAGAGGGAGATGAGTAGAGTGTTCATTACTCAATTTATTACAGGCTTTATCGTGTCTTCTTTTACTGTTGCTATCATCTTGCTTATGAAAAAGCTCTTTCGAAAGCACTTGTCTGCAAAGTGGCATTACAATCTATGGTATCTATTGTTGATAGCGCTATTGCTTCCTTTTATACCAGCCCATTTTTTTCCATCTGGAAATCTCTTTTCTTTTTTACCCTTCCATTCCTATCAGGAAAGTAGAGCGTCTGCTCCTCTGTCAGAAAATCCAACGAGAGGTAACATGGATTGGCTAGGTGACTTTTCTATCTCCGTCCATCGTGCAACACCTGCTTATTTGGATGATTTCATCGCCGTTATTTGGATTGGTGGGCTTATTCTTTGCGTAGTACCAGCTGTCATTGCTTGGCTCAATATCAGACGGATTCCAAGGAATATGTCCATATTAAAAAATGAAGATATCCTACAGCTGCTTGAGGAGTGCAAACAACAGCTCCATATCTCAACAGATTTGGTTGTGGGGGAGTCTCCTTTTGTCAAGACTCCCATGATGTTTGGGCTTCATAAAGTTTATGTCGTCTTTCCGCTACACTTTCAAGAAATGCTAACGATGAAAGAAATCAAATACATTTTGCTTCATGAGCTGAATCACTACAAAAATAAGGACAATTTGACAAATTACCTGATCGTTATTTTTCAAATTCTGTACTGGTTTAATCCACTCGTTTGGTTTGCCTTTAAAGAAATGCGATTGGACCGTGAAATCTCCTGCGATAGCGACGTACTAAAAGCATTAGATGAGCAACACTATCGGGAATACGGGCATACCATTATTCATTTTGTACACAAAGTATCCAGACAAAGGAGTTTTGTCTTTGAAAGTCAAATGGCAAGCTCCAAAGAACAATTAAAAAAGCGAATTCAAAAAATCGCATCCTTTCAAACAGAGTCTAAGCAGCTGAAGAAAAACAGCCTCATGATTTTTACGCTGGCAGGTTTCCTCGTTGCCAGTCAAATTCCTCTCGTAACGGCTATCGCCAGCGAAAATGTTTATTATCCATTTGCGAGAGAGGATACAGATTATGAGGACCTTAGCTCCTATTTTGAAGGGTACGACGGCAGCTTTGTCTTGTACGACATGAAAGCCGATCATTTTCAAATTTATAACAAAAAGAACAGCGAACTACGGGTTTCACCGGATTCCACTTACAAGATCTATATCGGGCTATTTGCTTTGGAGACCGGTATCATCACGAAGGACGATTCCGCGCTCGCATGGAACGGTGAAGTGTATCCGTACGCTGCCTGGAATAAAAATCAAAATGTAAAATCGGCGATGGCAAGCTCTGTGACTTGGTACTTTGAAGAACTAGAACAAAGAATGAATCAGAAAAGTATACAGACCTATCTAAAACAACTAGGTTATGGAAACGAAAATCTGTCTGGTGATATCGGGCAATATTGGCAAGAGTCGACGCTAAAGATTTCTCCTGTGGAGCAGGTTTTACTACTAAAATCGCTGTATACTAATCAATTGGAGTTCCATGAAAAAAATATCCAAGCGATCAAAGAGACCATTCGATTAGAAGAAAAGGATGGTGCGATACTTTCGGGTAAAACAGGCACAGGCTCCGTAAATGATAAAACAGTGAACGGCTGGTTTATTGGATATGTAGAGAAAAAAGGGAACACCTATTTCTTTGCGACGAACATACAAAATGAAGATCATAGTTATGGAAGTAAGGCAGCACAAATCACTTTATCGATCCTAAAGAAAAAAGGCATTTATTAAAAGGAGATGGATGTGAGTGTCGAACCAAGTGCCTGGTATCTCTGAAGCAGAGTGGGAAGTAATGAACGTGCTCTGGGAGAAGGAGCCGCAAACAGCAAATGAAGTCATTTTCTCCTTACAAGAAAAAATGGATTGGAAACCGAAAACCATTCGTACGCTTTTAGATCGGTTGGTGAAAAAGAAGGTAGTCGGGGTAAATCAAAATCAAAAGCTGTACACTTTTTTTCCGTTATACACCCAAGGAGAATGCCAAAAGGCAGAAGCTCAGACTTTTCTTAAACGAATCTATGGAGGCACGATGAAGTCCATGCTGGTGCAGTTTATTGAAGAGGAAGAGTTAACGGAAGAGGATATGAACGAGTTGCGCTCTATTTTGAATGAGAAGCCTAAAAAATAGATGCTTGAGAATACGTGCATCAAAACGCAAATACCCCTTTTCCTTTCCATTAAGGAGAGAAAAGGGGTATTATTATTACTTCGGGTCACTCAGTTGCCGAAATCTAAGACTATACAAAACACCAAGGCATTCTGAAGGGTAGAGGAGAGATTATTTTGAGAAAAAACAGAGAAGGAAGCCATACGTTCAAGAAAAAATTCGCAAAAGGTAGAAACTATTTCATTGGCTTTATGATTTTGCTTTGTCTTTTTGTCGTACCTGTTTCTGCTTTTGCTGAAGCAGGCACCATACCATCTATTCAATCACTCAATCTAGAGCTAAGATCAGCGGTGCTTGTTGAACCAGTAACCGGCCAGGTCCTATTGTCCATAAACGCAGATCAAGCGTACGCTCCAGCAAGCATGACAAAAATGATGACGGGATACATTGTTGCGGATCAAGTCAAAAAGGGAGCAATTTCCTGGAACGATGTAGTAACTGTCCAGGAAAATGCTTCGAAGACGATTGGTTCTCGCGTTTACCTTGCACTTGGGGAAACCCATACGGTAAAAGAGTTATTTACTGCCATGCTCGTCCATTCCGCGAATGACGCTGCCGTTGCTCTGGCAGAATACATATCGGGATCGGAGCAGCAATTCGTAACCTTGATGAATGAGGAAGCCAATCGGCTGGGAATGGAAAAATCCTACTATATAAATGTATCTGGACTTGACCGTGCAGATATGCCAATTCCATTTCGGCCCAAGGAACAAGGGGAGAATGTGATGTCCGCCATGGACGTTGCGACACTGGTAAAATCGATTATCCAGGATCACTCTGAAATAGTAGAGGTTACGGCACTGCCATCCTATCAATTCCGTGCGTCAGATAAAGAGCCACTCGTCAACACAAATTGGATGCTCGAATCAAATAAAAATACCAAATATAATCAATACGCTTATGAGGGCCTTGACGGATTGAAAACAGGCTTTACCGATAGTGCTGGATATTGCTTTGCCGGTACCGCAGAGCGTGATGGAATGCGGCTGATCAGTGTTGTGATGGGAACAAAATCGATGACAAAACGATTCACAGAGACGAAAAAAGTGTTGGACTATGGCTTCGATCATTTTGAACTCAAACAAATGGTAGCCGCTAAGAGTACGCCAAAAGGCATGGAGATCGTTCCAGTCAAAATGGGTACAAAAACGGAGGTTCCCGTAGTGACGGAGCAAGCTGTTCATTTTATTGTTCCAAAAGGCTCGGATGTCTCTCAGCTTTCCTATAAGACCGATTATGTAGTAGGTGAGCTCACTGCTCCTCTTCCTGCGGGAACAAAGGCGGGAACCATTACTTACACGTACCAAATCGAAGGGATGGATACTGTCCAACAGAAAACGGTTAACATGGTTACAACGGAGGAAATAGAAAAAGCAGGTTGGTTCCGCCTCATGTTCCGTTCTATATGGGAAGTCTTGAGTAGTCTGTTTTGATTTCAACTCAGCTGCAACGAAAGTCAGCAGGGTATGCGGTAACCATAATTCACCTGCAATTTTTTCTGATTGTGTCGTAGACAAATCCTGCGACTTGATTAATAATCAAAGCAAAAGAATGCATGAAGCCCATTTCCCCTAATGGAGGTTCATGAAACCATAACATTCACATAACAGGAAAGTAGGTGATCGTATGCTTAGTCAAGTCTTGGCAGTCGTTGAGGCAAAAGGACGCGTAGCATTCGCTCAATCTCCCCCTTATTGGACCTGAAATGGGCAATAAATTAGGGGGGGTGAACACCCCCATGAGGGGGAAAAATGATGCATAAGAAGTTTATCTTTCATCCACTAACCGTTCGATACAGCGTGTTTATGCTTGGTTTGGCAGTCATGGGTTTTGGGATTGCTATGATGATTGAGGCCAACGTGGGTGTTGCCCCGTGGGATACGCTGCATATCGGATTACAAAAGACGTTTGGATTGACTATCGGTATGTGGTCACAGATCATGGGTGTGAGTATTATCATCGCATCCTACGTCATTGGCAAAATAAAGCCTACCGTGGGCATGTTTTTGAACATGATTTTCTTCGGGCTGTTCATCGACTTGTTCATGTGGCTAAAATGGGTTCCGATCGGAGAGACAATTTTAGAGCGAGTCGTCTTGTTCGCTGCTGGGCTGCTCATCTATACTTTCGGCACAGGAATGTACATCTCGCCGCGGCTCGGGGCGGGACCACGCGACAGCTTTATGCTGGCCCTGCATGAACGAATGGGTTGGGGTATTGGCAAAGTCAGAATCGGGATTGAATGCACGGTGACGTTATTCGGTTTTTTACTCGGAGGTCCAGTATCGGTGGGGACACTGGTGACGGCTTTGGCGATCGGACCGTTAATCAAGCAGTTTATCCCTTTATGGGAACGAATGATGGCAAAGCCATATGGAAAAGCACCTGTAACCAATTTGGCTGAATAGAGTCCTGTATGACCACTACGTTAACCTATCGCGTGGTGGTTTTTTTGCATTTATAGCACCTGGTAAAAGCAGAAGCACTTGAAAAAGCAAATCACGTGTAATTAAATGGGAAGAGAAGCCATTTGGTAAGAAGTGATCTAGCTTTATATCCTTGAAGGAATGGGAGGAATACAGATGAAAGCGATTCAAATAGTGGAGTTTGGTGGACCTGAGGTTTTAAAGTGTGCGGAAGTAAGCGAACCGAACCCAGGTGCGAGTGAAGTTCGTGTTAAACTATTTGCTGCAGGTGTCAACCCGAATGAAACCTATATTCGTACAGGAACGTACTCCTTTTATATTCCAGAGTTGCCGTATACCCCTGGGTTTGATGGAGCCGGAATAGTTGATGCAATAGGTGAGGGGGTAACGCATCTCAACGTGGGAGATCGCGTATTCGTAGCTGCACTGTTAGCTAAACGGAATACGGGGACATATGCACAAAAGGTAGTTTGCGATGCAAATGCTGTCCATCGCCTGCCTGAGTCCATCTCCTATGAGAAAGGGGCGTCTCTCGGCATTCCCGCATTAACCGCTTATCGAGCATTGTTTCATAGGGCGAAGATCAAGCCAGGTGAGAACGTATTGATACACGGGGCAAGCGGTGGTGTTGGATTGCTGGCAGTGCAAATGGCCAAAGGATTTGGAGCGACGGTGATGGGAACGGCGAGTACAGATGAGGGAAAAGCATTGGTGAAAGCTTCGGGGGCCGCACATGTACTCGATCACATCACGGAAGATTCTATCGATAAAATCAAGTCTTTGACAAATGACAGAGGACCAGATGTGATCATTGAGTTTTTGGCAAATGTGAATTTAGAGACTGATCTGAAGCTAATCGCTCCTTATGGTCGTATCGTCGTAGTCGGAAACCGGGGCAGTATTGAAATCAATCCGAGATTAGCAATGATGAAAGAAGCAGATATTTTAGGATTGGCGCTTTGGAATGCGCTGCCCGATGAGTATCAGGAGAGTTTATATGCGATTGAGGCTTTCCTCGAATCTGGTATTTTACATCCGGTGATTGGAGACGTATTAGCCTTGGAGAATGCTGAAAAAGCACATGAACAAATCATCAATAATAAAGCGAGTGGAAAGATAGTCCTATCTATTTAAGGAATATGATTTAATAAATCATATGAGGGGAACTATGGATAAGATTTTACATGAGTTAGTCAGTTTAATTGAACGTGAGGATAGAAGATTCACCATTGGGATTTCTGGTCATGGTGCATCCGGAAAGACAACGTTTGCCCATCATCTTTTAAATCTTCTGGGACGAGACAATGCAAATTATATCAATACGGACCCTTGTATTATCTCTTCTCATCTTAGAAAGTACACGCTAATCAACTATGAATATAACAATGAACTTCATCAAGAGAAGATGACAGCTTGTCATCCAGCTGCTCATAACATATTCGCTTATTTAAGAAAATCACATGAAGAACGTAGAATTCAATATGAGTTGTTTATGCATCCTTATCATCGAAAATTCGATTTCGTTATAAAAAATTCCAATGAAAACTATATTCTTGAAAAAGGTTGTAACAATTAAAAAAGTGCTGTTTGTGTAGTTACACGATCGGGAACAGCGCCAAATCAACAAAATCAGGCTACTACGTTACTTCACTTATCAACTTTCATTACTCAAGTACGAGACACCTCAATGGGTGTCTTTTTTTAAAAGAAAAATGGTATGATATGACATAAGATTCCAATTCTAAGAAATGAAAGGAAGTATTATGAATTTAGGGTATACAGTTACACAGCAACAATTGATGGGCATTTTACTAAACGTCGCCGTGGTTCGGCCCGTGTTCATCTGGGGCGCTCCGGGTATTGGAAAATCATCTTTGGTCGAAAATTTTGCGGAGCAAGTAGGTCTTCCATGCGTTTCTTTGCTTGGCAGCCAGCTTGCTCCTGAAGATATAATCGGTGTTCCGCAAATTGTGGACGGAAAAAGTAGATTTTGCCCACCTGCCATGATTGCGCGGGAAGAGCCGTATTGCTTGTTTTTAGATGAATTAAACGCGTGCTCGCAGGAAGTACAGAAAGCCTTTTACAGCCTGATTCATGAAAAGCGCATTGGCGATTACAAGCTTCCAGAAGGGTCTATTGTGATTGGTGCGGGGAATCGCGTGCAAGACAGTGCGATCGTGAAGCCGATGTCGTCTGCTTTGATCAATCGCATGTTCCATGTGCAATTAAAGGTTTCCCACAAAGAGTGGATGGAGTGGGCGTACAGCAACGGGATTCACCCGATGATCACACAATTTCTGGAGATCAGACCAGACTACCTGTGGTCACAACCACCAAAAACGGAGGAGCCTTTTTCTACACCAAGGTCCTGGCATATTCTCTCGGATGCCTTGCATGAGCTTGGACAGGATATTTCAAATGAAATGATTGGAATTTTGTCTAGTGGATGTGTCACTCCCCAGCATGCAGCGCAATTCAAAGCTTTTCATAAAAACGTCAATGGCAAGCATCAGCTGAATCGGATTATCGAAGGTGAAGCGGTGTTTCCGTCTGCACCTGAGGACAGAGATGTTCTCTATTTTCTAGCGGATTCGTTCCGAGCGCAGATCATCAAGGAGCTTCCAGCGGAAAAGGCATCGGTCCACGATCAGCACAAAAGATTCGCTCACCGAGCCAAAGCTTTGTTGAAGGACCTGAGCAGTATTTCGCTCGAGATGGCGCAAATGGTAGTTGCGAAGCACGACGAAGGCAACTCACTTCCGGATTGGTTTGTTGTGGAAGTTATTCGTGATTTGCCTAGACTTGCGATGGAAAGAAAGGATAAGTAACGCATGTCAAAGAAAAAACAGGCTCATCTGGATATCGCTCTTCAAAACTATTTGCAGGCGGTCAACTATCTCGAGAAGCATCCGATGTTTGCACCGCTGTGCGCACGCGTACACTTTATTCGCAAAGAGCATAACCTCTGCCCGGAAAATGGTTGGGCGATTGTAACCAAAGCAGGGACTGTGCATGTTCATCCCTCTCGAAGAGCGGAAGTAAGCGAATGGGTGTATGTTTTGGCTCACAACCTGCTTCATCTTGGCTTCGGTCATTTTGTAGAGAAGGAACAACCAGCGGTGTGGAATATCGCCTGTGATTGTTTTATTGCAAAATTTTTGCAGGATATGAAATTAGGTAGTCCGCCTGTGGAACTATCCTATGGTATTGCTTTTTCAGGAAAAAGCGAAGAAGAGCTATATCTGCACTTTCTCTCGCAAGGCATTCCCGAGCAAATGAAGCTGTTTGGAACCGGCGGTGAAAAACAGCCAGACCTGATCTTTGCAGATAGAAGTGTTCGCTATTCGTACAATCGAGATGTCAAATGGGAGGAGCTTTTCGGGAAGGGACTGGCGCAGGCTGTTCAAAGTGCTGTAAGTGTAGCGGGAGGATATTCGGCAAAGCTTGGCAGTGATGAAAACAAGCTGTCTCCCGCTCAAAAGGCAAAGCAGTGGTTCATAAACCATTACCCGCTGCTTGCCTCTCTGGCAGCCAATTTTACAATGATTGAGGATCAGCTGATCTGTCAACGGCTACAGATTTCTGTTGCGGCGATTGATGTAACTACCCAAGAAATCTATTTCAACCCTGCTGCTGGTCTCGATGAGGAAGAAAGCAAGTTTGTCATGGCACATGAGCTGCTGCATGCAGGGCTGCGGCATCATGAGCGCTGCTTGGGCAGAGACCCGTATTTTTGGAATGTCAGCTGTGATTATGTGATTAATCATTGGCTTATGGAGATGGGTGTCGGACGATTGCCAGAGATTGGCGTTCTGCTTGACCAGGAGCTGAGCGGTCTGTCCGCAGAAGCGATCTACGACCGGATTGTGACCGATTTACGCACGTATCGAAAGCTGTATACATTTCGTGGAATCGGGCAGGGAGATATTCTGGACCACGGGGATAAACGCTTTTGGGACATAAAGGAAGGAACTGCGCTTGATGACTTTTACAAAGGGGCTTTGTCACAAGGCTTGGTCTATCATCAGGAGCTGGGGCGAGGACTGCTTCCAGCAGGTCTGATTGAGGAGATTCGCGCCTTGGGTCAACCGCCGATTCCGTGGGATGTGGAATTAGCAAGGTGGTTTGATGATCTTTTTCCCCCTTTGGAAAAGAGAAGAACCTTCTCCCGTATGAGCAGGCGCCAATCCTCGACCCCGGATATTCCAAGACCTGCCTGGGCGTACCAGGAGACCGACTTGGAGGGCAGGACTTTCGGTGTTGTTCTCGATACCTCTGGCTCCATGGATCAAAAGCTGCTGGGAAAAGCTTTGGGTGCCATTGCCAGCTACAGTCTATCAAAGGATGTTCCGTTTGTCCGTGTGGTGTTTTGCGATGCTGCGGCATACGATGCAGGCTACTTGGCAACCGATGAAATTGCCGAAAGAGTGAAAATCAAGGGGCGGGGAGGAACCGTTCTTCAGCCTGGAATTGATCTTCTCGAAAAGGCAGAGGATTTTCCCAAAAACGGTCCGATCCTAATTATTACAGACGGTTATTGTGACCGTATTCGCGTTACCAGAAAACATGCCTATATTCTTCCAAAGGGAAAAAATCTCCCCTTTATTCCGAGAGGGCCAGTGTTTCGAATTGACTAGACAAGCTGAGGAGAGAAGTAGATGGAGATATACGAAATCCCAGAGAAATTGCAGATGATTAAACGCACGAAATCCCTCTGGAGCTCCTTTGCCTATAAAAAATGCAAGGATGTCTATGGGTACGACAGCAACGGGCTGAGACGATATGCCTTGATCATACAGCTTCAATACGATAAAACCGTGAGTGAAGAGGTCACGGAGTTTCTGGAATTTTTGATGCATCAGGAAATCGACATGCACAGGAACCATCCGTATCAGGGCGCTTATGAATCGATGGATATCCTGGCGTATTTGCTGGCAAAGTTTAAGGATGTCAATCATATTCCGCTGTTTGAGCAGGCAAAGCTATGTAATTTTGATACCTACTACAGTTTTGATACTGAGTACTTGTTTTCAGCAGGAATTGAGGAAACGATCCGATATGTGGAAGAAAATGACATGTACAGGACCAGTTCCTATTTTCAAGAGCTAAAAGATGAAATTAGGACGTTGTTTACAGCGGAATACCTGGAGAAATGGCTTCAATCAAAGGTGAGGAAATATCCGGCGAATCACAAAGACGAGAGCATCTACACCCTGATGGACAGAGCGGTCGTTTTTGGGAATCTTGTGGAAGCCAAGCGATTGCTCAAACAGCTGGAAGCGTCACTAGGGTCTGAGAAAGATGATTACTCTTACTTGTACTATCGCTGCAAAGAGCTGGAAGAGTACGACAAAGCGTTGTTCTACTTAACTAAACTGGTTCCCTTTCAGGAAGCCTCATCTGATCGGGTATCACTCTCGCTTAGATTTGCAGAAATCCATATGGGCAAGCAGGAGTGGGATCAAGCGTTTGCCAGTGTCAAAGAGTGCCAGCAGGAGCTGAAAACCTTTTCCTCCTGGAAGCGTACTGGTCTGGGCAGAAGCTTGAACGAAACGCTGTTGGATATCAGCTTGGGAGCCAAAGAAGGAAACGAGTCGTTAGCGAAAGAAGCTTACGGCTGGGCTGATCAGATGCTGAGAGCGACAAACAATGACAGCTACGTGATCCTGAAAAAGGCGCATCAGTGCGCCCGGGGACTGCGGCTCAGGAAAGATAAAAGGCGTTATGGGAAAAAGCAGAGACTGGAAGCGAGAAGAATCAGGAAGATGTTTGGAAGACGTACTTGAAATTCTACATAGTCAGAGTGTGAGCACTTCAACCTGGGCAACGGAGTGCTCAACTGCTCTGGCTGTTCCAATTTCAGCATGGAGAATGTGCTTGAAATGAAATCATCCATTGAATGGACACGCCGTGAAATTTCCGAACATTCAGGATAATCTAGAGATTGATTCGAAAGCGGAGGGTGGTTGATGCATGTTCGAGGAGAGCGTTTCGTTCAGGATGTGGAAACGTTTTGTTCATGAAGGTGTAATTGACTCAGCGCGAATCAACAAACGGATTAGTGAATCGTGGCACCGCTGCAAGCGAAACAGCGTAAATCCTTATGCGGGGACTGGCCAGATAGTGCTCGCCGCAGATGCCCTCGCAAGTAAGCAGGCGAACAGCAGACTCTGGCTTGAGCTTGCCTCGCCCCAGATCAATCGGCTGTCCCCCTTCATCCACGATTTAGGGATGATCGCACTGGTCATCGACCCAGAGGGCTATGTGCTTAGTATGCAAGGGGAGAAGCACGCGCTCGCGGATGCACACGCGATCAATTTTGTCGAGGGTGTGCGTTGGACGGAGGATGAAGTGGGGACCAATGCGATTGGTACAGCCATCCAGGCAAAAGAGGCGATTATGATAAACGGGACGGAGCACTATTCGGTCGCCTCGCATCGCTGGAGCTGCTTTGCGGCACCAATCCATGACGAAAAGGGAGCATTGCTCGGGGTGATTGATGTTTCCAGCTATTTGGAGAGAAGCCATCCGCAGACCATGGCGACGGTGATGACACTCGCTTATTCCATTGGCAGGCATGGATCAAGCAGCGGCAGCATGATGAGCTGGAATTGATCCACCGATCCTTACTGATGGCGGACGAGAAAGAAGGTTTCACGATTGTGTGCAATCACGAGCAGCGACTGGTCTATGCCAGTAAAAGAGTGCGCACGCAACTAGTCAACTGGGCGGGACTGGCACGCCAGGAAGTGACAGAGCAAGGCTTTCATGAAGCGAAGCAGACGCCTGTCTTTTCCATACGGCACCAAGGTGTTATCGGCTGGGTCATTGAACTGGTGCCAAGTAGGATGCCATCTCCTTCCCGGAGAAGACAATGATATTGCGGGTATTCTGGAGAAAAGTCTTCGGCAGTCAGGAGTTGAGATTCATCTCGAAAGCAGCGTAGAATCACTTGATCGAGCAAGCAAAACGGCGCACAACCGCACTGCGGAGCGCGTACGCGAAGTACAGGCAGATGCAGTCCTGGTTGCAATTGGACGAAAGCCTCGTGTATCTGGAATCGGCCTGGAGCTGGCAGGTGGCTTCCAGCTCGCTCATGTCGCATTCCACGAAGGCGAAGTGGCTACCCTCGGCGCATCCGGAGAGGATGTCACCGTCAATTTTCGGGCTGTTCCTCGCTGTATCTACACTTCGCCAGAGGTAGCTTCAGTTGGCTTGACGGAACGCCAGGCTCGGGACCAATATGAAGGACTACTCGTCGGAGAATTTCCTTTTTCGGCCAACGTCAAAGCGATGATAGTGCAAGAAACGGCGGGGAAAGTGAAGGTGCTGGTGGAGCCTGTATATCACGAGATTGTCGGTGTTACGCTCGTTGGACCGAGAGCAACAGAGCTAATAGGGCAAGCGGCACTCCTGCTACATGCGGAGATGACAGCAGACGCGATGGAGAGCTTCATAGCCCCGCATCCTACGCTCTCCGAGGCACTGTTGGAAGCGGTTCGAGGGGCACTCGGACACGCTGTTCACAGTTAACCTTACGAAAAACAGAATTGGCATACATTCTGGTTTCATGCTGTCGAGAATTTTATCGTATTAAAGTCAAAATGAAAAGCCGAGGAGAACTTCAATTCTGGCATTACTTGTATTGCATAGCATCCTGGCCTTGTAAATTTTTGTACTTTTCAACTTCTGTCTGATCAGCAGTTACTAGCTTAAGGAAGTCAATTCCTGTTTGCTTATAAAAATCAGCAAGCGCAGTATGGATGTCAGCATTTTCATCTTTGTAGAAGATCATTTATTTTCGTGATGTTTCTTCGTTCATCATTCTTATCATGTGAGCAGCATTATTGTTCTTCAAAAAAATACCGACAATCAAAATAAAAAAGCAGAACAAAAAAGTTTCTGATGAACACTTTAAGATGTTCATTAGACACGATATCATTCTGCAGTGTATATGATAAGCATTTGAAAAGGACCCTAAGAGGTCCTTTTATGTTCTGCGAGATTTTTCAATGCCTTTCAGTAAATAGAGGTAAGGATTCCCAACCTCAGCAAATTGAGAAAGATAGTGAAAGAGTATTTAAGGGAAGCCAGTTTCCTATCAAATTCAGATTAGTAAAGCCAAGTCTAAGAATTGGTTTACTGTACAGTGAAAAGCTAATTAAACATTAATTATTTATCTCGATCCAATTAATTAAAACAAATAGTTTTACTATTGATTGAAGTTGATAATAAGATAATACCTAGAGCATTCAGCGACCTTATTTATTGCTAGATAATGAATAGGAGTTAACCACAGAACAACTTGGATAATTGATTAAACACATTTATCAATCCATGGTGCTGGGAAAATGTATATTTGATCTTTAGATGGAGGGCATAGAAATGCTGGTACTACAAAAAACACAAACGATAGTTCGCTATCAGAATGAATATGGTAAAATTTACTATGGAATTGTTGATGGTGACGAAATTTTACAATTGTCCAGTAGTTTTAATGAAATTGTAAATAATGAACTAAAATATGATGGCGTAAGACTCAAATATGGTGATTTGAAAATTTTAGAGCCTGTTGTACCCTCAAAAGTGGTTAACTTCGGGTGGACATACGCTGGACACGCAAAAGAAACTGGGGGACAAGCCAACCTCAAAGAACCGTTTTTGTTCTTAAAGCCAACATCTTCATTGATTCCAGATGGAGGGGATATCATTCTCCCGTCAAGTGAGTTAACCCAGCAGGTGGAAATGGAGGGGGAAGTAGCACTCGTTATTGGGAAACGGGGTAAAAATATAAAAGAAGAAGATGCATTAGATTACGTTTTTGGTTGTACAATTTTTAATGATGTGACTGCGAGAGATCTTACAAAATCCGATCCCCAGTTCACGCGGGGTAAAGGTTTTGATACTTTTGGACCGCTTGGGCCGTGGATTGTAACCGGTATAGATCCATCGAATTTACGAATAATCACAACTTTAAACGGTAAGGTTGTACAAGATGGTAACACTAATCAGATGTCACTTTCAATTCCTTTTCTTATTAGTTGGATTTCGCAGGTTATGACACTGGAGCCAGGTGATATTTTGGCTACCGGTTCACCGTCTGGTAGTTGTCCAATGAAGTCAGGAGATATGGTGACTGTGGAAGTAGAGGATATCGGGAAACTAACCAATTATGTAAAATAGTGGATGAAAAATTGACCGCTTCTATTTGCATGGTAAAGGTGAGCAAGTTTTGGTTAATTGAGTTTTTGTGAGAAATGCCCGTTAAGTGAAAAAACGGTAGCCAATTACACAGGCTACCGTTTTTTCTTTATTGACAAGCTTTTCGCGTAGCTTGTTTCTGGCGTGGTACGAGTGAACAGAGTAGCCCTCTTTCAGGAAATCGTGAGAAGGGCTTTTTCTGATTTGGCCGTTTGAAAGGCAAAGGAAAGGGAAGGCATATCCTTGTAAAAAGCCAAATAGTATACAAATAGTACAAAGGTCTCCTGACTTTTTGTGGAGATCCGTTTATCCTGCATTCGAAGGGTGACTTCAAAAAAACTATTGATAATTTATTCGAAAATAGTTATTATCATTTTAGAATAAATCTAAATAAATGAGCTTGGAATGTTAGTGACTTTCCCGAGCTTTTTGGGGGGATGAGTAAAAATATTCAATTGAACACGTCCATGAATGAAGATGTTTTTTGTCAGCCAGTTTGTAAGTTTCTTACTGCTTGAGGCATAATGATTCGCGATTTCATTTACACACTGAGGAGGGACATGAATGGACGCCAATAAAACAGCTAACACTGGAAAGTGCCCGGTACACCACGGCGGAGCAACTAGTCATAAATCGAGTGGTACGTCAAATAGAGACTGGTGGCCCAACCAGTTGAACTTGAATATTTTACACCAGCATGACCGAAAATCTAATCCGATGGGAGAAGACTTTGATTATGCGGAGGAATTTAAAAAGTTAGATTACTTCGCTCTTAAGCAGGATCTACACGATCTAATGACAAACAGTCAGGATTGGTGGCCTGCAGATTATGGGCATTATGGTCCATTCTTTATCCGTATGGCTTGGCATGCAGCAGGTACTTATCGAACAGGTGACGGTCGTGGTGGAGCTGG
Organism: uncultured Brevibacillus sp.; assembly: GCF_947502445.1. Lineage (GTDB taxonomy): Bacteria > Bacillota > Bacilli > Brevibacillales > Brevibacillaceae > Brevibacillus. The sequence goes on from NZ_CANMZW010000014.1 coordinate 29,444, forward strand.
GGCTGGCTCACAACGTTTTGCTCCACTGAATAGTTGGCCAGACAACGGCAACCTCGACAAAGCCCGCCGACTGCTATGGCCGATTAAGCAAAAGTATGGCAACAAGATCTCGTGGGCAGATTTGCTCGTTTTAACAGGTAATGTCGCTATTGAATCCATGGGCGGCAAGACATTTGGTTTTGGCGGAGGACGCGAAGATATCTGGCATCCAGAAGAAGACATCTACTGGGGTACGGAAACGGAATGGCTGGGTGATAAGCGGTATACTGGCGATCGTGACCTTGAGAATCCACTGGCTGCCGTTCAGATGGGTTTGATCTATGTGAACCCAGAAGGTCCAAACGGCAAGCCAGATCCGCTTGGAAGTGCTCGCGACATACGCGAAACCTTTGCACGTATGGGAATGAACGATGAAGAAACCGTTGCACTAACAGCCGGCGGACACACTTTTGGCAAGGCGCACGGTGCAGGAGATGCTGCCCTTGTTGGTCCAGAGCCAGAGGCAGCTCCTATCGAAGCACAAGGCTTGGGCTGGCTAAGCACGCACGGCAGCGGCAAAGGTCGTGATGCCATCACCAGTGGTGTTGAAGGGGCATGGACTGCGAATCCGACGCAGTGGGATAATGGCTATTTTGATCTTCTGTTTGGATACGAATGGGAGCTTACAAAAAGTCCGGCAGGTGCTCATCAGTGGGCTGCGGTAAATCCTGCTGAGAAGGATCTAGCACCAGATGCAGAAGATCCATCCATCCGTGTTCCGACCATGATGACCACAGCTGATATGGCAATGCGTATGGATCCGGAATACGAGAAAATATCGCGACGCTTCCATAAGAACCCAGAAGAATTCGCAGATGCATTCGCTCGCGCATGGTTCAAGCTAATACACCGTGATATGGGTCCTCGTGCGAGATATCTAGGCCCAGAAGTTCCAGAAGAAGTGCTGGTCTGGCAAGATCCTATTCCAGCTGTTGAATATGAATTATCAGATGCAGAAATAGCAGATCTTAAAGCCAAGATCTTAGCTTCGGAACTCACAGTTAGCGAGCTTGTAACAACGGCTTGGGCTTCAGCTAGTACCTTCCGTGGCTCAGATAAACGTGGCGGCGCAAATGGTGCCCGCATCCGTCTTGCTCCACAGAAGGAGTGGGAAGTAAATCAGCCGGAACAATTGACAAAAGTGTTGACTGTACTAGAAGGCATTCAAAACGAACTAGATAAGAACGTCAGCATTGCCGATTTGATTGTACTCGGTGGTAGTGCTGCAGTAGAAAAAGCAGCACGCGATGCAGGCTTTGATGTTACAGTTCCTTTCGCTCCTGGTCGTGGCGATGCCACGCAAGAGCAAACCGATGTAGAGAGCTTTGCCGTGCTAGAGCCAGTCGCTGATGGTTTCCGCAACTATCAGAAGAAACAATATAGTGTGAGCGCAGAAGAACTCCTGGTAGACAAGGCACAGCTGCTAAATCTGACTGCACCCGAAATGACTGTACTTATTGGCGGGATGCGTGTACTGGGTACAAACTACGGTGGTACGGCGCACGGTGTATTTACGGATCGTGCGGGAACGCTCACGAACGACTTCTTCGTTAACCTGCTTGACATGGGTGTAGTGTGGAAGCCTGTAGACGGCGGCGTATACGAAGGACGTGATCGCAAGAGTGGTGAAGTCGTGCGTACAGCAACGAGAGTTGACCTCGTGTTCGGTTCGAACTCCGTTTTACGCGCACTTGCGGAAGTTTATGCCCAAAAGGATAACCAAGAAAAGTTTGTTCGTGACTTTATCGCTGCTTGGGTCAAGGTAATGAATGCAGACCGTTTTGACCTAAAATAACGGCTGCGACAGCCCTTTTCATATGAAGCCATCGACTAGGAAGGCATCCTTTCCATAGTCGATGGCTTCTTTGTCTTGGTGTCAGTCCTTAGTCGCGCATAGCTCCTGCCTCTCGAGAAGTCATAGCACCTATTCCTCGGCTCAGATCTTTTTGAATTTCTTGTTTTACTTTTTGTGCATCCGTTCCGGAAAACTCTGGGGTAAAAATAGAACTCAGATTTTCGTTAACTTGTTGATCCTCTTGCATAAGAGTCCTCCTCCATTTAAGGGTTAACAATCTTATGTTTTCAAAAAAACACCATGTCTATCCTGATTTTTCGCCGATTTCGCTAAGAATGGAATAGAGAATGAATCATTCAGCACAGTATTTATCATTATAATGAAATATTTATAAATTACTAATTATATGTCAGAGGGTGTCATGTTTAGATCTATATCCTATTGATATCCCATATAGATGGAGATGTGATAAAAATGAAACATTAGATTTGCTAACGTTTGGATTGGATCATATGTAAAAACGGATTAATTGTTTAAGGGAGGACTGTTATGTCTACAGTTTTATTTGTAAAAGCGAATTTTCGTCCAATTGAACAAGCTGTCAGTGTAAAATTATATAAGGCTTTTCTCGATAGTTATAAAAAGTCACATCCTGAAGATCATATTATCGAGCTTGATCTGTTTTCTGAGAACTTACCTTACTATCAAGCAGATACACTTAACGGAATAGTTAAATTGGCGAAAGCTGAGGAATTAAACCGAGAAGAAAAAGAAGCGACAGATCTTGTTAATAAGTACCTAGAGCAGTTTCTCGAAGCGGACAAGGTTGTATTTGCGTTTCCTCTTTGGAACTTTACCGTGCCTGCTGTTTTACATACCTATTTTGATTATTTATGCCAAGCGGGCAAGACTTTCCGATATACTTCCGAAGGTTCCATCGGTTTACTCCCTGACAAGAAAGTTGTTCTGTTAAATGCACGAGGTGGCGTCTATTCTGAAGGGCCTTCTACCTCTTTAGAAATGGCTGTCAACTATGTAACGATCATGATGAATTTCTTTGGCATCAAAAACCTTACAACTGTTATCGTGGAAGGTCATAATCAGTTCCCGGATAAAGCGGAAGAGATCATTCAGAATGGAATAGAAAGAGCAATAAAAGTAGCAGAAACCTTCTAATATATTTGAAGAGATTCAAAGATCAAATATCGATTTGTAGCAAGAGTGCTCTTCTTTTAGTGGGTGAGGTTCTCAACAATTACCATTCCCACAAAGCTGAGCACCTTTTCCGTTTCACAACCGACGATACTTTTGTTTTTAATATGACAGTTGATGACATATTGAAACGGCTATCATGAAAAAGACGGTAAGGAATTACTGTTAACCAAATCATAATTTCAAGATGAATAAAGAGGAGTAGATCTAAATGAAACGACCTGTGGTATTATTCATTGCAACAACTCTGGATGGGTATATTGCGCGAGAAAACGGAGAGATTAATTGGCTGTATGAAGTAGAGGGAGAAGGAGATAACGGCTACAGTGAGTTTTATGAAACGATTGACACAGTCTTAATGGGAAACAAGACATTTGAGCATACTTTTGAGTTGGCGGATGAATTTCCATACCCAGATAAGAAGTGCTTTGTATTTTCGCGCTCTGAACATGAACCAAGTTCACTCGTTACATTCGTAACCGAAGACGTGCCGGGATTCGTCGAGAATTTGAAAGAACAAGAAGGTTCAAAGATCTGGATCGTTGGTGGAGCTCAAATTCTGGATGTTCTTTTAAAAGGAAAGCTGGTTGATGAATTGATCATCTCGATCGTGCCCACGATTTTAGGAAAAGGCATCCCCCTGTTTAAGCAGGACAATCAGGAAATGAAGCTTAGCCTGACAGAGACAAAACGCTTTGGTCAAATTGTTCAGCTTCATTATGTGGTGAACAATGAAGCAAACGCATAAAAAGGAATAAAACCACAAAAAAAGAAATAATCCCCTCCAAGCAGATAGTAAAAATGATGACATTTACTACTGACCTTGGAAGGGATTTTTTCAAGGTGATCATTCAAAGTTTGTAACCTAATTTGAGAGTTTTTCTTTTGCTTTTTTTCGGATAAATAGTGACACCATAACCGCAATGAGTGAAATGACAAAGCCAAGCATGAATGTGTCACTATATCCCGCAACTGATGCAGTTAATTGTACGGTTACATCATTTTGATTAGTGGACTGTGCCAAATGACTTTGGGAGCGAGCAGACATCGTTGCAATAAATAATGACGTACCAATAGCCCCTGCAACTTGCTGCAGCGTACTGAAAATAGCAGACCCATGAGCGTAATACTCAGGTGTAATTTGATTCAATCCATAGGTTTGGACTGGAACCAAGACGAGTGCTACCCCTATCATTAGCAGGCAGTGCGCAATAATGATATACAAGGCAGTCGACTCAAGTGTGAACCAGGTAAAGAAATACATCGCAATGCTGACAATCAACAGTCCTGGAATAATGATGACTCTGGCACCAAGCTTATCAAATAATTTTCCGGCAACAGGTGACATTAGCCCGTTGACGACACTTCCAGGCAGCATGATGAGTCCCGAATGAAAAGCGCTCACGAGTAAAACGCTTTGTAAAAACATGGGGAGCAATGTTGTTGTCGCGAACATCGACATCATCACAACGATCATCAGCAAAATAGAGAGAGAGAACATCGGAAATTTGAAAGTGCGTATTTCCAAAATGGGATTCGAAATACGTAGCTGGCGAATCACAAATAGAACTAGGGAAATGCCGCCAATGATAATTGAGCCAAAAACTTGTGGATTTGACCAGCTTTCAGTTCCTGTTGTACTAAACCCATAGACAACACCCCCAAAACCTATCGTCGATAAAATAATCGAAAGGACGTCAACTTTGGGCTTGGTGATCACAGTCACATTTACTAGATAAAAATACCCAACAATAATAGAAATCAAAGTAATAGGAATAATCGTATAAAACAGCCAACGCCAATCCAACGCGGCTAGGATCATTCCTGAAAGTGTAGGTCCGATGGCAGGTGCGAAAGTAAATATCAGAAAGAGCACTCCCATTATCGAGCCTCGTTTTTCAGCAGGAAAAATGATTAACAAGGTGTTCATAAGTAGCGGGATGATAAGTCCCGTACCAAGCGCTTGAATCACTCGGCCGACGAGTAAGAAAGAAAAATTCGGTGCAATTGCGGCGAATATCGTTCCTAGTAAAAACGTAAGCATCGCGGTGAAAAAAAGTTGTCTTGACGTCAGCCATTGCTGAATAAATGCAGTTATGGGAATGAGTGTGCCGACAACGAGTAGATAAGCTGCTGAGAGCCACTGTATCGTAGTGGCGCCGACCTGAAGCTCTCCCATCATCACTGGCAAGGCATTACCTAGTAAGGTTTCGTTTAATGTCGCTACAAACGCTCCCACCATAAGAGCTACCGTGATCGGCAATCGCTTCACTTTTTGTAAATCCATGTTCATGTGAGTGTTTCTTCCTTTCGTTTGTATGTATGCTTGTTCGTTCTCATTTTAGTGATCATTTTCGCTGTAAAATAGGTTCAATACTTTTACTTTGGGCAGTTAGGAGACAGAATCAGATGAATGTCTGAGAATGAAAGAGGAGTAAAGGGGCTATAGAGATGGATTTGAGAAAGCGTCGCTCTATGCAAATGCTCTGGAAAGCTTTGTTTGATCTAATGACAGAACAAATGATATTGTTCTCTAAAATTACAGTTGATCAAATTTGCGAAAGAGCGATGGTTCATCGATCTACATTTTATAAGCATTTCGATGACAAATTTAACTTGTTGGAGTATGGGCTGAATCAATTAATGGAGCGATATTGGGAGCTTCCATTAGAAAAAAGGATTGTAAAGCCGTTTTTTTGGTCTAATGAATTTTTTGAAGGCTCTGAGTCTCATAAGCTAGTTCGTACACAGCAACGCGATGAACTATTCCTTGACTGTATGACGAATTACTCTATGCGATTATTGAAGAAAGACGCATTCATATTTTTCCAGCATTCCAAAACGATTGATATTCCACAAGACTTGTTAGCAGAATTTCACGTGTCCGCGACGATTGCTTTAAGTGTATGGTGGCGAAAAGACCCCGAGCGGGTGAGCTTAACACAACTGGATCAATATTTTCATAAACTAGTGAATGAAAAAATATATGATTTGGGAGAAGATGGACCTATGATTGTACCAAAGGATGTTAATCTGGAAGATACTCAATATCATCGAAGCAAAAATATGGATGGAAAATGAAGTGCCAGAAAATATGCACAAAAAATGGTGAAAAGTGCCTGATTTTGGGCAATAATAAGATCCAGCTACTGAAAATCGTTTATTTTCCTTGTGTCTGACGTTGGCATGGAGCTTGCTTACTCTTATACGGGAGACACAATACATGCTAAAAGTCAGGGAGGATAATCAATGCAATGCGTATGGTGTAACGAGGATAAAGCGAGAAAAGCCACAAAAGATGGCTACTGGGTACTACCTGATGGCGCAAGCACTATAGAGATACTTCAGGTGCCCGCACTTGAATGTGCTGACTGCGGATTATATATTGAAGATGAGATCAATGAAGAGGTCGAAAATAGATTACATACTAGCGATCTAACTCACTATTCGAATGTATTCACCTATGAAGAACTTCTAAAAGCACCTACGATTTAACGTGCCGCTCATTGACTTTAACAATATGTAAAGGTTTAGAATGTTTGTGTTGCAATTGTAGTCGTATGGAACTCATGGAGTGGAGGATGACATGTATACAAAAAAAGAGAAGATTGTAGTTGTCGGTGCAGGGTTTGTTGGTGCAGCGATGACCTACCACTTATCAAAGCAAAATAAAAATGTCACCTTAATGGAGAGCAATGTAGGGGCTGCTAGTGAGGTAACGGAAAAATCATTTGCCTGGATCAACCCGGCTGGCCGAGTTTTTGGCAATTCCCGCCCGTTATACGATGCAGTTCTAGATGAATACCATGCATTAGAAAAAGAGCTCCCTGATCTAAACATAAATTGGCATGGCGCACTTACATGGGGAGTTCCTGCAAAAATGGAAGGAGCACATGTCCAAAGATTGAATCGAAAGCAGATTATCGAATTGGAGCCAAACCTGAAAGAATACCCCGAGGAAGCCATTTTTGCACATAAAGAGGGCGCAATAGATCCTGTTTTCGTAACAAACCTGTTTATTAAAAAAGCGGAAGAAAACGGCGCAAAGGTTCTTTTTGATTCAAAAGCTATACAAATAATAAAAGAAGGTTCAAAGGTTGTTGGCGTACAAACGTCCGATCGTTTTATGGAGGCGGATGTCATCGTACTTGCTGCTGGTACCGCAGTTGCTGAGCTTTGTCGACCACTTGGTATCGAAGTGCCCGTTGTGCCTTCGCCTTGCATTCTGATTCGCATGAACGCGAAGGAGAAATTAATTCACACGCTCATATCGAACCAGCAATTTGAAGCGAGGCAGCCAACCGGCGACACGTTACTTGCAGCGGAAGATTATATCGATGAGTCAGAAGAAAATGGGCCAGAGGCAGTTGGAAAACGAGCTTTTGAAACCCTTCGCCATAGTTTGCAAGGAGGGGAGAACTTGACGCTGGAGAGTATTCGTGTAGGGATGAGACCGATGCCTGAAGACGGGTATCCAATTGTAGGATTTCATGACCGGATACAGGGGCTCCACCTAGCAGTCATGCATGCAGCGATTACATTAGCTCCTTTCGTAAGTCGTTTGGCAGCAAAGGAGATTAACGAAAATGTGCAGATGGACGATTTAAACAGTTGGCGATTGTCGAGGTTTTCAGTTTAACATCTGTGAATACTTGTTAAACCTCCTTCGCTTGAAAACTTCATCTCGTTTTGTCTTGGGTAAACCTTGATGGTTTGCCCTTTTTTGTGTTTCGAGAGGCGTCGCTAATGTCCGTTACGTTTTGCTTTTCATTGACCTTTACACTATGTCAAGGTTTAAAATATTTGTTGCATTCCAAATCTAATGGACGATTAAGCTCTTGGTCGTATACGACTCGGTAGAAGAGCTGCTTTTATTGATTCAAAAACAATTTATTTTTTTGGCAATTATGATAAAATGATTTCACGAAGGATTTAATTCTATTTAATTAAATTTTGGAGTACATAATTCTCCCGCTGGTTACTGGAAAGCGATTCATGATGAGGAGGTGAGTATTCATGCAGAATAGACAACTTTTAGAGTCTATAACAATTAGACTTTTGAACACCCATGAAGAGCTGCTGGCAGTAAAAGAGCTGGAAGAAATGATTTGGGCATCCGATGACCCAGTGCCCTTGCATCAAACGATGACAGCAGTCAAGCACGGCGGCATGGTCATAGGAGCATTTGTGGGAGAGCACCTAATCGGCTTTCAATACAGCTTTGCGGGGTTTGATGGTGAGAAGGCATATCTTTGCTCACACACTATGGGTATCCATCCTGATTACCAAAGGGGTGGAGTGGGAGAGAAGATCAAACTGGCACAACAGAAAGCCGCGATTGCAAAAGGATATGACCTTGTTTTATGGACGTATGACCCTTTGGAAACGGTCAACGGAAATTTGAACATTCGAAAATTAGGAGCGATTTGTTCCACTTACATCCAGAACTGTTACGGTGAGTTGCCAGATATTTTGAATGCCGGCTTACCTTCCGATCGGTTTCAGGTAGAGTGGTGGATCAGGCGTCCCGACGTAATCGGGAAACTAGCGAATCCGCTAAAAAAGAGAGAAATGGACGCTCATACAAAGTCAGCCTTACACTTTGAACTCAACCAGCAAGGTGATCCCGAACCGCAATCAATTGATCTCACACAGGAGCAGCATGACGGTCCACTCGTCGTTGCCGTACCCTCTGCATTTCAGGATGTGAAAGCGAGGAATTTCGATCTGGCGCTCCGTTGGCGAATGGCAACCCGGGGAGTTTTCAAGCATTACTTTCAAAATGGTTGGGTTGTTTGCGATTTTATCAAAGGTGATCCAACACAACCTGTTCATTATTACCTAATGGAGAAAAGCCAAAGTAGAACTGTTGAAACAGGGCATTCCATCTAGGAGAGACAACAAGATTTGTGCAAAAACAGGGTGGGGAGAACCGTTTTTGCTAAAGGGGGATTTTGCATGAATAGTACGACACATGATCAATCACTGCATCTAGCACTTAACGAAATATTTAGCAACGTCTCATCAAATGAACCTGGCTGCGCTTATATTGCAAGTTTCGACAATGGTGTCATTTATAAAGGAGCGGCAGGTTTAGATTCAATAGAAGAAAACCTACCAATAGCAACGAAAACCATATTTAATCTCGCCTCCGTCTCCAAACAGTTCACCGCATTCGCCATTTTATTGCTAGAGCAGGAGGGGAAATTGAATCTGGATGATTCGATTTTAAAGTATGTACCCTCTCTTGGTGCATATGCCGAATCCGTGACACTTAGGCATCTCATCCATCACACAGGCGGTTTAGTAGATTATATGGAGTTAGCTGAACAAGCGAATGTGAAAGATACGGAAAAACTAACCCCTGAGCAATCATTATCGCATCTTGAAAAGCATCAAATGGCAGCATTTCCGGTCGGAACAAAGTTTGAGTACAGTAATACAGGATACTTTCTATTATCGTTAGTAGTTGAAAAAGCCAGTGGGAAAAACCTTCGCGAATATTCGCAGGAGCGTATTTTTGATCCATTACACATGAATGACACAGCAATCGTGGAACGTTACCCAACAAGCTTCCCGGTTGCTCGGGGCTATAGGAAGAACGAGCAAGGAGCGTATGAAATCTATGAAAGCCCATGGGAACATATGGGCGATGGAGCCGTCCATTCTAATGTCGAAGACTTAGTAAAATGGGGACAAAATTACACGACAGGCAAGGTTGGCGGGAAAGAGCTCGTTAAAAAAATGACTGAGGTTGGCCCGAAAACTTCCCAAACTGGTCAGATGATTACAGACAATGAAGATTATGCTTTTGGCGTGTTCCTAGGTAAAGATTTTGATTGTAAATACTTGGAACACTCGGGAGGTTGGGCTGGCTACCGTTCACACTTCATGCGTTTCCCAGACGAGTGTTTGACCATTGCTGTGTTAGGTAATGATGAGGCTTTTGAAGCTGAAGAGTATGCGAAAAAAATCGCAGAAATTGTCCTAAGAAAAAGCGCTGAGAAATAGAAACCGTTGAAAGCGTATTTATACTCTCAGGAACAGAAAGGATGATTTTGATGAATAAGGATTTCTATTACGAGATGCTCGAAAATCAATTCTTGAAGTACCGGGATTATGCCTCCATTCCAGTAAAAGACAACGGTGAGCCTCTTGTACCAATTGGCCCTGAATTTGAAGGAAAGGTAACGAATTACGAGGAAATGCAGCCATATACTGGCGACAGTATCTATGTTCGCGCCAGTGTGGTTAATATGCTGATCAGCGCTCGGGCAGCCTTGAAACGCACATTCCCCGATTACGATCTCGAAGTCGTCTGTGGATATCGCCATCCAGATGTACAGGAAAAAGTATTTTCCGACTACAAAGCGGAAGTAAAAGCGGAAAACCCTGATCTGGAAGGTGATGAGCTAACAGAGGCCGCCCATCGCTTTGTTGCTGTTCCAGAGGTTGCCGGGCATCCGACCGGAGGCGCTGTTGACGTTCTCCTCATCACAACTGATGGCGAGGTTGTGAGCTTGGGCCCAGAGGATGAGATTAGTAGGGATCACTATGTCCATTCACCGTTTATCGAAAAGGACGTGTGGCACAAAAGGCAAATTTTGCGCCACTGTATGTTACAGGCCGGGTTTGCCCCGACGGACAGCGAATGGTGGCATTTCGCCTACGGCGACAGAGAATGGGCGAAATACTACAACCAGCCGGCTGCTATCTTTAAACAAATTCGGTTTTGCTTGGCAGATCGAGACGGCAGTAGTGGGGAAAACGATTGAAGCTGATTTCACAAGAAAATGTAGCGCCATCCTTGCTTATTTAGGAAGAGTCAGCAAAATTATTGATGGAAGCGCTTATATCAAGGGTGCTTCTATCTATGATTACTATCATGCCGCAAGAAGTACTGTTAGTTATTTCAGAAGATTCGGACAGGTAACAAAAAATAAGGGGGTTGAATAATGCTTCGATTCTATCGGTTTAAGCAGTGGTTTTTGCTTTTGCTCGTTAGCGTAGTTTTTTTGGCTGGCTGTACGTCCGCAACACCATCGCAAACAAATGGGGAGAACGACCAGAGCTCTGGCAAAGGCAATGGCGGTGAGGGAGGAACAGTTGTCATTGCAGCACCAATAGAGCCAGATACAATGGATATGCATCTAACTGCCTGGTACGATGATGCCAACACACGGATCTATGACTTTTTGCTGGCCCGCAATGAGACTGGCAAAATCATTCCGGGTCTCGCGGAATCGTATAGCGTCTCGGACGACGGAAAAGCCTGGACATTTAAGCTGCGCAAAGACGTCAAGTTTCATTCAGGAGCACCGCTGACAGCAGAGTCAGTCAAATTATCAGTTGACCGATGCCTGAAAATCTGTCCGGACAAATCAATGCTCGGTCCGATTGAAAAGGTGGAAGTTCCCGAACCATCCACAGTTAAAATTACCTTAACGGAAAAATATGCCCCGTTTTTAACAATAGCAGCGGACTTTCTAGCCGTGCTCGATCCAGCCAGAGTGGACGAGCTGGGAGACAAGTTCGGCAACAATCCTTCCGCGACAGGGCCGCTAGTCTTTCGTGAAAAAATGCGCGGCGCCTCCCTTACCTATAAGTTGAACAAAGCGTACAGATGGTCACCAGAGAATGCAGAGAACAAAGATGCCCCTTATCTTGATGAAGTCGTCTTCCGCTTCATCAAGGACGACGACACGAAAATGCTTGAATTTAAAAAAGGCACCATTCAAATCTTTCAACAGGTTCCGACCAACTATGTAAAAGAATTGGAAAGCATACCAGGTGTGGAAATTTCCAAGACATTAGAGGCCGGGATGAATTACCTCGGATTTAACAACCAACATCCTTTTTTTCAGGATGTCCGTGTCAGACAAGCAATCGCCATGACAGTGGACCGCACACCAATCGTCCAGTACGCAATGAGTGGTCTGGCTGAGCCAATCCATGGACCGTTACCAACCACGATCCCCGGATACAGCCAAAAAGTGGAAGAGATGGCGAAAGAGATGTACAAACGAGATATAACCAAATCGAAACAATTACTTGCTGACGCAGGGTGGATGGATACAAACGGAGATGGCATTCTCGAAAAAAATGGCGAACCGTTTTCGACAGAATTGATGATCGAGGGTGGAACCGAAAAACAAAAAATTGCCGTAATCCTGCAATCTCAGCTGAAGGAAGTAGGGATTGATGTAAAAATAACCACCGTGACCGACTGGCTGACGTTTAGGGACCGGATGGCTAAGGGCACGCATGAAATGTTTTTAAACGAGTACGGTTGGCTAGATCCGGATATTCTCCATCTCATTTTTGGAAAAGGCAACTCAACCAAACTGTATTTTGAGACTGACGAACTGGAAGCCCTTTTGATCAAGGGACGACAAGAGATTGATGAAGACAGAAGGATGAAAGCATATGAAGAGGTAGGTGAGTATCTGGTCAAGGCGTCGCCGTGGGTACCGCTTTATAACAGAGAGACGGTTACAGCCTACCGCGACATTGAGGGCTTTAAAAGCTCAGCCTCAACAGGTGTTATTTTCCAAGATATTAAATTGAAAAAGAAATAGGGTAGGGGTGTGTCACTTGCAAAAATACGTACTCAAACGGTTCCTTTCTCTATTTGGCACCTTGTTTGGCGTTTCGGTCCTTGTCTTTTTAATCGTTCACATGATACCTGGAGATCCTGCCCGCTATATCGTGGGCAAAAACGCTTCGGAGGAAGCAGTTAAGGCGATGAGAGCGCAGCTAGGACTGGATCAACCCCTGATTACACAGTATTTTGATTATTTAGGCAATCTGGTCCGGGGGGATTTGGGAACGTCATTGTTTACAGGCATTCCTGTCTGGGAAGAAATCGTCAGCCGCTTTCCGATCACTTTTCAACTCGCTGTATACGGTGTCGTGCTTGGTTCGGCAATCGGTATCTTGCTTGGAGTCATTGCCGCGGTCAAACAAAACACATTGCTTGATCGGCTAGTGAACACATTATCGACGATCAGCATTTCAGCTCCTGATTTCTGGGTCATCTTGTTTGTCATTTGGTTATTTGCCTACCAATTCGGTTGGTTCCCGATCTCTGGGTACGATGGGTTTTATTCATTGGTGCTGCCTTCCCTAACGATCGGTCTGTTTTCCATCGGATTTATCGCGAAAATGACCCGTTCCAGTATGCTTGATGTAATTAAGCAGGATTATATGCGCACCGCAGAGGCAAAAGGGGTGGCAACTTGGGCGCGAGTGTTCGCTCATGGCTTGCAGAATGCTGTCATCCCGATTATCACCTTGATAGGCTTACAATTTGGCGGGCTCTTGGCAGGTGCTGTCATTACCGAAACGGTGTTCGCTCTTCCAGGAATCGGCTATTTTGCCATTGAGGCGGTTATCAAACGAGACATTCCCACTGTACAGGGCGTGGTTCTATTCGTAGCATTGCTGTACACAGTGGTGAACTTGGTTACGGACATCGTATACAGCTTTTTCGACCCTCGGGTTCGCTACGAGTAGGGAAGGGGAATGAACAGTGAATAGTGAGTTAACGAAATATTCAGCCGATCCCGACGTGCAGATTCCGGTCATTGAACAAGAAATCAAAAGGGGGCATTCGCAATCTCACTGGAGCATGCTCTGGAAGCGGTTCAGTAAAAACGGCGCTGCCATCAGCGGATTGCTCTTCTTATCGGTCATTATTATCCTTGCTGTGTTCGCTCCAGTCATCGCACCATACCCGCTCGATCAAATCAATTTCGAAGAGCGACTATTGAAACCAAGCGCCACACATCTTTTCGGTACAGATGATTTCGGCCGAGATATTTTCACTCGGATCTTATATGGAGGCCGGGTTTCGTTAATGATGGGTCTGATCTCTGTGACGATCTGCGTGGTCCTTGGCGTCACACTTGGTGTGGTTGCAGGCTACTATCGGAAACTGGATATGTACATCATGCAGTTGATGGATATTCTTATGTCATTTCCTTCTTTGCTACTCGCAATTGTGGTTATCGCGGTGCTCGGTGTCGGTTTGACCAACGCTATGATTGCCGTTGCCATCTCACAGATTCCGCAATTTGTCCGAGTCGTGCGCTCTGCTGTTCTGACATTGCGTGAAAAGGAATACATTGAAGCGGTTCGTGCACTAGGAATACGAGATTACCAGATTCTTCTCAAGCATGTAATTCCGAATATTCTCTCACCCATGATTGTCATGACAGCCCTGATTTTCGGTGACTGCATTTTGGCTGCGTCCGCTCTGAGCTTTCTCGGCTTAGGGGCTCAGCCGCCCGATCCAGAGTGGGGGGCGATGGTTATGGAGAGCCGTGTGTTCCTGAATCAGGCCTGGTGGATGTCATTATTTCCGGGACTCGTGATCTTGCTCGTAGTGCTTAGCTTCAATATGCTTGGGGACGGGTTGCGCGATGCACTGGATCCAAAGCAAAAGTAATCTTCACGAATGTCAGATTAGGGCAATCCAGGTAGAGGGGGAGGGGAGTACATATGAAGTCGGCTTTGTTGGAAGTTGACGAGTTGTTTATGCGTTTCAAAACAGAAAAAGGACTACTTCCTGCCGTCAACAATGTGAGCTTTCACGTGAACAAGGGTGAAACAGTCGCTTTGGTTGGTGAATCCGGTTGCGGGAAAAGTGTGACCTCACTCTCCATCATGCGGCTTATCGCCAGGCAGGCTGGTCAGGTAGAGGGGAGTATCCGCTTCAAGGGCAAGGAGCTTACTCGTCTATCTGAGAGGGAGATGCGGGCGCTGCGCGGCAACGAAATCGCTATGATCTTTCAGGAACCTATGACCTCACTTAATCCAGTTCATACGGTTGGCAAGCAGATCAGTGAGGTATTCAAGGTGCACACCAATTTTTCCAAAGCGATGAAGGAGCAAAAAACAGTCGAAATGCTGAAAAAGGTAGGAATACCGCGAGCGGAAAAGATCGTTCGCGAGTTTCCCCATCAGCTCTCTGGCGGGATGAAACAGCGCGTCATGATTGCGATGGCGATGGCTTGTCAGCCCGATCTCTTGATTGCCGATGAACCGACGACAGCCCTTGATGTGACGATTCAGGCGCAGATTCTCGATTTAATGAACGAATTAAAACAAAATTCCAACACCGCTATCTTGCTCATTACCCATGATTTGGGGGTCGTTGCCGAAATGGCGGATCGAATCATGGTGATGTACTACGGAGAGATCGTCGAAGAGGCAGATGTAAAAAGCATCTTTTCGAATCCGAAGCATCCATACACAGTTGGACTTCTGCGCTCGGTACCCGGAATAGAAGAAGAGCGGGACCGTCTCGATCCGATCAAAGGAAATGTTCCCTTACTTGGTGAAGTGATGAGCGGCTGTCCGTTTTTTTCACGCTGCGACCATGCTTACGAGAAATGCCGGCAGGAAAAACCACCTCTGATGAACATAGCCAATCAGCGCGTAAGATGCTGGCTGTATACGAGAGAGGAGGTTACGATATGAGTGATTGGTTGCTGGAAGTAGAAGATTTAAAGACCTACTTTCCTGTGAATAAGGGCTTGCTTGGAGGCAAAAAAGATTATATAAAAGCAGTCGATGGTGTCACGTTTCGCTTAAAGCAGGGCGAGACACTTGGCATTGTCGGCGAGAGCGGTTGTGGCAAATCGACTACTGGGCGAAGTATTCTTCGACTGATCAACCCGACTGGCGGCTCGGTGAAATTCGCTGGAACGGAAATCACCACCATGCCCCATAGTGAATTGCGCAAGCTGCGTAGACGGATGCAGATTGTATTTCAAGATCCATATTCATCCCTAAATCCACGAATGTCGGTCTCTGCTATTCTCAACGAAGCACTCTCTGTCCGCGATCACTTTTTGAATCTTGCCGATCGCAAGGAGCAAGTGATGGATTTACTGCAGCTCGTTGGACTAAATCCGCATCTGGCGGATCGGTATCCCCATGAATTTAGCGGCGGACAACGACAGCGTGTCGGGATTGCCAGAGCGCTCGCTGTTCAGCCGGATCTCATTATCGCCGATGAGCCGGTGTCGGCACTCGACGTGTCAATCCAGGCACAAATCCTCAATTTGCTTCAGGATTTGCAGAAAAGGCTTAGACTCGCGTTTATTTTTATTTCGCATGATCTGAGTGTAGTGAAGCACTTCAGTGATCGAATTGCAGTGATGTACCTTGGCGGGGTAGTCGAAATTGCTGGCAAGCAACAGCTCTTTTCCAAGCCATACCATCCGTACTCGCAAGCGCTTATGTCTGCGGTACCGATTCTGAATCCGTCGAAGAAGCGTGAGCGAATTGTTTTGCATGGAGATGTTCCAAACCCGGCTAACCCTCCACAAGGATGCACGTTTCATCCGCGCTGCATGTACCGTATGGACCTCTGTAAATCGGTTCGACCAGCGCCTATAGAGGTAGAAACAGGCCACGTTGTATCGTGTCACTTATACACATGATGAATAACAACGGTGTAGTAAAGGGTTTGCCTAGCTGCTGTGGCTATGGTAGATCCTTTTTCTTTCAGTCGGAAATCGCTTTCAAAGTTCTAGTTGATATGGAGATAAAAATTCGTTATCATGTATTTAGCGAAGTATTTAATTCTACAAATCGAGCGGAGAGGTTTATGATAGCCAAGACATTCCAACAGCTAATCAAGGAGAAATACCAAGATCTTTCTCCCGGACAAAAGAAGGTTGCAGAATTTTTAGTAACTTCGCTTGAACAGAGCGCGCTCTATACGATTTCTCAGATTGCGCGTGAAGTCGGCGTCAGTGAAACAACTGTCATTCGATTGGCTTATGCGCTGGGTTTAAACAGCTTTTCTGAGATGCAAAAAATGATTAGAGAAGAGATGCTAAGCCACAAACATCACGCTTCTCACGCGCTTTCCCCTTCAGAAGAGGAAGAAGGAAGAGTAACGAACATATTTGCTCATGCTATCCAGCATGAAAAGAAAATATTGGATTGTTTAATTGACCAAGTAAGAGAGGAGGATATCTGGAAAACAATAGAGCTATTGATAAAAGCGGACCGAATCTTTGTTGGCGGCTTTCGGGAATCATATACTGCTGCTTACTGGCTATCCTACAAACTAAATCAGCTTCGTGATCATGTTTTCAGTTCTTCCCCAACAGGGTACAATCCAGAAACGTTATGTAATTTTACCGAAAATTCAGTTGTGTTGTTAATTTCCTTGCCGCGCTACTCAAAAGAAGCACTGGTTTTGGCGGAACAAGCAAAAGCACAGAAGGCTACCTTAATAGCGATGACAGACCGACCTTTATCACCAATCGGGCAACTTGCCACGATTACACTCAGTACCGGAGAAAATCCCGAGATTTTTACAGATCACATCTTGGCGCTCCTTAGTCTATCAGAATTAATTGTAATGGGTATGCACGAAAAAGATCCACAAAACATTCGGGGACGGCGGGAAAAACTCGAACAGCTGTACAACCACACGGGAATGTTTATCGAGTAAAATAATAACTTTTGAGAATAGAGAGGGAACATGATGAAGATTAAAAGTGTCATGGTAAGACGATTGAAATTGGATTTGGTTCACCCCTTCACTACAAGTTTGGGAACAGAAAGAGACAGGGAATTTCTTCTCGTCGAAATTCAGAATGAGGATGGCTTATCCGGATGGGCAGAATCGGTTGCAAGTGCTGACCCTTTTTATAAAGAAGAAACAGTAAAAACGAATTTGCATATCATGGAGGATTTTCTTATCCCGATCCTTCAAAGAGAGGAAATCAGTCATCCAGATGATGTGTCGAAGCTCTTTTCACATATTCGCGGAAACTATATGGCGAAATCGGCCCTGGAAGGTGCTATTTGGGACTTATACGCTAGAGAAAAAAATATATCCTTGGCAACTGCTTTAGGAGGAGTCAAGAAGCAGATCGAAGTAGGAGTAAGCATCGGAATCCAGGATTCTATAGATGAGACGCTACGAAAAATTGAACGCAGCCTGTCAGAAGGCTATAAACGGATTAAAATTAAAATCCGACCGGGTTGGGACGTAGAGGTAACACGTTCAGTACGCAAAGAATTCCCTACGATTCCTCTAATGGTCGATGCAAACTCTGCGTACAGCCTAGCGGATATTGATCATTTGGCGCAACTGGACGAGTTTCAATTAATGATGATTGAGCAGCCTTTAGAACACGACGATTTGATTGATCACGCTGAGTTACAAGCGCGCATTCAAACCCCTGTTTGTTTAGATGAAAGCATCCATTCCGCAGAAGATGTACGGAAAGCGATTAAGTTGGGAAGTACAAAAGTAATCAATATCAAAATTGGTCGAGTTGGCGGACTCACAGAAGCCAAAAAAATACATGATCTATGCCAACAGCACAATATCCCTGTTTGGTGTGGAGGAATGCTCGAGTCCGGAATTGGAAGGGCACATAATATTGCCATGACTTCCCTGCCTAATTTTACGTTGCCTGGAGATACGGCGGCTTCCTCTAACTATTGGCATGCCGATATTATTAACCCGGAAGTCACCGTAGACAAAGGAATCATAACTGTTCCAGATGGGGTTGGTATCGGCTACATACCGGATATGAACAGAATAAAAGCCGTTACTATAGAAGAGAAGGTTTATGGTTAAGTAGTATTCTTGACTAGCTTCTTTAACAATTGCCAGGGAAAAACTGTCACGTCCAGGCCATTACTAAGTTGTATCCATTTTTATACGCAACCTAATCCCGAGAGGAGTTAAGAAAAATGGAACTACAACGCAATTCGAAAGACTTGCAATCCTCTCAGCTTGATGAGCTATTTACGACTTTGGCAGATCATAAGAAATTCAATGGAAACATCATGGTGCTTGATAAAGGCGTTCCCATTTACACGGGTTCATTCGGATTCGCTCAGCTGTTTCCTTCTACGATGTTGACTACCGATTCAGTTTTTGAGCTTGCGTCCGTTTCCAAAGCCTTTACAGCGATGGGCATCATGATTTTGCAAGAACAGGGAAAACTCAGCTACGAGGATCCCATCGAAAAATTCCTTCCTGATTTTCCGTATGCAGATATTTCTGTACAGAATCTGCTGACGCATACGTCCGGGTTGCCGGATTACATGGATTTATTTGAGCAATACTGGGACAGGTCCAAAATTGCTGCGAGCCATGATATTCTTGAACAGCTCAAGCTTCATAAACCTGATGTCTATTTTCGGCCGAATGAAAAATATGAATATAGCAATACCGGATATGTGTTACTCGCCTTAATCATCGAGCAAGCGTCGGGAACAAGCTTTGCTGAATTTATGGAGCAACGTATTTTTCATCCGCTTGAGATGGAGAAGACGCGCGTATACAACAGGAGATATTCTCTGGAGTTAATTGACAATTACGCTTTTGGATACGTTTATTCCGAGCATTTGGATAAATATTGCTTGCCAGACGAATCAGCAGAGCATGACTTTGTGTTTTATCTGGATGGGATTCAGGGAGATGGAGTTGTTAATTCAACGCTCGAAGACTTGAGAAAATGGGATAGGGCCTTATATACAGAAAAGCTGGTAAGCAAAGAGACCCTAGAAAAAGCCTTTTCGCCTGTTCTCTTGGCAGATCATCAATCCTATGATTACGGGTATGGCTGGAGGATTCGCAATGAGCCCGGGGTAGGAAAGGTTGTTTGCCACGGAGGTGGCTGGCCAGGATATCAAACCTGGTTAGGCCGTTATATCGATAAAGATAAAACACTGATTTATCTTTCAAATATGGAACAGGACCAAGTACGGACACAAGCGACTATTGAAGCTGTAGAGAATATTCTTTTTAATCGGCCCTATCAGATTCCGGAGTAAGCAAAGCAAACCATTATTTCTTTAAGCATAGCCGGAGAATCCGGCTTATTTTCTTTCAGAAACGGTATGTAACCGGCACAGGTATGCTATTTCACTCTCATGACCATATAATGCCATGTCTTTTCATGAAACAGCAGGTGCCGTATGAAGCTATTTTTCTGTAGCTGCGACTGAAAGGAAAGCTCCTCATATAGACGCTTAGCTCGAGGATTGCTACCAGAGACGAACAAACTAAGCTTATCCAGACGAGAATCAGACTGAACTGGCTTTGGCTTATACTCTAACGAATGTAGTCCCAGCAACATTTTATAAAGGTTCCACTTACCAAAGACACGAAAGCTCTCCCACGAGCGAAGCATTGATTGCTGCTTCATATGGGAGCCATTATCCCATTTGATAGATATCGATCCTACGACTTTCCCATCCTGTATGGCAACCATTCTTTGGGTTGCCGGTTCATTTGGAAATTGGACAAATAGCTTTTCGAAAAAGAGGGAGAGCTCATCATCATTCATTTTTGTGAGGGTTTGAAATTTACCTCGAAACCCATGGACGAGCAATCGGCTGACCTGGGCATTGTATCTTGGGTGCATGGATTCTGGACCGACACTCCCAATCTGCGAAGCAACAGAATATGTGCGAGCTGGTAAACTTGATCCATGCTGTACATGCGATACTGATTGTTGTCGATGTAAGCAGGCAGAAGGACTTCTTTCTCCTCAAAATAACGAATTTGATGAACAGACACGTTCATAAGCTTTGCTAATTCACTAATCGTAATTTCACTTTTCATTGTTGTTACTCCTATGGTTGTTGTGTAATCGGATATCCCAACAGTACACCTTAGGTCATACCTAAGGTCAAGTAGTTCGTTCAAAGAAATAGGGACTTCGAGATTCTTCAAAATGGCTGAGCGGTAGAGGTAGCGTTTTTTTGTTCTTGCAACTTTCATGGGTTATATTGTAGCCTATATGAAAACTTCTCTGTCACTCAACTCTCATCTAGAACGAAGGTGATTCTTATTTATACGATTGGTGAATTTGCAAAAATTACTAAGGTCTCTCCCAGAATGTTAAGGCATTATGACAAGATTGAATTGTTAAAGCCTAGCTTTATCGAACAAAATGGGTACAGATATTATAGCGACGAGGAAATACAGAAAATTTCCATGATAAAGCAATTCAGAAGATATGGCTTTTCGTTAGAAGAAATCAAGTCTGTACTAGGTAAAAATGATGCGGAATATACAAAAAAGACGCTGCAACTCAAGATTGATTACTTGCAACAGTCCGCAACAGAACATCATTATTTAATACTAGAGCTCGAAAATCAAATTAGAGCGACGTCTGGCGAAGATACAGTCTTTCAACCGAAACAAACCTTTGATATCGTAATCGGGCATCGCAGCGAATTTTTAGCGTTATGTCAAAGAAGACGAACGAATGAAGCTGCAATGGATCAAATGATCATAGAACTCTATGAAATACTTGAAACAAGCCATTTGGTAATGACGGGAACGCATATGACGATCTTTCATGTAACCAATTCCGTGTATGATCCTGAGGATGCAGATATCGAAGTATGTATTCCAGTAAATGCTGTATTTAAAAGGGGAGCGTTTTATACCAGAATAATCGAAGGTGGATTGTATATGAGCACAATTTATATTGGCAGTTATGAGGATATTAATCGACCTTACCAAGCGCTCATTGCATGGGCAAAACAGAATAACTATTCTATTATTGGGCCATCTGTAGAGCGGTACTATCGAGATTGTGGAGAAACGAGCAATCAATCTGAATACGTCACTGAAATATGCATTCCGATTGCAAGTTACTCAAATATTGGTACATAAAGTGAAACGTGTTGATCATACATTAAAAATTGCAGTGGATTTATGATCCACCATATTTTTTATAGTTATTAACGACATAAAAGGTATGTAATATCAATTGTGTGATGTTTGAAGTTCCTGGAGATCCCCTCTGGGACATCTGAAGGTGCGCTGGCAAAATTCAGCGCTATGAATGGGATTAGTAGGAAAGATGTTGACCTTGACACCATGTTAAGGTATAGAATGTGTTTTACATTTGAAGAAGAAGAATATTGTAAGCTGAAGCCCTCCTTCGTTGTAAATAGTACATCAAGATACTAGGAAGTGAACAGAATGACGAACCAACCAAGTAGAGTAACCAATACGCCTGTATTTTCACAAACAATCACTGACTTTTGGCGGGCATCATTTTTGAACGGAGACGTCCTTTTTAGCGATGAATCCTTTACTCTCACTATCAATCCTGATCTTGACGAAGATAGACGGGTCATGGTGCTGGAAACCTCTGACGGTCGGGTTATATCAGTCCTTACCCCTGCACTGGCAGAGAAGGCAGGGCTTCATCACCTTCAAGTCCTGTCTGAAGCGATCTTTCGTCAAAAGTTGAATGACGTAGGAATCACTTTGCACGGCGCAGATTATCTTTTTTATTTTTCAAAAGCGGATAAGATCGAATTGCTGCAAGAAAACCTCGTAGGTGACGTGCGCCGGTTAACAGAGCAAGATGATATTGTTTTCTCCGAGTTCCAGTCCTCTGCCTCGGAACAAGACCTGGATGACGCTCAAGTAGAATTGGATCATTGGACGGTGTTCGGCTCTTTCGAGCATAACCGCCTAGTAAGCGCCGCGAGTATGTACCCTTGGGAGGACGACTTGCAAATTGCAGATCTTGGCGTATTGACTCTATCGTCTTTTAGAGGAAAAGGTCACGCTCGGAAAGTAGTGCGCTCTCTTTGCAAATATGCCTATGGTCAAGGATATGAGCCCCAATACCGTTGCCAAATCGATAACGATGCGTCTACATTGCTGGCAAAAGCGGTCGGTTTGACGTTGTTTGGAAAGTGGGAAGTGATTTCGCCAGACTCTACTGACAGAGAGTATTAAGTTTATTTAGTCAAATCATGAATCGATCTGGAGGTGTTTTTATGAAGAAAAAGCAGTCTAGTGTGTTATTCGTTGCACTTGCATTGACTCTGATGGCACCAACCGGAGCAATGGCTTCCAATGTCGCTCCTGCAGTTACTGCAAACCAAGGATTGGGGAAAACTGCTGCCGAGAAGGCCGAATTGCTACTCGAATCCACAGAAACGTTTAGTGTTCAATATGCACTGATCGACAACGGTAAAATCACAATTTCTGGACAGACTGGCAAGAACGATAAGCCACTGACCAACGATACGATCTACGGAATCGGTTCGGTCAGCAAAGTATTTGGGGCAGTGGCCGTCATGAAATTGGTAGATGAAGGGAAAATCGATCTGGATACTCCCTTGGTCCAGTACATAACCGATTTCAAAATGAAGGACGAACGATATAAGCGAATTACTCCACGCATGCTGTTGAACCATTCCTCTGGCCTGCGAGGTACTGGATCGCCGAACGATTCTTTATTCGCGGATAATGATCCTTACGCACATGATACGATTCTGCAGACGTTGTCCGACCAGACCTTGAAATCGGACCCGGGAGCATTCTCGGTATATTGCAATAGCGGCTTTACACTTGCCGAGATTCTCGTTGAAAGAGTAAGCGGCATGAGCTTTACCACATTTATACATCAAAATTTCACAGACCCATTGAAGATGAATCATACAAAAACACCGCTTGATGATTACAAAGGGAGCAAGCTCGCCGCGTTGTATGTTCCGGATTACGAAAAGCAGCTTCCGATTAGTTTTGTTAATGTTATCGCAGAAGGAGGAATCAATTCTACGGCAGAAGATATGGTAAAATTCTCGCAACTGTTTACAGGGCAGGCAGACCATATCCTCACTGACAAAACGGTACGGGCGATGGAACAGGAAGAATACAAAAAAGGCATTTGGCCGGAAGATGTTGATGATAGTAACAATTATGGCTTGGGCTGGGACAGTGTGAAGCTATACCCATTCAATGATTATGGAATAAAGGGTTTGGCCAAAGGCGGGGACCTGTCTGTGTATTCTGCATCACTTGTTGTCCTTCCTGAGAAAAAGATGGCAGCTGCTGTGTTATCATCTGGCGGGAGCAGTGGCACAAATCAACTGCTCGCAAGCGAATTGCTGCTGCTAGCGCTCAAGGAAAAGGGCGAAATCAAGAGCATTAAGCCAGACAAATCATTCGGTAAGCCTGTAAAGGCAAAAATACCCCAGAATGTATTGAAGCAAGCAGGCTATTACGCTACTAATGATACGCAATTCCATGTAGAGATCACAAAAGACGGAGAACTGTTCCTTCCAGATGATCCGGAAACCAAGTACATCTATACTGCGGATGGAAGCTTTGTGAATGAGGACGGAACTTCCAAGGTCAGCTTCGTTACGGAGAAGAATGGACGTACGTATTTGTGGAAGAGAACCTACGAGGGATTGCCGGGTTTAGGGCAAGGAGCAATGTCAGAGTATGCGGCAGAAAAGCTGGAAAACAACAAGCTCTCGAAGGAGACTGCCGCAGCTTGGGCAAAACGGGAAGGCACGAAGTACTATCTCGTAAACGAGAAATTCAGCTCCGAAATGTATTTCTTTGAGAAACCAGCTATTGAAGTCAGCCTCGCAGACGGTCTGCCGGGATATTGGCAGGACAAAAAGATTACAGGACCGAACACAGCGACAAGTCAGATCCAGATTCCAGGATTGGCAGGCCGTGATACGGTTGAAGCCCAGTTCTACACCGAAAAGGGCATCGAGTATGTAAAGCTGAACGCGTCCTTATTAGTGAGCGAGGCGAATATAAAACCGATCCATGCAGGAAATCAGTCCAAAGTAACAGTGCCAGCGAACGGGCATGCCCAATGGTATACCATCCCCGAAGCAATAGCAGGCAAAACGATGACGGTCAATTTGCCTAAGAAAGGTGCTTTCGCTGTATTTGATGAAGAAGGAGAACGCCCACTCATTCATAGTATCGTCAACGGCAACAACAAAGTGATTCTGCCCAACAGTGGAACGATTGTATTTGTCGGCTCTCCAGAGTCGGAATTTACGATAACGATTAAATAGGCTTGTACCTCAAGTGGGGTATTTGACATATGTCACGACTAAAAATAATAAATGATCACCGCTCACTTCCATAATGGATTGATGGGCGGTTTTTTCTTTATGTTCCACCGTCTCTTTTAGAAAACCTCTACAATTCACATTTGGTACCGGAATTCCCCCATAACGAATATGGAATCACCCCCACTTAGGGGGGCGATTATTTTCACATTCTTCCGTAAAATTAAAGCATGTCACTTTCCGTTTTTGGACTATTTGGGCTAATTCTTTCAAAGGAGGTGGCGTCATGTCTGAACGCCCGATGCGCAGTCAAGCGCCTGAAGAACTTAAGTGGGATCTTACAGGAATCTATCTGAACCATGCTGCTTGGCAAGAGGACCTTGACCGCTTAAACGTAGATCCGCTTACTGAATACCAGGGCCGATTAGGGGAGAGCGCGTTACGGGATGCGCTCCAAGAACAGGTTGGTCGAGTCAGCTTTTATGCCAACCTGCACATGTATGGTGACGCATTGGACCTGGCCAATCAAGCAATGGTCGGCCAGGCGAGTGCTGCCGAAGGGAAGATAGCTGCTTCAACTTCGTTCATAGAACCAGAACTGCTAGCCTTGCCTGACGGGCAGTTGGAGCGGTACGCCGAGGAGCCCGTCTTGAAGTCTTATTCTCGCCAATTAAAAGCGCTGATCAGCCAGCGCAAGCATGTGCTGAGCCGGGAGGGTGAGGCGGTCTTGTCAGGCCTCAGCCCGCTGCTCGGGACTCCCTTCCAGATCTATCAGCAGATCGTAAACGCTGATTTGCGGTGTGAGCCTGTCACAGACAGCCAAGGCATCTCCCGCGCTGTCTCGATCGACCGCTGGCTGTTTCACATCGCTTACTCGTCTGATCGAGAATTCCGACGCCGCGGGTATTCGTCCCTGATGGCCGGTGTACGAGTCCACCAGAAGTGAGCCTAGCCCGTCTTCGCGGCTTTGGCTCCGCCATGGAGATGCTGCTCTACCCGGAGCGCATGGATGTCGCCTTGTACCGCCGGGCGATGGATACCCTGCTGGAGGAGGCCAAGCCTGTGGCCCGTCAGCTGCTCCGCCTGCGCAAGCGGCTGTGGGGTGTGGACCAGCTTTATCCTTATGACCTGTGGGCGCCCCTAGTGGATCAGTCGGAGCAAATCTCCTTCGCGGAAGCAGGGGACCTGCTGCGCAGCGCGCTTGCACCACAAGGCCAGGAGTATGTACAAGTGATCGACACGGCCTTGCGGGAACGGTGGGTCGACCGCGCGGATAACCAAGGCAAGTTTCCTCTTCCCATCTGCCCGTTCCAATACGGGGTTCATCCGTTCGTTTTGACGAACTGGAACGATAAGCTTAGCGATGCAATGATCCTATCCCACGAACTGGGACACGCGGTCCACAGTCTGTTGATTCACCAGAATCAGTCTATCGGCGACAGTGAGTTCGGAGGCAACAGTGCGTTCGGATATCTAGCAGCCGAAACCGCTTCGACAGCCAACGAATGGCTCTGCTGTCAGTACCTGTCCGCCAGCACTGATCAGGGAAAGGCCTTGCCGCGACCCGCTATTTGCTGGAGGTTAGTTTCGCGTTTATGTTCTCGGCGTTGCTCCTGCATGGAAGGCTCCACCAACGGCTAATTGATCTGGTGGAGGCTGGCGAGCCGGTTGCCGCCGAGACGGTGAAAGCGCTGCACCACGAAATCTGGCAGGACTTCTACGGCGATGAGCTGGTGCTGGAAGAGGAGAGCCAGATGGAGTGGGCACTGTGGCCGCATATTTACATTGATTATCCCCCGTGCGCGTATGCTGTGGCAATGAGCGCATCGTATGCGATTACCACAAAAATGAGGGGGGAAGGAGCATCGGCAGCAGGACGGTGGATCACGGCTCTGAAAGCCGGGGCAACGCTTCCAACGCTGGAATTCTGGCGCACTGCTGGTGTGGAGATGGAAACGCTTGAGCCGTTGCGACAGGCGGTCCAGTACTTCGGGGATCTGGTGGAGAAGCTGAGTACGTCTCTTGCTCCTTTCCAAGAGTGAGTTTCACTTGTGAAAGATATAGACTTTTAAAAAGGCGGACCAAAAGAATCGGTCCGCCTTTTTACTGGAGTACACCTACAACATACAGGTGAAAGAAATAGAGGAAAAAGAATAGCTTTGTATCAGACAATCGTTAGAACCTTCGAGCAGCCTCTCGTGCTTGGTGTAACGCCTTTTCTTTTATCTCGGGCTCTTGCTGGGGGTTCACGGCCATTCCCTCCACAAATATCCCCTCAAAGGTTGATACTCCAACGAAGTCCATAATATCCTTCAAGTGGCGGTGCCCCATTTCTAAGTCTTCATCATCTGAACCTGGTGACAAGAAACTGCCGCTAGCTTGAATATGAACGGCTTTTTTATCACTCAGCAGACCAATTCGGCCGATATCCGGTACATATTTGAACGTCTTACCCGCTATGCAGATGCAGTCGATGTATGACTTCATAACGGGGGGATAGGAATAATTCCAAATGGGAGTAACAAATACATATTTATCTGCGGCGACAAATTGATCAACCAGCTCATTTATACGGCTTAGTTTCCCTATTTCTGCTTCGGTTAACTGTTCAAAGTCCATACCAGCCTTCAGTTTGTCCCATCCGCTAAAAATGTCTTTATCAAGCTGAGGAATATCCATTTTATAAAGATCAAGGTGGATCACTTCATCATATGGATTTGCGGATCGATAAGACTGTACAAACTCATTACCTACTAACATGCTGTATGATTTTTCGTGATCGTGTGGATTTGCCGTAACATATAGTACCGTTGTCATGATGAAAATACCTACTTTCTGTTTTTTTATATTCATTTGATTAGAACCAATTTTGGCTCCTTACTATGCTGACGGATTGCCTACCGGGATTTGTGACAAAGCTTATCTTGAAAAAGAAAACCATACGGATGATCGCAGCTTTGTCACATTACTCATGTTTCATCCGTCAGCCTTATAGAGGGTTTTTATTTTCGAGCGAGGGAGTTTGTATGATGAGCGAACAGGTTTGGTTGGCAACGATATTCGAAGCACATCGGAAGCATCTTCAGGCAGTGGCTTACCGAATGCTAGGATCATTGAACGAAGCGGAGGATGCGGTACAGGAGTCTTGGTTACGTCTTAGTCGTGCTGATGCAAAAGGCATTGAGAACATGGGAGGGTGGTTGACCACTGTTGTTTCACGGATTTGTCTCGATATGTTGCGCTCGCGAAAATCAAGACGCGAAGAATCGATAGAAGCTCAGGTTGCAGATTCTATTACAAGTCAAGAGAATATCATAGACCCCGAGCAAGAAGCCATATTGGCTGATTCAGTTGGTATTGCACTACTAGTCGTGCTCGGGAATTTGAATCCTGCAGAGCGCATTACTTTCGTGCTGCACGATGTTTTCTCATTGCCCTACAATGAGATTGCTCCGATTGTAGGTAAGTCGGAGGTTGCGACAAGACAGCTTGGAAGCAGGGCACGCCAACGGATACGTGGGGCGAAAGCCGTTCCTGAGATCGACCATGAGCACCAACGCGACGTCGTGCAAGCATTTCTAGCTGCAGCGCACGCAGGCAATTTCGATATACTAGTAGCTGCGCTCGATCCGGATGTTATTCTTCGCGACGATCGTCAAACAGAGGCTGCGAGAGTTACGCGAGGAGCGGTTGCTCTGGCAAAACAAGTTTCGGGACGCGCACAGAAAGCAGCACAACTAGCTCTCGTAAACGGAACAGTAGGAATTATAGTGGCTCCTCAAGGAAGATTGCTCTATGTACTCAAATTTACGATGAGTCACGGAAAAATTAGCGAAGTCGACTTGATCTCTGACCCTGCGCGCCTAAGACAGCTTGATCTGGCGATATTGAACGATTGAACACAATACTTTGATACCATGACCGTGTTAAGATAGGATTGCACCCCGTGTTCTCGCAGGCCCGCATCCTTTTCTGTGATACGGTCATTATTTTCGGCAACTCTAGGATAGGCAATCTCATCAGACCCATTTTTAGAAGTCATTTGGAGGAGAGGATGCACACGTGAATAAGAAAATAATGAAAATAGAATCACCTAAACTATTTCCTAGTGATTTACCCGTATTCAAACAACTTACTATACAGTCCGATGATTTTTTTGAAATGAGAATGATTGCAGACTGTGTGATTGAGAATCAAACAGCGCATAAAGTTACATTTGAAAAAATCATCTTCAAAAATGTAACTTTTACTGAAACAATTTTACGCGGTGCTGAATTTACTGATGTCATTTTTGAGAGATGCGATCTGTCTAATGTAGATTTCACTGATGCTATTATCCATAGAACAAAGTTCAATGAATGCAAAATGATTGGGATTAATTTTGCTAGCGTTACCCTAAGGAATGTTGAAATGACTAGTTGCATAGCCGATTATGCCTCATTCAAACTGTCAAACATAAAACATGCTATCATTCAAGATAGTTCCTTACGTAAAATAGATTTTAGCAATTCCAAAATACAAAAATTTCACTTATACGGTTCAAACATCGACCAAGCTCAATTGTCTGGT
The DNA here is from genome assembly GCF_947502445.1 of uncultured Brevibacillus sp. Lineage (GTDB taxonomy): Bacteria > Bacillota > Bacilli > Brevibacillales > Brevibacillaceae > Brevibacillus. Next base: position 58,908 of record NZ_CANMZW010000014.1, read on the forward strand.
ACGAAGCTAGAGGGTATTGATTTAAGTGATTGTGAATTCGATGGATTAGGTTTGACCGTGGAGGATTTAAAAGGGTGCATTATTTCCCGTGAACAAACGTACATATTCGCTAAATTATTTGGCCTCATTGTTAACGAGTGATCTGAAAAAATCATGAGAGTTAAGGAAAATGCAATCATGCAAACTTAGAGGAGGTGATGTACAGATGGTTTTAAACATAACCACGATTCACGATTTATTCGATCAATTTACAAATATGGTAGAGGGACATGTTCAGCAAAACAATTGGGAACAAAGGCTTACCATTCCTTCGCATATAGGCAAGGGGAGCGTGACAAGGACTCGCATTCGTCCTGGTATGGAGATCATGATGACGGATATTACATTCGAACAAGATATGAAACTTCATATCCAGGAATCTTGTCAGCTATTTGAATTGAGTTATTGCGTAAGTGGAGATATCTATTGTGAGTGGAATGGTAAGAATAGCCATACACGCTCGCAAACAGGCAATGTTACTTTCCTAGAGGATGTTAAAGTCTATGAAGAGAAAAAGGCGGGCGTAAGAAATCAGTTGCTGGAAATAAGGCTCACTCCGGACGAGCTGTTGCATTATGCAGGAGATTTGACGGAAAAACAGAAAATGGAAACGTGGCTCCGGCAGTATCGGGGAAATATCGATTGTTATCCAGAAACTCCAGCCATCCAAAGATGTGTTTCCGAAATGATTCATTGCTCGCATCTAGGAACGATGAAGCGGCTATACATGGAAAGTAAAGCGCTTGAGCTAATTGCATTGTTTGGCGAGTCAGATGGGTACGGTTCTGTCGGCGGAAGTATGATGCTTTGCCGTGAAGATATTACCAAATTACAGCAAACGCACGAGTTGGTCCAAAATCATTTCGAACAGCCGTTATCTATCCGCGAGTTAGCCAAGCGGGTTGGAATGAATGAATTCAAGCTTAAAAAAGGATTTCGCGAATTGTTTGGCATGACGATCTTTGAGCTCGTGCGTCAAAAAAGGATGGAGAAAGCCCTTTGGTATATGGAAGTAACACGTTTGAATGTTGCTGAAACCGCTGTTTCTGTAGGTTATAGCAACGCTAGCAATTTCACGACGGCCTTTCGCAAGTACTATGGCTGCAATCCAAGCGAATATGTAAAACGTATCAACCAACTGGATTTCGAGCGAAACAGACGGCTGAATGGATTAACCTAGTAAAAAGCTTCAAGCAGGCAGGGCATATGGTCCGGAAACGGACGATATATCTGTTTGCTTGAAGCTTTTTTTGCTCCCTTACTAATATGTGAAGCTCCCTCTACAGGTAGAGAAAGAAGTGAATGTGGTTGATAATCTGGTTTACAGACAGATGTAGCGTTTTGTTTTAGGAGGAATTTCATATGTCCAATCATCCATCGACTACAGTACTACCATACAAAAATCAGGAGCATCAGGTTGATCCGCGCCGTTGGTATGCCCTGGCGGTTATTCTGCTACCGATCTTGCTGAATTCATTGAACACGTATATGATTCAGGTCGCACTTCCGTTGATCCAGAACAGTCTGCAAGCCAGTTTCTCCGATGCACAGCTGATTGTCACTGGCTTTTCCCTCAGTCTGGCCGTTGCACTCATTATTAGTGGGAAACTAGGCGATATGTTCGGCAGAAAACGGCTGCTGCTTATCGGGGTGAGCGGCTTTACGCTCATGGCTATGCTAGGTGGATTGACTTCGAATCCAACACTCCTGATCGTCATTCGGATTGTGCAAGGGCTCGCAGCGGCACTCATTCAACCGCAAGTGTTGTCCTTGATGCAGGTTCATTTTCTGCCATGGGAAAAAGGCCTCGTTTTTAGTATTTACGGCGCATTGCTCGGATTTGGGTTCGCTTTCGGTCTCATCTTGGGAGGTGTTCTTGTCAATTGGAATCCGTTTGATTTTGGGTGGCGCACCGTATTTTTTTTCAATGTCCCCTTTGGAATACTAGTTCTTCTATGCTTGCCAATACTACCGGAGTCGCAGGGGAGGGGGAAGCAAAGTATCGATTGGAGCGGCATTTTCTTCAGCATGAGTGGATTGTTTCTGCTTGTATATCCGTTGTCGGAGGGGCAAAAACAGGGATGGCCCCTTTGGATATGGGGATGTCTAATCCTTTCGCTTCTGCTTCTGTTTGCATTTGTCGTCGTCGAAATTCGGAAACAAAAACGGGGTGGGGCACCGCTTATTGACTTGACTATATTTAAACAACGGTTATTCGGCGTGGGGATGACCTCTGTCCTTTTGATTTATCTCAGCATGTTTTCTTTCTTTTTTGTATTAACCTATTTTTTGCAGTTCGGACTGCACTACGATGCACAAGCTACGAGTCGCGTGTTTCTGCCGTTGGGCTGCGGTTTTTTCGTGACTTCTCTCATTTCATCTCGAATCGTCAGGAGATGGGGGATGGCTGTCCTAAAAGTAGGGGCCATGGTAACGGGAATCTGCTGTCTCCTATTCATCTTGTTGCTGCATATCAATGCGATGCATCTGCTGCATATCGAGTACATTGCCCTTTTTCTTGTATATGGTTTGGGATTAGGGTTGGTCACAACGCCTCTCACTCGCGTCGTACTGGGGACAGTGCCATTAAAAGATGCAGGGACAGGTTCAGGCTTGTTTAATACATTCATGTATTTGTCAGGTTCATTAGGTGTGGCTCTGATCAGTATTTTGTTTTCTGCTGCACTACGACAGTCTTTGACAAGTGCTGCTCTGTCTGATTATGTAAGGGCATTTTCCATTTCTTTAGGCGCTTGTGGTGGACTTGCTCTCGCTGCCTTTGTTTGCCTTTGCTTCTTGCGGGAAAGTAAAGAAAAGCTGAGCGAACGACAGTGAGACAATGTCACGGGGGATTGTTACAAACAAAAAAAGCTTTGATAAATCGATAAAAAGATTTTGCCAATCCAGATTATCATACAGTAGCTTATAAAAAAGACGGCAATGTACAGGGTCATTCATGTAGCCAATTTGTTTGCAGATCTTTCGAATCACAACTTTGGTGGTAAAACCATGACAGTTGAGATACGGGTTCAAGACAAGTTTTTGCCGGAAAATCAGGAAAGCACTCTGGTACATTTTCAATCAGGAAGAGCATCTGTACGTACGGAAGGAACCCCAGATGTAATCATCGAGCTGGATGTTGTAGATTTCTCCTCACTTATCATAGGATCTATCTCATTTCAAAAGCTGCTTGACTACAGCTTGGTTAAAGTGTCTGATCCTGCGTTTGGGAAGGAACTGGACCAGCTGTTTCAAGTGGCACAAAAACCCATTTGCATGACATCAGTTTAAAGCATTGCTCAATAAGGGAAGTGGTAGTAGAGGACGTTTTTTCGTTCAAAACTAGCACTTCCTTTTTACTGTTACCACTACCAAAAGAGTGGAAGGCGTCACGACACACCAACGAAAATCCGAATAATGAAGTTATCAGGGTCCTTTTCAGTTAGGTAATTAAGCATTTCCACTTCATACACATCGGTACTGACATTCAATCCCTTGCTGTTAATGTACTTTTTCAGCGTAGCGTATGTGGACGGCATGCTTTCATACGATCCAATATGATCCAAGACAGCGTACGTTCCTGTTGGCCTTGTAACCATTTTTTCCGTTTGAATAGGGTCGATAAGTTTATAGGCAATATAGTTTGGAAAATAATTTTCAGCGTGAAAACGTTCTTTACTCAAAATCGCCCAAAGTGGAAACTCATGAAGGATGAGGTGTTTTTCGGAATAATCTCGATGCTCACTCAGCTTTTTGGCATATTCTTGCTCATCCAGACAATGCTCGATCTGCGTAGTAATGAAGTATTGCGCTTCGCATTCCTCGATCATCGGAGTATCCCTCAAGTCATTCATGGCTGTTTCGGTCATCTCGACAGCTCCCTTCAAAAAATACTGCATTCTTTGGATTCGAAGATGCTCCACTTCCAGGTCTCGTTGTTTTTGTTGAATCAGGTTAACGAACATCGTTGAATTATGGTTCTGAAAAAAATCCTTGATCTCCTGCAAAGAACTGCCTGCCTTTTTGAGTACATTAATGATATCAAGCGCGTAGCATTGTTTATAAGAGTAAAATCGATAGCCCTTTTCGTTAACAAAATCAGGCTTTAAAAGCCCGATCTCGTCGTAATGAAAAAGGGTGTGTTTCGTAACGCCACAAGTTTTGGCCATTTCACTAGTAGTAAAATACTTTTGCTGGATTTTCGACATGCATTACCACTCCCAAACATTTTCATTCCATACTTTTATGATAAATAAATTATATAATGAATGATTTATCCTTGACTATAGGGTTACCCGATAGTTTAAATTCATATTCGTACAAAATTTAGCAACAACGTGAAATTCTCTACGATCTAGAATGAACATTCCGTATGTTTGCGTTTGGAGGATAAAAGCATGACATTATTATTAAAAAATCGGGGCTCCGTATTGATTCTGATGTTCAATATTTTCCTCGTTTTTACTGGGATCGGCCTGATCATACCGATCATGCCTAAGTTCATGACGGAATTGGGCATTAGCGGAAGCACCGTCGGCTTACTGGTTGCAGCTTTTTCGCTGACACAGCTTCTTGTCTCGCCAATTGCTGGTCGTTTGGCGGATTCTTTTGGAAGAAAACGGATGATTGTCATTGGCTTAATCATATTCGCATTCACTGAATGGCTGTTTGGGATAGCGACCAACTCAGAGCTGCTGTTCATCTCGAGGCTGCTCGGAGGAATTAGTGCAGCCATGATCATGCCAGCTGTAGTGGCTTGTGTGGCAGACGTCACAACAAATGAAGAACGCGCTGCTGGAATGGGCTATATAAACGCTGCGATTACAACTGGTTTTATTATTGGACCAGGTATTGGCGGATATATCGCCGAATTTGGAATTCGTGTACCTTTTTATTCCGCTGCAGTTGCGGGGATGATTGCAGCAGGGTTTACACTGCTTTTCCTGCCGGAATCGCGCACTGTCAAAAAAGCACCATCTCAATCTTCAACCATTGCGAAACAGAAAAGCGGTCTTTTCTCGCAGCTAGGGCAGATCTATCGCGAGCCGTATTTTTTAAGCTTGATTATTGTGTTTGTCATGTCTTTCGGGCTGGCCAATTTTGAAACGGTCTTCGGACTGTTCGTCGATCATAAATTCGGGTTCAGTCCAAAAGATATTGCCTTTATCATTACATTCGGCTCGATAGCGGGAGCGGTGGTTCAAGCTACTTGCTTTAGCTGGATTTTGAACCGGTTTGGCGAGAAACGTGTCATCTCGGTCTGCTTATTTTTTGCAGGTTTATTTATTCTCATGACGCTGTTCGTCCACAAATTCTGGGCTATTTTTGCAGTTACCTTCATTATCTTTTTAGCGATCGATATTTTGCGTCCAGCTATCGGTACGCAAATGTCGATGGTTGCCGAGGATCAACAAGGATACGTTGCCGGACTTAACTCATCCTTTACTAGTCTAGGTAATATTGCCGGGCCTGTCGTGGCAGGGTATATGTTTGATGTGAATATCAACTCTCCTTACGTGCTCGCATCGATCATTCTGTTTATCTGTTTTGGTTTATCGCTCAGAGGTAAAAAACGTAAACAGCTAAAGGCAGGAGCAGCCTAATACAAAAATTCGACAAGTATGCAAAATCCCGATATCTTGTATCGGGATTTTTTTCTTTTTCCCAAATAATCTGCCGCGTTTCTCGATCAGGCTGTTCATAAAAATCTTGAGGTTCCTTAGGGTACTCCATTAGGGTGTTGATGGTTCCAATTCAAGCCACCCGAAGTCCAATCGAGTAAGTAAAGAAAGGGGTGATTTTCATGCAAGAAAAGGATTACAGAGGGTATCGTGCTTATCAGTATTTAGAGCCAGGTGTTGATTTCAAAGAGTGTAAGCTATCAAAAGAAACGGGCATAAGAGAAAGGAAGGAAGGCCCGATGGCATTCATGATCGGGTCTTTTTTGCATTTTTCTCAGCCTCTACCTGGTCAGAATGAGGTAGTATTAGGAAGGAGGAATGGGACTAGGGGGAATAAAATTTGAACAAGCATAGATTTGGTGTATCTGGAAGTACCATTTTAACGAATCCCGAGCAGTACAATGAGCTATTTTGGGACGATATTGATCTCATTGAAATTGGGGAATTTCCGAGTGAGTCAGCTTTCCATGCTTTCCTAGATCTTTGTAGAGAAAAACAAACTCCATTTGGCGTACATTCGCCGTTACTTCGAAATGGAAGTAAATACGACTTGCTCGAAAAGGTTTCATTTGAGCCTCAGGTCGCTCGGAAGCAAGTAGAGGAAGAAGCCGCGTTATTGTCACGTCTAGGTGCTGAATACATGTTGGTTCATTTTCCTTACTTCACAGGTGTATCCACAGAAAAAGTAACCGAGTTAATTGAAGCGGGATTGAAAGAATTGAGTCGTATACAAAACGAATACGGCATACCAATCATTTGTGAACCGAAATTAGGGCTTGACCGTTCACCGAAAGGAATTCAATATCTTGATTCTTTTCCACTAGAAATTTGGGAAAAGTATTCCTTGAAGCTCTGCGTAGACATTGGGGATTATCTGATTGCTACAGGGGAAGAAATCGTAAAATATGTAGAGAAGTGGAAGGAACACATCAAGGTCGTTCATTTGCACAACGTAGCCTATCAAGAGAATAAATACATTTGGATTCCAGTACATCCAAGTCATGAAAATAACGGAGAGCAATTCAAAATAGCACCTATTCTACATTTTTTATCACATTGCAAAGAAGTAAATTTTATATTCGAACATACACCACATAGCCATCCAAGCAGAGAGTTCGTTTATGAGGGATTTATCTGGACAAAAAATATGGTGATGTCTAGTGGAGCTAACTGACAGACGATCAAGAATGTACCCTCAGTCCACTAACATTCACCACCAAGACAAATGATTAATACCCTACATTAACCCAATTTCTATTCATCTAGAATGTCTTTTAGTTAATGGGATACAAACTGTTTATGTAGGGGAGTATCGAATGAGTGAAAATAAGCAGAAGAATGCGAAATTAATGTATGATTACATTGTTGTAGGTACTGGACCGACAGGGTCTGTTATCGCAAAGAAACTAACGGATGATAGAAAAACATCTGTTCTCGTATTGGAAGCAGGAGAAAATAATGATCAGGACACGCCAATTAGTAACTCAACGTATGCCTTAGAGCTTGAGGAGCTATATTTTCCTCAATATTTTTGGCAAGGAGAAGGAATACCACAGAAAGAAGTAAATGAACGAAGCTTTGAATGGACGACCGGTCGATTGCTGGGTGGCGGCTCTTCCATTAACACACAGCAGTATGTAAGACCTACGTCAGCAGTTTTTCGACAATGGGAAAAGCTACTGGGACCTCTCTGGTCACCAAAGAACGCAATTAATGGGTTCCGAAAAATGGAAAATTACAATGGAAAGACAAACAATAGTAGTGTACATGGCTATAAGGGTAGGATCGACATTCGGCAAGCACCGGAAAACCCAACAACTATGTCAAAAAAGTTAGTGTCAGCCATCGAGAAAGCAACAGGATTTCGAAAAATTCTCGACTACAATGACCCGAAAACCCCACTAGGGCCTTTTACGCGTTGGCAATTATTTCAACAGCCCAGTGGCCGGCGAGAAAGTGCTTCCACAGCCTTTCTATCCTCAGATATCATGACTCCTGGAGGTCAAGGAGTCAATGGTCGAAAATTGAGTGTTTCCTTTAAGTCTACAGCTCTACGGGTTTTATTTAGGAATAAGCGAGCGATTGGCGTAGAATTTCTTCAAGAGGGTAAACGCGTGCGAGCCTACACTCGGAAAAAAGTAATTATTTCAGCAGGTATCAACAGTTCTCAGCTTTTAATGCTTTCTGGAATCGGTCCCGCGAAAATGCTAAAGGACGCAAAAATCCCTATTGTTTTTGCCAACTCTAACGTAGGCAAAGGCATTCGAAACCACACGCTCAACTTTGCCGTGTTCAGTGCCAATCCGAAAGATAACCCATTACCTGATGATGATCCAAACGCGCTTTATTCAGGGGGTGCCTTTTTACCAGATCCCACGCCAGGCTCAAACAAAACTCGTCGTGCCGTGCAACTAATCGGAATCGGCTCCAAAGGGAAACTGCAAATCGCTATCCTTTTCCTAAAACCAAAAAGCCGTGGTTCCATAAAAATACAAAGCAATGATCCGCTGAAAATTGTGCTGGCTGATGAAGGCTATCTCACGAATCCCGCTGATCTTGAAGCAGTTAAAAACTGTTATAAAATATATATCAAGAAGATAGCTGCACAGTTAGCTTTGATCGACCGATCATATCAGCTTATTTCTCCGACACTCGACATCATCAATAATAATCGCAAGCTGGAACAGTTTATCCTAAATAATTTTGACCATAATCATCATGAACAAGGTGCGCTTCGCATGGCGCCTCTTAACAAGGGGGGAGTGGTTGATAGCCACGGTCAAGTCCATGGAGTAAAAGACCTAATTGTTGCTGACGATTCGATTATTCCATTCACGGTGGATGGTAACACGTCTGCACCAGCCTACCTTATCGGACATACAATTGCACAACAGCTATTGAAAAAAAAACGCACGAATGAATGAGAAGAGGTAAAACAAGGCACTCCCAAGGGAATGCCTTAACCCATTATCTAACAATATCGCTTGAAAGTTCTTAGCAGGTCAAAATTGAGCGGCAGTCTAGGACGATATTATGACGTCTACGCCTGCCGCTGTTTCTGTTGTTGGATCAGTCATCGTCACAAATGCGAATGATTAACCCAAGAAAGCAATAGAACGCTTTACTTTCCTGGCGAATGCAATGGGATTATCGATTGACTCCCAGTGAATATACATAAGACGCGGGTTGTCAAAGAGCCAGTGATTATGGACTGCTGTTACTTTAATCCCGTTTTTTCGAAGATTTGTCAGCAAACGGTTAACTTGGTTTTGGAAGAGAGCCGTTTCTCCTAAACATAGTGCACGTCCTGAACTATTTAGGGATTCGAATGAGAATAGTTGATATCGAACTAATGGGGAGGTAGTTTTTCTACCTAAAATGGATGCATTGAATTTTCTGTTTCTGGAGACGAAACAAACGGGACCTCTTGTTATTTCATGCTCTGTTCCACCTAAAATGGCTGAAAATCGGTTACACAGTCTTCTAAATTGAGGAGTTGTATTCACTTTTGCCATATTCGTCATCCTTTCGATTATGATGAAAATGTAACTTCATGACGCCACCAAGTTAACCGAGGAATGCAATGGATGCTTTGGTTTTCCTGGCGAATACGATAGGATTTTCTATGGCTTCCCAATGCATATACATTAAGCGCGGGTTTTCTTTCAGCCAGTGATTGTGAAGTGCTGTCACTTTTATCCCACGCTTACGAAGATTTGACATCAAACGGTTCACCTGATTTTGGTGAACGGCAGTTTCGCCCAAACAAAGTGCACGACCAGACTTATCTAAGGATTCAAACGAAAACATTTGAGCCCGAACTAAAGGGGAAAGGGTTCGTCTTCCCAGGATTGTTTCCCGAAGATTCGCAAGTCGCATGACGAAACAAACTGGTCCTTGGTCAATTTCCGATTCGCCACCTAATATTCTTCCAAATTGGGTACAGAGTCTTCTGAATTGCGGGCTAACCTTCGCATTTTTCGCCATTGTAATCCTCCTTTTTGTCAATTCCGAATTATCTTATGTTGAACGGTAAAAAGGGACATGGGTAAAAACCTGCTTTTATAATTGAAAAAGACCCAGTTTTCATTCGAGGTCCTGGTTAACTTTTTCTTAATAGCACTAGATTAAATAGAAATCCATGTAAAAGAGCATTAACAATAAAAACTAGCAATCTCTTGCAAACGATGATGCATCCATTTTCCTCCAGACACACAAACAAACGGCTTTGATGAATTCTCATCGAAGCCGTTTGTTTTAAAGAAAGCTATTCGTCACTACTCGTTTTTCCCCGATACATATGGGAGTGTGGATGCCTTCCGTCTACAGTTGTGTATCCCTCGAAATAATGAAAATGACCGCCATTTGGTAACGGGATAGCAGGACCGGTTGTTCCTTTGATTCGATGAGTATGACCATCGCTTATGTCTGTCACTGTATAATACTTATGAACGTGGGGAACGCCTGTCGGGGCTGGCTCCGTCATTCCTGCATAATAGTGCGAGTGACCATCGTCACATGAAGTACATCCTGAGAAAGCGTGAGTGTGGACGGGTTTACCATCCCAGGACGAAATATACAATGTGTGAGAGTGTTCAGAACCCAATCCACTTGATTCGATTACAAATCCTGTTACAGGTATTCGCATTGCTGTTCCTCTTTTCTAAATGAAATTTCATGAGTTTAGGGAGATAGGGGGTAACTAAGAATTGGACCTTTTAGGTAAGAGCTGCCCAAGTTTCGACTTCTGGAGATTTCACATGATGATGTATGCCTATGTATTTAAACCGCTGCTTGAAATAGGCTTAAGCCTAAACAGCAAAGTTGGGTAAGCCTATTTTGAAAAGAGGGGATAAAGGATAACTTTAAAGTGTCATTCCATATGACCATGACATCCTGAGTAGCTGCCACAGTAAGTAGCGTTGTTTTCTGATAGACTTCTTGCAATTCGTTAATCAGGTTGTGGAGATCATTACTGTCCGCTACTGTTTCAGATAAAATATACACCATATTGAGTTGCCCATTATTGAGTAGTTTACTTCCCCATAAGTAGGCGTCTACATAGGATACACAGTAAAACAATGCAGAGGGGAGTGTAGACATGTATCGACATACAAACCATTATTCTCATTGGAATCAACCAATGTATGGACAATGGCTGCGCTACAATTGGGATAATTATTGGAATCCTTATCAGATAAATTGGAATAACAGCTGGGGCGAGAGTACCCACATTCCGCTACTGGATTATGGCTCAAAGCCTTTGGTGATAGATATCGACCAAGCGGCAAAGCAGAATAATACCTATAGAACTGCTTTATGGACAGGGAAATACTTCCAAGTCACCCTCATGAGCATCGATGTTGGAGATGACATTGGCTTGGAAGTTCATCCAGAAACGGATCAATTTATACGAATTGAACAAGGTCAGGGACTTGTTCAAATGGGAACTCGCAAGGATTCTTTAGATTTTCAAGAAATGGCATATGAAGGCTACGCAATTATGGTGCCTGCAGGAACATGGCATAATGTAATCAACACTGGCAACACACCGCTCAAGGTTTACGTCATTTATGCCCCTCCTCATCATCCTTTTGGAACAGTTCACGTAACAAAAGCTGAAGCAATGTCGGAACACACTTAACTGAAAGGTAAAATGAAAACACAGCAAAAAGCCACTTTACCATAAGGTGGTTTTTTGCTGTGAGCCTGCATACCTAGTTGCTCAATCACAAGAGAATCCTTCAGAGCTCTCGATCAGTATATGATTCGAGTGCTAAAGTTGTTTTTAAGTAGGACAACTATGGTTTATACTCGGAAAACAGAGTATTTTTCCATGACAACATAACGAAAGAGATTCGTAGATTAATTTGAAAAAGCGGGGCTTGATCTGATGATAAGAATAACGAAGCAAACGGCTAGACATTTTTTATTGCGTCGACTCATTTATCCAGAATTACAACAAGCCAACTTCTGTGAACTTCTGCAATGCTTAGAAGCGATTCAACTTGATCCAGTTAATACGGTTGAGCGAAATCATCATCTAGTGGCGGCATTACGCTTACCATCATTTTCTCCCCTCGATTTGAACAATACCCTAAAGAATGGCCAAGCTTTCGAGTATTTCGCACAGGCAGCGTGTATTTTGCCAATGAATGACTACCCGCTTTTTGCAGACATTCGCTCCCAAATGAGATTGAGAGTTCAAGTAGAATTGAATCGGTATGCCTCAACCACAGCTGATATTTTATCAAAATTAGCAAACGATGGGCGGCTTCCATCAAATGCGTTTGCAAGTGAAAATAAAGTTCGTGCAGGATGGGATACAACGGAAGAAAAGACCAAGGAATCCTCCCACGTTCTGGCATTGCTGTTTCAATCAGGACAAATTCAAGTAGTGGGGCGCGAAGGAGCAACTCGTTATTTTGCCCGAACAGAAGATGCAATCCCTCTTTCCTTACAACAGAAAGAATTTGAACAAAGCAGCGAAGAACGCTCTCATGCTCTGTTAAAAAAATATGCACGAGCCTACAGATTATTTAGTGCCGACGATCCTCGTTATGGTTGGCAGCACAAAAGCACAGCGGCAAGTCGTAGAAAGATTCATCAGGAATTCCTAGCAAACAACATCTTTACGGAAGTGAGTATGGAGGGTGTGAAACGCTCGTATGCAATACTAACCGAGGATTTACCTGAACTCGTTAAATGCCAATCCTTGGAGATGCCACAAGGAATCCATTTTATTTCGCCGCTTGATTCACTGCTATGGTACAGAGAACGATTGGTAGACTTGTATGACTTCCATTATCGCTGGGAGATCTACACGCCAAAACAAAAAAGAATGTATGGGGCATATGTAATGCCGATTTTGGAAGATGGAAATTTGATAGGACGGATTGATCCTCTCTTTGATAGAGCGAATGGAACTTTGCATGTTCAATTGCTATCTTTTGAATCAGATGTCTTTTGGTCAAACAATCGTAAAACTCGTATCATCGAAGCTTTACATTTATTTGCAAAACAAATTGGGGCAGATCACGTCAATCTACCTGAAACGATATCAATCAAGTTGTAGTTCGTAAAAAGAAAAACAGGTAATTACAGGGGAAGCAAGGTTCACACTGACCGACTTCAAAGCCGGAAGAGTGGTACAATGTGAAAAATGAAAATAACATGAGCAAAAGGATGGTAGCATGAGCGGAGCTAATCAAGAGTATATCGTCATCTCGGGTGCACGGGAAAACAATCTCAAGAACGTATCCTTGCGCATTCCCAAGAGGAAGATCACGATCTTTACTGGAGTATCTGGTTCTGGAAAGTCATCAATCGTCTTCGATACAATCGCCGCAGAATCCACGCGATTGTTAAATGAGAACTTCAGCATGTTTGTACGCACTTTCCTCCCACGCTATCCGCAGCCGGACGCGGACGCAATCGAGAATCTGAGTATGGCTGTTATTGTAGATCAAAAGCGGCTTGGCGGCGGTTCACATTCCACGATGGGCACGATTACCGATATCGCTCCCATTCTTCGGCTTCTTTTTTCGCGAGTAGGTAAACCCTACGTAGGACAAGCGCACATGTTCTCCTTTAACGATCCACAGGGCATGTGTCCTGAATGCAACGGAATTGGCCGCAAATTAGGCGTCGACATGAGTAGGGCGGTAGATATGTCAAAGTCGTTGAATGAAGGGGCAATCATGCTGCCGGATTATAAGGTAGAAAGCTGGGATTGGACGATGATCGTGCAGTCGGGGTCTTTTGATCCAGACAAAAAGCTGAGCGATTATTCGGCTGAGGAACTGGAAGAGCTGCTGTATGGCAAGGCGCGAAAAGTGAAGATGGATTTTGCCGGCAAAGCGACGAATATTACAGTCGAAGGCGTTATCGAGAAGTTCACAAACAAATACATCAAACAAGATGTGAAGACGAAGTCTGAACGTACACAAAAAGCGGTTGCTCCGTACATAAATGAGGGTCCATGCCCCAGCTGCCACGGCGCAAGACTCAGTCAAGCCGCGCTCAGCTGCAGGATTAATGGACTGAGCATTGCCGAAATGTCCTCCATGGAGGTCGGACAGCTCATCCGCAACATTCGGGAGATTAATGATCCAGTGGCTGCGCCAGTCGTCACATCGCTGACAGAACGTTTACAGCATCTGGTGGATATCGGACTTGACTATTTGACGCTGGACCGTGAGACTGATACGTTGTCGGGTGGCGAGTCACAGCGCGTAAAGATGGTGAAGCATCTGAGCGGTAGCCTTGTGGATGTCACGTACATTTTCGATGAGCCGAGCGTTGGTTTGCATCCCCGTGATGTACATCGGTTAAATGAATTGCTTCAGAAGCTTCGCGACAAGGGAAATACCGTGATTGTCGTCGAGCATGATCCCGACGTAATCAAGGTAGCGGATCATATCGTCGATGTCGGGCCTCATGCTGGCAATCGTGGAGGTTCCATCGTGTATCAAGGCAGCTACCAAGGACTCCTCGAGTCGGGTACACTGACAGGCAGTCATATGAAACGGCCCCTCCAGCTGAAGCATGATGGCAGGCAGCCATCCGGCAAGCTGTCGATCATAGATGCCACGCTGCACAACCTGCAGAATGTGAGTGTAGATATCCCAACTGGAGTACTGACCGTGGTTACAGGTGTTGCTGGCTCGGGTAAAAGTACACTGATCAACGAAGTTTTCCTCAGCCAGCATTCGGATGCGATCGTCATCGACCAATCGGCAGTAGGGGTGTCAACACGCTCGAATCCTGCAACCTACACAGGTATTATGGATGATGTGCGCAAGGCATTTACTTCCGCAAGCAAAGTAAACCAAGGCTTGTTCAGCTTCAACTCCAAGGGAGCTTGCGAGAACTGCCAAGGGCTGGGTGTTGTGTATACTGATCTGGCATTCCTCGATAGCGTCAAGCTGCCATGCGAAGTATGTGGAGGAAAACGGTTCAAGGAAGAGGTGCTCGCGTACAAGCTAAACGGCAAGTCTATTGCAGAAGTACTGGAGATGACAGTGGAGCAGGCATTGGATTTTTTCGAGCTAAAAGAGGTTGTGCGCAAGCTTCAGGCGCTGAGCGATGTAGGGCTCAACTACATCACACTCGGTCAGCCGCTCAGCACGCTTTCGGGTGGGGAATGCCAACGCATCAAGCTGGCAAGCGAGCTGCATAAGAAGGGGAGTATATACGTAATGGACGAGCCAACGACTGGCCTGCACATGTCAGATATCGGTCACCTCCTGGGGATCATGAACCGCCTCGTGGATGCCGGCAATACAGTGATTGTCATCGAGCACAATCTGGAGGTAATCAGTCAAGCGGATTGGATTATCGATATGGGACCGGATGGGGGTAGCAAAGGCGGTCAGGTGGTGTTCGAGGGTACACCTTCGCAGATCATTCATGATAAGCAGTCGATCACAGGAAAATACTTGTTGCCATCATCAAACTAGAACAGGGGCTGATTTACCTCGGTGATCAGTCAAGCTCACGCAATAACAGTTATATACTCGTTTCCAGAAAAATGGAGCGGCTGATTCCGGTCGAGTACCGAGAAACAGCCGCTCCTTCACTTGCCCATTTTACCTCGGGGAGGGGTTATTGGCTTTTTTCTAATGGGGCGATCCCGGCCAAGCTCTCCCCGGCAAAACAGTAACGGGGCGGACTAACAGTTGTAATGACACCAGAGAAGAGAGCAATTACCGGATTTCCTTCAAAAGTACCCAAAAGATCCCCTTCCACGCACGCCTCACCAGCAGTTGCTTTTGGGATAAATAACCCTGGATGAGGGGCAGTCAATGTGGTGATCTCGTCGTAAAAGTCAACGGAGGACCCGGGGGGAGCGGTATTCACTAAGCCAAGATGACAAAGGCTGCGGATGATAGCTCGACAGCATTCCTCAGCAGCAGGGATATCGATGATGCCACCCGGTTGACCTGCGGGCAATTCGATGATAAGCGCTTTTTGACCAGCATGGCACGATTCAACGAACAACTGACCTCTGATTCCGCTTGATTGGATGACGATCGGGAGAGATAGCGACTCTGCAAGCTCTCGAAGTTCCGGATATTCCTTGTAGAGTGCGAGTGTATAGGTGGTACCACCAGCACCTATGCAATGCAAATCGATCAAATATTCGGTATCGCGCGTCTCGAGCCAGAGTGCATGGGCCAATTGCATGGTGGGGCTGCCCTCGGCACTGCCAGGGAAAATGCGGTTCATATCCATTCCATCAAAAGGGGAGACGCGTGTTCTATTCCGGAATGAAGCAGGATTGCAAATCGGGATGACTTTCACGCGGCCGTTGATCGACAGCTGATCAAGCTCCTTCATAAGAAGCATAGCAGCGTGAACAGCCGTCTGCTCATCGCCATGGACCGCAGCTGTTACAGTAACGCTAGGTCCATTACCGTTACCGAATTCATGTACGGAAAAGCTAGTGACGCTTGTTTGCTCAAATATGACCTCACGCATGAGGGAAAACCTCCATTTTTTTACTGGTATTTGCATGTAAGGAAGCGTGTATATAGTCCACTCCTGACCTGGTCAATTTAATTCCGACCCGGCCTCTGGTCGTAACGACATATCCCCGTTGTTCAAGGGCTTTCAAGCGGCTGCGTATTTGTTGCTCTGATAAATCCTTGTGCCATTCCTGGGTTTTCTCCGCAATTTTTTTTCTGCCAATCGATTCCCCCTTCTGGTTAAACGAATGAATCAATTTCAAAATAAACAGGAATTCCTCATGATCCACAGGCAGCTCTTCTACCGGTGGGAGGGGGGTGGCTGTTGTTTCTGGTACTCGGCTGGCAGTTATCACTGGCTCCCTCTGACTCTTCCGCTGGAAAAAGCTTTCACTCGGGATATCATCCATGGTGATAACCGTCCCATCGCAAACGGCAAGCATATAATCGATCGTGTTTTTCAGCTCCCGCACATTCCCGTACCAATGATATTGCATTAATCGTGCCATCACCTCGGGGAGGAGCTGGATGTGACTCCTGCCGCTTTGGGAGAGGAAGTGCTTCACAAGGTGCGGGATGTCCGCTTTCCGGTTGCGGAGCTCAGGCAAATGAATATACAGGATTTTAAGTCGGTGGTAGAGGTCCTCCCGAAACGTGCCACATTCGATCATGGACAACAGATTTCGGTTGGTGGCAGCAATGACGCGTACATCGATCGGGATAATTTTATTTCCCCCGACCCGCATGATCTCTTTTTCCTGTAAGACGCGAAGCAGTCTGGCTTGCAGCTTTAAAGAGATGTCGCCGATTTCGTCCAGAAAAATCGTTCCGCCGTTCGCCTGTTCAAACAGACCGATTTTTCCTCCTTTTTTAGCGCCAGTGAAGGCACCTTCCTCATAGCCGAACAATTCGCTTTCAACCAGCTCATCGGAAAGTGCGCTGAAATTGACTGCTAGAAACGGACCGTCCCGACGCAGTGATTCATTATGAATAGCGCTCGCATACAGCTCTTTTCCCGTTCCGCTTTCTCCCTCAATCAGCACGGTCAAATTCGTTTTCGCGATTTTTCCAGCAATCTGCTTGCACTTCTCGATAGCGGGGCTATCCCCACGGATATCAGAAAATGTGTATTTGGCGATGTAGCCTTTTTTCACCAGCTCGCGTCGAAACGTTTTTTCCATTTCAATCGTTTCGTGCGCGTTTTTAAATGTGGCAACAATTGCGCCCTCATTTTCTAAATAAAAGCGGTGGACAATCACATCGGAATGCAGGACGGAAAACCAACCGGATTCCTCTGGAGAGTTGTTCAATACAAAAGAAACGAGTTCGGAGTTGTGAAACACCTCGCGCAGATGTCTACCGAGTGCTTTTGCATGAAACATCCCCAGCATGTGCTGCAGGTTTTCATTGAAGACAGTAATGACACCCTTGCTGTTTACTGCCAAAATCCCGTCGTTTACCCCGTCCAATACCTGCTTGAGATGCTTGTTCAACCGATCTGACTCTTTACTCGTTTTGGACAGCTTTTTGCTGAGGTCAATGATTTTCCGTATGTATTTCTCGGATACGATATCACCCTTCTGTGCAAGTAGCCCGATATGCTGAAGGATGGTCATGATTGTTGTGATATCAATTAGGCGCGGGCCAATATTCACGGTTTGCTTAATAAACGAGGGGACCAGGTTCACTTCCCCAGGGGTAATGGCAATCTCCACTTCGGGAATGTTTTTCTTGCCTGGGTAAAAAGGAATATAGTTGATATGGTTGATCCCTAGCTGCAGCAAGGTTTCGATAGATTCATAGACGGTTTCCGGAGCATCGTTTACATACAAGGCGTTTGTCTGTTCTGGTAGAAACAATAGCTTGTCAATGTGCTCAAAGTTGACCGTTCGCTTGGCGACTATAACCGTACAGCCGCTTCCGATAAAAGGAGCCGTTTCTTCCTCGATAACAGAGGTAGAGAGAATGATGAGCTGGTTGTGAAAGACTTGCGGAATTCCTTCATCATAGGAGTAGGAGTGAATGCGCACGAAATCGCCAATCACATCTTGGAGCTGGCGGACGAGCATTTTTCGGGTTTCCATCGTCCCGGTCAATAAAATGATCTCTTTGGCGTGCATCGTAAACCCCCTGAATCTTTCGCATGAAATGGTGGTTAATGTTTATAAATGTTTATAATGTACCACGTTATTTTTAACCATTATAGGAGGGGAAAGAGTTATTTGTACACACAATATAGAAAATTTAAAATATAAATGAACCTTTTCTTCACTTTTTTCCAGTTTGGCACAGTCTTTGCTTAAGATAGGAACCATGACGGGTTGAATGAACCTGTCTATGTATTGCACATAAAGGAGGGGGATGTTTTTTGAAAAAGAACAGAAGGCTTGTTACCGGACTGAGCTGTATGCTCGTTGTCGGAATGCTTGCCGCTTGTTCTGCGCCTGCAGAACAGGCAAAGCCCAGTACGAACACAGCGGGCACGAGTAACACCACGGCGCCGGCAAACAGTCCAGCAACAGCGGCGACGCAGCCAGAGAAAAAGGCAGTGGATAAAACGATCACGTTAGCAGTCGAAGCAGAACCTGTCTCGCTCGATCCGCAAAACGTAACAGATGGAAACTCAATCACTGTACAGAGATCGATGTATGAAGGCTTGCTCACCTTTACAGACAACATGCAGCCTGTGCCCGTTCTGGCGACAGAATACCAGTTGAACGCGAATGCGACGGAAATCACCTTCACTTTGCGCGAAGGGGTCACCTTCCATGACGGCTCTCCGTTTAACGCGGAAGTGGTGAAGGCCAACCTCGATTTCGTACTTGATGAAAAAAATGGCATGGCAAGAAGAAGCTTTTTCTCATTTATTAAGGAGGTCGTGGTCAAAGATCCGACACACGTGACAATCATCGCCAATGCTCCAAATTCGACGATGATTTCGTATTTGGCTCATCCCGCAGCATCGATGAAATCATTGGAGGTTCTGAAAAAGAAAAAGGCTGATCCCACTTTTAACCTTGACCGCAATCCGGTAGGCACAGGCCCTTATCAATTTGTAGAGTGGAAAGAGAATCAGCACGTGAAGGTTACGCCGTTTGCTAACTATTGGAACAAGGAACAAGCTGCCAAAGCTGAAAGCATCGTGTATAAGCCGGTCGTGGAAGCTAGCACACGGATTAATATGCTGAAAGCCGGAGAAACGGACATCATCACCAAGCTGCCGACCTTGAACGCCAAGGAAATTGCCGAAGACAAAAATTTTAACGTATACAAGGCACCTTCACTCAACGTCTACTATGTCGGAATGAACCTCAAGCTGAAAAAATATCAGGACAAGAAAGTAAGGCAGGCCATGAACTACGCCGTGAACAAGGATGAATTAATTGGTGGCGTACTGGACGGCTATGGGACTGTGGCTGATTCGGCAATCGCACCGAACACCTACGGCTATTCGCAGCAAAAAGTATATGAGTATAACCCGGATCAAGCCAAGAAAATGCTGGAAGAAGCAGGGCTGAAGGACGGCTTTGAGGCAACACTGTGGACCCGAAATTCCAGCGAGTTCATTGCGATTGCTGAAAATGTCGCGATGCAGCTGGGCAAGGTAGGAATTAAGGCGAAGGTCCAAGCGTACGAGAGCGGGACTTTGTTCAATATGCTTGACCACGAAAAAGGAACCGATCTTTGGATTGGCCGCTGGTCTCCAGGAACAGGGGAAGTTGATTACGGCATTCGTCCGAATTTTCATACGAAAAGCTTTGCCCCTGACAACAATAACTCTGGCTTTTACAGCAATACACAGGTAGATAAGCTGCTTGACGAAGCGATCATGACAGCAAACAAAGACGAGGCGATGAAAAAATACGCTGAGGTGCAAAAAATTATTTACGACGACGCGCCTTGGGTATTCCTCCATGTACCTGACCTCATCGTTGCAAAAACAATTTCTGTTAACGGTGTGATGGTGCTGCCTAGTGATACTGTGATCGTAAACACCGCTGAAAAGCAATAAGACCCAATACGTTGCGGGCAGGTTTTGCAGGCTAGCTCGATTGCCCGCAACGGTTGTCTAAAGAGGTGAGCTTCTTGTTTTCATTTATTTTGAGGCGGACGGCTGGCATGGTGCCGATGTTGATCGTTGTTTCCATTATAGCGTTTTTGTTTGTCCACCTGACGCCCGGAGACCCAATCCGCGTGCTGTACGGCAATGAAATCGATGCGGAAACGTACCAGAAGCTCAAGGAAAAGGAAGGCTTCAACGATCCGCTTTACCTGCAATATACGCGTTATGTCGGAAAGATCGTCACCCAAGGAGATTTCGGCATTTCCTATCGCACGAAGTCGAATGTGTCCGATGAGATCCTGCGTCGCTTTTCCTATACGCTTTTCCTGACCCTCGCCAGCATGGTCTGGGCGGTGGTGATTGGGCTTATTGTGGGAATCCTTTCTGCCGTCAAGCGAAATTCGCTGCTTGATCGGCTCGGCATGGTGTCAGCCATCACCGCCCTGAGCATTCCGGAATTCTGGTTCGGACTGATGCTCATGCAAATTTTCGCGGTGCAGCTTGGCTGGTTTCCAACGAGTGGTAGTGGAACGATTTCTCATTTGATCTTGCCGTCACTGACACTGGGTCTAGGCGTGGCAGCCATCATCGCACGGTTTACGCGCTCCAGCATTCTGGAGGTGCTCCGAGAGGATTATGTTCGTACGGCAAGGGCGAAGGGGCAAAATCAATGGGTCATCGTGCTGACGCATGTGCTGCGCAGCGCCTTGATTCCAGTCGTGACCATGACCGGCTTGCAGTTTGGCTTCTTGCTCGGTGGTGCCGTCGTCGTGGAGCAGGTTTTTGCTTGGCCAGGGCTGGGCTCTTACTTGATCGACTCGATCCTGACTCGCGATTATCCTGTGATTCAGGCGCTGATCCTGCTCTTTTCCGTGCAGTTTTTGGTGGTGAACCTACTAGTCGATATCAGTTACGGACTTTTAAATCCGCAAATTCGCTACGAATAACAAGGAGAAGGAGACCGATATGCAAACAATGAAAAATCAATCTCCCTCGCCTTTTCGGACGTTTCTGAAAAAGTTTCGCAAGCAGCGCGTTGCGCTCTGGTCCCTGTTCGTCGTCGTGGGCATCGTTTTCGTGGGTTTGTTTGCTCCGCTGCTCGTCCCATATGACCCACATCGGCCCGTAGCGGATCAATACAAGGAAAAAGGAATGGATGCGAGTCAGCTGACCAGAGAGCAGGTGTCGGTAACAGTCTGGATGAGCGATGGTAGCAAAGCAAATGACAGTGCTGGAAGTGAGTTCACCCTGACGAGCGAGGATGGGCAAATCGCCGCAGCTCGGAAAACGGACAGCGTGGCGTTCGTATATGCAAGTGGTGAAGGAACGACCTCCATCCTGGTATCGAGCGGAGAGATTGTCAGTCGCCTGAAAGTGGTCGTCTCCGGCCAGGATAACGGACTACCCTCTCTGTCACAATTGGTGGCTACCGCTCCTAAGCAGTCCTTGCAAAAAGGGGAGAGTGTGCAAACAGGCGTTAGTGCCATCTTGACGGACGGCACGGAACTGGCAGAAATGACGGATATCCTGGCGTTTGCCAAGCAATTTGAGGCGGCGGAGGCATCTGCCCCGGGAAAGAACGATGGCTTTGCCAGTTCGACAGATGGCTTTACCAATTCCGAAGAAGCTTCTGCAGAAAGCAGGTCCCTTTACTTCCAATCGCTCACTCCCACTGTGGTGGAAGTGAGTCAGGATGGCACGATTACCGCAGTCGGAGATGGGGAAGGGACGATCATGGTTTCAGTTGATGGGATTTCTACCCTGATTCCGGTGGCGGTGAATCAGCCGTTTAACAAGGCAATCCCAGTGCGTATAGAGCCAGGCAGCCTGGTCATGAATCTGATGAATGCGTATAAACACCAGCCGCCGTCCTCCCTGCACTGGTTTGGCACCGATCACCAAAATCGAGACATATTCTCCCGTGTTCTTTGGGGAACGAGAGAAACACTTTTGATCGGTTTCGTTTCAGTCTCGGTAGGCGCTGTCATCGGGACGATTCTCGGGCTGATCGCTGGTTACTGGGGTCGGTGGATCGATGGCTTGATTACACGATGTACAGATGTACTGCTTGCATTCCCAGGCATTTTGCTTGCCATCGCGGTGATCGCCCTGCTTGGCCCCGGGATCACGAATATCATTTTCGCTGTGTCTGTCTTTACGATTCCGATCTTCATTCGGATCGTACGGGGCAGTACGCTGGCACTAAAAGAGATGACCTATGTGGAGGCAGCACGGTCTATCGGGGTTCGCGACTCTGTCATCATCAGGCGACATATCTTTCCAGGTACGATCTCGGTTGTGATGGTGTATTTGACAATGCGGATTGGAACAGCCATTCTCATCGGGGCTTCGTTGAGCTTCCTAGGGCTGGGCGGTGATATTACAGCTCCCGAATGGGGGGCCATGCTGAGTGCGGCAAAGGATAACAGCCGCAATTTGTTCCACCCGACCTTTTTTCCAGGCATCGCGATTGTGATTACGGTTCTTTGCTTCAACCTGATGGGCGATGGGCTGCGTGATGCACTTGACCCGAAATTAAAGGACTAGGAGGCGGGGCTCATGCAAGACATCATGCTGGAAGTAACGGATTTAACAGTCAATTTTCGCAATGATGATACAGAATATACGGTTGTGAACAGCATTTCTTTTCAAGTGAAAAAGGGGGAGACCTTGGGGCTAGTCGGGGAATCCGGATGCGGCAAAAGCGTTACCTCCTTATCCATCATGAGGCTGGTGCCAACACCTCCGGGGCGTATCGCGTCGGGAGAAATCCGCTACAAGGGCACCAACCTCCTCTCTCTGAAGGAAAAGGAGATGAATGCGGTCCGAGGCAATGAGATTTCGATGATTTTTCAGGAGCCGATGACTTCCCTGACCCCTGTATTCACGATAGGGCGACAGCTTGATGAGGTGATACTGCTCCACACGGACTTGTCCAAAAAGGCGGCAAAAGCGAAATCGATCGAGATGTTAAAGCTGGTCGGAATACCTCGTGCGGAGGAGATATATTCCAGTTACCCACATGAGCTGTCTGGCGGTATGCGTCAACGGGTGATGATTGCGATTGGGCTCGCTTGCGAGCCGCAGCTGTTAATCGCGGATGAACCTACGACGGCACTCGATGTGACGATCCAGGCGCAAATTTTGGATCTCATGCGGGAGCTGAAGGAAAAAACAGATACGTCCATCCTGTTCATCACGCACGACCTAGGAGTCGTCGCGGAAATGTGCGATCGGGTGATTGTCATGTATGCAGGAGAAATTGTCGAGGAGGCAGATGTGGATACATTGTTCCACGATCCAAAGCATCCGTATACCTGCGGACTGCTTGAATCGATCCCTAGCATGCATGAGAAAAAACACCGCTTGTTTTCCATCGGTGGACAGGTGCCAGCCGCCGGTTCCATCCAGATGGGGTGCCGTTTCCGTGACAGGTGCAGTAAAGCCTTCGATCGCTGCGAAAAAGAGGACCCGGAATTGGTCCCGCTCTCCAGCGGTCATTTCTGCCGCTGCTGGCTGTATGCGGAGCAAGGGGGACGATCATGAGCGATACCCTATTAGACGTACAACGGCTGCAGGTGCATTTTCCGATCAAAAAGGGCATTTTTCAACGAACACAAGGGTATGTCAAAGCCGTAGATGACGTTTCGTTTACGATCGCCAAAGGAGAGACCTTTGGTTTGGTTGGCGAGTCGGGCTGCGGAAAGTCCACGACCGGTCGGACTGTCATGAATCTCATCAAGCCGAGCGGTGGACAGGTGCTTTTTGCAGGGGAAAACCTGTCAGCTCTGTCCCCGAAGGAGATGCTTTCGAGACGAGTGGACCTGCAAATGGTGTTTCAGGACCCATATGCATCCCTAAACCCACGTCTGACTGTTGAGCAGATTTTAGAGGAGCCGCTTACGGCGCACCAGGTGGGAGACGCTGCTGAGCGAAAGCGGACTATCGAGCGGATGATGGAGGTTTGTGGACTTAATCCTGCCTATCTGAAACGGTACGCACACGAGTTTTCTGGGGGACAGCGGCAGCGTATTTGTATCGCACGGGCTTTGATTCTGAAGCCGAAGCTGATTGTGGCTGACGAACCGGTCTCCGCCCTCGATGTCTCCATCCAATCGCAGATCCTTAATCTGCTCCAGGATTTACAGCAAGAATTCCAGCTCACATATCTGTTTATTTCACATGATCTGGCGGTGGTGAAGCATCTGTGCAGCCGAGTGGGTGTGATGTATTTGGGCCGAATGGCGGAGATAGGCGCAGCGGACAACATTTACACAAATCCGCTCCACCCGTATACGAAGTCACTCCTGTCGGCCATCCCCACTGCAGATCCCCGGCAGAAGAAAGAGAGGATCTTGCTGCGCGGCGAAGTGCCGTCGCCAGCTAATCCCCCGAAGGGCTGTGCATTTGTGACCAGATGCCCGAGTGCAAAGGACATCTGCAAGCATGAAAGGCCTCGTGTCAGCAAGGTGGAAGACGATCATCTGGTCGCCTGTCATCTCTTTACGTAAGAGAGGAGACACATATGGAAGAAACAATGGTAGTAGTCAAACGCGGAACTCAAGTCGAAAGCAAACACGCTGGAAGCATCGCCGTCGTGGATGGGGATGGCAATCTCCTGTATGGTCTCGGAGACATCACAAAGATGACCTTTACCCGCTCTGCATTGAAACCGGTACAGGCCATCCCTGTTCTGCAGTCAGGTGCCGCTGAGCGTTTTCTCATGACGGATAAGGAAATCGCCATTTGCTGCGGTTCTCATAACGGGGAAGAACAACACACGCAGGTCGTAGAATCCATGCTGTTTCGCATTGGGCTACAAGAAGAAAACCTGCAGTGCGGGCCCCACCCTCCATACAATCAGGCGCATTATCTGGAGATGGTGCGAAAGCAGGTGGAGCCTAGCGCGATTCATAACAACTGTTCAGGCAAGCATGCCGGCATGTTGGCGTTAGCGATGCACCTGGAAAGTGATATTGCTACTTATCACCATTTGGAGCACCCTGTTCAGCGCAAGGTGGCGGAAAGTCTGGCGGAGCTGGCAGAGACTCCGGAAGATCAGATGTTGACAGGCATCGACGGCTGTGGCGTACCCAATTTTTCCATTCCCCTTCACAAGTTGGCGCTCGTTTTCGCCAAATTAGCCAATCCCGATAGCGTTGAGCCTCTTTCGCTCAGGCAAGCCATCAAGCGAATTACCCACGCCATGCTCCAATATCCAGAAATGATCAGCGGATCGAATGATTTCTGCACGGAGCTGATGAAGGTAGGAAACGGAAAAATCATCGCGAAGGGCGGTGCAGAAGGTGTGTATTGCTTGGGGCTTCCACATAGGGGGATCGGAATCGCAATCAAGGTAGAGGACGGTAATTGGAGGGCAGCTACACCGGCTGCTGTCGAGGTGCTGAAACAGCTAGGAGAGCTTACCTTGCAAGAAGAGACTGCTCTTAAAGCTTTTCACACACCTGTGATCGAAAATCGGAAGGGGGAGGTGGTTGGTAGCGTAGAGCCTGTCTTCCAATTGAAAGCAGCAAACACCATTCACTAAGGGGGATATCATCATGTCACTTGTGAAACGTAATGTCTCGAAGCTGCTCTCCATTTTCCTGACTTCCATTTTAATGGTAGCAGGCGTAGCGCAGGGAGCATTTGCGGAAGAAAGTGCAGCTGCAGCAAAAGGATCACTCGTCATTATCGGCGGAAATCTGGAAACCAACAACGCGGACATCTACAACAAAATGATTGAGCTTTCAGGGGGAAAAGAAAAGGCAATGATCGGGATTTTCCCCACAGCGAGCGGTTCCATGACCTCTTCGAACGAGATGAAAAAAGATTTTGAAGCGTACGGCATTCCGGCGGATCATGTCCGTATCATCGACATCACTGAAAAAAACTACGCTGAGAAGGTGAACAATGAGGATGTCGTGAAAGCCATCTCCGAAAGCACCGGGCTCTTTTTCGTTGGCGGTGACCAGTCGCGCATCACCAAAGCGTTTTACAATTCGGACGGTTCCCATACCAAGGCGCTCACTGCAGTGTGGGATGTGTACAAGGCAGGCGGCATGGTAAGCGGCTCATCCGCGGGAGCAGCGATTATGTCCAATCCGATGATCCAGAACACCACCTCATTGGAAACGTTCGAAAAGGGTGTGACCTACGATGGAAACAAGCCTGGATTGTGGGTGACAAAAGGTCTCGGCTTCTTTCAGGGCGGAATCGTCGACCAGCACTTCAGCAAGCGCGGCCGGATCGGTCGTCTCGTCGTGGCACTGGTCCATGAAAAAATGAACTTGGGCTTTGGTATTGATGAAAATTCTGCGATGGTTGTGAAAGGCAGCGAGATTCAGGTCATCGGCGCAAGTGGCATGTTCTTGATCGATGTGTCAAAAACACCTCTTAGCAAAAAAGGTGCCTATGAAAACGTTGATGTTTCCTATATCGAAAAAGGGGACAAATACAATCTTGTCACCAAACAGTTCACCATGGACGAATCCAAAACACTGATTCCAAAAGGGAAAGAGTATTACGAAGGAAATTCGCTGAACACGAACATTTTTGGTTCGGACGCTGCGAAAACGGCCCTGCTAGATGATTTGATCGATAATACGGAAAAGCAATCACGCGGTCTGGCGTTCAGTCTCGACTCGAGTAAGAAGGGAAAAGGCGTATCCGTCGTCTTCACCAAAACAGCCGAGACGATGGGGTACTACGATGCATCTGAGTATGCTTCCTCTGCACTACACGTGCGAATGGATATCATTCCGATCGAGGTTCAGGTAAAAGAGTCGAAATAACGAAACGCTTCACGTTCAATACATGGAGCGGTTCGGGAGGGCAGTCATCCAGCCTTGATGTGATCAATGGCGTTGTTACGTCCTCGAACGGCAGCATTTACCGGATGTAAATAGGGATTGCTTAATAGAAAGAGCTTTGATACAAAAGTAAAAACCTTCGAAAGCGATCTAAGGGACTGACCCCTGTCATACGGACTGGGGTCAGTCCCCTATTCATTTTCGAAATGTTTATTTCACAAACGGCTATGTTGTGGATACCTCGTTTTTATTACACAAAAATTCATTTCAGTATTTCAAAAAAACCTTTACAATATTACGGTATAGGAATAATATATTTTCATGGAACAAAAAATCAGAAAATGAATTCAATTCAGACAGGAGGAACAAGTTTCTGGAAAGCATCTATGAGAAGATTCGTGAGCTGCGCACACAGCAGAACATGACCTTAAAAGAACTTAGCGCCAAGTCGGGCTTGTCGATAAGCTTCCTGTCGCAGGTGGAGAGAGGCAATAGTTCACTTGCTATCACATCTCTGCAAAAAATCGCCGAGGTGTTGAATGTGCCCATTACCGCTTTTTTCGAGGAACAGCAAAATTCTCAGTACTTTGTTCCCGAGTCAGATCGCAAGCAGTTTCAGATTGAAGGATCGAGTGCGATCTATGTGCGCTTGGGCGGTGATTTTACAGGCAGGGCACTAGAGCCGTTTCATGTAACACTGCACCCTGGACAAAAGCAAGAGGTGGTGTTTAACCATCCAGGCGAGGAGTTTTACTACGTCATCGAAGGCCAAGTGATTTTCACAGTAGATGGTCAGGAATATCACCTAACCAAAGGAGACTCCATCCATTTTCCATCGACTCTCGATCACACTTGGTTTAATCCGACAGAAGAAGCGGCACAGGTAGTCAGCGTGCTGACGCCAGTGATATTTAAAATAAACAATTAGAGAAACGCAAAACAGAGACCAATTCTTTTTTTTACAGAAAATTATCTAAAATTTCTGTTTATTTAAGCTGTCTAAAAAGAACCATAGGGAGGAATTATGCAATGATCGTAATAAACGCCAACGAAGTGAAACCGGATGACCGACCAGGGGATACTGTGCTGAAAACGTTGTTTCCCAAAGACATCATCGAGGGAGGAAAGGTCATGTTTGGCACTGTGGTCATTCCGCCAAAAGGACGCGTCCCTATGCATGGTCAAGGGTCACATGAACAGGATGAGTATTCTTATATCATTCGTGGGACTATTCAGACTGGCAGCGGCGGAAAAGAGTACTCGGTTTCAGCAGGGGAAGCGACACTGATCCCAGCCGGAGAAGAGCACTGGGCGTACAATGCCGGAGACGAAGACTGCGAGATCGTCTGGATGCTCGTGGAACGATGATATACGTGCCCTTTCAATCAGGGTCCATATCAAAATAAATAGACAAATAGGTATAAGCAAGGGGGATATTGTGATGAGGAAAGCGCCAAAAGTTTTAAAACTTCTCAGTACGCTGACGCTAATGGTCAGTCTGGCATTGGCTGGATGCAGCAGCCAACCGTCAGCAACTAGCAAGCCAGCGGACAACAATCAATCACCGCAAGCGACACAGGAGGCACCGAAAGAGAATAGCAACGCAAATGCCATCTTGCGGTCTAACCTGAAAACAGAACCGGTCTCTCTTGATCCACCAAAAGCGTATGATCCAGTAGCGTTCGAGGTGCTGTACAACGTGCTGGAGGGTCTCGTGCGATTGGATGAAAACCATATGACTCAACCGGCGATCGCTGAGAAATGGGAGATTTCCGAAGGCGGCAAGAAATATACGTTCAAGCTGCGGGACAGCAAATGGTCCAATGGCGACCCAGTAACCGCCCACGACTTCGAATTAGCTTGGAAACGCATGGTCGATCCGAAAAACGCCTTTCCGGCAGCATTTCTTGCATATGTGATCGAGGGCGCCGAAAAGTTCAACAAAGGCGAAGGCACCGCTGATGATGTGAAGGTAAAAGCTCTTGATGACAAAACGCTGGAAGTGACACTGAAAGCACCGACAGGCTACTTTCTGAGCCTGGTGGCAACACCGGTATTCTACCCTGTAAACAAAAAGACCGTAGAAGCCAATCCAAACTGGTCTGCCGATGCATCCACAATCATCTCCAATGGACCATTTACGCTTACGGAGTGGACCCACGACCAATCGATAAAAGCGATAAAAAATGAAAATTACTGGGATAAGGATAAAGTCAAGCTGGCGGGCATCAACTGGGCGATGATTAATGACGAGAATACGCAGTTCCAAATGTTCCAGACAGGCGAGCTCGATAACATTGAAACCGTGCCGAAGGATTCAAAAGAAAAGCTGCTAGCATCTGGTGAAGCCAAAATTGCGCCAGAAGCAGCAACTAGCTTCTATCGTCTCAACACAGCCATGCCGCCATTCACCAACAAAAACGTTCGCAAGGCGTTTGCGCTTGCGGTAAACCGTCAGCTGCTCATCGACAAGGTGACGCAAGGCAAGCAGGTGCCGGCCATGGGCATCGTGCCGGTTGGCTTCCCTGAGCCGGATGGCAAAGACTTCCGTCAGGTAGGCGGAGAGCTCTTCAAGGACAACGATTTGGAACAGGCAAAAGCACTCTTAGCACAAGGCATGCAAGAAGAGGGCTGGACCACGCTGCCGGAAGTGACACTCACTTATGATACGAACGCTTTGAACAAGACAGTCGCACAAGTATTGCAAGAAATGTTCAAGAAAAATCTAGGCGTAGACGTGAAGCTGGATAGCCGTGAGTGGAAAGTATTCCTCGATGAGCAGCGTGCGAGCAAACATCAAATGTCGCTCTCCACGTTCTATGCGGACTATGCAGACCCACTCAACTTTATCGAGATTTTTCAGACAGGTCATCCTGGCAATCGGATTAACTACAGCAACAAGGCATTCGATGAATTGATTCAAAAAGCGAGCGTGGAACCGGATGAGAAAACGCGTTTTTCCCTGATGCATGATGCAGAGAAGATGTTCTTTGACGATATGCCCGTGTTGCCGCTTTACTACAGTACCAAGGCATACATGGAGCAGCCGAACGTAAAAGGCATCCTGCGTCATCCTGCAGCACTGATGGATTACAAAACAGTGGAGATCACGCCTAAGTAAGCCCAATCATGGCTAATCATCAAGGGATAGGAAAGCACAACAATAGGGAAAGGTGTGTTGAGTGTCCGTGAATGAGCGCCTGGAAAAACTGTACGCTTATATGGAACAAAGCGGTGTGGATGCCATGCTGATCACTCTACCAAAGCATATTTATTACCTGACTGGCTTTCTCAATGAGCCGAACAAGCGGTTTAATGGTTCACGATTGAGCCAGGGATCTATATACCACAATTTGCCGGAGTTCGCATCGAGGATAATGTGTGGGTAACCGAGGATGGTGCCGAGGTGCTGACGTCCTATCCGAAAGAGCTGAAAATAATCGGTGTTTAGATAACAGCAGTAATCCTTATTGATATGCACCCCTTAAAGTAGACATTGGAAAACCCTACGGTTTACCGATGGAGAAACTTTGAGGGGTGCTTTGTTATGCCCACAAAGAAAAGGCAGAAGATTACGACGTATGAGAGTGCAGTATAAGGATAGAAAAAGAGTCTCAACTTTGGTAGTGTTAATGACAACCCATTCGTACAAATAGTACTCCAACTCTATGAATTCCAGTGCACGCATACTGATGCTTCCTAAAATATATAGAAACAACGACGAAAAACCGGGGTGAAAAGTCATGATTACGGTTCGAATGCTTCGTGAAGTCTTGACAAACGCAGGGATTACACTCGTGGCAGGGGAGGGGGGACTCGACAACGCGATTGAATACTTAACCGTGCAAGAATTCTTTTTAAAAAGCTCCAGATTAAAGAAGAACGGCTTTATCATGGGGACTTTTAATTCCATTCCAAATAATCAAGAGCTTGAACTTCTTGCACACTTGCGGTGGTACGCGGAATCGAACGTAAGTGGTATCGGCTATCACACGGTGTTTCAACGTGATATCCCAATCGAGCTGATCAACTTCGCGAATCAGGAGAACATTCCCGTATTTAGCATTCCAACTGACGTGCCTTACTATTATTTATTCGAGCAGTTCAACGAGCTCGTTTACCGGGAAAATATGAGATTGAAAGACAAAACAGACAACTTGAATAAAAGTATGATGGAAGCTCTTGTACTGGAAAAGGAATCCCATTTTATTATTCAAGAATTTGGCAAGTATCTTCAAGTACCAGTCATGTACTTGGATCCAGAACTGCGTGTCGTATCTTTATGGGCAGGTTCCCTTTCACGTACAGATATAAAAGAGTGGCTGGAAGATGTGAAAGAACATTATGCTAAGGCACTGCAAAACATCCAGCGTGATAACAAATACTCAGAAATAACGGTATTCGAAAAAGCTAGGCATCTTCAATCCGTTTTCATCGTTCCGCTTCAAAGCAAATTGAACTTTTTTGGTTTTTTAGTGTTTGGCGCCCAATGTATTAGCGTCCCTTTTCTAGAAACTGTGACAAATAATACTTCTACAGCATTAATTCTTGATGCCATTCGAAAAAATCAAATCCGTGAATTTCAAAAAACGAAGGACATCAGGTTGTTTGAGGATATTTTCTACAATAATAATCCCGCAGCCATATCTCTTCAAAATTTTTATTTCGATGTGACGAGACTAAATCATGTTTTAATTGCTGAACCAAAGTCTGGTAAAAACGTAAAGAACTGTTATCAATGGATTTTCGATCAACTAGATGGAGATCCTGACTGTTTATTATGGATTTCTGATAAAAAAATAATTGGAATTCTCCCATTCATTCCAAATCGTATTCTCCAATATGAAAGTACGGATTTTCATATTGGTGTAAGTGGAAACATCGCTGATTTAAACGTTAATAATATTAAAAAATTATTTGATCAAGCCAAGATATCGCTGCATTTCGCTAAACTCGAGCAAAAAACGAGTATCTC
Organism: uncultured Brevibacillus sp.; assembly: GCF_947502445.1. Taxonomy (GTDB): domain Bacteria; phylum Bacillota; class Bacilli; order Brevibacillales; family Brevibacillaceae; genus Brevibacillus. Next base: position 90,947 of record NZ_CANMZW010000014.1, read on the forward strand.
CTGGGATAACCTTGGCATTCAAAAAATCATCTATTTAATCACTGAATCCGATTTACTTCAGGATAACTATTTGGCAGTACTACAGCCATTGATAGAATATGATGATTCACGTCATGCGAATCTGTTGGAAACACTCGATGTTTATTTAAGTAACTTTTTCAATTTAAAGGACAGTGGGGATCAACTCCATTTGCATCCAAACACCGTTAAATATCGAATCAATAAAGTGGAAGAAATTCTAGACATTCGTGTAACCGATCCTCTTCATTATATGAATTTGAAGTTAGCGTTAACTTGCTATCATTACTTGAAATCGAAATAGTAATCATGATCCCTCTGAAAATGAGGGATTTTTTGTTGTGCAGCGCAATTTTTGAACATTTTTTTGTAGGTGAGAGCTAATGACTACAATTCATTAATTGTCGTACTATTTTAATGAAATTTACAATCATTAAACTATAAAAGGGGTTGCGTGATTTGGACAAGGGGGTTGAAGGGGTGCATTCACCATTTTCAGAGTATTAAATGATTCCTGATTATTACAACGGAAGGGAGCTCTGCCTGACCTTCGAATCACACCCTCAGCAAATATATGCACATGTTAATGGGAGGCAAGAATTAATGAGGAAAAATACTCTTTTTTCGGTCATGTTAGTAGTAGCCACATTTCTCTCAGCTGCTTGCACGCCGGGAACCGCAGGAACCGCTGAAACATCAGGAACAACGGTGAATCAAACGGCGCAAGAGAATAAAAACGACGTGGTGATAGGCTTTAACGGAGATGCCGTCACGATGTTAGCGAATACAGACGTCAATTCATTTACGGACTTCCAAATTAGAAATATTTACGATCCATTAATTGATAGAGACGAGCAAGGCAAACTTATCCCTGCACTTGCGACTGAATGGAAGCAAACGAACGACTTGACTTGGGAAATAACTCTACGTGATGACGTAACTTTCCATAATGGAGAACCGTTCAACGCAGAAGCAGTGAAATACAACATTGATTACATTTTAGATGAGAAAAACAACTCCTTTTATCGTTCCAGATGGACAAACATCCAAGAAGCAAAAGTGATGGATAAGAATAAATTGCAAATAATTACGAAGCAGCCCTTTCCGGATTTGGGTTGGAGGCTTTCGGAAGATTTGTTGATCATGGAACCGAGCCATATTAAAAAAGTAGGCTTAAAAGCAGCCGCCGAAAATCCAGTAGGTACTGGAGCGTATAAATTTGACAAATGGGAAAGACATCAATATTTAAAGCTTGTTTCAAACGAAAATTACTGGAAGGGAAAACCTTCGATCAATCAGGTAACGTTTAAGTACATTCCTGAATTTAGTGGTAGACTCGCAGCGTTTTTAAGCGGGGAAGTAGATTTAATCGGCAACGTTCCTGTTGAATCGATCGATGCAATCAAAAAAGATACAAAATCGAAAATTGAGTCAGTGAGTACAATAAATATCGTTTATGTTGCGCTGAATACGTTTTACGATGGGCCTTTGAAAGACAAAAAAGTTCGTCAAGCGATTAATTATGCGGTCGATGTCGATGAGTTATTGAACAGCATTAACGGTGGATATGGCACAAAAATGACTGGCCCATTATCAAAGGGCAATCAAGATTATACGGAAACGACAGGCTACGTGTATGATCCCAATAAAGCAATTGCATTATTAGCAGAAGCTGGCTATAAACCATCCGATCTTACTCTACAACTGGATGTTTCAGAAACTTCTGACCCGATAGGACTTTCGGTAACGCAGGCAATTGCTTCACAGCTCGATAGAATTGGAGTTAAGGTGTCCATTCAAAACAATGAATGGGGTAATCATTTAGCTAAAATTCGCCAGAGAGAAATGAAGGATATGTATTATCTAGGCTATACGAATTTATTCACTGCCCAAAATACGCTGGAAAGCCTGTTTGTGAAAGACGCCCCTTACAGTTCTTTCTATAATGCAGAAGTAGAAGAAATGATAAACAAAGCCATATCGACAACTGATCAGTCAGCAAGGAAAAAATTATACGATGAAATCCAACATCGCTTAGTGGATGAAGCAGCATGGATACCACTGTGGCAGCGCGAGGCAACATATGCATTAGCTAAAGAATTGAAGTTTAAGCCCCGGGTTGACTCAAGATTGTATGCCTTCGATATGAGTTGGTAAAAGACCTGTAGGCAGTCCGTACATCGGAGGATAGGATAGCATCTACCTATCCTCCGATTACATCAGTAGAGGGGGCTAACGGATGCTTGATTTTGTTTTAAAAAGAACGTTACAGATGGTTTTAGTTACTTTTTTAGCTCTTACGGCGATTTTTTTCTTGGTGCGATTAGCGGGAGATCCCACAGCGCTTTTTCTGCCACCGGATGCCCCAAAGAGTCAATTGGAAGAATTCAGGCATGCCCTCGGATTTGATCGCCCTGTTTATGTTCAATACACCGATTTTGTATGGAATGCGATCAAAGGAGATTTTGGCGAGTCGTTAAGTACACGACAGGATGCCCTTAGTATGGTGTTGGCCCGTGTACCTGCTACCTTTCAACTTGCTTTTTCAGCACTGGGTTTATCGCTGCTTATCGCCATTCCCATTGGGATTCTGTCTGCTTATAAAAGAAACTCGATCTTTGACCGAATTGGGGTTGCTTTTACCGTAGTGGGTCAAGCAGTACCAGGGTTTTGGTTGGGGCTAATTCTCATTTATATTTTTGCAGCCAGCTTACATTTGCTTCCTTCTGGTGGTGGCGGATCTATTATGCATATGATCCTGCCCACAGTTACTCTCGCTTCGTATAGTGTTGCCAGATTTGCCCGTTTTACTAGATCCACTACGTTAGACATTTTGAGTAAGGATTATATCAGAACGGCGAAAGCTTCGGGAGTTTCCGTTACAAGAATTCTTTTCCGTTATACATTAAAGAATTCACTCATTCCCGTGATTACGTTAGTTGCGCTAGATTTAGGTGCATTATTAGGAGGCGCAGTTATTATCGAAACGGTTTTTTCTTGGCCAGGAATCGGCAGGCTTATGCTGGAGTCACTATTGAGAAGGGATTTTTCCGTGGTTATGGCTGGAGTCTTTTTCGTAGCTGTGATTTATTCCGTCTTAAATTTCATAGCTGATCTTTTATATGCTCTCGTCAATCCACAAATCCGTTATTAACTACAGAAAGGAGAACGACCATGGCACAGGCTGAGACGGGTATGCATCCAGTCATTCGAGGGGAAACAGCAGCAAAGAAAAAAAGTAGGATTGTTCAGTTTGCTAGATTGCTCATGAAAAGTCCTACCGGTATGATTGGATTCCTGATCATTCTCGGATTTGTATTTTTCGGAGTAGCAGGCGCATGGGTATCTCCGTATGATCCGACTCACACAGAGTTTAGTAAAAAACTTTTACCACCAATGACGGATGGCCATATTCTTGGAACAGATCAACTAGGCAGGGATATGCTCAGCAGAATCATTCATGGTACTCAGATTTCATTAATCATTGGCGTAACCACTGTTTTTTTTGCTGGAACAATCGGGACGGTTATTGGCATTATTACGGGATACTTTCGAGGATGGATAGACACCGTTTTAATGCGAGTCGTCGATGTTCAATTGAGCTTTCCTTTTATCTTGTTAGTTCTGATTATTAACGCTGTGATTGGAGCAGGCTTACGAAACATTATTATTTCTTTGGTGATTGCAGGCTGGGTAGTATATGCCAGAATCGTTCGAAGTGAAGTATTGGCATTGCGTGAGAAGGAGTTTATCTTATCTTGTGAAGCAACGGGTGTCCCACGTTGGGAAATCATACTGAAGCATATTCTACCTAATTTGCTGACTCCAATCATCATTCTATCGTCTCTGCAAGTCGCAACTTTTATTATCGCGGAAGCCTCCATCAGTTTTCTAGGATTTGGCGTTCAACCACCTCAACCTGCGTGGGGAAATATGTTAAGCGAGGGGAAAAACTACATCTTTAGTTCCTGGTGGTTAATCACCTTTCCTGGCCTCGCTATTGTTTTCGTGTCTTTGGGGGTTAACTTTTTTGGTGATTGGTTACGGGATGTACTGGATCCCCAGTTAAAGGGAAAATAAGTGAAATGTTCATAACGATTGAAATTGCGTGTATGAAAAATACAATTCATCAGCTTGAATGATGGGAAGGAATTGGAGATGTCGACGAATCGGACCCCTATTCTAGAGATTCGCAACTTGAAGACGTATTTTGATACTGCCCACGGAGAAGTGAAAGCGGTTAATGGCATTGATCTAAAGATCTATGAAGGTGAAACAGTAGGAATTGTAGGTGAATCAGGCTGCGGTAAAAGTGTGACATCCTTATCAATCATGGGGTTGCTACCGAAGCCATTGGCGTCAATTAAAGAAGGCCATATTTATTTAGGTGACAAGGACTTAACAAAATTGAAGGATAAGCAGATGAGAAAAATCAGAGGGAATGATATTGCCATGATTTTTCAAGAGCCGATGACATCGCTAAATCCCGTTTTTACCATCGGACAGCAATTAAGTGAACCGCTGAAACAACATACCAAGCTCGGCAAGAAAGAAATTAGAGAACGTATTATTGAAATGCTCAATTTAGTTGGGATACCAAGAGCTGAGGCTATTATCGATGAGTATCCCCATCAACTCTCCGGGGGAATGAGACAGAGGGTCATGATTTCCTTGGCCATGCTCTGTAAGCCTAAATTATTGATTGCTGACGAACCGACAACAGCGCTCGACGTTACCATACAAGCTCAAATTTTAGAGCTAATGAAAAAATTGAAAGCTGAGACGCAAATGGGGATGCTTTTGATCACACATGACCTAGGTGTGGTTGCTGAAGTATGTGATCGGGTAGTGGTGATGTATGCTGGACAAGTTGTGGAGGATACGGATATCAACCGTTTGTTTGATTCTCCGCAGCATCCTTACACTCGGGGTTTGTTAAAATCTATGCCCAAGCATAATGCTAGGAAAAGTTTATTAAATACGATTTCTGGCAGCGTGCCCACTCCGAATGAACTGCCTGTAGGTTGTACCTTCGCTCCTCGTTGTCCTGACGCATTCGACAAATGCTGGGCAAAACGACCGTCTCTCTTTGATCTGGGAAACCAATTGAGTCGATGCTGGTTGCATGAAAAAGAAGACGCGGAGGGGGGTTCCCATGCAAACGAAGCCGTTACTCGAGATTAAGCATCTAAAGAAATACTACAACATTGACCAAGGCTGGTTTAAACCAAACATAAGTGTCAAAGCAGTAGACGATGTGACATTTCAAGTCTACAAAGGGGAAACGTTCGGCTTAGTAGGAGAGAGTGGCTGTGGCAAGTCTACTACAGGAAGAACAATCCTTCGCTTAAATGAACCAACTTCTGGTGATATTCGGTTTGAGGGACAGGATATCAGTCAGTTGCCTTACCCAGAAATGCGGAAGCTGAGAAGAAAAATGCAAATGGTTTTCCAGGATCCATACGCATCGCTTAACCCTAAAAAAACCATTCGCCAAATATTGACGGAACCACTTCGCGTCCACGGATTATACACACCCGAAGAACGCGTGCAGAAAGCGCTTGAGATTTTGGAAATCGTTGGATTGTCAAAGTATCATTTGGATAGATATCCGCATGAATTTTCAGGGGGGCAACGCCAACGGATAGGGATCGCCCGCGCGGTGATTCTTCGCCCTGAATTAATCATTGCAGATGAACCGGTATCTGCCTTAGATCTCTCCATACAATCACAAGTGATTAATCTCTTGTTAAATCTGCAGAAAGAATTCAATTTGACCTATGTCTTTATCTCTCATGATTTAGGCGTGGTGCAGCATATCACAGACAGGGTCGGCGTGATGTATTTAGGGAAAATTATTGAGCTTGCAAATACAGAAGATTTGTTCGCGGCTCCCAAACATCCTTATACCAAAGCGCTTATTTCAGCGGTACCTGTTTCCCATCCAAGTGAAAAAAAGGAACGTATCATTTTAACTGGAGATGTGCCAAGTCCAGTAAACCCTCCTGCTGGCTGCCCGTTTCATCCGCGTTGTCCCGAAGCGATGGATAAATGCAGGTCTGAAAAGCCACCTGTTGTTCAACTGGATAATAATCACACAGTTCTGTGTCACTTGCTTGCGTGATAAAAGTAGGAGACAAAAAGCATTTTCACAAGAAAAAAATTGAGGCCAGACACGATTGGTCTAGAAAATTTCCATCTATGCTGATTCAAATAACATGTTTTGGAAGCAAGAACGGGGGTTAGCAAAATGTCAATCAATGCTACACGTGAGAAATACGAGCGTGCTGAGAAGCTTCTATCCACAAATACCGGGAAGTACGTTTTAAATGGTGTCATCAAACCACAATGGTTGGGAACCGGGGACAAGTTTTGGTACATTCGGGAGCTGCAAAACGGGAGCCTTCGAGGGAAGCAGTTTATGGTTGTGGATGCGCTGGAGAATTCTTGCATTCCTGCTTTTGATCATTCCCGATTGGCCACAGCTCTTTCGGAAAAATTGGGACATTCGTGCGATGAAAACAATCTGCCTTTTGAACAAATTGAGTACGTAGATGACGACAAAGCTATCCAGTTCATAGTAAATGAAAGCCAATACGTATTTGATCTTACCGAGTATGCATGTATTCGAGTTGAAGAGTTGCAGCAGACTCCGATGGATGAGCTCCCATCTCCTGACGGGCGTTGGTCCGCATTTGTTCAAAATCACAACCTGTATGTTCGATCCTTGGAAACAGGAAGCATTGTTCAGCTTACGCATGACGGTATCCCGAATTACGACTATGCTTCGTATCCGGACAATCGCCTTACAGTGGTATACGAACATTTACATGGACAAGAGCTCCCGCCAGCCGCCGTTTGGTCTCCAGATTCAAAAAAATTATTATCGTACCGGGTAGATCAACGACTGGTACGCGAGGTTCACCTCGTACAGGCGGTTCCACATAAGGGCGATGATCTGTCTCCGGTGCTACACTCGTATCGCTATCCACTTACAGGCGACAAGCATGTTCCACAGGCTGAGCTGGTTATTTGTGATATTGAGCTCGGTACGGTTATGCAGTTACAAGCCAGTCCGATTACGCTTCATAGTAAATCCTTGTTCACCCCAGGCTCAAAACTGGCAGGGTGGTCAAAAGCAGGCGACAAGGTATACTTTGTGCGTCTGGAATCTAACCATAAGTCTGCCCAGTTTTGTATGGCTGACGTACATACAGGTGAGACCACAACCCTCTTGGAAGAGGATTCAGATACTTTCTTGCATTTTGATATGCACACTACGTTTGATCTTATCTCTGGACAAAGATACAACAATCCAAATATTCGCCTGCTGTCTAGCGGTAACGAGTTTATTTGGCACTCGGAGCGCGATGATTGGTCTCATCTTTACTTATATGACGCCCAAACCGGCAAACTAAAAAATCGGATTACGTCTGGTTCTTGGGTAGTTCGTCGCCTATTGGAGGTAGATGAGCAAAATGGATGGGTCTACTTCACGGCAGGAGGGCGGGAGAGTGGTCGTGATCCGTATTATCAGCATCTTTACCGGGTTCAGCTGGATGGAACCGAGCTGACCTTGCTTACACCAGAGGATGCAGAGCACATAGTAAGCTTCTCTCCAAACGTAGAGTATTTTGTGGATACATTTTCACGCGTTGACTTATCTCCTGTGTCGGTTTTACGGGCAGCAAACGGAACCCTGATTCGCGAGCTTGAACAGGCCGATATTGAGCAGCTCCTGGCGCTCGGATATCAAATCCCGGAGCGAATTACAGTAAAAGCACTTGATGGGGTCACAGATCTTTATGGCGTACTGATTCGCCCGGCACAATTTGACCCGTCCCGTAAATATCCAGTTATCGACTACATTTACGGCGGTCCCCAACGTACCAATACACCTAAAAGCTTTGCATGGCAAACACTTGAAAATGGAAGAGATCCGTTAGGAGGTGCGCAATCCTTTGCTCAGTTGGGATTTGTGACGATCATTATGGACGGTATGGGCACACCTCATCGAAATAAGTCTTTCCACGATGCTTGCTATGGCAAGCTGCAAGAAGCTGCTGGCCTGCCAGACCATGTAGTTGGCACAAAACAGTTGGCCGAACGCTTTCCTTTTATTGACCTTGATCGCGTAGGTATTTGGGGGCTTTCTGGGGGAGGTTATGCTTCTACACGCGCGATTCTGACTTACCCTAATTTTTACAAGGTAGCCGTCTCTGCATGTGGCAACCACGATAACCGGCTCTATAATGCACTCTGGGCAGAGCGGTATCAAGGCTCGTCTGATCTAGCCTTATATGACGAACAGGATAATTCTACGCTCGTACACAATTTAAAAGGCCACTTGCTGTTGGTTCACGGGGACGCGGATGACAACGTCCATCCCGCGCTTACTATGCGAATGGTTGATGCTTTGATCAAAGCGGATAAGGATTTTGATATGTTGATCCTGCCTAACCGACATCACGTTTTTATTTTAGAGCCTTATTTTGTTCGCAAAAAATGGGACTATTTCGTGAGGCATCTAATGGGCACAGAGCCGCCAAGAGGATACGCTATCGGCCATGCTCGTGACCATGAGAAAAATGAAGTTGATAAAGAGGGAAATCATAACTGATTACAGCCATTCACATATTTAAGACAAATTTGAACTTGGAGAGTGAAGCGAATTGCGTACTGATCATCGCTTAGCTGCATTAAGAGAATTTATGAAAGAAGAGGGCATAAGGGTTTCTGTCATAATGAATCCGGATCACCAGTTTTATTTAACGGGCTTTAAAGCACTCATATATTCACGGCCGATTGTCCTCATCGTTGAAGAAGATAAAACAAGTATGATTGTACCTGGACTGGAAGAAATCCATGCCAAGGCGGTTGCACTTGTAGACGAAATCCTCGTTTACTACGAGCACCCTGAGATGGCCGATAAAGGAACAGATTTCAGAGATAAAATCATCAAGGTGCTATCTGTATACACCAAAGACGCAAAAGTAGGTATCGATTTGTCATTCGCAGCTGCAGAATTAACGAACTTTATTAAAAATCTGGGCTTTGAGGTCACTGATGTTGGAAGAAAAATCGTGAAAATGCGCTATGTAAAAGATGAAGCGGAAATCAAACGGATAGAAGAAGCGGGTCGCTTGGTAAATCTGGCTGTGAGTTCAACATTAGCTGCGAGTCGTGCCGGAGTAACCGAGATTGAGTTTGATTCAGTCGGTACTGCAGCGTTGTTTTCAGAAACAGCCAATAACTATCCAAATGCGACGCTAGATATGCTTGTCATGTCTCCATCTGGAACTGAGAGGACTATTATGCCTCATGTATTCTCAAATACACGAATTTTGCAGAGAGGGGATGTCGTTATTCATACTCGGCAAGTAGTCCTTAACGGCTACCGGGCAGAGTTAGAGAGAACCGTTTTCATTGGAGAACCAAGCGAGCAACAAAGGAAGGCTTTTGAAGTCATGCGTCTTGCTCAGGAAACAGCAATGGAGTTTATAAAGCCGGGTGTAACAGCCAGACAGGTAGATAAAATAGCCAGAGTTGTGATTCATAAAGAAGGCTTGGGAGAATACGCCATTCATAGGGTAGGACATGGAATCGGCATTTCCGCCCATGAAGAGCCTTATCTACGCTTTGATAATGACCTGGTTCTTGAAGAAGGGATGGTATACACAATCGAACCTGGCATTTATATACCGGGTCTAGGAGGCTTCCGTCATTCGGACACGGTTGTTTTAACGGCTGGTGGTTATAAACTGATTACGGAATATCCAAGAGATTTGGATTCATTAGTTTTTGAATAAGGTTATAGGATCTTATCCCTTTTAAGTAGACAGGTTAGGGCATGACTCTACCTGTTCATTTGAAGGGGATTTTTTCATGTTGCCCTGGTTCAAAAGGTGCTTGCAGAACGAAAATACTGTTCAACGTATTGCAATAAAATTTCTGCAGCTGGTGAAAGATATCGTCCCTCGAAGAAAAAAACAGAAACCGTACGAGAAAGAGGGGGATCTAGGGACTGGATTGATATCGGCGGCCCCGGCAACTCTGCCATTAAACGTGGGAGTACTGAAACACCTAGTCGCTCCGTCACCAGCATCCGCGGGGAGGCGCACTCATAACGGACATGTGGCTCGAAGCCTTCTTTGACGCAGCTCGCATATAAGAGACGCTCGTTAGAATTGAAAAACGTCCCTGACACAGAGAGTATTTTCTTTGTGGGTATTCGTTCTGTTGAGTCAGAGGAGCTTGCGTTTATCAACACGCAATAACGGAGTAGCTGACACCATAAAGAGAATCAAGGAGGCAATGAGCCGCTTCGAAGCGATCTACATTACGAGCGATATCGATTCATTGGACCCAGCTTACGCACCAGGCACGGGAACACCGCAATTTGGTGTCCTGCATAGCAGAGAACTCCTAGATTTACTTTACGGATTGTTCGATCTGCCCATCATCGGATTTGACGTAGTAGAAGGAGCTCCAGCATTGGATAACTTCCCAGTGGCCCAGATCACGATTCTTTCTGAGTGCTCCTGCATTCAACAGAATCGAGATTTTTTTGCCCGTGTTACTGCTTTCGCCTTCCCGTTTTACGAGTACGAGTCATGTGACATCGGCCTTCACAATTCCACGTAAGCCCTTTAAATCCACTACTCGGATGGCACTACGTTCAGACAATTCGATCAAGCCTTGCTGTCGCCATTTCTGCAAAATCTTATTCACGGTAATGCGGGACGTATCAATATAGCGTGCAAAAGACGTCTGATCGATGGGAATATGATTATCTTCATGAACAGCTATAAGCTTGAGCAAAAAATTAGCCATCTGCTGTTCAATTGGGCTGTCAGTGAACGCGATGATTTCAGCCAGGAGACGTAGCTTGTAGATCTGTGAATTGGTGAAGATCACTGCCGCTTGGGGGTGGTCTTGGCATATGCGGGATAAGACCTCGTCGGAGAAAAAGTAGATGACGGAAGTAGCAGTAGTTACGGCCGATGTCAGGTATGAGCCGCTGTAAGCGCCGTGTTCCCCGAACAAACCCCCTAAGGGAATGTAATCGATAGACCGCTCATGACCGTTCTCAGATAAGAGAGTAATCTTTACGCTCCCTTTGTCCAAATAGTAAAAACCGATCCCCACATCATCTTGACGGTAGATTGTTTTGTGTTTGCCCATTTCGATCTTCTTGCCGTAAATGAGGTACGGGGCCCACTGAGAGCGGAGATATGCCATTGTAACCACCTTTCACATTTATAAAATGTCATAACGGTACTCGTTTAGAAATGAATAGGCGCGCCTCTTATCTATTCGATACGCTTACACCGGGTGAGTAGTGCATGCTGTGAGATGTGGAGGTTGTAGCATATCTGGGCGTTTGACAATAAAAGTTCGGTTTTTGATCTCAATGATGCCACTTTCCTTCCATACCTTCAGGATCTTGTAGACGGTGATGCGGGTGAGACCAGCACAATCGGCAAGCTCCTGTTGAGTGAGGGGTACCTCGTGGTTTTTAAAGTCTTCGCAAATGTTAAGCAGGAGACGGGCGATTTGTTCTTCTGAAGTCAGTGCTTTCATGCTGATGGCAGTCAGGAGAATTCGCATTTTTTGATTAATTGTTTGAGTTAAAAGTGGCAATAGCTCAGGTTGTACCTTCAGCGTTTCGAGGAATTGCTTACAGGAGAAATGATAGATGACTGCGTTTTTTACAGCTATAGCTGTTGTGAAATGGGGCTGCTGATCCATAGTCTGAAGCCCCATGATTTGACCAGGGACAACGATGTTTACTAGACGATCTTTCCCCTTAAAGGTTGAAGTAACAATTTTGACAAGTCCCTTATGAAGATAATAAAAGCCTTCTCCCATTGTTTCTTGCTTATAGATAGCCGTTTTTCTTTTCACAAATTGACGGGTGCCGTATTTTAATAGGGTTTCCCATTTCAAATCGGTTTCAAATGGGGATACCATCATCAACACTCCCTTCCTTACGATTTTTTGCCTTTCTTCCAATCCTTCCGGTAATTAGCGTCTGAAGCTATATTTTCACGTGATTAATTCTTAATTTTCTGAACTTGTTATTCATGATTATAGAAAATATAAAGCGCTTTAACAATATTCAACATGGAAAATGACGAGTAACCAAAAGAAAAACAGAAATCATGTTAATTAGTTTACAGATACCAAGCTTCCGCTGTTTGAACTCGCGGTCGCTGCGGTTTCTTTCTTGGTCGTCCGACCGACCTTCTCAGCAGTTCTTATCTTTTTCAGCTTTGATGTTAACTGGACTACAATTTACGGAAAAATCAGATATTATAATGCGTTCTAAGGACGAAAACAACGCTATCAAACTAAAAAACAACAGGGAGGAATTGTGATGGGAATCCGTACAGGTGCCCAGTACATGCAGGGCTTGAAATCACGACAGCCTGAGATTTGGCTACAAGGCAGGAAGGTGACAGATGTATGTGATGAAGCTGTTTTCCGACAGCCTATTTATGAAATAAGCAAATTGTATGACATGCAGCATGACGAGAAGTACCAGGAGAGGATTACTCATGTTTGTCAGGAGACCGGAGAACGTGTAAATAACGCTTTTCTCGTTGCAAAGACCCCGGAGCAATTGCAGGCGAAACGAGCATTGTACGAAGCTTATGCGGAAGCCACTTTTGGTTTGATGGGAAGAACGCCGGATTTTCTCAATGTCGTCTTGACTTCTCTATACAGCAATGCTTCTTTCTTGGAAAGGTACAATCCGCAGTGGGCGGAAAACGTGAAAAATTATTACAAACATGTTCGTGACCAGGACTTGTTTTTAACACATGCGATTATCAATCCACAAAATGACCGCAGCAAGTCCTCCCATGAACAAACGGATGTGTATACCCATTTAGGAGCTGTAAAGGAGACGCCGGAAGGGTTAATTGTCAGAGGAGCGAAAATGCTGGCAACACTGGCGCCAATCACGGATGAAGTCATCATTTATTCCTTCCCAGGTTTCAAGCCGGGAGACGAGCGATACACCTTGGCATTTGCCGTTCCAATTAACACGCCAGGCCTGCGCATCATTTGTAGAGAGCCCATGCAGGATGGACTTCGTTCCGTTTATGACCATCCGTTGGCGTCGCGCTTCGAGGAGATGGATGCTGTTCTAGTCTTTAATGATGTACTCGTACCTTGGGAGCGTTTGTTCCTCTACAACAACGTAGAAGCGGCCAACCTGTTATATCCAAAGACAGGCATCGGGCAGCAGCCAGCGCATCAGACAGGGGTAAGGGGACTGTTGAAACTCCAATTTGCCACGGAAGTCGCAATGCGGCTGGCAGACTCCATCGGGGTGGATGTGTATCCGAATGTCCAGAACAATCTCGGGGAGCTAGCTCAATCGCTGGAATCGGTCAGAGCACTACTGAGAACAGCAGAACTAGAATATGAGACATTGCCATCGGGTGAGCTCATGCCGGGTTACATACAGCTTGAAACCATCCGCGGATTGCTTCCGAAGCTATACCCACGGGCGATCGAGGTCATGCAAATTATTGGAGCAGGCGGTTTGCTTATGTCCCCGACTTACAGTGATATGGAGCACCCAGAGTTGGTGGGGGATATGGAAAAGTTTTATGCGGGACGGGAAGGTATCTCCGGTACAGATCGGGTTCGCCTGTTCAAGCTGGCATGGGATCTGTGCGGGGAAGCTTTCGGACAGCGTTTGCTACAATACGAACGATACTATACCGGAGATCCGGTTCGTAAATTAGCGATTTTTTACAATAATTATAAGAAGTCGCACGCATGCACAATGGTGGATGACGCGCTCAGCATTTTTGGTGCCAAATCGTCATCCGAGGTTTGTTAAACAAGTCAGACGGATAGGAAGTGAAGGCCATGAAACTATTGGGCATAGCAGGCACAGTGATCGGGGCGAAAACAAGCATCGTCGTGCAAAGTGTCCTGGATGAAGTGAAAAAAGTAGCGCCGGAAATCGATGTGGAGCTGCTTGATTTGCGCGAGTATCGGATGTCTCTGTATGACGGACGAGATCCTGAAACATACACGGATGATACGAAAAAAGTGATCGAGAAGGTATCCTCAGCTGATTTTTATCTATTTGGAACGCCTGTTTTCCAAGGCTCGATGACAGGGGCGCTCAAAAATGTGTTTGATCATATCCATCCACAGGTTCTTCGACATAAAGTACTGGGCTTTGTGGCAAATGGAGGGACGTATCAGCATTATCTGGTAATCGAAAACCAGCTTAAACCGATTGCTGGCTTCTTCCGCGCTTATGTAGCACCGGGATCCGTGTACGTTCAGGCCGATCATTTCAATTCACAACACGAAATTATAGACGAAGACGTTTTGCGCAGAATCAGCAATCTTGCACGGGAACTGGTTCATATGCAAAAAGCATTGAAGCAGCTAGAAGAAAAACCTTAAATGCAGATGAGGATAGGGAAATCAGAAAATGAGGACAGCCGTGACAAAAAATCTTGCGGATATTTTGCAAGATTTTTTGTCTATTTATGTGTGTCGCACACCAAGACAGCTTGATACATGCCCAACATGTATCAAGCTGTACTTATTGTTCATTCCACTTCTGTCTAGTAAAATATTGACAATTATTGTGTGCGAATGGTACGATTTTGATTATTTTATGACATGTAGGTGGCCTATGAGAAAAAAATTACAAGTTTTTATATCGTCTACTTTTAGCGATTTGATTGAAGAAAGACATGCCGCTGTAGAAGCGATTCTGCGTGCTGGACACATCCCTACTGGAACCGAGCTTTTCTTCAGTGAAGTTTCATTAGAATTTTCTAAGAGATGGATCGATGAATCTGATGTCTTTATCCTGATTATCGGAGGGCTCTATGGAACAATGCTTCCTGATGACTCAAAGAGCTATACGCATTGGAAATATGATTATGCCGGGGAAGCGGGAAAACCTAGATTTGCTTTCGTAGTCACAGATGAAGCATTAAGACAAAAGCCATACGACTTTGTAACAATGGAAAGCTATCAGAGGCTCCAAGAGTTTAAGCAATCCGTAATGGAAACCATTCCAACCTATTACGCTGACGATGAGCGGCACATTAAGATGGTTATTCGTGATCAATTGCCAGGGTATCAACGAAGAGACGATTTGTACGGTTGGTTTTCTGGCAAGGATGTACAAAAGGTATTGGAAGAGAATGCAAAATTAAAAGCTGAGTTAGAAAAGCTTCAAACAGGAAATCATTGATAAAGAGAAAGTCTCCTTTCGGCAAAAAAGGGGGCTTTTTTTGTTTGTGAATAAAGAAACACAGTAATTTACGATTTCAATATTTTGCGTTAAAGCTAGGTTAATATCCGTTCTCTATGATAGCTATGAAGGAAATGGATCAAAACAGAAATGTTGAAGGAAATACTACACAGAAATGAGGGTGTGCAGCATGATTCAGTTTTTATGGTTCGATCTTGGGTACACACTGGTAAAAATGAACAGGGAAGAGGTTTACCAGAAGGTACTTGGGGAGTTCGATGTATACCGCAGCCTGGAGGAAATCGCGCTTGCCTACCATCGGACAGACAAGCTGTTCATGCGAGAGTATCAAGGCGTGCTTGGCAAAGACAGCAGAGCATTTTTGCCGTGGTATGTCGGCGCTCTTAACTATAAACTCCGTCTTTCCTTACCGATCGAAGATGTGCTTCACGTTTATAGAAAGTTTGCCAGTGAATATCCTTTGCAATGGACTGCCTTCGATGGGGCAAAAGAGACTCTCTTTGAGCTAAAAAATCTTGGCTATCGGCTTGGACTGATTTCCAACTGGGATCAAACAGCGAGGGTAGTGCTGGAAAAAAACGGACTGGACGAAGTGCTCGATGAGGTCTTAATCTCCTCTGAGGTAGGGCTGGAAAAGCCTGACCCGGCTATTTTCCGACTGGCATTGGAACAAGCTAAAGTGACATCCAATCAATCTCTTTACATCGGTGACAACTATTACGACGATGTGATCGGCTGTCAAAAGGTCGGCATGCACTGCCTGCTCATTAATCCATATGGAAATTGTGGCGTGGAGGAATTATCCTACCAGCCAGTGATTCGCGGAATCCAGGATGTTGCTACCTACTTGGGTCATCCGCAGCAGCGTCTTGAGGTCAATTAACAGGAGAGATTTGCGATGCAGTCGTTTGTAGAGAGAATTCAGGAGCACTTTGACACCTTGAGTACCGGTCAGAAAAAAGTGGCTCACTATATTCAAACCAACATGCAGGATGCAGTCATGCAATCTGCACACAAGATCGCGGATAACTCGGGGGTTAGCGAAGCAACCGTTCATCGACTGGCGCAAGCTTTGTCCTATAGCAGCTTCTCCAACATGCTTCAGGATTTGCGGCACTACGTGCTGAAGGATCAGCGGGCGGTGAGAAATTTCCTGATTTCCACAAGCCATCAGGAAGATTCATGGCTGGAAAAGCATTTTCAGCAAGAGCTGGACAACCTGCATGAGACGATGGCGCGTGCGGACAAGTCCTCGATCAATCAAGCCGCGCGCATGCTTCTGGAGGCTGAGCACATCTGGGTAGTTGGCTGGCGGATGGGATTATCCATCACCTCATATATGAGCTTCGTTTTGAAGTACATGCTAGGCAACTGTGAATTAATTCCACAAGGAGGTGTTGCGGAATACGCAACCTACATAAAGCCGAATGATACGGTATTTGCCTGTGGCTTTCCAAGGTATTGCTCCAAGACGCTAAAGGTAGCTGCTCTCGCCAAGGAAGAGGGGGCGAAGGTCATTGTGCTCACCGATTCCGAGCTGTCACCATTCGCCAAGCTCGCTGATCTGACACTGTTTGCTTCTAATAAATCGACTGGATTTCTAGATTCGTATACGGCCTCATTGTCGGTGGCAAGTGCGATTATAAACGAAATCTCCTACCTGGAGAAAAATCGCGTGCACAAAAATATTCAGAAGATGGAAATGATGTTCAAAGAGTTTCAGGATCATTTTGAGTGGAAATGACGCATGGGAAAGGAACCATAGGATGAATCTTACGGTGATTGGATGTTGGGGAGCGTACCCCGAGAAAAATGAGGCGACCTCTGGATACTTGGTCGAATACAGCGGGAGCAAGATTTTGTTGGATTGCGGAAGCGGTGTACTGTCACGTCTGCAAAATCACTGCTCTCTCGAAGAACTGGATGCCGTCGTCATTACGCATACACATGCCGATCATCTTGCGGATGTGTACAGCTTGGAGTTTGCCATTCTGATTCTTATGCAAATCGGCAAAAGGAAGAAGCCACTCGAGGTGTATGTATATGGTTCCGAGCTGGACAGGCTGTCCTTTAGCTTTCCGCAGTATGTCCATGTTCATCCGATTCACATAGGGGAGCCATTGAAAATCGGTACAGCGAAGCTCGAGTTTTCGGAGAACGTCCACGAGGTTCCCTGCTGTGCGGTCAGGCTGACAACAGAGGACGGCAAGGCGCTTGTTTATTCTGGAGATACTGGCTTTTGCCAATCGTTGATCGAGCTTGCTCGCCAGGCTGATGTGTTACTGATTGAAAGCAGCTTTTACGGATATCAAAAAGGAATGATGGATGGCCACTTGACGGCAGGAGAAGCCGGTGCCATCGCTGCTCTGGCTAACGTGAAGCAGCTGGTGCTTACGCATTTTCCCCATTATGGAGAGCTTACGCAATTGGTTGAAGAAGCAACGCAGCGTTATGACGGACCTATCCATTTGGCTTATGGTGACATGAAACTATCGATCTAATCCTGAAAGGGGTATTTCCCATGTTGAAAATAAGGAAGACGTTCGTAACAGGCTTCTCTATGCTTGCGGTATTGTCGATGGTCATCACCGGTTGCGGCAGCAGCACCTCTTCAGCTCCGGCAACAACAGGCTCAGAACAAGCAACCACTGATACTCAATCAAAAGACAGTGGCCAGGATCAGAGGGTAGAGGGAGGAACTGTACGGGTTGCCATGGCAACGGAGCCGGATAACCTTGATCCATATTTGTCTGCAGCGACTGACACCAGTTCCATGATGGACAACGTATTTGACGGTCTGTTCGAGGCAGGAGAAAACAGCGAATTGGTTCCAGCAATTGCAGAATCATACCAGGTCTCTGCAGATGGGCTGACCTATACGTTTAAAATCCGTAATGGGATCAAGTTCCATGACGGCTCAGATTTGACTGCTGAAGACGTTCAGTATTCGTATGCAAAGCTGTCCGGACTGAACGGCAAGGAACCGCTCTCGGCAAAGTTTGCTGCCATCGAGAAGATGGAGACTCCTGATGATTTCACCGTTGTAGTCAAGCTCAAAGAAAAGGATGCCGCATTTCTAGCAGCCAACATCGTTGCCATCGTTCCGAAAGATTATGAAAAACAGAGTGAAAAGCCGATCGGTGCAGGTCCGTTCAAGTTCGCGTCGTATACACCGGGCCAGCAGCTCGTTTTGGAGAGAAATGATCAATTCTACGATCAGAAGAAGAAGCCTGCACTGGAGCGCGTCGAATTCAAAATCATGCCAGATTCCAATGCATCAGTGCTGGCTATGCAATCCGGAGATATTGACATGATCCCGGGCATCTCTGACCAAGGCGCAAAACAGTTGGGTGGGGGATTCCAGATCGTCTCTGGTCCGCAGAACATGGTCCAGCTGATGGCGCTGAACAATTCCGTCAAGCCACTGGATGACGTGCGGGTGCGTCAGGCGATCAATTATGCAATCAACAAAGATGTGATTATCCAAACGGTCGCGGAAGGAAACGGAGTAAAGCTGGGGTCCAATATGAGCCCGGCAATGAAAAGGTACTATCAGGAAGGCTTGACGGAGCGTTATCAGACCGATGTGGAAAAAGCGAAGGCACTGCTCAAAGAAGCAGGCTACGAAAAGGGCTTCAAGCTGGCAATTACAGTTCCTTCGAACTACACCTTCCATGTCGATACGGCACAGGTTATTGCAGAGCAGTTGAAAGCGGTTGGCATTGCAGCAGAGATCAAGCAGATCGAGTGGAGCAGCTGGCTGGAAGACGTATACAACAATGCCAAATATGAAGCGACGATCATCGGCTTGACTGGGAAGCTCGATCCGCATGAGGTTCTGGGCAGATTTGAAACCACCTACCGCAAAAACTTCTATAAATTCAGCAACGCCGCGTTCGATGATCTCGTCAATCGCGGACGTACAGAAGTTGATGAGGCGAAACGAGCTGACTTGTACAAAGAGGCACAGACAATCCTCACTGAACAGGCTGTCGCTGTCTTCATCATGGACCCTAGTCGCTCTGTTGCGTTGAAGGAAAATTTACACGGCTTCAAAATGTATCCAGTACAAAAATACGATTTCGCCGCGATGTACTTTTCCACAAAGTAAACGAGGGATGCCGAAGTGAGATTTTACATGACAAAGCTGGCTACTTTACTGTCCACCGTCTTGCTCGTCTCTATCATGACGTTTCTAGTCTTTCAAATTTTGCCTGGTGACCCTGCCGAGATTGTGCTCGGTGTGGACGCAGATCCGCACCAGCTTGCGGAATTACGCAAGACAATGGGGCTGGATCGGCCGCCTACGGAACGTTATGCTTCATGGATCGCGGATACGGTGACCGGAGATTTCGGCACGTCACTTCGCTATCAGCGATCAGTGGCGGATATCGTGGAAGAGAGGCTGCCTGTTACACTGTCACTTTCTGTAATGTCGTTGGGGTTGACCTTAATCATCGGTCTTCCCCTCGGAATCTACATAGCAAGAAAAGACGGCAAGTTCTCGTCTACGTTGCTATCTGTCTTCACGCAGCTGGGTTTGGCGGTACCCTCGTTCTGGATGGCATTTATTCTGATTCTGGTGTTCTCCGTCACCTTCAAGCTCTTTCCGACTTACGGCTATGTACCCTGGAACCAGGATCCCGTGGGTGCGTTCAAATCGCTGTTTCTGCCTTCGCTTGCCCT
Organism: uncultured Brevibacillus sp.; assembly: GCF_947502445.1. GTDB lineage: Bacteria > Bacillota > Bacilli > Brevibacillales > Brevibacillaceae > Brevibacillus. Next base: position 110,916 of record NZ_CANMZW010000014.1, read on the forward strand.
CGCGATCCCAGGCATTGCTGTGATCATCCGGTATTTGCGCAACACGCTGCTGGACCAGCTCCGTATGGATTACGTACGTACTGCGAGAAGCAAAGGATTGCGGGAGAAGAGCATCATGTACGGCCATATATTGCGTAACTCTCTGATTCCAGTGCTTACGATTGTCGGCTTGTTGATCGCAGACACGCTGGGAGGCAGCATCGTCGTAGAGAATGTATTTGCTCTGCCAGGGCTTGGCAACCTGCTCATTACTTCGATCGGCACACGCGATTTGCCCCTGTTACAGACGCTCGTTCTTTACATTGCGATTATTGTAGTTTTGATAAATTTTGTTGTCGACATCCTGTACAAAGTGATTGATCCGCGAATTCGATTGAAAAGGTGAACAATATGAGATGGAACCAGCTAGTACGCAATAAGCTGTTTATCATCGGAGGTTGCTTGATTGCTGTACTCCTGGGCCTGATGGTGACAAGCCTGTTCTATACTCCATATGGTCCCAACGACATGAATACAGCAATGCGCCTGGCACCACCGCAAGCGTCCCATTGGTTTGGAACAGATAATTTCGGACGCGACATTTTTAGCAGAATTATGGAGGGAACACAGACTTCATTTGTAATTGGTATTGCATCTGTCGCGATCGGCTTGGTCATAGGCCTTTTGATCGGTGCAATAGCTGGTTATTGGGGAGGGTGGCTGGATGAAATCCTGATGCGTGTCATCGATGCGATGCTGGCGTTTCCAGGTATTTTGCTGGCGATCATGCTCGTGTCCGTGTTTGGTCCGGGATTTGGTAATACCATCGTCGCGCTTGGAATTATGAGTGTGCCGGCGTTTGCCCGAATTGCCCGCAGTGGCTTCATTCAATACAAGGAGTTTGCGTTCGTGAAAGCAGCAATAGCGAGAGGTGCGGGCTCGTTACGCATTATAACTCATCATATTCTTCCCAATATTACTTCCCCGCTCATTGTCGCCTCAACCATGCGATTTTCCGGGTCCATCTTGGCTGAAGCTGGATTAAGCTACCTGGGTCTTGGCGTACAGCCACCCGATCCTAGCTGGGGCCGAATGCTGAAAGAAGCACAACCATTTATTATAGCTGCACCCTGGTACGTTTTTATTACGGGGGCGCTCATAACAGCGATGGTTCTCGGTTTCAATCTGCTCGGTGACGGAATAAGAGACGGTTATGACTTGAAGCGTTAGGAGGGACGAACAATGGCAAACACACTGCTGGCAATCCGCGAGCTGGATGTGGCGTTTACAATCGGTAAAAAGCAATATCCGGCGCTTCGGAAACTGAGCTTTCAGGTCAAAGAACAGGAAAGAGTAGGAATCGTCGGAGAATCGGGCTGCGGAAAAAGTCTTACTTCCTTGTCTGTCATGGGTCTATTGCCTGAGTCGGCGACGATTACTCGTGGCGAAATCAGTGTGGCAGGTAAAACGTTGTCGAGTGAAAGGGTAAAAGAATGGAACTCCATACGAGGCAGGCAGGTCGCAATGATTTTCCAGGACCCGATGTCAGCGCTCAATCCACTTATGCCAGTGGGAAAACAAATCGCCGAAATGGCGCTGGCCCATCTCTTGGTCTCGAAGAAGGAAGCAAAAGAGCTGGCTTTGGACATCATGGAAAAAGTCGGACTGTCCCGAATCCATCAGCTTTACGGAGAATATCCGCATCGTCTCTCTGGAGGAATGATGCAGCGAATTATGATCGCGATGGCGTTGATATGCAAACCCAAGCTGCTGATCGCAGATGAACCGACGACAGCGCTCGATGTAACGATTCAAGCACAAATTCTGGACCTACTTCGTGAAATGAATCGCTCGACAGATACGGCAATGTTGTTCATTTCCCATGATTTGGGGGTCATTCGTGAGGTATGTGAGCGGGTGATTGTGATGTATGCGGGCTATATGGTAGAAGACGCTCCTGTTCGAGAAATTTTGGAACACCCAAAGCATCCCTATACAGCTGCTTTGCTGCAGGCGCTTCCTAGCGTAGAGAAGCGAGGCCAGCTGCTTTATACCATTCCCGGACGTGTGCCTCCGCTAACCGAACGAGGGGATGGATGTCCATTCGCTGGTCGCTGCCCGAGAGCTTCTACCATCTGTCATACGAAAATCCCCGAGCTTGAAACTAGTGGAAATAGTCACCGGGTGCGTTGTCATCTTTATGCGGAAGGGAAGATATTCGCATGAGCAAAGCACTGATCCAGGTAGATACACTGACGAAGCATTATGCTTTGCCCAAAACGAAGCTACTCGAGAAACGACAATTTGTACGCGCGGTAAACGAGATCTCATTCGAAATCTCAGAGGGAGAGATATTTGGACTCGTCGGGGAGAGTGGCTGTGGCAAGTCAACAACTGGCCAAATGCTCGTCCAGCTGGTGAAGGAATCACAAGGTAACATTTATTACCGAGACCGACAAATCAACCGATTATCGGCAACCGAAATGAAGGAGCTCAGACGGGAACTGCAAATCGTCTTCCAGGACCCGTCCTCTTCCTTAAATCCGAAGAAGACGGTTGGCTGGTTGTTGGAAGAACCGCTTGTTGTACACGGCTACACAAACAAGACGGCAAGAAGAGAGATCGTGATTGAGACGCTTGAGCAGGTGGGACTCGGTGCGGATTACCTGAAGCGATATCCCCATGAATTAAGCGGTGGACAAAAGCAACGCGTAGGCATTGCAGCAGCTCTTGTCCTGAAGCCCAAATTTATTGTAATTGACGAGGCCGTGTCAGCACTGGATGTATCTGTACAATCGCAAATTTTGAATTTGCTTCTGGAGCTGCGTAGCAAGCTAGGATTGACCTATCTGTTCATCTCCCATGACCTTAACGTCGTGCAATATATTAGCGATAGAGTAGGTGTTATGTATTTGGGGAGGCTGGTTGAAATATTCGATGTCGACGAATCGGCAAAAGGACCGCAGCATCCTTATACAAAGGCGCTTTTCTCAGCGATACCTGATGTGAAGAGTCCCAGGGAAAGGATGCTTTTAAAAGGCGATGTACCCAATCCGCTTTCTCTGCCAGACGGATGTCCTTTTCATCCGAGATGTCCTGTGGCAATCGATAAATGCAGCAAAGAAGGGCCAACCTTGCGAACGATAGCAACCCGACATGCAGTCAGTTGTCATGTAAGCGAGGAGGGGGATTTTCTATCATGAAGCTAGGAATTATCTCAGACCTGCACGTAGATCTCAACGAGGCTCCCGGTGAACCGCTTGTGGAAGAAGCGCTTCTGGAACTAACTACTCAAGAAAGACTCGGTGCTCTAATCATTGCAGGAGATATCTCCAACGATGTCCATCGTAGCCTGCAAGTTCTTGAAATACTTCAAGTGCAGGCTGGCATACCCGTCCTGTTTGTTCCTGGCAATCACGATTATTGGAGCAAGGATAACGGCATTACCGACACGTGGGAAATCTATCGCAAGTTTCAATCGTACGCAGGTTGTGTAAGCGAAAAACCTTACATCCTGGAAAACGGATGGGTCATCGTTGGCAATTCAGGCTGGTACGATTATACGATGGGCGAGTCGGGATATTCCTTTGAACAATTTGAGCAAATGCATGCGATGGACAGAACCTGGCAGGATAGCATTTATGTGCGGTGGGGTATGAGTAACGGCGATATTCACCGATATTTTTACAACAATATGGAAAAGGATTTAGCGCAATTTCGAGACAGCCAAATCATCATGGTGACGCATATGCTGGCTCATCCTTATTTCAAGGTACAGATGCCGCATCCGCAGTGGTCGTATTTCAACGCCTTTTTAGGAAGTGTAGACTATGCTGACCTCTATAGGAAATACGGCGTGCGTTATGGAATCATGGGTCACGTTCATTACCGTAAAAGACATGTAGCGCAGGGAACGGAAATGATCTGCGCCTGTCTCGGCTACCGCAAAGAGTGGCGCAATGAGTCTGTAACAGCTGAACTCCGCGAATGTCTGCAGATAATCCAGCTGTAATCCGCGTTACGTAATATTGTCGTGGCTCATATTGTCCGAAATCTGGAGGATGTGGAAAAGCTGGTTGAAGCGGGGGCAAACCGTATCGGTACAGGGTAGGAGAGGCTTAACTCTTCCTACCTTTTTGTGTTGGTATGATTGCTGTGAATCAGTCCCAAGTGCAGTGCAAGACAAAGCGACATTGACTGCTTTTAAATAGGATGATTATAATATATTATGACCATCATATTTAAACGTAGGAGGATATGAATATGAACCAGCTTAATCCGGTGGACACATTGGTTATTGGATCAGGTCCGGGAGGCTATATGGCGGCGCTAAAATCCGCACAGCTTGGAATGAAGACGGCAGTTGTAGAACGTGACCAAATTGGCGGAGTCTGCACCCATGTGGGCTGCATTCCTTCTAAAGCATTGATTGCAGAGTCGCATCGCTACAATACGTACAAGCAATGGAACAACACTGCTGCTTCCATCTCTTTTGAGCATGCCCAGGCTTTCAAACAAGCTGTCGTCAACAAGCAATCCGGCGGAGTCAATTATTTGTTAAAGTCGGCCGGAGTAACGATTCTCACAGGAGAGGCAAGCTTGATCGGTGAACACACAGTAGCAATAAAAAAAGCGGGAACGGATCAAAAGCTTTCATTTAAACACGCTGTTCTGGCAACGGGTTCCCGACCGATTGAACTGCAGGCGTTGCCGTTTGGAGGACGTATCTTGTCATCCACAGAGGCTCTTTCGCTTTCTCAAATACCAACCAGCTTGGTCATCATTGGTGGTGGATATATTGGGGTTGAACTGGGACAAATGTATGCCAAATTCGCCACCAAGGTGACAATTCTGGAGGGAGGAGGACAAGTGCTGCCAGGGTTTGAAGCCGATCTTGCCGCACCTGTTATCCGTCAATTGAACGATGATGGCATCACCATCATTACAGGGGCGATAGCCATAAAAGCAGAACAGCATGCTGATTCGCTTACACTCCATTATTTGAAAAATCAAGAACAGCATCTTGTTAAAGCGGAGTATGCGCTTGTGACTGTAGGAAGAAAGGCGAATACAGACGGGAACTTAGGGCTGGGGCACATTGGAGTACAGATGTCGAGCAATGGACTCATCGAAACTGACGAACAGTGCAGGACGTCGATTCCGCATATTTTCGCAATTGGAGATATTGTTAAGGGTCCGGCGCTTGCCCACAAAGCATCTTATGAAGCGAAGGTTGCGGTAGAAGCCATTGCTGGTGAGTCTTCTGCCGTTGATTACAAAGCGATCCCGCTTGTCGTTTTTTCTGAACCGGAGCTTGCAAGCGTTGGACTGACTGAAACAGAATGCAAAGCAAAAGCTATTCCGGTTGTTATTGGCAAATCCTCATTCTCCATAAATGGCAGATCATTGGCGCTGAAAGCACCAGAAGGTTTTGTCAAAATGATTGCAGACCAGGCATCTGGAATTGTAATGGGTGCACAAATCGTTGGAGTAGAGGCTTCAACACTCATATCGGAACTTACACTTGCGATCGAGATGGGAGCGACCGTTGAGGATTTAGCTTTGACCATTCATCCTCATCCTACTTTGGGAGAGGTGATCATGGAGGCAGCAGAGAATGCCCTTAGAAAAATCATGAAGGATAGAAACAAAGAAAAGGCTGTCCCTAATTGACACTTTAAATATGATAGTTATAATTTTTTGTAACAAATCATGTTTTACGGGAGTGATTGGCATGCCTTATACCCAAACACATAAAATGAAGGTTCGCGAAAAAATCGTGGGAAGTGCTGCGGAAGCATTCCGCAAGAACGGCATCAAAGAAGTGAGTGTGCCGCAAATCATGAAGGGTGCGGGATTAACCCACGGCGGTTTTTACGCTCATTTTGCGAATAAAGATCAGCTTGTCGCCGAAGCGTGTCGGAAAGCGCTTGAAGAAACGATAGATCTTCTGCGAAATGCTGCGGAGCATAAAGCGGATGATTTAAAGATACAAACGGTCATTGACTATTACCTAAGCACAGCTCATCGGGACATGTTGGAAAAAAGCTGCATTCTTCCCACTTTGTCCAGTGAAATCTCACGTTCATCCGAAGATATCCGTGAGACATTTACGGAGGAGCTCACACGGTTCATTTCCTTTATTTCTGGAATGGTTGGAAACAACGATCAGAAAAGCATGGCTCTTATTAGTTCAATGGTTGGCGCACTGTTGCTTGCGCGTTCGGTAAATGACTCCGAATTAAGCCAGAACATTCTTGATGCCAGTAAACGTTATGCCAAGGAGCTAGTCTCGATCCATACATCTTCTTAAGGGAGTTGTGCAATGTGGCAAAGTCAATAATAAATGACCATCCTACTGTTAAGCTGTACCACAAGAAACGAGAAGCGGCAGAGGAGATGCACATAGCCCCTGTTGATACGCAGTGGCTGCGGGATCTATGTCTCGATGCAGGAGCTGACGATGTCGGATTCGTCTCTATCAGCCGGACTGAACTCGATGCCCAGCGCCAAGAAATTTTAAGTTTGTTTCCCCAAGCCCGGACACTGATCAGTTTCGTCTGCAAAATGAATCGTGAACCTTTGCGTTCAACGGCCAGGTCCATTGCCAATGCGGAATTTCATCATGTGATTGATGACGTGACACATATCGGACATCAAATCGTGAAAGAGCTTGAAGCGAGAGGCATCAAGGCGTTGAATCCGCCTGCTGGGTTCCCGATGGAGGTTACTAGTGGCGGCAAGTCATGGGTCATTTCTCATAAACCGATTGCGGTTGCAGCCGGACTCGGACAAATCGGTATCCACAGAAATGTCATTCATCCCAAATTTGGTAACTTCATTTTGCTCGGAACGATCCTGACGAATGCGGAATTGACCTCAGAAAGCCAGCCGATGGATTACAATCCGTGTTTGGAGTGCAAATTGTGCGTGGCTGCCTGTCCGGTAGGTGCGATTGGCTCTGACGGTCACTTTAATTTCTCTGCCTGCTATACACACAACTATCGAGAGTTTTCCGGAGGCTTTACTGATTGGGTGGAAACAATAGCCGACAGCAAAAATTCAAAAGATTACAGAGCCAAAGTCAATGACGCAGAAACGGCTTCCATGTGGCAAAGTCTCTCTTTTGGAGCAAATTATAAAGCTGCGTACTGCTTATCTGTTTGTCCTGCTGGAGAAGATGTGATTGGCCCTTTTCTTGCTGATCGCAAAAGTTTTTTCCAGGAGGTTGCCAAACCGTTACAGGATAAAAAGGAAATGGTGTATGTCGTACCGAACTCCGACGCTGAGGAACATGTCAGAAAGCGTTTTCCGCATAAAGAAGTTCGTCTTGTGAGCAATGGCTTGCGCTCAAAATCAATCCGGGCATTTTTGGCCGGTCTTCCCCATATGTTTCAAAGAAATCAAGCTAAAGATTTAGTGGCTACCTATCATTTTACTTTTACGGGACAAGAAGAAGCTCAAGCAACGATTGTCATTTCTGACAAGACCATTTCTGTAAAAATGGGACATATCGGGGATGCAGATTTCCAGCTTATCGCGGACAGTAAAACCTGGATTCGTCTGCTATCCAAAGAAACAGGGATATTATCAGCTGTCCTCTCCCGAAAAATTCGCACGAAAGGCCCTGTAAAGCTGCTCAAGGCATTTAGCAGATGCTTTCCGTCGTAACAACAAACAAGCAAGAAGTAACCCTTTCTTGCAAGGAGTGGAACAGAATCATTACCAAGGTAAGGATTCTACTATCGAAAAGCCAGGAAGCTTGCTGAGAGCACTAAAGCTGCTTTGATTTTAAGCCAACTTAAGTTGGACTGGGTTAACATCACCTTCCCGGATGTGAGCTGAAAATTCATATCCGGGAATTTTTATGCATTTTTTCAAAAAAACCATTGAGTCTCCAACCACTGGAGAGTTTATCATGGTGAGAGGGGGGAGGAGCTCTTTCAGAAAAATAGGTAGAAATTTGCCAATTGTTTGTAAGCGGTTACACGAATGCAGAAAGTAAAAGACATGGGAGGGGAGTAATCATGAAAGGCACAGAATGGAAACAATCATTTGAAGAGTATATGAAAAAAATAACGGAGTCAGCCAAGGTCCCAGGTACTTCTGTCGGATTGGCCAAAGAGGGTGAGCTAGTCTATCACCAGGGGTTTGGCTACAGGGATGTGGAGATGAAAGCAAGCATCACTCCAGATACGGTTTTCGGTATTGGGTCCGTCACGAAGTCATTTACTTGCGTAGCAATCATGCAGTTGCAGGAAGCAGGCAAGCTGTCTGTTCATGATCCGATTGTAAAGCATATTCCAGAATTTCGGCTAAAAGGTGGCAAAAGCGTCGAAGGTATTACCATTCATCACTTTATGACACATTCATCAGGCTTGCCAACGCTTCCCTCTTTGGGCTACGCAATGAAGCGGACCATGCTGGATGATCCAGCTGCTAGCGAGATTGAATACGATATTCATAATCATGAGTCGATTGACACGTATACAGACCTTCTGGATTATATCGCATCGTTCGACTTTGAGTTGCTTGGACCCCCAGGCACTGAGCTTGCCTATAACAATGATGCTTACGGGCTGTTAGGTCTAGTCATTGAAAGGGCAAGTGGGCAGTCATATGAGCAGTTCATAAAGAAGCATATCCTGGAAGCTGCGGGAATGAAGCATAGCGTATTTCTCGTAGAGGAGCTCGGGGATTATGCTGATCTTGCAACCTGTTACGCCAACAGAATCACAGACGGAGCCCACGAAGTGTACGCTGCCCCTATCTGGTGGGACGCTCCGGCTATGCGTGCAGCAGGATTTCTCAAAGCATCTGTCCGCGATATGTTAAAATATACCGAGATTTTCCGCAACGAAGGTATGGTAGGGAAGGAACGAATCCTATCAGCAAAAAGCGTGGAACAAATGATTTCACCACATGTAAAGCTGGGAACAAATCAGTACTATGGCTACGGTCTGATCGTTCATCCAAACTATCACGGTGCTCGTTTAATTGAGCATACAGGAGGCATCAAAGGAGTCGCCGCTCAAATGTTCATCGCGAAAGAAACCGGGATTACTGCTATGATCTTAAATAATAGTATGAGCGCCCCTGCAGGCAGTATGATGTCTGGACTCGTTTGCAGTTTGCAGTCGCTGTCAGTGGATACCCCGCCATATACCTATCCTGACATTGATTTACCTACAGATCGTCTGCCTGAGTATGTAGGCAACTACAAGGCACATGCCGGCATAGGGATGACAGTAGAAGTGGAAGCAGAAAAATTGGTGTTGACGATGAACAAAGCGAAAATTCCGTTGCGATCAGTTGAAGAGGATGGCTTTGCCCTTAACGTAGGTGGCAACGAAAACGTGCTGCGATTTACCCGAGACGTACAAGGTAACGTGAATCGTATGAACTTGGGCGGTTTGATGCCATTGATCAAAGAGAAAGTAGTATAACAACAAGACACATACAGCGAAATCATAGCACCTAAACCTTCCCAGACCGATTATATTCCTGCAAGGGAAGGTATCCCTTTTGTTTTTTCCAAAAAATTACATTGAGTCTCCAATCACTGGAGAGTTTATGATGAAGAAGGTAAATTGACGGCCGAACAAATTGCTGCTTTGAATGAAATAGAGAAAATGCTGGATGACCCTACATTTATTGCGGAAGCAAAACTCAGTGTGATACCTTACCTGAACATGATTCTGTTGGGCAAAATAGATATTCCGACTTGGGAGCTATCTATGCAGGAAATCTCAAGTCGATTAATTGATGCCGTACAGCAAAAAGCTACGTATGACAGCGAGGTTGTTGAGTCGATTATTCACGATTATGTCGCCAATTTTGCAAAAGGAGAGAATGTTCCCTATACGCCTGCTTATTTTCGAAAATTTTCCAAAAAAGTGGTCTCACTTGATACACATAAAGTTGATTGTTTTATTCTTCAATGTATTACGTTAAATCCTCGCCTGAAATGGATGACACAAGCTCATGGGTTATTGGTGAAAGGGATACAACGGCTTGCCCAACTGGAACACGAGTAAGAGATGAAAATAGTAGCTCTGGGCTAAAAAAATTCAAACTATTCCGGATTCAAAAAACAAATATTTTGACGATATGTTGAATTGTAAAGTGAACGAGCAATCAGTCATGTCATCAAAACAACGCTGAAGGAAATTTCCTTTAAAGTGACCTTTGTACGCCAATATAACTATCCCATCATAAAGAGGTGAAATTTCAGAATGAATAAAATAAAGATTAACTCCATTCTTTCTGTAACCTTTTTAACCTGCTTTTTTTGCATCGCATCACCTAGCTTTGCTACAAAAAATACTTCTACTGATACAGAAAGTCCAGAAATATTAACCATCGAAAGAGCAATAGAGCTAGTGAAAGCCGCAGATCCAGAGTTGTCGATTGCTCGTCTTAACGCTGAAAATGATGAACTAAATATGCGTCTCGCTAACATGGCGTATCGATTGGTCGATTCTGATTCAATTGATTCGGTGGCAGTTGCTGTGCAAAAGTACATCCCCAAAGCACAAAGAGATCTAAGTGCGCGCGTAAGCAAGCTTTATAAAGAAGCGCTACCGGGTACTTTAAAGGCAAAGGCAATTCAATCCTACTATCATTTATTAGAAGCATACAACAATAAAGAGTGGAAAAAACATCGCTATCAAAGAGTTAATGAGTTGGCAGTAGTGGTAAAGGAAATGGCAAGAAGACACGAGACCACAAGCATTCCGGTAGAAAATACTATGCTAGTGGAAACAAGATTGGCAAGTACACAAGTTGGGTGGTTAGAGGCTGAACGGAAATGGAGTGAAACGAAAATCAAGCAAAATGAAATATTAGGTGTAGATGCTCAGAAAGATTGGTTGCTTTCACCTGGGCAAGATACCGCGACGGAAGACCCTCCAATCACATTTGAAGACGCCATTGCGTCCCTGACAACAGATACAAGCACTCGTGTTCAAAAAAAGGGAGATGTACAGATCGCACAGTTACATGTCGATTTGGTCAATAGATATTCAGTCCCCTCTACTGATCCAGGGAAAATTGCTAGAAACAATTTGGAAAAAGCGAATCTAGAATTAGAAAAGATGAACAGAGCGAATATCTTTGCTATATACAGTCTTTACCAAAGTTATGAGGACGGATATAAACTCTTACAGACATGTAAGAGGGCAGTCGAAATTGCTACAGACAATTACAATAAGATGATTGCACAATTTAAACTGGGGCTTACAGGTACTGCAGAAGTTTTGCAGGCGGAACAAGAATTAGCCCATCTAGAGAATCGATATGTAGAGGCAGAAAATAGCTTTAATGAAATAAGATTGAATTTTCAGTGAACTAAATAATGCTCTCATTTATTTCGTCATAAGGAATATTTGTGAATATATCCCCCAATTTATCAAGAGTGTTCTTTAAATAAATCGAATATTTTATAGCTTTAAACTTTAAGAGGTGGCGTCAGTTTTAGACATTGATTTCGTCTAAGACTGACGTTTCTTTGATGTTAGCTAACCTGAGGGAGCTGAAACGATAATACTAGCGATGATGGTTTGGGATTGACCTTGATATATTTTCAAGGTGTGAAACCTTGCTTTACTATGGAGAAGCAGAACCGCCAGTAATAGCAGTCTGGGGGGTTTTTTGTATCCGAAAACTCCCCACCTAGGGCACTAGAGAACCCACTAAAGGGGGGAGGTAATAAACCTGCATGTTTCGTATGGTAGAGGCAATTCATTCGGTTGGGTACATGGGTTAATCTTTAGCCTCAGGAAAAATTGCTAAACCAGATTAGAAACGATTACGTTAGGGGGGGTATTATTTTCTGATATTTCTGTATATAAAAGTTGTTACTTTCTGTTTGGCAAGGTTGTCATTCTGTTTACTTTCTAACGCTCACTATTTTCAAATGGAAGAGAGGGTTAAAAAAATGACGGAACAAAAATTCTATCTGGATGATGCGCCTTTAAATAAGTTCCACTATAAAATAACTGCACTTACTTTTGGTGCACATTTTACTGATGGTTATGCGCTCGGAATTATTGGCATTGTTCTAACCTTACTTACTCCTCAGATGCAGCTCAGTCCATTATGGGTAGGATTACTTGGGAGCTCAGCATTAATCGGACTTTTCTTTGGTAGCCTGATTCTTGGATGGTTATCCGATCGAATAGGCAGGCAGAAAATATTTCTTTTTAACTTTTTATTGATTACAGTGGCATCGTTTCTACAATTCTTTGTTCAGAATGAAGTTGAATTGTTTATTCTACGTGTTCTAGTTGGGTTTGGTTTGGGTGGGGACTACGCTGTTGGTACAACCTTGCTTGCAGAGTTTACTCCTAAAAAGTATCGTGGCCCTTTCCTCGGTGCACTCAATGTTGTGTGGACGATTGGATATGTATCAGCAACACTCATAGGATATTATTTTCATAATGCTAGTCCAGAAACATGGCGCTGGATGCTTGCTAGTACGAGTATATTTTCATTCATTGTGCTTTTGTTGCGAATAGGAACGCCTGAGTCACCAAGATGGCTTATCAGTAAGGGGAGGGTCGAAGAGGCGAGGAACATTGTCAAAAAATTCGTTGGGTTCAATGCAGAGCTTGATGAAACAACTATAGAAAGCAGGGCTAATTTTTCTACACTTTTTCACAAAAAACTGCGGACTCGAACAGCTTTCAGTGGGCTTTTTTTCGTCTGTATGGTTATCCCTTACTTTGCCATTTATACATTTCTTCCATCAATATTAACTCAATTGGGTTTTGAAGAAAACTTCACGACGGATTTGCTCCTGAACGGTTTACTAATTGTAGGCTCCTTTTTTGGTATTTGGTTTAGTGTAAGGTTTTCGCGTAGAGGTTTCTTGATTAGTTCGTTTGCAATACTTACCATTTCCTTACTTATGCTTAGCCTTTTGCCCAGCGGATCAAAATTCCTGCTTGTCTTATTTTTTGCGGTCTTTACATTATTGATGTCAGCGGTCAACAATCTTGCCGTCGTATATCCTCCCGAGATCTTTCCAACTGAAGTTCGTACTTCGGGCGTTGGTTTCGCTACAGCAGTTAGTCGTCTTGGCTCTGCCGCGGGCACCTTTCTTTTACCGATAAGTATCATTCACTATGGTGTAAGCGCTTCAATGCTTGCTTTAACCGCAGTGCTGTTTATCGGGACCATTGTATCAATTGCATGGGCTCCAGAAACAAAGGCCCTCACTTTGCGAGAAGCGAGCAATTCCTATCATGCTGGATAGCCTGCAAGCATTGGTTGTCGGAGCCCTTAATGTGCGAAGTTTTAACATTTGAATTGCCACTATGGTGAAAAGGACTTCACTATCATCAGGCCAACACGAACTACAAACCACTCTGTCTCCAATCAAAGGATACAGAGTTTTTTTCGTACCTAATAGCATCCTGGTTCCTCATTTACCAACTAAAACAGCAGACGAAAAGCACGTTGAACCACTATAGACAAAACCCAAGCATGATTCAAAACGTAACTTGTTGAAATTTTCAAAATTGTTATTGATATCTTCCCTAAATCGTGTTATTCTACCAGCGACCACATTTGAAGTGTAAACTTCTTTATTTGTGATAATAGAAGTTTAAAATTCAGAAAAGGTTATGATGTATGAAGCGGTTCACAACTACCTGGTACATCTGCACATCGAAGTGTTAGTTAACAGAATAAAGTGATAATCAATCAACGGAACTTGAACAGACCTAATCCAAAAGGCGGGGGAGAAACATGATAGTAAAAGAGATTACACTGCGGCATCTAAAAATGCGAATGAAAGCGCCGTTTACAACAAGCTTTGGAACGTTTCAAGACAAGGAGTTTCTCTTGCTTGAAGCC
>NZ_CANMZW010000015.1 GCF_947502445.1 uncultured Brevibacillus sp.
GCTAGTGGTTGGTAACTACAAACCCCCACAGTGGACTTTCACCACCTAGTTAGTCGCCATGCGTGGCGCACTAAAAGAATCCGCCTAAAGGAGACGGATTCTCGCCAGTACCTTCATCTTTTTCTAGTAACTGCTGCGCTTTCCAAAAATGAGCGACAGAACGAACAAGATCAAAAAAACAACGAACAAGAATTTCGCGATACCCACCGCTGCCGAAACAATCCCTGTAAACCCGAATATCGCCGCAATTATGGCAATGATCAGAAACAGCATAGACCATCGTAACATGTGGATCACCCTTTCCTGGTTTGCTTCCTCTTGTCTAATCGTTCCTGCTCATTATTAACCACTTTTCTCGTGGCTGAAACAAAACGGTCGAGAGGTTTTTCACAGAGCTTTATTTTCTGTAGATTTTTTCCTGTGGAACGAAATCGGTGTAGGGAAGGCCATCTGGCACAAAAAGAATCGACTCCTTGCTCCCTAACCCGAGAATGCCCCCGTCAGCCAGGCTCTCGTAAATCAGCCTATGGACATGATGCTGCAACTCTTGATCGAAATAAATCAGGACGTTGCGGCACAAGATCACATGAAACTCATTCAGAGATCCATCCGTCACCAGGTTATGCTGCGCGAACACGAGGTTCTCACTCATGCTGGGGCGAAAATACGCAAAGCGATGGTCGGTAGCGTAGTATTCGGAAAAAGCCTTCGTTCCTCCGGCCTCCAGGTAATTTTTCGTATACTGCTGCATTTTCTTTAAGGGAAATGCTCCTTTCTGCGCAGCCTCAATCGCCTTTTCATTCATGTCCGTTCCATAAATCTTCGTCTTGTGGGCCAAGCCCTCCTCCAACATCAGGATCGCCATGGAGTACACTTCTTCCCCCGTTGCACAGCCAGCATGCCATATCCGAATTTCAGGCAGTTTCCGTAGTAAGGGCACTACCTCTTTACGGAAGGCGATGAAAAAGCTTGGATCTCGAAACATTTCGGTCAGGCGAATGGACAAATCGTTTAGCAAGCGCTCCAAAGCTCCTTGCTCATGCAGCACCTTCTCCAATAATGCTGTGATAGTCGGGAGTCCCTCCGCCGTCATCCGGTTTACAATTCGCCTGCGCAGCGATGCACGTACATACCCGCGAAAATCGTAGCCGTACATTTGATAAAGACCTTCCAAGAGCAGGTTGATTTCTATTTGTTGCCGCTCGTCGTGAACCACATTCTCCATAGCTGTCAAAGAATCGGTGGATAGGTCTGGTAATGGAGTGTCCATTTCGAGTTCACCTACTTCTATTTCGTCAGCCACACCCGCATGAGCGAGAACAGCTGATCTATATTTAATGGCTTCATAATATAATCGGAAGCCCCGGATTCCAAGCATTTTTCTCTTTCGTGCTTCATCGCTTTGGCAGTCAGCGCGATGATGGGCAACTGGTCTAGGCCTAGCTCCTCACGTATGATCTTCATCGCTTCATAGCCATCCATGATCGGCATCATAATATCCATCAGGACCAGATCGTATTCCTCAGCACCCCGGAGCTTCTTCAATGCCTCTCTGCCATTTTCCGCTACCTCTACCGAAACTCCTTTTCGTTCCAGTGCGGTAACGAGCGCATACACATTTCTGGCATCGTCATCAACTAGCAGTACATGCTTTCCCTGGAACAGCTTTTCTTCTGGAGCAGCTGTGGCCGTATCCAACCAGCTGATAGCCTCAGCTCCTCGTTCCAAAGCCACCATACTCCCCGTTGCTGCCACTTCGTCTGTCGTCAGAAGTCCCGTACCTTGTCCATCTGGAGAAGCATCATCCCGTTTGCTGGGGAGGTACAGAGTAAACGCACTTCCTTTATTCGGTTCGCTCTCAACCACGATGGCTCCACCCAATAGGCGCGTAAACTCACGGCAAATCGAGAGTCCAAGTCCGGTTCCACCATACTGTCTATTGGTTGTGCCATCGACCTGCTGGAACGCCTCGAAGATAAGCTCCTGCTTGTCGTACGGGATTCCGATTCCCGTATCCATCACTGAAAATTCCAGTACCGTCTCTTCTCTCAGGTCGGGAAGCAGCTCCTGTACACGCAACGGATTCGCTGGTCCTATCCGCAGCGTCACACTTCCTTGTTCAGTGAATTTACATGCATTTGACAACAGGTTTTTCAATATTTGATGCAGTCTCTGCCCATCCGTCAAAATAAGATCGGGTGTGTCTGGATGGACCCGTACTTCAAAGTCCACCTGCTTCTTCGCAGTTACTGGTTCAAACATGCTTTGCATCAGCTGTGGGATTTCCGAGACATTGACTTCATCTGTCATGATCTCAATTTTCCCAGCCTCGATTTTGGATAAATCAAGAATATCGTCAATGAGGCGAAGTAAGTCTTGCCCCGCTGTATAAATGACCCGGGAGTACTCTTCCACTTCCTCCTCGTCCGTTTCTGACTGACTGTTTTCCATAAGCATTTGTGACAGGATCAAAATGCTGTTCAGCGGAGTACGCAGCTCATGGGACATGTTTGCCAGAAAATCAGTTTTGTACTGCGAGCTCTCCTGTAGCTTGCGCGCGTAGTCTGCCAGCTCATCCTTTGCTTTTTGCAACTCAGCTGCCCTCTGCTGCGCAAAAAGATTTTGTTCTTCCAAAAATTCATTGGTCATGCGCAGCTGTTCTTGCTGCATCTGCAGTTCTTCCGATTGAGTCTGCAGCTCCTCCGACTGTGTCTGCAGCTCTTCGGTCATCACTTGAGACTCGCTAAGCAAGCGCTCCACTTCCATCCTTCCCAGAACGCTGACGATCGATTGTCCAAACTTCTCCTGCAGCAAATCCAAGAGTGTTAAGTGCGCTGCTTCAAACGGCTGAAACGCAGCCAGCTCGACGACTGCCTCTACTCTTCCTTCTACCGTGATCGGAGCGACCACTAAATGGCGAGGCGAGGCTTCCCCTAACCCAGAGGTGACCTTGATGTAATCTTCTGGCAAATGATCGATAAGAAAGATTCGTTTATCCACCGCACACTGACCAACGAGACCTTCCCCCAAGCGAAAGCTGTCCGCAGCATGCTCCTGATTCGCAAGTGCATAGTCTGCCACTCGAATGAAGATCGTCTCAGCGCTATGATTTTTCCGTAGATAGACGACACCGTATGCCGCTCCGAGCTTTGGCGCAAGCCTGCCAACAAAAGCTTTAGCGAGCGTGTGAATATCAGTTATACCCTGATAGATTGTAGAAATTTCCGTCAGGCTCTTCTGTATCCAGCTCTGTCGCTCCAGACTGCCGAGCAAATCATTCGTCGCAAAAGCCAGCTCCCGCAGCTCGTCTTTTGTTTGCACCTCGATTCTTGCCGTTAGGTCCACATCGGATGAGGGATCGGTTATCTCTCGAATCGTTTTCACGACCTGCTTGATCGTGCTGACGATAGTTCTGGACAGATAGAGGGACAAGGCAAAGGTGATGATCGTTACGAAGCCGATAATGGCATACCAAATATAGAGCACCTTTTCATTGCTCTGATTCAGCTTTTCGATACGCTCTGCTGTCACTCTCTTCTCATCCACAAGAAAAGAATCAAGCTGTGTGCGCAGCTGATCCATCGTTTTTTTGCCTGTATTTTGTTCAAAATGATGCTGGAGAGCTTCCGCTTTGTTTTCCTTCTTTTTCTGGACGACGTACTCTCCGGTATTCGCCACCCAGCTTAATATCAAAGGGCGGATTTGTTCCAGATTCCGTTGTTGCCCCGGATTATCCGCGAGCATCGTGTACAGCTTGTTGTAGTTATCCTGCCAGCTGCGGCTTCCGATCTCATAGGGCTCCAGATACTGTTCATCCCCAGTAATCACATATCCGCGCATCCCGGTTTCCATATCCAGCACATTTTTTTGTACCTGACTGGTCAACTCGTGTACGGTCATGTCATGATTGGATATAAACTCGATTTCAGCCTGCAAATCCTTCATCGCGTGATTCACGATAAGGAGGGAAACGCCCAGACAAGCCACGATCGATACGTACACGATAAAAATTTTCGCCTGAATGTTCAGATTAAAACCTTTCATCGAGCTCGCCTTCTTTCATACGCTTCGTGTCTGAAAAAAATATACCAACTATTTTACTACATTCGCTGCCACGAAACGAAAAAAGGATGGACGCTCATGAGGAAGCCTTATTCTGATAACGCATGCTTTAGTTTATCGATGGCCCGCTTCAGAATTCGGGACACGCTCATCTGGGAAACGCCCAATTGCTCAGCAATTTGTCTTTGGGATTGTCCTTCGGTGTAAATCAGCGAAATCACTTTTTGTTCTTCTTTTTTCAAGCAGCCAAGCGCTTCATTCAAATCCATTCTCTTCTCCAGCAGCTGATAATCATCAGCGGGTGTGGCAATCATATCAGCAATCGTCGCATTACTCTCCCCTTCAGGCGAGAGCTGTGTGTCTAGCGACGTATAGTTATAGTAGTCACGGCCAACGAGAACCTCGATGGTTTCCTCCACAGTCAGCCCCACCTCATCTGCGATCTCTTCCACGTGGGGGGAGCGCTCCAGTCTGATAGTCAGCTCGTCAATCATCCGCTGAACATGTGCGCTCTTTTCTTTAATTTTTCGCGGCACCTGTATGTACCAGGACTTGTCCCGCAAGTAGTTTTTCATATGTCCGACCAGATGCTTCATGGCATAGCCTTCAAAGGGAATGCCAAGCGCGATGTCATACTGCTTGAACAAGCGAAGCAAGGCGATTCGCCCCACCTGATACAAATCCTCGTTCAAGTCGGGACGGTTGCGCGACATCTTTCCTGCTGCCATCTGGACGATTGGATCATAATGCAGCAAGAGCTCGGTTGCTGCTTCGCCGCATTCGGTTTCCCGATAGATTTTCATTTTGGAGTACAGCTTGTACAAAGCCTCCGAGGGTTGGTTTGGATTCATACCCTTTCCCCTTTTCTGCTCAGCCGCTTGGATAAAACGATCCTGGTTCCTGCGGTGCTCCCCGTGTCCACCTGAACTTCATCCATCAATGCTTCCATCAGGAAAATACCAAGGCCGCCTACCGAAAGCTCGCTAATTTCTTCTCGCTCGCCAGGAATGCTGCTCCCCGGCACCCCTGTATTCACAAAGCTGTGTCCATAGTCTTGCACAGTGATCACCAGTTGCTCCCCGTCATTTTCGAAGCGCAGGTCGATCATCCCTGTGTCAGCATCCTCATAAGCGTGCAAAATGGCATTATTGCAAGCCTCGGAAACAGCCACTTTCATGTCCTCGATTTCTTCGAAAGAAAAGCCTGCTTTCGTCGCGAAGCTGTATAAGCTCAGTCTGACAATATCCAAATATTCCGCCTCAGCGGGTATTGTAATGCTCACAAATGGATTCATGATCGCTCCTCTTTCCTTTCCTGTCTCCTGCTCTACCTACAAGTGTAACAGATTCCACTGACAGTGCTCAGTCGCCCGCCCTCTTGCCAGCCGGTTGTGCGCGTGCAGACTTCATTCGCAGCCAGACATCTCCCGCTGCAAGAGCTCCTTCTAAAACGGCTTGCCATTTTTCTGTACGCTGTGCTGGAGCTGACCCTCTTTTCGGCTGCTTAAAAGAAGCGAAGAATCCGGTAGCGGATTGTCTGACCGTCGTCGTAAGCTCATGGACCACCTGACCGACATCGCCCACACTGCTAAACAAATGATCCAGCTTCGTCAGCTTCGTACGCAAATCAACCGCCATTTTATTTGCATTTCCTACTACTGCCTTCACTTCATCGCCAATTTCTCTGACTTCTATTTTCATCTGCCCCAAGGTCTGTGTGACCTCGTCCTGGGAGCTTTTCACCGATTGTAAGGTCCGGATCAGGAAAAACGTCAGGATGACAAACGCAATCGCAATCATTACGGCGCTCATTTCTAGTAACATAACATGCCCTCCCTCTGAAACATTTAAAAACCATTACCCACCAGCGCTTCATTTGAAACAGTCATCTTTTAAAAAAATAGCCTGTTTCAGCCTGCAGCAAAGTGGGTAACTATTGCTATCCACACCATTCTTCAATAAACGGAGGTACTTATGATGACAAACACCGTAACGTATTCCATTTACTTGACGAAGACGCTCAATCAGCAGGTGGCTAACTTCTCAGTGTTGTACATGAAGCTGCACAATTATCACTGGTATGTGAAAGGCGAGAACTTTTTCACGCTGCATGTTAAATTCGAGGAGCTGTATACAGAGGTCGCACTGCATCTCGATACCATCGCGGAACGGATGCTGGCTCTTGGGTCCGTACCGACCGCTACACTCAAAGAACATCTGGAAATGGCGACGATCAAGGAAGCCACAGGGGAGGAAGATGACCAGCAAATGGTCGAAGCGTTGTCAGAAGACATGGAAAACATCATGAAGGAGCTTAAAATCGGCATTACCTTGGCAGAGGATCAGCGTGATCAGCCTACCGCCGATATGCTCACAGCCATCCACACTTCTTTTGAGAAGCATCGCTGGATGCTCAGTGCCTACCTCGGAAAATAAAGATAAATCAAAGACCCACGGACCTGACAGCGTGATTGTCGGCCCGTGGGTCTTTATTTGAGCAAGCAGCCATTTACGCGCCACCCTTTACTCCTTGCAGCAGAAACTTGGAAATCCCGGTAATTTCCAGGAGCTTGAGCACTCCTGGTGGAATATTGCGAACAGTAAGCGGCGCCCTCTTTGCATCCCGTATTTTTAAGATAGAAACGAGGATACCGATCCCTGTGCTATCTATGTAAGAGAGGTCCGCCAAATCGAGAATGAGTTCTTTTTCTGTACCAGACACCACCGCTTCCAGCTTATCACGGAATAACGTCGCTGCTACCTCCAAATCCAGCTCACCATGGAAATGAAGAACAATCGCTTTATCGGTTTCCTTCTGATCTATTGAAAATTTTTCAGCTGCCATGTAGCTCACTCCCTCTATCTTTTCTGTTGGTAGCTTTTATCTATTTCGTTGAAATCATGACCAGGCACCTATCGTCCTTTAGATCGTCTCTTCCTGCACCCGGCTGCAGCTTTTGTACAAAGCTGACCGGATCATGTTCAGCCTGTTCCTGCAATCTGCTAACAATCGGGACCATTCCATTTTCATGCTCTACACCCAGGCTCTCAACCAAACCGTCCGTGAACAAAATAAGTCGTGCCTGTCTGGCGTAAGAAATCTCATCTTGGACAATATCAATTCTCTCAAAAAACCCCAAGGCACAGCAACCCTTGTCGAGCATTACCGCTTTTCCATCAACCATGGCAACTCCTGCGGGATGTCCGGCATTCACGTATTGAATCGTCCGCTTTTCCGTATCCAGTACCAGATAAATAGCCGTAAAATAGTAGTTGATAAGTCGGTCCGACATCTGCAGCTGGTTCATACGCCGATTGAGCTCGTCCATGACTGCTTTTGGATCACTTCCCCCCATAATCGTATCCTTTAAGCCTGCGTACATGTACATGCACACCAGCGAGGAAGAGATGCCGTGCCCCATCATATCAAGTAAAATGACAGCATAACGGTTCGGCGCAATTTGATACCAGGCGTACAAGTCACCGGCTAGCTCTGAGGATGGCTCATAGACCGCCGATATGTCTACTGCCTGGTCATGGATCGGACTGCTGAGCATACTGCGCTGGACCTGCTTGGCTAATGTCAGCTCATTTTGAATCCGTTTATCCCGTTCCTTGCGTAAATCCTTTTCATGCTTTAGGCGAAGCGTTGAACGGATACGTGCCAGCAGCTCGACCTTGTTTATCGGCTTCATGACATAATCGAGCGCACCCGCATCCAGTGCCTCCGCCATCTTATAGGAATCTCCCATCGCCGTGACAAAAATAATCGGAAGATCACGTAGTCTTTCCTGCTTCAATACGGTTCTGCATGCCTCTACGCCGTCAATTTCCGGCATCATCAAGTCCATCAATATTAAATCGACCGGTACCTCTCCAGCTGCATTTGAATCCATGCCGAGAAAATGATAGAGCTCTTTGGCAGAAGACAGCAGCACCAGATTATCGTAGCCAGCTTTTCGCAAGATTTTTTCAATGATCACTAGATTGGTTCGGTTGTCGTCTACAATGACAATACTCATAGCAACCCCCTATCACGAAAAAGTCAGGGGATACTCCCCACGTCCATTTCTTTTATCATAGCACGATATGGCAGAGAGCTCCTTCCCTTTACTACCCACCCAAAAGTTGATTCAAACAGTTGAATTTGAAAAATGGATCATTTTCCTGTTTCAAACACCAAAAACAAGTTTATAGAAGAGTAGGAACAAAATACGAGACACAAAAGGAGAGATGGACGATGAATCAAACACCAGATAACAATAAAGGCGGTCTTTTGAAAGGAATGCTGATCGGAGGCGCGATCGGAGCTGCCGCTTCATTGCTGCTGGCACCGAAATCAGGATCAGCTCTGCGAGAAGATTTGTCCAACGCTGTCAATTCTCTCGGCGAAAAAACTCGCGATCTCGCCTCCACCCTCAGGCAAAGAACAGCCAATGCGGCAGACACGATCAGCATACAAGCTTCAGAGCTTTCGGAAAAAGCACAGGAAGGAAAACAGATCGTCGCAGATACCATTCAAACGGTCAAAGAAGACATGCAAGGCAAAAGCTGAGAAGCTTAAATCCGCTTTTCGACGTAACGAACTTTCTAATAAAGGGGAGAGGTATATGGAGTCAACGAAGATGCATCAGCAATTGGTAGACCTGGGCTTGGAACGAGTCAATCACGCTGTCACCTCAACTTATCGCATGAACATCGCTTGCGAAAATACAGGCGTTACGTATCCGCTCCTAGTCACCGCTGTCACCTATGAACAAGGCCATCACGTCATCAACTTTGAAGAAGCGGAATTTGAATCCAGAAGCAGTGTTCCTCTACACGTACAAAAAGTCGCTCTCGATAAGCTGATCGAGCTGGAGCAGCATTTCCGCCAGTGGACGCAAATGACACTGGAAGGAGCGCAAAACAGCTCGATGGCACAAAATATAGACGAGATGAAAAAGCTCGGAGATGAAATGAAGGATTTGAAAACAGGTAGTGAGATTATTGATAAAAACCAGGTTCCCGATCCGATCCAATAGGAAGCAAACGATTTGGTATTTCGATCAGCCATAGTCCGATGAGCAAAATGGACTATGGTTGTTTCATTCACATAGAGAAAGCCGGACATCCACTTGTGTCGGATACCCGGCTTGCCTATTTCTTACGAGAGTCATGGCCCTCGTCCTTTTCTCTCCGATTCACTCTTCCTGGTTTTCTCGCTCAGCAAATAGCGATAGATGAGATTATCCAGCTTTCGAGATTTTTTCAGGACGTAAGGTTCGCTCATCCCGTGAGCACCACTTGTCATCGTTACAGCCTGATACAGCTCCTGCCTGGCCCTCTCGATTTTGCTTAGCATCATAGTACGCAACTGCTTCATCCCCTTTTTCGTGACGGTGATGATCCATGCTTCCCGAGGAAAGAGCTTTTCCCCAGATTCCCCGAGAGAAAGCTCTCCTCCTTGTCTATTTACTTCGTAGTATCTGACCCGCTAAAACATCGGCGGATAGTAATAAATCGTTGGATCGTAGTCGTTTCCGTCGTAGTAGGTTCCACCCCATGCGATTACGACGATATGGTCGTTCTCCATTTCCATTTCAAGGCGCTCCGCATCAGACGCAATGAACCCCATTGACCTCAGCTTTGCTCGCAGCTCCTCATCACGGGTACGGAAAACGTTGGCGATCGCTGTGCCAAAGCCTTCTTCCAAGACGCCTATCTGCTCTGCATTTGCTCGGTTTGCCACACGCTCGGTGCGATCTTTGTCATACGCAAGCACATAAATTTGATCTTCCCGATAACCATCTCGTCTGAATTTTGCGACTTGAAGCTGTGCTTCATTTACGTTTCGGACTGTTTTCACTTTCGTTTCCATGGTATTCATCTTAATCCCTCCTAAGTGGAATGTGGATGACGGATGGAGACGATTGTCTCAATCCTTTGTAATGGTCTTGCTGAACAGTATTACCCATAAAAAACGCAGCTGAAACAGTCATCGGGCATTTCATATCGATCTCCCCAAAAAAAGAAATAGCCGCTTCCCTTACAACCTAGGAAAGCGACTATTTCACCTAACGCGAGCTATTGGATAAGAGTCGATTGTGTACTTAATTCTCGTACCGTTGCCTCGTCCACATCCACACCCAAGCCTGGGCGATCTGGTACCATCAATTGACCTTTCTCATATGGGAGTTTGCCAAAATCTCTGGAAAACATGAGTGGTCCCACCATCTCATTGGAAAAAATCATGCTCTTGGCAATCGAGAGATGTGCTCCTGCCGCTGTCGCAATCGATGATTCCACCATAGAGCCCACCTGACAGCCTAAACCCGCCATTTCTGCCTGCGCTACCAGCTTGCAAGCAGGATACAGTCCCCCGCATTTCATCAGCTTGATATTGATCAAATCCGCTGCCTGTCTCATGATGACTTCTCTCATTTCCTTGTCACCATGCAGTCCTTCGTCGATCATAACTGGTATGGTTGTCTTCTGTCGCACCTCTGCCAATCTTATGATGTCGTCTGCCAGCACAGGCTGCTCGATCCATTCCATCTCACAATCCTCCACCTGCTTCAACACCCGCATGGTCGTCGCGACATTACGCCATCCCTGATTTGCATCTACTCGCAGCTGGACATTTTCACCGATCGCTTCCCGTACGGCTCGAATTCGCTTGACATCAGTCGCCGGGTCATCTCCTACCTTGATTTTGATGCTTGTATAACCATCCGCTACAGCCTGCGCCGCTTGGCTGGCCATTTCTTCTGGCGCCAATATGCTGATCACGAAAGGAACGGATAAGGACGCGTGCATCTTTCCTCCCAGCAGATTGTAGACGGGCTGACCTGTCACTTTTCCCATAATGTCATAGCAGGCAATATCGATCGCAGCCTTTGCTGTTGGCGCGTGGTATACAGTGGCTGACATGATTTTATGGAGCTTTTCGATCGCAAACGGGTTTTCTCCAATCAACAACGGGGCTACGTCTTTGCTTAGCATTTCGTACGTGCTGTAAAAGCTTTCTCCCGTCACATGGGGGTCCGGCATGCCCTCGCCATAGCCTACAATTCCTGTATCCGTCGTCATTTTGACGATAATGCTTGGCAGCTCATGGAATGTATCGTACGCGACGATAAACGGCCGTACCAAAGGAAGCTGGGTGGCAAATACCTCTATGGAAACAATTTTCATGCGCAACCTCCGTTATTTAAAATGGTCCATAATGCATGAGATTCGCTACCAGAACAGCAACGAGTCCGATCGCAAATTGGGTCAAGATTAAAGGCATAATCCATCTCGCCCAGCGACTCCATGGAATACCCGCGAGTGCCAGTCCAGCCATAAAATAGCCGGATGTCGGGAAGATGATGTTTCCAATCCCGTCAGCCAAAGAAAAGGAGAGTACCGCTGTTTGACGGGTTACGCCTACCAAATCCGCCAA
Source organism: uncultured Brevibacillus sp. (assembly GCF_947502445.1). GTDB lineage: Bacteria > Bacillota > Bacilli > Brevibacillales > Brevibacillaceae > Brevibacillus. The sequence continues at coordinate 11,488 of NZ_CANMZW010000015.1, forward strand.
AGGTGCCATAATCGGCATGGTCAATGCAGCTTGTCCACTGCCTGACGGTACGACAAAGTGAATCAGCGCTTGCAGGATAAACATTCCTCCCGCACTCATCGTAGGCGGGATCTCATCCAGAACACTGGAAGCATGGTACAAAAGCGTATCAATAATATGACCTTGGTCTAGCACAACCAGAGTCGCACGCGACAGACCGATGATCAGGCAGCCAGCCAGCATGCCAGCAGCACCTTTCATGAATGCTTCGATATACTGGTTGGCGGACAAACGCCCGATGAAGGTGATTACGATGGACAGTACGACAAACAGAGCAGAAATTTCTGTGATGTACCACTTGAATTGAAGAACTCCGTAAATCAGGACTGCAAAGTTAAGCAGGAAGCACGTTAGAACGATTTTGTGGGTTCTCGATAAAGGCTGATCGTCTTGCTGCTGCGCGGTGTCATAGGAGACGCCTTCCCCGTAAAAACCAAGGGACCGGTTCTTTTTCACCTTCATCGCATAGCGATAAATAAAAGCGACGGAAACGACATACATAATGACGAACAACACAATGCGGTAACCGATTCCTGAAAAGATGGGAAGTTGGGCAATCCCTTGAGCAATTCCGACTGTAAACGGATTCATAATAGCTGTCGTAAATCCGATTGATGCCCCAACCAACACGATTGCCGTCCCGGTGATGACATCGAATCCCAGAGAGACAGCGAGCGGAACCAGCATCGGAATATAAGCCAGCGATTCCTCCGCCATTCCGGTAAATGCCCCAGCAAATGCAAAAAACAGCATCATGACGGGAATTAGCCATTTTTCCTTATTGCTCAGCTTTTTGGACAGGGATCGGATAAACGCATCGACAGCACCTGTAGCTGTCAGTACCCCAAATGTCCCCCCAATGATGAAAACAAAGAAGATGATGTCCGCTGCTTCAACCAGCCCCGTATGAATGGCACTAAACAATTGAAAGAATGAGACTGGGGTAGATTCCAGCTGCTTGAACGAGTGTGGATCTACTACGCTTCTACCGTCTACCTCGATGCGGGCGTATTCTCCGGCAGGCACGATGTGGGTAAGGATTGTAGCGATTAGCAGTACACCAAACAGCAACACAAAAACATTGATCGCTTTTTTTCGGCCTGATGCTTGCACCTTGTCGTTTTGCACACCGATCTCTCCTTTTTCATAATTCTGTTTATTTATAGTAGTTCATTTGAGTATTCATGAAAAATGAGTTTGTTTAATGGTAACTATTAAAAAATCAATAGGTTGGCGTTCGGGCTGATGTGGTGGGGAGGAAAAAGGAGAAAAGGCTGCGGCTTCTTGGGCCTTCAGCTTGGGGGTGGGGCTGTCCGGCTGCATGGAAAAAAGAGCCTTGCCTTTTCTCCTTTTTCCTCGGACCAGCTCTCCTGCCCTCACTTTCTTCGGCAGGAAAAAATAATAAAAGCGAAATCGGGGAGAACCGAATTCGCTTTTTTCTATCAAGTGCGAAAGGTAGGCCATACATCCAATAGGACATCGATAAAGCTACTTACTGTACTGTAATCTCGTAGATCTTTTGGGTAGATCAAGTGTGTCAGCAGTCGTTTTGGAAAGCGATGCAGGGCTTGCAGGGTGCCTTGCTTGAGCTCTTTTTCGATGATGACGTCGCTGATCAGGGCGATTCCTGCCTGGGTCATGACAGCTCGCTTGATGGTCTCTTCACTGCCGCATTCGATCGTAGAATGAGGGACGCAGCCGATTTCGTCCAGGCACTCTTTGATGACGCCTTCCAAATCGTAGGAAATAAACGGGTACAGCTCAAACAGCTCTTGTGCGCTGTGGTCTTTGACGATAAGCGGATTGACGACGAGCACCAGATCCTCCTGATCGATCAAGATCTCCTCGATCCCCGGTCGGTTGCACGTCCCTGCAATGATTCCGATGTCGACCTGACTCGTATCGACCAGCTTGATGGTTTCCTTGCTGTTATAACAGAGCATTTTCATTTGAACCTGTGGATGGAGCTTCAGATAAATACTCAACAGCCGAGACAAGTAATAGCTGCAATAAAACTCAGGTGCGGATATGTTCAAATTCCCATACGGCTTTTCCAGTCTGCGCAGGTCTTGCTCCAGCTCTTCCAAATCGCGGAATAGCTTATCTGTATGTCTTTTTAACAGCTTCCCTGTTGGCGTGAGGAAGGTTCGTTTCCCTACCCGATTTAAAAGGGAGTGGCCAATGTCCTTTTCCAATGCCTGTATTTGCAAGCTGATCGTCGGTTGACTGTATCGCAGCCTATCTGCTGCCTTGGTCAAATTGAGGCATTCTGCAACGACGTGAAATGTTTTCAAATGACGCAATTCCATTTACTATCACCTCAGAAACCCTCAGTCGGATTCTTCCCACGTCGGTTTTGTCCATCGTAGAACATCTCTTCGCTCCAGACAAGAAAAACTCCATTCATTACTGCTGAATAGTCTTTAGCGGATGGAAAAAAGAGGTTGCAAGAACGTTTGAAAATGTTCAGGAATGCAACGGTATCTGAGCGTTCGGGTAGCCTATAATTTACATTGAGGATACATCCAAGTGAAAAACCAAAGAGAGTAAGAACGGAGTGACTGGCATGTATAAACGACTATTAACCATTCCGATGACGGCCCTCCTCGTCCTGCTGGCAGCTTGCAGCACAGGTGGCCCTACGGGAAATTCCTCTGACAATACCGCAGAACCCAAACCGACACGAGCAGTCGAGTACCTGGGTAATAGCTACAAGGTTCCTGCCCGTACCAAGCAGATTGCATTTATAGGGTCTCACGGCTCGTATGAAGATGCCCTTTTGCTCGGAATTCCACCATTTGCGGCAACGATGGACAAAAACGGTACGTTCCCGCATGAGTACGCGACTATCACCCAAAATGCGAAGCATCTTCCGTGGAACGTAGCGGAAAACGTCAGCGAATTGTCAGAGCTGCAGCCTGATGTCATCCTGACAACAGATAAAACGACAGCAGAGGACATCCAAAAGCTGCAAAGCGCAGCAACGGTTATTCCGGTTTCGACGGACGGCGCCTATTGGGCAGAAAATTTGCGTCTGCTGGCAGATGTCCGGGGCAGAGAAGAAAGCGTGGATACGCTCATTCAAAAGCTGACGCAAAACATACAAAATACGCGTGACAAGCTTGTTTCCTTTCAGGACAAGCAATTCCTGACCGTCTGGTTTCAAGAAGGCTCCTTTTTCGTTTACCCACAAAACGAGAGGTACAACCATCTGCTTTATACCGAATTAGCCCTACAGACACCAGACATTGTCGCAAAAGCAACCGAGCGCACACCACTCACGCTGGAAGCTCTCGCACAAGCAGACCCTGATTTTCTGTTTGTCATGGTGGACAAAAGCGGTGCACCTGCCGACGCAGCTGCATTCGAGCAGCTACAGAATGGCTCCCCATGGACAGGCTTGAGGGCAGTACAAGCAAACCATGCCTATGTCAATGCAATCGATCCTGTTTTGGCTGGCGGCACTGTCTATAGCAACCAGCAGTTTTTGATCGCGCTCCAAAAGCACATTCTGAAATAATTTTGGTCGTAGATGCATCAAAAAATGAATATGGATCATACTAACTACATCGAGCTCGGTGGTGTGTTTTCAATCAGGCTTTAGTCTTCTAGGAGGCGATGTGCCATGGATGATTTACACGATCACCTAGTGAATAAGGGAAACCGCAGCAACACGTAAGAAAGCTTCTAACTCAGCAGGAGGTAGATGCGTCGCACGTGATGATCGGTAACACCCCAAAACTAACGAGCTCGATGTATACCGTCTCCTTTTAGGAGGCGGTGGTTTTATTTTTGGCCCCAGTCAGCCGTTACTATGGCAAAAAAGTACAGCCCTCCGCAAGAAAGCTGTACTTGATGCGTTTCCTTTTTTACTTTTTCGTCAATCCGTCGTAAATCGTCTTGATGTTCCACTCCATCATTTTGATGTAGGTGTCGCCATCCTCGCCTGGTTTGCCGAGTGAGTCGGTAAAAACGGTTCCGACAATCGGTACGCCTGTTTCTCTTGAAACCATCTCCATGCTGCGTGGGTCAATACTCGTTTCCACAAACAATGCCGGGAGCTTTTTCTCACGAATCACATCGACAACCTGACGGACCTGCTCTGGCGTGCCTTGGTTTTCGGCGTTAATTTCCCAAATGTACGCTGCGTCGAAATTATAGGCTTCACTGAAATATTTGAATGCACCCTCGCTCGTTACCAAAACTCGCTGTTCTTTTGGGATCAGGTTGTATTGCTTGACTGCCTCTTGGTGCAGGGCATCGAGCTGTTCGATATATTTCTTGGCATTTTGCTCATACGTTTCCTTGTGAGCAGGGTCGATCTTGATCAGAGCATCTCGGGCATTTTCAGCGTATTTGATTCCATTGCGAATATCCAGCCAAGCATGCGGGTCTTCTTCACTTTCCTTGCCTTTTGTGGTCAAATGCTTTGCCGCTACGCCTTCACTCATCCGAAACACAGGGGCATCCTGACCGGATTTCCCTGCCGTATGCAGCAGCTTTTCGAACCACGAGTTACCTGCCTCCAGGTTTAAGCCGTTATAGAAGACAGCGTCTGCATCCGTTGTTTTTTGCACGTCAGCAGGCAATGGATCGTATTCATGCGGATTGGAGCCTACCGGGGCCAAGCTGTGAATCTCTACTCGGTCTCCCCCGACATTTTTGACAATGTCGTACAGAATCGAATAGGTGGTCACGACCTGCAGCTTGTCACTTTCAGACTTTCCGGGTTCAGCGCCATTTTGGGGCGTGCCGCAAGCAGCCATCAATACGGATGATACAAGAAACACAAGAAACAAATTCCATTTTTTCATTGTCGTTCTCCTTTACTTTGAAAGCTCGACTCGTTTTTGCCGAGCTCGAATTGATTTCCATACAACCCCGTGTTTGCGGGAGAACAGAAATGCGAGCAGGAAAAGCGCAGTCGCAACCATGACAATCGTTGCACCGGACGCCAGATTGTAGGTAAAGCTAAAGTACAGTCCGATAATCGCTGAAATCACCCCGAAGCCTGCTGCCAAATAAATCATGACCCATAAACGATCTGTTAGCAGATACGCAGTCGCTGCCGGAGTAATCAGCATGGCAACTACCAGAACGATCCCGACCGTCTGCAGAGATGCGACCGTTACCATGGTCAAAAGCGTCATCAATAAGTAGTGGATAAGATTGTTGCGCAGACCGTACGCCGCAGCTATCGTCGGGTCAAATGATGTCAGCAGCAGCTCCTTGAAAAACGCGTAGACCGTTACGATCACGACAATACCGATGCCTACTGTCACCCACATATCAGAAGGACGCACTGCCAGGACATTTCCAAACAAGATGTGGTACAAATCAGTACTGCTTTTCAGCATCGTGATCAAGATGATCCCCAGTGCAAAAGCAGACGTAAATAAGATCCCGATCGCCGTGTCGTTTTTGATACGGCTATTTTGACTGACATAGCCGATTCCAATCGCTGTCAATACGCCAGTTGCTACTGCTCCTATGAAGAAATTCACTCCAAATGCATAAGAGAGCGCAACACCTGGTAATACGGCGTGAGAAATGGCGTCTCCCATCAGAGACATTCCCCGCAAAATAATAAAACTGCCGATGATCCCGCAGATAATACCGACCACCACGGATGTAAACAACGCTTTTTGCAAAAACTCGTATTGCCCAATCGCTTGAATAAATTCCATCACGCAGTTACCTCCGCCTTCTCGAGAAATTGGAGCTCGCGGGCGTAAGCTTTGGACATGATCTCGCGATTCAGAACCTCATCGACAGCACCAAACTTGATTAATTCCTTGTTCAGCAAAAGCAGCTGATCAAAATAGGTATTCGCTTTGCTCAAATCATGGTGAACAACCACGATTGTTTTGTCCTCCACCTGAAGCTCCTTCAAGATGCGAATAATAGTTTCCTCACTGGCGACGTCGATGCCTACAAACGGCTCGTCCAAAAGCAGTAGTTCCGGTTTTTGGGCCAAGGCTCGTGCCAAAAATACGCGCTGCTGCTGACCACCTGACAGCTCCCCGATTTGCCTGTCCCGATATTCCTCCAAGCCAACTTTTTTCAAGCACTCAAGCGCCCAAGCCTTCTCCTTTTTCTTTGGAAATTTGAATAATCCGACGCTTGGATACGTCCCGATTAAGACTGTATCCATCACAGTAATTGGAAATGTCCAATCAATTTGACTTCGCTGAGGTACATAAGCGATTTGCTTTCTGACTTCATTCGTTTCCTTCCCATAAAAGCGAATGTCACCCTTATCCTTTGGGATCAACCCGAGCATCGCCTTGATCAAGGTCGATTTCCCTGCCCCATTCGGGCCAATGATGCCAACCATACTTCCCTGATTGACAGAAAACGAGACATCTCGCACGACTTCATTCCCAAAATAGGAGACGTGAAGCCTACTTACTTTGACTGCATGAACCATAAGTTTCCCTCCAAAGTAACCCGATTGTGATTTTTCTCGAGATGACCTTCATCCAATTTGCAATCTCATTACATATATGCTCAAACACAACAATGTGAGTTTGTTCCAATAATATTCACTCAAGCAAAATAATATGCCTTTGTATAAAAAAGTTGCCCTAATGCAAAAATAATGGATTCCCAGCTTTTTGTCAATAATCATTTTCATTTATCGAACAAAAAAGAAGCACAGCCCTTTTTACGAAGAGCTGTGCTTCCCTGTTTTTTCATCCTATGCGACTATACAAATTGCAAAGAAATATACTTCACTTCCAGGTATTCCTCGATGCCATGATGGCTTCCTTCGCGTCCCAGCCCACTCTCTTTCATTCCGCCAAAAGGCGCCTGTGCTACGGACGGGCCACCATCATTTACGCCAACGATTCCATACTCCAGGCTTTCCGAGAAGTAGAATGCTTTGGTCAAGGATTGCGTGAAGACATACGCCGCCAATCCGTATGGAGTCGCGTTAGCTCGCTGAATCACTTCCTGATCATCCGCGAATGTGCTGACGGGTGCAATCGGCCCAAACGTTTCTTCCTGCATGCAAATCATTTCATCCGTTACACCGGAGAGCACGACAGGCTTCATGAAGTATCCGGTGCTGCCTTCCAATACGGGACTGCCGTGAAGGGTAGCGCCTTTGGTAATGGCGTCGTCGATTTGATCCTGAACCTTTTGAACAGCTCTGTCGTCAATCAACGGTCCGATCTCCACTTTGTCCTCGGTTCCTTTTCCTACGCGCAGCGCCTCGACCGCTTGCGTCAACGCCTGTAAAAACGGTTCCTTTACATTCTCATGTACATAGATTCGATTGGCGCAAATGCAAGTTTGGCCTGCATTGCGGAATTTGGATTGAATCAAGCCTTTTACCGCTGTCTCAATATTCGCATCCTCTGCCACGATGAATGGCGCCAGGCCACCCAGCTCGAGCGAGATTTTTTTCACAGTATCCGCCGCTTTGCGCATCAAAAGCTTGCCCACCGGCGTCGATCCGGTAAAGGTGATCTTTTTCACACGGGAGTCATCGAGCCACACATCGACAACTTCCCCTGCTTTTGAGGTTGTTACGATATTAATAACACCTGCTGGAATACCCGCTTCATGCGCACACTCTGCGAGCAATAGAGCCGTCAGCGGTGTTTGCTCAGCTGGCTTGGTCACGGTTGTGCAGCCCGCAGCAAGTGCTGGAGCGATTTTACGTGTAATCATTGCTGCTGGGAAATTCCACGGGGTGACTGCTGCCACAACACCAACCGGCTGCTTTTGTACCAGAATCCGCTTGGAACCGGATGAAGCTGGTATCATTTCACCGTAAATGCGTTTTGCTTCCTCCGCGTACCATTTGATGTAGCTGTTGGCATATTGCACTTCACCCTTCGCTTCTGCGAGTGGTTTCCCCTGCTCCATCGTCATGACATATGCGATTTCATCCAAGCGCGATTCGATAACTTGATGCCAGCGCTCCAGCAAAGCCGCGCGCTCATAAGCTGTAGTTTTGGACCATGCTTCAAACGCTTTGTGTGCAGCATCTACCGCCAACTTTGCTTCTGTAACTGAGCCATCTGGAACGCTTCCGATGATCTCGAGTGTGGCTGGATTTTGCACAGGAATTTTCTCATCCAGCGTCAGCCATTCTCCATTTACGTATAATCCTTTGTTCCATTGTTGTTGGTTCATGCTGCTTTATCTCCTTTTTCGTTTGCTGTAAACAATTTCTCTTTTTCACCACGCATCCAATCCTTGCCGTACTCATCAGCATGTTGTTGAAAATGAGCGACTGCTTCTTCAACGGTCATCGAAGCGCGCAGATGGTACATAGTCTTTCATTTTACACGCAGATGGACCAGAACAAAAATGGAAGTGATAAAGCTATTGCTTAATCTCGAACTCGCCTTCTATCGTAAACTTGTTCCACCTCTTGAGGATAAACATGAATGGATAGTAAGAAATCAAACTGAATATTAACCCACAAAATGCATACATCAGCGGCACAGCCAAAAGCACCAAAAGCTTGGCCGGTACACCTGTTATGGTCATACTTACAATCTTTACGTCACCAATTTCCGAGCTACCCGATATCAAGCTAAAAACAAAGCTGATCAAGCCATACAGAATTCCCACCGAAAGCGCTGCCCATACACACAGCCTTATGTAAGAAGAAATTTTGATGGATTTGATTGTGATGCGTGTATTCATTTGAACCAGCCCATTTACCAATATATTACATTGAAAAAGCGTGCCGAGGGAATATCACGCAAAAAAAGAGCTAGTCCGCACGTAGAATTCCTACGCATGGCGCCAGCCCTATTTTACACATCCGTCTACTGCATCGGATTCGCATAGTTATTGATGAGTACTTGTGCTGAATCTCCCACCTTGATTGCTCCCGGACATTCGACGGCACACACGATCCCTCTACGCTTATACGCTGCTTTGACAAATCGCGCTGCCAGCTTCGGATGCTCCTCTTCATCGTAATTTTTTTGGATTTCTTCTCCCGGATGGAGACAAGGGAGGTTTTCTCCCATACAAATGAGGCCCGCCCCGCTAGGCAGCAAGATTCGAGAGCCCAGTGTCAGACTCGTCAAATCAGGGAACCCGCTGATCAAAAGGTTTGCGCCCAGCCATTCAGGCAAGACCGTAGGAATACCCAGGTTCTCGGCGATTCTCGCACAATCCTCTTCGGAGACAACCGTGATTTGGCGGCGATTCAAGATTTCGGTTCCGCGCGGATACATCTTTTGGCGTGAATCTGCTCCAAACGTGACACCAAAATGTCGGTCACCTGGAATACCTCCGAATTCGAGCTTTGTCTCTGGCAAACGGCGGGTTACAAATGTATCTGGGGTATCCGCGATGAGTATAGCGGCGACAGATGCTGTGATTTCCTTCATGGGAACTCCTGCCTCTCTATGCTTGGCTTTGCTACCATTCTATACCATTCCCCTCGATTCTTACATGGAAATCTGCGTGAGCTTCTCATATTTTCCCAGTATGATAAGGGAAAGATAAAAGACGAGGAGGCGCCGCTTTTATGGATCACCTAAAACGCTTCGAAGCGCACAGGACGGGGCTGATTTCTTTGGAATCGAAGTTGGCGAAACCAAAGGAGGTAGAGCGCATCACCGGATTTACAGTAGGTAGCGTGCCACTCATAGGGCTTACCTTTCCATGTATTTTCGATCGTACGCTTCTTTGCTATCCCTTTATATACGGTGGGACTGGCGAGCCTATTTCTACACTGAAAATCGCGCCTGCTGCACTGGAAAAGCTCAATCCAATTGTCTGCAGCTTTGAGTAGGACTATGTTTCTTCGCCTATGTACGATATGATATAACGCAAATCGTTTCGAGAGGAGACTACATACTATGACTGATGCCGCATCTATATTCTCACGTCCGCCACTGGCAGACTGCATTCCAGACCTCGTTGCTTTTTCCAGAGGGGAAAAGAAAGCGACGCTCTTTATCCGTAACGGTACCTTGGTCAATGTTGTCTCAGGAGAAATATTGCCCGACATGTGCGTAGCTGTCGTTGGTACCCGTATCGCCTACGTCGGTCCATATGTAGAGGAAATGATCGATGACTCCACCCATGTGATTGAGGCAAACGGAAAATACATTGCGCCAGGTCTATTGGACGGTCACTGTCATATTGAAAGCAGCATGTTGTCCGTCACGCAATTTGCCAATGCGGTACTTCCGCTTGGAACAACTGGCGGCTTTTTTGATGCACATGAAATTTCTAATGTTCTCGGTCTTCCCGGGTTGCGGATCATGCTGGATGAAGCACGCCAGACGCCAATGGCTGCATACATGCAAGTAGCGTCGTGCGTCCCCTCCACCAACTCCACGTTTGAGACGGCTGGTGCAGAATTTGGACCTGAAGAGGTAGCGGAGGCACTGAGCTGGGGTCCAGATATGGTCGCACTTGGCGAGGTCATGAACTTCCCGGGTGTCGTCTATGGAGATCCGAAAATGATTGGAGAAATTCAAGCAACATTGCGGGCTGGCAAAGTCGTCGATGGGCATTACACCTGGCCGTCCAACGATCCACGTCTGTCTGCCTATGCTGCCACTGGTGTTTCTGGCGATCATGAGTGTGTAACAAAGGAAGATGTGATCAATCGAGTACGTCTCGGGATGTACGCCAAAATGCGCCGTGGCTCTGCTTGGCACGATGTAGCTGCTACGATTAAAGCCCATACGGAGCATGGCATTGATTCCAGACGGATGATGCTAGTTTCGGATGATCGTATTTGCGATTCGTTAAAAGAAGAAGGCCACATGAACTTCATCGTAAGACATGCCATCTCTCAGGGAGTAAAGCCAGTGACTGCCTTCCAGATGGCAACCCTCAATACGGCTGAGCGTTTTGGTGTAGCACGTGATGTTGGCTCGGTAACACCGGGCACGATTGCGGATATTATTTTGCTCGACGGGAATTTAGCGGATGTGAACGTCATGATGACCATTGCCCGTGGCGAGGTCGTTGCGGAAAATGGCACCATGACGGTAGAGCTAGCTGCTTTTCATTATCCCGATTATGCCATCAACTCAGTAAAGCTCACCCCTGAGCTTACTCCTGCCAGCTTCCACATCCAGACACCAAATCAATCCGGTACGATCAAAACGCGTGTCGCGATGGTGAGAGAAAACCATGTAGAAACCGAAGAAGTATTCGCCGAGGTTCCTGTGAAAGATGGTCTGCTCGCGATTACTCCTGAGAGCACATTGTGCAAAATGGCTATTTTTGAGCGTCACGGGAAAACAGGAGGCTCTGCTATCGGGATCGTAGGCAACGTCGGATTCGATCAGCCCGCTGCGATTGCCATGACGGTCGCACATGACTGCCACAATGTCCTTGTCATCGGAAACGACGACGAACAAATGGCGAGAGCAGCCAATGCAGTTATCGGCATGCAGGGAGGAATTGCGGTCGCGTCTTCCGGCAACGACCTGGTCGAGCTGCCGCTGCGTCTTGCCGGCTTGATGTCGACTGAGCCTTACGAAACTGTCGTGGAGCAATCGATGGCGATCAGCCGTGCACTTGCTTCGGCTGGCTGCACGATGAATTACGCCTTTATGACGCTATCCTTGCTCGCTCTCGTCGTCATCCCTACCCTGCACATTTCGGATACGGGGTTGATTCGTATCTCTGATGCAGGCTTCGAGAAAGTCTCTCTTTTTGTTGAATAAACTACACATATATGAACCATTTACTAGGGCAGCAAGGGACCTCATAATCCCTGCTGTCTTTTTATTATGATTTGCATAGAAAGATGATGAATCTAGCAAGATATATTTTAAACAGTTGCTCAATTCATAATTTTTTGTTTAATTTTCATCTATCCAATCATTAATATGTAAGGGACACATATGAAAAACATAAGCGGTTGAGTATTGTGGGAGAGACTGGACGTAATGTTCGGCACCGAAGGAGCAAGTCCTGATCATAGTGCAAATCTCTCAGGTAAAAGGACAGAGAAAATGGGATTACTCCTATTTTTCTCTGCCTTTTTTTGTACTTTCATATGTCATTTTGCTAAACTAAATTTTTGTTATATTCAAATTTGTAAGCGTTTTTCCAATAAAAATCAGACAGAAAAATAACTTTTATTGGAAATTTTATTTGCAATTCACTGATTTATATTTATTATTAACATATATAAAATCATCTTACTTGCAAACTGCTTACACAAAGGAGAAAGTGGGGGATCATATGCAAGAACAAACACTAGATAGAGGTCTGAAAAACAGACATGTACAACTAATCGCGATTGGTGGAGCTATTGGTACCGGATTATTTCTCGGCGCAGGTAAATCGATTCATTTGGCTGGACCTTCTATTTTGTTTGCATACTTGATTACAGGGATCATCTGTTTTTTAATCATGCGCTCGCTAGGAGAGCTGCTTCTATCGAATTTGAACTACCATTCTTTCGTTGATTTTGTAAAAGACTACTTGGGCAATATGGCAGCTTTCGTCACTGGCTGGACGTACTGGTTTTGCTGGATATCGATTGCCATGGCTGACTTGACTGCAGTTGGACTCTATACCCAATACTGGTTCCCAGAAGTACCACAGTGGATGCCAGGATTAATTGCACTCGTCATTTTGCTCATCATGAATCTAGCAACGGTCAAGCTTTTCGGAGAAATGGAATTCTGGTTCGCGTTAATCAAGGTTATTGCGATTCTTGGTTTGATTGTGATTGGACTCTTCATGATTATCAAAGGGTTCTCTACCAATTCAGGTCCATCGAGCTTCTCCAATCTCTGGAGCCACGGAGGTATGTTCCCGAATGGGATAAACGGCTTCCTACTCTCATTCCAGATGGTCGTGTTTGCGTTCGTTGGTATCGAGCTCGTCGGACTGACCGCCGGTGAAACCAAAGACCCTGAAAAAGTAATTCCGAAAGCAATCAACAACATCCCGATCCGCATCCTGATTTTCTATATCGGGGCGCTGATCGTGATCATGAGTATTTATCCATGGAGTGCCATCGTTCCAACAGAAAGTCCATTTGTCCAAGTATTCGCGGTGATCGGTATCGCTGCAGCTGCTGGAATCGTGAACTTCGTCGTGCTCACTTCTGCAGCTTCGGCATGTAACAGCGCCATCTTCAGTACAAGCCGGATGGTTTACTCGCTTGCGAAAGAGAAAAATGCACCTGTCCCATTTACAAAGCTGACAGCAGGAAAAGTACCTTCCAATGCACTGTTCTTTTCCACGATTGTCATCCTGATTTCTGTCATATTGAACTATGTCATGCCTGAGGGCGTATTTACCCTCATCACAAGCGTATCGACGGTTTGTTTCCTCTTTATCTGGGGAATTACCGTCATCTGTCACCTGAAGTACCGGAAAACAAGACCGGATCTGGCAGCAGTAAACAAGTTCAAGCTGCCTCTGTATCCTTTCTCCAACTACTTGATTCTTGCTTTCCTCGCGTTTATTCTCGTCGTTCTGGCACTGGCAGAAGACACGCGTGTGGCTCTGTTCGTCACTCCGGTATGGTTTATTATGCTGGTAGCGATTTACAAAATGCGCAAGCCAAATGCTGATCAAATCAATCATGGCAGCGTAGCAGATAATAAATCTGTTAGCTAGTAAAAACGCAAGCATCCCGCTTTCACTTGAACTGGTGAGAGCGGGATTTTTTTGTATCGGTGCCTTTTACCACTACATCTGTACCGATACAGATTGTCTTTTTCATAATTGAAGCCGCCCCTCGCTCGATTTACGATGATCTCAAGGCGCCTGTGAACGATAACATTCTTAAAAAGCGAGGACCTTTTTATGAAAACAATCAATTATTTGCTATTACTTGGAATCGGCATCATCTGGGGATCACAGTTTTTCTTTGTCGATTTGGTCATCGGCTCAATCACACCCATTACACTAGCTGCTTACAAAGCAATACTTGGTACGATCACTCTAGCTGTCCTCCATTTATTCAATGGAAAAAAAGAAAGACTGCCAGCTGGTCAAAAAGTATGGAGCTTATTCATTTGGATTGCGATACTTGAGGCGGTTGTTCCTTTCATATTGATCGGATGGGGGCAGCAGTACATCAATAGCAACACTGCTTCCATTTTGCTCGGCACAGTGCCGATTTTCACGAAAATAGCAGCACCACAGGAAAAGCTTCCATTCCGGAAATGGGTCAGCATCTTCATCGGCTTCGGGGGCTTGTGCTTGCTGTTTGGCCCTACCCTTTCCTCGCTTTCTTTTAGCGGAAATGTAATGGGCTATTTGGCTCTCGTCGGAGCATCCATGAGCTTTGCGCTCTCGCTCATTCTCATCAAGCGCCTCCCACCCATTTCATCGATTTTAGCCATGCGCAATGTATTATTCGTTGCCTCCGTGCTGTTGTTGCCGCTTGCCATTCTCTTTGAAGAACCATTTCACATACGCCTGGGCTGGCAGCAGGTTATAGATGTCATAATCTTGGGTGTGGTTCAGGGCGGAATTGTCTACATGCTCTACAACACGCTTATTAGGCGCACGAACGCCGCATTTGCATCGCTTACGAACTATTTGGTCCCACTGTTCGGCATCCTGCTCGGAACGCTCATTTTAGGGGATCAGGTAGCATGGAACTCCATCGCCGCGCTTGTCGTGATTTTCATCTCTCTAGCGATCGGAGAGAAAAGCTAGGAAGCACTACCACCGCTGTCCTGCTGCAAGCTCTAGCTCGAACGTCTCCAAAAATAACGTTAGCAAATATGCCGCTTCCTCTTTTCCTCCGCAATACTCGGGAGAAAGAGCAACCGTAACCGCATCCCATTGGTGTAGGCTACGCAAGGCCTGTAGCTCGTCGCGAATCTGCGCTTCTGGCATGAGCCTAGACGCTATATCTTCGGATACATTGAAATAATCAAGATCGAGATCAAGAATCTTCGTCTGCTCCGTGCTCCACCTCTGGTAGTCACAGCTGCTTAAAAGTGCTGACACATCCATATAGCGCTGATGCTTGTATGTGCAGCCCTCTGGCAGCTTGGCGATAATATTTTGGCAGTTTTCATTTCGTTTTTGGACGGCATCATGGCGAAGCATTTCCAATGACAGCACCTCGTCATCCTGATGAGACACAAAAATCGTTTCTCCGATCGTGTCTCTCGCCACCGCTGCCCATATAAAATTATCAATTTGCATACAGTCGGGCGGACATACTCGCCCGCTCGCATAGTCATGTCCTTGTGCTACGGCGATCAACTGCTCCACACTCTTTGCCTCATGCAAGCCCGGAACAAAAACACCATCCGGGGTATCATCCAAATGAGCGTCTACATGCACGAGCAGTGACTTAGGCTGCAAATTTCCTTTTAGCCTTTCGATTTCCCATGCCGCAAACGCCCAGTTATGCTGACGCATGAGATAGATTCGCCTTTCTGGAAAAGCGACTTTCCAGTCAAAATCGTAATACCACTCCAAGTCAGTACCCTCCGATATCAACACGATTCTTTTTTTATTCATTGTAAAGCAAGTACGCATGCTGTCACCACTGATGAGCCTAGAAAACCCGTCGAAGGGAGCTTTTGTACTAAAAGAACCAATCCTGATGAAGCAGGATTGGCTTTTCTCACTTTTTTCTAGTTACGATTTATGGCCGCAACCGGTGTATATCCTGTCTTTTCTACGAGGGACTGTCCCTGCTCGGACAAAATCCACTCGATCAAGCGTGGGACATTCGGATTTTTACTGCCTGCTGTCACCGCGTAAAATTCCGCCGCGAATGGATACTCTTTATTCACGATTGTCCTTTTTTCTGGCATGACCCCGTTCACTTCAAGCAGTCGTATATTCCCGTTGTTCACCATTTCAGTAGCGAAAAACAAGAATGAATACCCGATCGCATTGTCGTAGTTTTTATAGTTGGCCGTTCTATCAATAATCCCCCCCATTCCTCCCACCACATCGTCCTTAGGCGGCGTCATGATCGTTTTATTTGCCATGATTTTTTCCAGCATCGTCTGGCTGCCACTATTTGCTGGGCGTTGGAAGGCACGGATTTTTTCATTTCGGCCATCTACCTCCTGCCAGTTTGTAATCTTCCCTTCATAAATACTTTGGATTTGCTCCGTCGACAGTCCCTTTACCGGATTTGAAGCGTTGACAAAAAATACAAAAGCCTCACGTCCGATCGGTGTCAGCTTCAGCTCCACGCCTTTGCTTTTCGCTTCTTCCAGCTGCTGCTCTGACGGTCCCGCGGCAAAGATGATATCTACGCTTCCGTCCATCACATTTTTATAGGCCCCTGGAGTAGTACTCGCCATAACCTCACTATCGAATTGGTTGTACTGCTTCTTCGGATAAACCGCCTGGGCAAAGGCTGCGTACAAGGGATACAGCGCAGTCGCTCCGTCCATTTTCGGCAAATCTCCCTCTAGCTTGAGCGTTGACGACTCGTCCAGCTTCGCAGCCTTTGTATTCTCACGGTATGGCTCGTATTCATCCAAAACAAAATCCTGCTCGCTTACGGTCGGAATGCTGTTTACATAGGCTTCCCTGATCTCGTAGCCTCCTACAGTAAGTGCTGCGAGAGAGAAAAAAGCAATGAGAGAGCGATTAAAAATCCGCGCGCCGACCGGGATGAAAATACGCCAGATGATAAATACAGCAAGCACACTCATTGCGACTATGACAAATAGTGTGTAGAACTTCGTATCCGCAGAAAATAACGAAAATACCATTGCTATGAATCCCAAAAGCCCAAGAAAAAAGAGCAAAATAATACACATCATTATTTTTTCTAGCCAGTTTACTTTCACGATGTTCCGCCCCACTTTGTTATATTTCCATTTTTTGGGTTTTGATTATAAATATTTCGTTATCTTTTTATTACTTTTACGCGTCTGATCCTTATTTTTCTTTATAATGGGAAAGGTAACCAAATTACTCACTTTAGGAGGACTTCATGAGGCAAAGAAAACACGTTACACTGCTCTTATCGTTTTTCCTGCTATTCACTACGCTCTTTGCGAGTATGGCTGCCGCCCAAACCTATACGGTGAAAAAAGGGGATACCCTGTGGCGCATCTCAAGAAATCACGGAACCACTGTAGCTGCCATGCAAGAGGTTAATCAACTACCTGATGTGAACTTCCTGCGTATTGGACAAGTCCTTCAATTGCCAGATGGGACCGTGGCAGCAGCAGCTCCTGCGGTGAAACAAGCTCCGACGCAGCAAGCAGCAGATACTTCAAAGCCAGCAGCACCTATCGTACCGGCAACCAAGCCCCCTGTGGCTCCTGCACCGGTCGCACCTACTCCAGCCGCTACAACAGAAGCAGACACAACCACTATCACGATTCTCGGTACATCTGATGTTCATGGCAACCTGTACGGCTACGTTTATGAGGATGGAAAAGAAACAACAAACAATGGTCTTGCTAGAATCGCAACCTATGTAAATGAAGTAAAGAAGTCCAATCCGCATGTACTTCTTATCGACAACGGCGATACTTATCAAGGTAATATTTTGACAGATGATATTTATCGGAAAAAACCTGAGGTTACGCATCCTGTTTCAGTTGCCATGAATGCTATGAACTACGATGCCATGACCTTAGGAAATCATGAATTCAATTTTGGTCTCGACTTGATCAAGCGAATCGAAAAAGAAGTAAAATTCCCTGTCCTCGGCGCAAATATCACGACCAAGGATGGTAAGTCTTTTGTTAACCCTTATACGATTGTAAATGTGGATGGACTCAAAGTTGGGATTATTGGCGTAACGACACCGAACGTTCCGCGCTGGGACGGCGAAAAGGTAGACAGTCTTTCCTTCCAGCACATGGGTGAAACTGTGAAAAAGTATGCCAAAGAGCTGCGGGAAGTTGAAAAGGTAGACGTACTGATCGCGAGCGCCCACTCTGGCATGATTGCAGAGTTTGACGAAGACGGCGGATCAGATGCGGCCGCCAAAATCATCGAAATGGTCCCTGACCTCGATGCCCTGCTCGTAGGACACATGCATATTATCGTAAAAGACCAAGTGGGACAAACGGTTGTCGGCGGTCCTCGCAACCTGGGACGCGATATCGTTCGCTTTGATCTGACGGTAAAAAAAGAAGCTGGCAAAGCAACTGTTGCTGATCGCAAGGTAGAAGTCATTGATATGACAGACTACGAGCCTGATCAAAAAATCAGAGATATCATCAAGGACGCCCATGAAGCAACGATTTCGTTCATTGCTGGTGGTGGCGGCGCTGGTGATGCTGGTGGAAGTGGCGGACTTTTTGGACAAGCAAGCGCAGACTTCCAGCCTGAAAATGAGATCAACGGAATTCCTGAGGGCAAGCTGAGAGATACTGCGGTAGTTGACCTCATCAATAAAGTACAGCTGAAAGCAACTGGGGCAGATGTCTCTGCTGCGGCGTTGTTCAAAGATACGTCTAACCTGAAAAAGGGTGATATCACCTACGCAAACATCTTTGATATCTACAAATTCGACAACACCCTGTATACCGTAAAAGTAACCGGTAAAGAACTGAAGGCGTACATGGAATGGTCTGCAAGCCACTATAACCAGTGGAAGGAAGGCGATATTTCCATCAGCTTCAACCCAGACGTACCAGGCTATCTGTATGACATGTTTGCAGGCGTCGATTATAAAATTGATCTGTCCAAGCCAGCCGGCGAGCGAATCATTGATGTCATGTACAAAGGAAAGCCTTTGTTGGATACCGAAGAGCTGAAGCTCGCTGTCAACAACTATCGCTACAGCAGTGGACTGAAAGCTCTCAAGCTCGTGAGCGCAAATCGCGACTGGGAATCTCCGCGCAGCATTCGTGACTATCTGGTTGAATACATCCAGGAGCAAAAGGCAGTTTCCCCAGAGGTCGACAACAACTGGGAAATCATCGGAATCGACCTCAGCAGTCCATACCGGGATGAAGTAATCAAGCTCGTGAACAATGGCAAAATTGAAGTGCCTTATGCAAAATCATTGAATGTAAACGAGCTTATGCAGCGAGGGATTATTCAAGCAAAATAACCGCAGCTGCTCGTTTCGTAGGTATCCCGTTTTCACATCAGGTTGTGAGAACGGGATGCTTTTTGCATTCTATCCCTCTGGATCACGTTCGACTTTTTGAAGCCTATCTACATAATTCTCGACGATTCTTTTTATCGTGTCATCTCCATATCCTCTCGTAAAGGCGTTCTCATCAAGCCAGTACAATTCGGTAAAGCTGGAGTTGTCATGAAGATAAAATCAGACAACATATTCTGATTCACGATTATTTCATTCGTTCACTTCCGTACATTCTCTTGCTAAGACGTATTCTAACGACCGTTTGCCACATATTTACATATATTTTTCCGGCACTTTTTAAATTCACACCTTGCTACTCGGATATAAAACCGTGTAAGATAATGGTAACGAGCATGTGAATCACTTTCGAGCAATCTTACAAGGAACGAGGATGAGGTGAGCTTATGGCAAGCGAATTAATCAGAGCATTCCAATTATTGAAAGAAAAAGAGTGGGTGGACCTGACACATATATTTGGTCCGGAATCGCCTCATTTTGCCGCCTTTGCCGATGCTGAATTTACGACGCTGTTTAATCATGATGACGGCTTTTTTGCTCAACGCTTTTCATTTGCGGGGCAGTATGGCACTCATTTAGATGCACCGATTCATTTTGTGCGGAACAAACGGTTTTTGGATGAATTGGATTTGAAAGAGCTTGTGCTGCCACTTGTTGTGATCGATAAATCCAAAGAAGCCGAAGCGAATCACGATTATTCCATCAATGTGGATGATATTCTGAAATTCGAGAATGAACACGGTAAAATCGAGGAAGGAACGTTCGTAGCCCTGCGTACAGACTGGAGCAAACGCTGGCCTGATAAAGAAGCCTTCAACAACAAGGATGCGGATGGCAATAACCATGCGCCTGGCTGGTCGCTTGAAGCCCTCCGGTTTTTATTCCAGGAAAGAAAAATCAAAGCGGTTGGTCATGAGACGTTTGATACGGACGCAAGCATCGACTATTTGAAAAACGGCGCGTTGCTTGGCGAGTATTACGTACTGGAGCAAGATACATACCAGGTGGAGCTGCTGAAGAATTTGGACAAAGTCCCGGCAAAAGGAGCCATTATTTTTAATATCGTTCCCAAGCCGGATAAAGCATCGGGATTTCCTGTGCGGTCCTTTGCGATTTTGCCATAAACTCTGTACAAACATAAAAACACGCCCGCTTCCTCGCAGGCGTGTTTTTGTATCGCTTTACACCATGATTTTGCAAATATCGTTGGTAAACTCAACCGGGTCTTGCAGCGGCAAGCCTTCGATCAAGAGCGCCTGACTGTACAGCAGATTCGTATACAGATTCAGCTTTTCCTTGTCATTGGCATAGGCGTCCTTCAACGACTGGTATACCTCGTGATGAATATTGATCTCAAGCACCTTATCAGCCTTTACGTTCGGGTTGTTTGGCATTGCGTTCAGGATTTTTTCCATCTCAATCGTGACTTCACCCTCGGTGGACAAGCATACTGGATGTGACTTTAAACGCTTGGATGCTTTGACCTTGGTTACTTTGCCAGACAGCTGGCTCGCCATGTAGTCAAATAGCTCTTTGCTATCCTCGCTATTTGCATCGGCGTCCTTGTCGTTCTCGTCTGTTTCGATCCCGAGATCGCTGCTGGATACGGATCTGAACTCTTTTTCTTTGTAGTTCATGATCATTTTGATCGCAAATTCGTCAATGTCCTCTGTGAAGTACAAAATCTCGTAGCCTTTATCCGCAACAAGCTCAGTTTGCGGCAGCTTCTCGATGCGTTCGATCGACTCTCCAGATGCGTAATAGATGTATTTCTGATCCTCTGGCATACGGGATACGTATTCATCCAGCGTGACCAGTGCTTTTTCTTTCGAGGAGTAGAACATGATCAGGTCCTGCAGGACGTCCTTGTGCGCTCCGAAATCGCTGTAGATTCCGAATTTCAGCTGGCGTCCAAATGCTTTGTAAAACTGCTCGTACTTCTCGCGTTCATTTTTCAGCATGCTTTGCAGCTGGCTCTTGATTTTGCTGGCGATGTTTTTTGCGATCAGCTTCAATTGACGGTCATGCTGGAGCATCTCTCTGGAAATGTTCAGAGACAAGCTCTCCGAATCTACCATCCCTTTGACAAAGCTGAAATAGTCCGGGAGCAGGTCGGCGCATTTGTTCATGATCAGCACGCCATTGGCATACAGCTCCAGTCCTTTTTCAAACTCCTTGGAATAGTAGTCAAACGGAATGTTCTCCGGGATGTAGAGAATTGCCTGATAGACCGCTGCTCCATCCGCGCTGATATGAATATGCTTCAGCGGCTTGTCGAAGCCATAGTGCTTGCTGGTGTAGAATTGCTCGTAGTCTTCATCCGTCAGCTCGCTCTTGTTTTTACGCCAGATCGGAACCATGCTGTTGACGTTTTGTTCTTCTACATACTCTTCAAATTCGTTCTCGCTGCCTTCGACTGGTCGCTTTTGCACAACATCCATTTTAATCGGGTAACGGATAAAGTCAGAGTATTTTCTAATAATCGCTTTGAGGCGGTATTCATCCAGATACTCGTCGTAGCTTTCTTCTTCAGCATTCTCTTTGATTTTCAGGGTGATTTCTGTTCCGACAAAATCACTTTCCCATGGTTCGATCGTGTAGCCGTCTGCTCCGCTCGATTCCCACTTGTAGGCACTGTCGCTGCCAAGTGCTTTACTGATTACGGTAACAACATCGGCAACCATAAAAGCGGAGTAAAAGCCCACGCCGAATTGACCAATGATATTGTAGCCATCTTTGGATTCATTCTCTTTTTTGAACGACAAAGAGCCACTCTTAGCGATGACACCGAGGTGATTTTCCAGCTCGTCTTTTGTCATACCGATCCCGGTGTCGCGAATCGTCAGCGTCCGGTTTTCCTTGTCCACGCTCACCTTGATGAAATACTTTTCTTTATCAAATACCAAGCTCTCATCAGTCAAAGCCTTGTAGTAAATCTTGTCAATCGCATCACTTGCATTGGAAATGAGCTCACGGAGAAAGATTTCTTTTTGCGTATAGATGGAGTTGATCATCATATCCAATAGTCGGGTAGATTCTGCTTGAAACTGCTTCTTTTCCATTCGAATTGCTCCCTTCTCAGCTACGTCATAAAAGAGTTTGTTTTATGGTCATATGCTTATGTTAGCACTCTCACCCCGAGAGTGCTATTCATTATTTTTTATAGCAGTCTTCCATTTTTCTGTCAATATGTGTCTTTACTCTAACAACGGAAGAGATCGGCACAAGGCATACAAATAGTACATGCCACGCAGCTGTTTTTGATTCATCTTGTCCAAATATTGTGCTGTCTCTTGGGCAATTTTTCTCGCGTGGGCTATATCTTCATGATTCAGCTCTGCGATAGCCTGTTTGAGCTGAACAACTGTATCCGAATAAACAGCTGAACGTAATGTGCGCAAAAGTGAAATTTTACGCAGCTGCGAACGATTGATCCTGCGATAGCCATTTTGCGGGTCACGCTCCAATGTAATCAGCCCTATCTTTTCCCAGTGCCGTATGGTTGAGGCGGGTATCGAGGTCTCTGCTGAAGCCTCACCGATGGTCATCCACTCTAGCTCTGTGCTCTCATCCCTGGTGATCTGCCCATTTTCCTGGCTTTCCAGCATCTGAATATTCCGCTCCGCCAGCTGACGATCACGGTACAAATCCGCTTGTGATTTCGTAACCAGCCAGAGGACTGAATCCATCTGTTTTGCTTGCAGCCCTCGAACAACCTGTGCCGTTATTTCCATCCCGAAGCCTGGAGACATAGCCTCCATACATTCGAAATAAGCGAGATGTTCTTGTGTATACATCCGATAGCCGGCCTGGGAGCGCTGACTGGGTGGAACAAGCCCTTGTCGCTCATAATTGCGTAAGGTGCTCGTGCTCAGCCCAAGTATCCTCGAGATGTCGATCGGTCTCATCAATCATGTTCACCTCATCGTCCATTTCTACAAAAGATTAAAGTTAGATTATAAGGTTATTAGTAGTATAAGCGCTCTAATTAACCACTTTCAATCATCAAAGCTTCCAATTTGCTTCACTGTTGTAAGATAAAATCGTATTCGCAACAAAGCTACAGAAAAAGAGCATAACGGGAATTGAAGGAGGGACGCGCTGTATGTTGCAGCAAGAATTTGAGCGTCAAATCAGCAATCTCATTCAAAAAGGCTATCCCCGTATTACAGGCCAGAGTGAAGAGGACTTCCGAAAACAGGTCGAACCTCTCCGTCAAAAGGTCGTGGAGCTGGAGCATGCTGGGATATCCGCACAAAAAGGAGAGGTTCCGTTCGTCATTGTAATCAAACGTGATTGGATAGATGCGGAACGAGCGATGCAGCTAGTGGAGAGGAAAAATAAAGCCGGGTTTAGCATCATGGCCTCTGAGGAACTCAACCGTTTTGCACCAATCGAAGGAATTGAACTGCCAGAAGGGTTCGCCTATTTGCTCGTCGATATTGATACAGGACAAGAAACGCTAAATGTCACCCCGAATCTGGCGATGGAGATGATCAAAAACGAAAATCGCTCTCCGTTAACAATCGAAGAGGGGGTTGCCCTGATCACCCATTTTCCCGAGATAGTAAAGAAAAATAACGGTTTTTCCTTGCTCGCCTCTCGCTGCGGTGATAAGAGAGTGACTGCTTTATGGATCAGTGAAGGCAAGCCGAAGCTTGGGTGGTGTTGGGCAGGCAACCCTCATACGTGGCTGGGTTCGGCCTCTTGTCAGTACCGCTTTGGATAAATAAAAAGCAGCCACGAGGACTGCCCTTGTTCCTCCTGGCTGCTACCTATTTTCTTAATAAGGCTCTGCTTCATGCCCCTTCTGTACAGCCTCCTGCGGCGCTTTATCTCCGCCACGGTTCCCAAGCGGCTTTTGGCTGGAGCCGCTCTTCACCGCTCTTTCCAAGCCTTCTCGCAGACGTTTGCCATACTCCTCGTCGGCTTCCTCTGCGAGTGCAATTATTTTCTTTTGAATCCGCTCGTCACAGGGAGCGAGGTCAGCAACCAGATTGGAGATCAAATCGTCTTTTTCCCAAGCCTCGAATTTGCGGTACGTCTCCCCAGCCTGCTTCGTATTGCTTTGACGGTCGATTGATGCGCGAACCAGCTCTCCCTCAATGAACGGAGTGTATTCTTTTCCGGGCTGAGCCGCTTCCTTTAACCCACCCAAAATGGACGGTTCATAATTGATATGCGGGTTTTGCCCTGGTGCTAGGTCGACTACATATTGCATTTGACCGCCTCGCTGATTCGTCGCCACCTGTTTTTTCGGGGCATTGATCGGGAGCTGCAAATAGTTAGGACCTACGCGGTAGCGCTGTGTATCGGAATAAGAAAACGTCCGGCCTTGCAGCATTTTGTCATCTGAGAAGTCAAGACCATCTACCAGGACACCCGTACCAAATGCGACCTGCTCCACCTCTGTAAAATAGTCTTCCGGATTTCGGTTCAGCACCATTTTCCCAACTGGCAGCCACGGGAATTGATCCTCTGGCCATAGCTTTGTATCGTCGAGTGGATCAAAGTCGAGCTCAGGATGCTCTCCATCGCTCATAATTTGGACGAGCAGCTCCCATTCGGGATACTCACCCCGCTCAATCGCTTGGTATAAATCTTGTGTGGCATGATTAAAATTCGTCGCCTGAATTTCACTCGCTTCTTTTTGCGTCAAGTTTTTGATGCCTTGCTTCGGCTCCCAATGGTATTTCACGAGGACCGCTTCTCCCTCGCTGTTTACCCATTTGTATGTATTCACACCTGAGCCCTGCATCATCCGATAGTTCGCAGGAATCCCCCAAGGCGAATACACAAAGGTCACCATGTGAAAGGTTTCGGGAGAGCTGGCACAAAAATCAAAGAAGCGCTCGCCATCCTGAATGTTTGTCAGCGGGTCTGGTTTAAAAGCGTGTATCATATCCGGGAATTTCATTGCATCGCGGATAAAGAAAATTTTCAGGTTGTTGCCGACCAAGTCCCAGTTTCCGTCTTCTGTATAAAATTTGACAGCAAAGCCACGTGGATCGCGCAGGGTTTCCGGAGAATGACCTCCATGGATAACTGAGGAAAAGCGGACGAATACCGGGGTTTGCTTGCCCTTTTCCTGAAACAGCTTGGCCCGTGTATATTTGGACACCGGTTCATTGCCTACAGCTCCATACGCCTCGAAATAGCCGTGCGCCCCGGCACCACGAGCATGAACAACACGCTCGGGAATCCGCTCGCGATCAAAGTGGCTGATTTTTTCGATGAAATCGTAATTTTCCAATGTCCCCGGACCGCGATTGCCGACGGTTCTGATGTTTTGATTATTCGTGATCGGATGCCCTTGCCGATTCGTCAAAATATGGTTGTCTTGCGATTCCTTCGTCACCTGTAACCCTCCTGAATCATTGTAGTTGAACAGTCACGATACAAGCCATATTTTGCCGCTACGATTGGATAAATATTCTGGTTCGCTCTCATTTCCAAAAGGCAAAAACCCATTGGCATGCCAACGGGCTTTGTGGTCCTGTCATGTGTATTTTTTCGACTAGTTTACAGCGCTGAGGCTCTCATTCGTCACATCGAGCAAGACAGCATTGATTCCGTTCAAGAAAGCCATTGCACTCGCTTTGATGATATCAGTGTCCATCGCGCGGCCAGAGTAAATCTTGTCTTGGTAAGCGATGCGGATGTTGACCCGTCCAATCGCTTCCTTGCCTCTGGACAAGCTGTTGATTTTGTAATCCTTCAGCTCTACATCTATTCCCACCAACGTCTTGATGACGGTGTACAGGGCATCGATCGGACCGTCGCCAACAGCACTGTCCTTGAAAATTTCTCCGCCTTTGCGCAGCTTTACTGTTGCTGTCGGATAGACGTCATTGGTGACGACCTGAAAGGCCTCCAGCTCATACAAATGACCGCTGTTTACATCCATCATTCGATGATGCGTCACCAGGTAAAACACATCGTGGTCGTATACTTCTTTTTTGGAGTCAGCCAATTTAAGGAACTTATCGAACAAGATTTCAAAATCCTCGGTGTCACCGATTTCAAAGCCCATCTTTTCAACCGCATTTTTGAAGGCATGACGTCCAGAGCGAGCCGTCAAAATCAGCTCCATGCTCTCTGCTCCGACTTCTTCTGGCTCGATAATTTCGTATACCTGCTTATCCTTCAGAAGGCCATCCTGGTGAATACCGGAGGAATGGGCAAAGGCATTTTCACCCGTAATGGCTTTGTTTACCTGGACGTCCAGACCCGTCAGGTATGTAAGCAGACGGGAGGTACGCAGCAGCTCTGGCGTCTTAATACCCGTAGTCGCTTGGTAGAAGTTCTCTCTCACCTTGAGACCCATTACTACTTCCTCCAGTGATGTATTACCAGCCCGCTCACCCAATCCGTTGATGGTACACTCCACTTTTTCTGCGCCATTTTTAATCGCACTGAGTGTATTGGCTGTCGCCATCCCGAGGTCATTATGACAATGGACACTGAGAATCACGTCTGGATTGAGGTTTTTCAAGCGATCGTTGATACGGCGGATCAGATCACCGAATTCCTCAGGAACCGCGTAGCCAACTGTATCTGGCACGTTGATGATCGTTGCGCCAGCTTTGACAACCGCCTCAATCGTTTTCCACAAATATTCAAACTCCGACCGCGATGCATCCTCTGTTGAGTATTGTACGTGCGGGAGTAATGTTTTCGCATATTTTACCGCGTCTACCCCTTGCTGCAAAACAGCATCCTTGGAGCGGTTGAATTTCTTTTCTACGTGAATGTTGGATGTGCCTAAAACGATATGAATGAACGGATTTTGCGCGAGCTTGATGCTATTGTATACCGAATCGATATCGCCTTTTACAGCGCGTGCGAGGGCAGTAATGGAAACCGTGTCTCCAACGCTGCGTGCAATCTCCTGTACCGCTTGAAAATCGCCTTCAGATGAGGCAGGAAAACCGGCTTCGATCATGTCTACACGAAGACGCTTTAGCTGCTGGGCAAACTCCACCTTTTGATTGACGTTCAGCTTGGCGCCCGGAACTTGCTCCCCGTCGCGCAGAGTCGTATCCAACACGATAATTTTACGGTTCATCTTCATTTCCTCCTAGACCATATTTTTTCTTTATAAGCCCTATATATCAAGCGGGGTTGGTTAAACCCGGAATTTAACCAACAAAAAAACCCCGTCTCTACGTATAGAGACGAGGTTGAACCCGCGGTACCACTCTAATTCATTTCATTTAAGGAAATGAGCTCATTCGATGGCCATCACCATCTATCCCTGTAACGGTGGAATTCCGGCTTACCCTACATTGTCAGGCAGCTGTTCATAGACGAGTTCGAAGTGAATTCTGCTACCGTTTCGCACCAACCAACGGCTCTCTGAAAGATCATTGCACTTCTACTATTTCTAATCGTAACATTTTGATTTATTTGCGCAGTCTTAATTATTGGAAATTATATGGCATGCGATCTGTATTGTCAACAGGTGAAATTTTTACTTCTTATCCAGGCTTCTTTTTGCTCTCGCCACAATTCGTTTTGTTTCCTTGGAATCCGATCGCTTCAACCACTCCTCACAAATCTGAAGCACCCAATCGGGATTGGATTTACTCGCGTCATTTAGCCAATTCCCTACCGAGTCTTGAACATATTTGGAAGTATCGGCGTTGACTGCCTCCAGCAAGGGAAGTCCGAGCTCGGGCTTCGCTTTCAATTCGTGTATATGCTTCGCCCAAACACCTCGTGGGCGGGTCGCCTCAATCGCAAATCTGCGTATGTTTGGATCATGGTCATACACCCACTCTCTGAGCAAAGTGATTGCTCCTTTCACTTCCTTTGACAGAGGCTCTCTTATCGCCATCCAGGCGATCTCACGCACACCAAAATGAGAATCGGCAGCAAATGGACGAATCGAGCTCAGCTTTTCCTCCAGACACAATCGCGGGTTCATCCCAATGATGTAAGCAGCCCAGCAGCGAACACTATCGGACAAATGAGTAGCTTGGAAATGAAAGATTCGCTGCTGATCCTGCTTGCTGTAGCCTTCCAGCACGCCTAGCCACTCGCTTGCGATCGCAGGTATGATTTTCATGATCCTCGTCTCCCCCAACTGACTGAGCCGCTGAATCACCCGCGCTAACTCTTTTTGCAAACCGAGCTCATCCGTAATGGCTCGGAGCAGCAGATGATGATCAACTGCCAGCCATTCCGTCAAATTAACCGTCTGCAGTTTTCCTTTTTGCAGCAGTCTGATGACCTCATCCGGAATATCCTCAGCCTTACGAGCACCTTTTCTCAGCAAAATTTCCTCTGTGATGGGGGGTTCCGTTTCCTTTTTCATGACTCATTTCCTCTCGCCCAAGTATCTCGTTGCAATGCCTGGAGAAGACGTAGCACCTCGCCCGGCTCCACGCGCTTTTTATAGTCGGCATCCACACTAGCAAAATGAATGATGCCCTCTCTATCGATTACATAGGTTGCAGGGAGAGGAAGCTCCCATGAATCGTCACCGTTGAATACGTCCAGTGAAATTTCGATAGATCGATAGATTTGTTTTAGCTTCTCTGGCATTTGACTTGTGAGTTCGTATTTTTTTGCAGTTTGATTCTGCACGTCACTGACCACTGGAAAACGCAAGCCGTGCTTTTCCTGTATCGCGCTTGAGTACTCAGCGGTTTGTGGGCTAATCGCAATTACCCGGCCATTGACAGCTGCTATCTCATCAAAAATTTGCTCGTAAGCTCGTAATTCCAGATTACAAAAAGGACACCATACACCGCGATAAAACACGAGGACAACCGGACCTTTTTCTAGCTCTGCTGACAGCGTAATCTGTTGACCATCCATACTTGCTAATGTGAAATCAGGCGCTTTTGTGCCTACACTTACTCCTTTATTCAGACCAGCTTCTCGCGTTTGTTCAATCGCTATTTCGAAAGCTTCAAGTACTTCTGTGGGGAGCGCATTTTTCATTTGCAGCGTTGCTTCATCCAAAGCATCTTGCAGTATTTGGACTGGCTTCATCGTCATCCGCTAAACACCTCATACCTCTTTTTCATCATGGTACGACTGACTAGGGCGAAACGGATGTAATGTAGATTACAGCTTTTGATCTAAAAACAAATCAGGATGGAGAGCGATTGTTTTGAAGCCCGTCCTGATTCGTTTGTCTTTCGCAAGCTCTTGTATTGATACGGACACAGCCTCTCGGGTCGCACCAACCAAATTGGCGATTTCCTGATGAGAGAGCGAATAGTTGATTTGGTAATAATCATCGCTTTTGGTAACGCCAAATTGATCAGATAGCTTCAGCAGCACATACACTATTTTTTCATGCAGGCTTCCGAGTGCCAAGTTTTGATTCAGTTGGCTCATGCCATTAATCCGGTCACTCAATACTTTTAATAGATTCATCATGAATCGAGGTCGGTGGATGATAAAAGACTCAAATCGGTCCCTGTTCATCAGGCAAATGTGACTTTCTTCAATCGCTTCGATGTAATTTTCACGTGTCCCCAGTGAGAGCACATCCATCTCACCAAACACATTTCCTTCCCTAAGAATATCCGAGGTAAATTGCTTCCCTTCGGCGTTTAGCTTAAATAAGCGCACCTTGCCCTTCTTCACGAAATAAAATCCTTCGATAAAGGTTTCTGGCGTTTGAATGAATGTATTCTTTGGGAAAACCGTAATGGACGTTAACTGATCCATTTCGATTAAATCTTCGCTAGATAGTGATCGCAATAAATTAAATTGCGACAAGTATTGAATGTTATCCATTTCATCCCCTCATTGCTATTCTAGGCTGCTATTTAATTAGTTGAAAGGTCTCTTTGATTTTTTCGACCTCTTGGAACATATCGTTATACGCTTTTTTCAAGCTCTCATCTGTAGTCGTATATTGCACATCCGTCGGTGTACGAAACGTGTAGACCTCACCGTCTGCTTCTGCCAACTTGGTTAAACGGATGATTTGGGCGAGCTCCTCTCCCTCTGCTTTCCACTTTTCCTGTGTCCAAACCTCGATTTGAAACAACTCACCGCCTGCTACCTCTTTATTCGCTTTATTTACAAATACGACTCTGCTTTCCGTCTCGATGATTTCATACTTTTCAGCCCATGTAGCTGGAAGCTCAATTTTGAATTTGTGCGCAGCGTTTTCGTAGACGATAGATTGAGTTGTACTGTTATTCGCCGAACAGCCAGTCAGTAATACGAACAGAACTAATAGCGCCGATTGTATAGAAAACATGACTCTCACCCGTAGTTCCTCCCCTTCCTAACCTCTCTTTTTTTCTATATTTTTCCACAACCCTCGCAAGTTCCCCTTCCTCTCAGCCAAGAAAACCTTTATTGAAGCCTCGCTCACCACGTATGCGGCCGTCTTTCATACAAAAAGCCCTTGGTATACAAATATCCAAGGGTCTCGTCTATCCTTATCTGCTTATGCCTGTGGCATCTGACTCATGTCCATATACAATACATTCCAGCGATGACCGTCCACATCTGCAAAGCCAGCACCATACATGAAGCCTTGTTCGCTTGGCTCGGCGAAAATCGCTCCCCCTGCCTGCCTCGCCTTCTGAATCATCTCATCAAGCTCTTCTTTGCTTTGTGCATCAATGGAGAGTAGCTATTATTGCTAAGCACTTTTACTTACCGAAGCTTTTTCACCTATCAACGACGCTGCCACTAATCCCAGAGTCAAGATCAAAGCCAGCAAAAAGAACGTTTGTGTATAGCCCCCTACTTCCATGAAGCGAATCGAGATGATCGGACCCAGGCTCGTTCCCGCAAACAGGATAAACGTATAAACGGACACGGCAATCCCGCGAGACTTCCTTCCCAATTGCCCCACAAGTGCTACGAGAGACGGTACAGCCAAGGCGATTCCGGCGACGAACAGGACGCTTATTGCAATTAAGAGAGGAAGAGATGTGACGAGCCCCATTACTGCAAGTCCGACAATCGCCACGGCAAGGGCAAAACGCAGCAAGGAACGGACACTATAACGTTGCGTCAGCTTTCCAGCGAGTGGAGAGATCAACATCCCGAAAACGCCGGCTGCCCGGATAGAAATCATTTCTTGTGCATCCATACCAAAATCTGGACCACTCAAATAGGAGCCAAGCACAGTATACATGCTCACGAAGGACATGAGCAGTACGAGCGCTATCAAATAAGTGAGCAACAGTCTTTTTTGCCGAAACACATGCTTGATTTGCTTCAAAGGCTCCAAAATGCTCGTGTGCGCTTGCTTATTCTCCCCTTTGGGCAAGAGGCGAAATATGATCAAAGAAGTAATGCCGTAGACAGCAGCTAGCAAATAAAATACGTGATGCCAACTATACGCCTGACTGACCCACGAGCTGAACACTTGCCCGATAATGCCGGCTACAAGAAAACCTGTACTGATAAATCCGATAGCTGTCACCCTTTTTTCAGCAGGAAACATTTCTACGGCGTAAGCCAAAGCTACTGGCGAAAAGGAGGCTGCCGCTGCTCCCTGCAAGCCTCGCAGGACAATCACCCACGAAAACTGCTCTACACTTCCGAGCAGCACTGTAATCAGAGCTAAAACAATCATTCCGATAAAAATGACCTGCTTGCGACCGTACTTATCTGAAATCGCTCCATAGAGCAAGCACCCGACTGCAAATCCGATCGAAAAGACGCTCCCCGTAGCTGCTGCTTGTGTAAGCGTTACTCGATAAAGCTCAGCGAACATCGGGATCAAAGGAATCGTCACGTACAAGCTTGTCATGACGACCATTCCGGCCCAGCATAGTATCGCTGTCATGAGTGGATAGTTTCGAGTATCAATAGGGCTGTTCGCCATAAAACACACCTCTTTCGCTTAATTGTATGAGAAAAAGTACCTGGAAATATAGTTAGGTAATCTAATTATTATTCGAAAAAAATTTATTTTCCTACCCCTAACCGATTCTCTATCACGCTGTTCAATTTTATTAGAACCTTCTCGAATACTTGTTGTTCATCTGGCTCAAGCTCACTAACTAACGAAGAGCAGGTAGACCAAAAGGTAGGAAGAACGGCTTCTACCAGTGCTCGCCCTTCTGTCGTAATCCTGACATGAACCATGCGGCGGTCTGTGGAGCTCTGCTCTCTGGAAATCCAATTTCTCTTTTCTAGCCAATCGAGCAGGGCTGTTACCGAAGCCCGCCGAATTCCAAGACGATCGGCAATCGCAGAAGGAGTGATCAGTTCCTTCCCCTCATGTAATGTCAGCAGTAGCAGCAAATCAAACTTGCTTTCGGTAATGTTATACGCCGCCAAATCCACATCTACGACATCCAAAATGTTGTCCGACAGCCAGACCATAAGCAGCCCCATATAGGCAGAGTGCTTATTGGTATCGCTTGAAGCCGTTT
The DNA here is from genome assembly GCF_947502445.1 of uncultured Brevibacillus sp. Classification (GTDB taxonomy): domain Bacteria; phylum Bacillota; class Bacilli; order Brevibacillales; family Brevibacillaceae; genus Brevibacillus. The sequence goes on from NZ_CANMZW010000015.1 coordinate 43,930, forward strand.
TTTCCATCAGATCTAGATAGGGCCGCACTCCCAGCTTGGGCAAGGATTGGTCAGCTGTATGATCATGTTGGTTCTTCTTGCGCACGTGCTCACCTCGAAAAATGAAATTAGATTATCTAACTACATTGAAACTATAAGGGATGTTTCCATTTCTTGCAAGCCCTCTTTCCAAATTGAATCTTTTTCATATAGAAATCGTTCTGAGCCCGGGAGCAAACCGAGCTCGCACTTACTACCGTATTTCCTTTGCGTCAGAAGGCAAATTCCTCACGCAGCTCAAATATTCCATCATGCTCGCATCATCTTTGGCAGGATAAGTAAATCCGAGAGAATCTGCCACATCGAGCGCCAATCGGCGGAACAATTCACAGGTGACAAACAAGGCATCCCAAGTATGCTCGTATTCGCTATCGGAGTAGGTCTTCTTGTACAGCTCCCAATAAGGTTCGGGAAGATCGTTCTTGAAGTATTTTCCCAGCTTGCCAGTGGAAATTTGAAAGTCATTCCGCGAACCGATCCACCAGGAAACCATCTGATCCAAAAATTCTCTGTTCGTTAGTTCATACATCCGTTTGGCGTACGGCAATTCATCTCGCCAAATCCCTTTCGCGACGTTTTGCAGGCACCACAAAAAATCATTGCAGCAGCTAAAATAAAGCGCCTCCGTTGGCTTTTTCACATGGTAGTCGATATCTGTCGGGGCAGGGATGTGTGGCAAGCAATTATCCTTATCGAGCAGGGGCATGGTGAGCTTATCCTTGACGTAATTCTCCTGCATCGCTTCTTTTGTTTCGATATGCAGATCAATCCGGTTTCCATCGGTAAACAGCATTAAATATCCATACGACCGATCAAAATCCATCTGTATGCCAACCATTTGGTCATTTTTATCAGGCTCTTGTATCATAATCAGATCGCCAAATTGCTCGATCCAATGCTCATCGTTGATAAATGAGGCTGTTTCCGTCACAACATACACGATATCGTAGTCTTGAAAAATATCTTTAGGTGCATTTGCATTTGTTCTAGAGCCATTCATATATACCGCCCGAATACGCTCATCTTTTTCAGCAATTCCAAGGATCAAATCAAGCATTTCTTTTTCACTTCTCATCGAATGACACCTCCCCCCTCATCATATCATGATGCTCTTCCCTGCACTTTTATTTCAAAATCTCTTCGAATAAAATTGCTATCCGTTCAAATTCCTGTTATGCTGATAAGGAATTATTTTTGTTCGCAGAAAAGGATAGCGTAGATAACACATTCGTCTTGAAAATCCTGAAGAGCAAGGATAGTAACACATGTGCGTATTGCACTAGGAGGCAACAACAATGGAACAAGGTACAGTAAAATGGTTTAACGCAGAAAAAGGTTTCGGTTTCATCGAGCGCGAAGGAGCAGAAGATGTATTCGTTCACTTCTCCGCTATTCAAGGCGACGGCTTCAAATCTCTTGACGAAGGTCAAAAAGTAACTTTTAACGTAGAGCAAGGTCAACGTGGCCCACAAGCTTCTAACGTTCAAAAAGTTTAATTTCCACACATATAAAACAGACTCTATTTTTAGAGTCTGTTTTTTTTGTTTAGCTACCAATGTGCGACCTTATTTCCAAATGGAAATGTACCGACTGTCCACTTTGTCAGCTAACCACACCATCTCATTCCCGTGATAAAAGCTGACGCCATCCTCCCAAGCTTTTTTTGCCTGAATGAGCAGAATGACTGGAGCGTCATCTCTTCTTTTGCCGACTTGCAGAGCCGTCTTCGTTTCTTCAGAAAGATGGACGTATTGTCTTCCTTTTGGAACAAGCCCTTGCTTCATAATCGCATCGACAAACCTTTTTGGAGTTCCATGATAAAGCAGCTCGGGTGGCTCGCTTTTTTCTTTGACGATTTTTTTGGGGATCGAATGACCGTAGAGAGCACGGATTTTCCCTTCCTTGATTTCATGACGCTTTTTTTCTGACTGGGCGATCATCGTATGCAAATCGCTCTCGTTCAAGTGGCGCCACACGTGCTGCTCCTGCAAAGAATACAGAAGCTGCTGGATATCTACCCAGCCGTATTCGTTCAGCTCAAGCTCGTATTCATGCGGCGCGTGACGAAGCGCATAGGACAGCTCCTTGCTTAATTTTTGGTAGTCCATTCTCCCGCCACATCCTTTCTTCGTTTCAAACGTGTAGGATAAAACACAACCAGCTTCTTGGTTATCAGTAGACTATACTCGGGGCTTTCACCCCATAGAAAGCTCATTTACCTTTCCTTTCATTCTTCTCTATTTTTCCTCATCAGTTCCGTTTATGATTCCAATTTTACCCATCTCTCTATACTTTTCATATCGCTGCTGTGTAAGCTCTTCTGGAGACATTCGTACCAATTCTTTTAGAGATGATTCGATTACAGATTCAACCATTTCCGCCTGCCATTTTATATCATTTTGTGCTCCACCTTTCACTTCAGGAATGATTTGATCAATAATTCCTAAGTGCTTCAATTCTTTTGCTGTAATTTTCATGTATTCAGCCGCTTTTGGAGCATACTTAGCATCTTTCCATAATATCGATGCCGCTCCTTCCGGAGAAATAACTGAGTACCATGAGTTATCTAGTATATGAATATGATTGCCGATACTAATACCAAGGGCTCCACCACTTGATGCTTCTCCTATTACAATACAAACAATCGGTACTCTAAGTGTTACCATTTCAAATAAATTACGAGCTATTGCCTCAGAAATTCCACGTTCCTCAGATTCTCTCCCTGGATAAGCACCTGATGTATCAATGAATGTAATAATAGGGCGATTAAATTTTTCAGCTTGCTTCATAAGTCTTAAAGCTTTTCTATAACCTTCTGGGTGTGCCATTCCAAAATTTCTTTCTATGCTTTCCTTTGTGTTCCTACCTCTTTGGTGACCAATAATCGTAACTGGCATGCCTTTATATTTCGCGATTCCACCCATTATTGCTTTATCATCTCCATATAGCCGATCGCCATGAAGCTCGATAAAATCTGTAAACAATAACGGAATATAGTCCAATGTTGTAGGCCGGTTACGAAGCCGAGCAATTTGAACTCGTTGAAATGGTGAAATATTAGTATAAATTTCACATTGCATTTCTTTTAATCGTTCTTTTAATGCATGGATTTCTGAAGATAAATCGAGATCATTTTTTTCCATATACTTCTGTAATTCATCGATTTTTTCTTTTAATTCTATAATTGGCCCTTCAAAATCCAAACTCATTCATGGCCTCCATATATTACGATTTTCCATTCCTATTTAAGGAAGCGGATTTAGATATCGAATTGATTAAGAGTTCAAAGCCATTGACAACTGTTTTCCGTTCAGATTCTGATAAATCATTAAGAATTCCTTGATAAAAATTAATCGATTGCTCCCGTAAAGCAGCAACAGTTATTTTACCTTTTTTTGTAAGGTATAGATAAACTTCCCTTCTGTTATTTTCATTTACTTCCCGGCAAATAAGCTCATTTTTTACCAACTTGTCTACTAATCTACTTACCGATGATTGTTCTAATTTAAGCTTATTAGCTAATTCCCACATAGTTAATTTCTTGAGCTCTAGTTCTTCTAACGCCATCATTTGGGAAACCGATAAAGGTTTTTCAAACAGATCTTTTGGAATTCTTTCTGGTTCGAGAATTCCAGTCATTCTAATAAATTTTTTAATATCTGTTCTTAGTTTCAAGGCTTCTTCTCTATTCATAAGAAATTAATTACTCCCTTCAACTAGTGTGTTATGCATAATATGTATAATACATCAATTACATTATACATGAAATTGATGTATTAACAAGTTAGCGCCTTATTTCACATCCAAAGAAAACCATTTTGGATTACCAGTCGACCGTCTCTTCCCCCTGTCAAGTAGACGGAACTAAAAAAGCCTAAGCAGCCAATGTGTTTCGGTTGAAGTGCACCCCTTAATGTAGACATTGGAAAAACCCCTGCGGTTTACCGATGAAAACCTTAGGGGGAAACAAATTTTTCGGTCTAATACTTTATTTTTACAGAACAGCGGGTTTCTTTTTTACATGAATCTTCCTTCTTCCATCAAATAGAAAAAGCCTGCCGTATTGCGACAGACTTCTTCCCTGCTTCGTGCTTACAATGATGGTGATACTATTTCTTGTTCGCTAGTAATGTATTTACGATTGTGTCCAACTGAAGCTCCTTCGAGTACGGATCTTCCATCACAAATTCATCATGGAACTGATCACCGTATATATACACTTGATTCTTCTTCGTAGCAGGCAGGTTCTTCCACAGCTCAGTGCTCATTACTTGCTTCACTACTTCTGGAAACCCGTTGTAAACAAAGATATGGTCTCCCAAATACTCCGGCAGGACTTCCATCGAAACCGACTCGAACCCATCCTTCATGTTCCATGCACTCTTTGTCGGAGGCAACTTGAGCATTTGATAGATCGTAACAGAGCCATAATTTCCATCTTTTGCTGCAAGAACGTAGGTAGCTTTTTCAGAAAGCTGCACGATCGAAACCGTTTCACCCTCTTTAATGATTCCCTCAATCTTTTTCCGCGCCTCCGCTACTTTCTTCTCATATTCCGTAATCCATGCTTCCGCTTCCTTCTCTTTCCCGAAAATCTCACTGACGCTCCTGAATTTCTCTAACGGCCCGGCTGTTGTTTTGCCTGTCCAATAAGGCAAAAAGACGGTAGTTCCGATTTTTTTGTAATGCTCTATATCATCTTCCTTTGAACCGATAATCAAATCTGGCTCTAAATAAGTTAATTTCTCCAGATTCATCGGAAATTCGCCCAAATCCTCTATCCTGGATATAACTTCTTTCGAGATACCTGCTCTTTCGAACCAGACCATTCCTTCAGCGATCATCCCGATCAAATAAAACTAGGTACATTATAATTGATAATGATTCTCACGAACAACGTTTTATTCGTTCGCTTTCTTCGGCGTTAGATGTATTTATGCTAGTTTAAGAGCAAAAAAGGGGTTTTAGTTAAAATATGGAATATCATCATATAGCTCTTTTTAAAAAAGAACAAAGGATCATCTATGAAAAAAATCGTACATAGACTAGGCGCGAAAAAATGGATAAAACGCTTGGGGTTGGGTGTCCTTCCCCTAATCATCGGAGGCATTTGGCAAAATGTGATGCAAGAAAAAGAGTCACAGCTGTTTCCTCCGCCAGGAAAGATCATTACCGTCCAATCACATGACATGCACCTTTATGGTACAGGCACAGGTAAATCCACCATTGTTTTCATTCCCGGCTCGGGTACACCGAACGCTTTTACCGACTTCTACTATTTGCAAAAGGAATTGCAGCTCTGGAGGCACTTTCGTTTGCTCAGAAGTATCCTGACGAAGTTGCAGGGATTGTGTTACTGGATGGAGGCAGTCCTGAGTTTTACGCAAATGACTCAGAAACAAAGTCCTATGCATTAAATCGCTTGATGGCAGGGTTACGTGTGACAGGTCTTGTCAGGGCATTAGGAACTGTAGGAATCCTTCTTCCTTTTTCCGGCGAAAATTTGCGCTATCCTTTACTGCCTGACGACATGAAAGAGATGGATGCATCTATGTACTACAACCATCTTGGCGATGCTAGCAATCTATCGTTTATTGCCCATATCAATGAAAATGCGCAAGCGGTAGTCGAAGGAGGATATTTGCACGATATTCCACTCCTGATTCTATCTTCTGATGGTGACCGACAATGGCGAGAGGTGCAGCAGCAATTATTGCATTGGTCCAACAATAGTGCCCAAGAAACCATTCCCGCATCTGCGCATTATATTCATTGGTCGCACAAGGAGATTGTTGCTTCGAAGCTGGTGGAAATGCTATGCATAGTAGAAAAAAAGAGCCTTGGAATCCCATTCGATTCCTAAGGCTCGGGTCTTGTACTCGAATTTACTTAGTCAGGTTCATCATAACTTCTTGAATGTACGAATCAGGATGCGTCCCCAGCTCTTGACGCAAGGTTTCCTCTAGCAAACGGTATTGCCTGATCGCGTCATTCTTTCGCCCCAACTCGATATACAAGAGGATGATTTCATGACTGATATCCTCTCGTAGTCCATCCACTCTTAAAATTTCCCGAAAATAATGTAATGATTTATGCAGTTGATTTTGGTTGAGATGACTTCTGGCGGCAACCTCCAACAAGGAGATGTACTCCTGTTCCAGCCGTCTTGTCTTTTCACTCGCCCACTCATAAGCTTTTCCGTTCAGAAACGGTCCTGTATACAGCGCTTCCACGCGCTCCAGCAAATCCGTACGATCGTCTGGTTGGAGCCTGATTTGCTTCATGACCTGTTCAAATTCATACAGATCGCAGGAAACAACGCTCTTGTCAATCCGAATCTCATTTCTGCCTGCTTGGATACACTCGCCCACTTCACTTGTGCCAATTGCCTTTCGAATATAGTACAAGGTGGAGTTCAAATTTTTTAATGCTTTCTCATGCTCCAGCTCTCTCCACAACGTATCGATGATTTCTTCGCGGCTAACCGTGCCTTTGTAAATGAGGTAAGCAAACAATTCTTCTGTTTTTGGGCTTCTCCATTTAATGGACTGATCCTCTCGACCCTCCCAATAAATTTTTAGGCCGTTAAACAGCTGAACAGTCAAGGACGGGTAGGCCGTCTCTATCCGATGCCTTGCTCGAATCTTGTCTAGCGTTTTGGACATACGCAAAGCGGAAACGGGCTTCATCAAGTAATCCAGTGCACTCATGTCAAAGGCTTGAACAGCATACTCATCAAACCCAGTTACAAAAACAATGTCGAGCTCACTATATGATTCACGCAACAAACTAGAAAGCTTCATCCCGTTAATTTCCGGCATGGAAATATCTAAAAAGGCAAGATCAATCTTGTTGTTCTTGGCATACTCATACGCATCCAGTGGGTTTTGAAACACTTCTCTTATGTCAATCACATCGTTGTCTGACAGTATTTTCTTCAAACGCTTCACGGACAGTTCTTCATCATCCACGATAATTGCTCGCAGCAATGCTTCACCCCTCCATTTCTACCTTTGGCAGAGCGGGTATGTCAAAAGAAACCTTTGTCCCTGTTCCTTCTTTGCTTTCAATCCGAACGCTGCTGCCATAAAGAAGCTTGATACGCTGACTGATGTTCCACAGCCCTACTCCTTTTTTGCGCACATCGGTGGCCATGATTTCTTCGATTTTCTTATCACTCATACCGCATCCGTCGTCTTCTACTGTAAATCTGATTGCATTGTCCGCCAATTGCTTTATTGATACGTTTACAGTGCCACCGCGGAAATTCGACATAAGCCCATGTCTGATTGCATTTTCTACCAATGGCTGCAAAATCAGCGGTGGGAGCTGAAACTCCAAATTCGCCTCTATATCATATTCCACTTGAAGCCTGCTTCCAAACCGCGCTTTTTCAATCATAATATATGCATTTACAAGACTTAATTCATTTTCGATCGTCGTCAAAGAATCGAGCTGCTTAAAATCAAAGCTGCCTCGCAAATACTCAGAGAGCTGAAGAGTTAGCTCCTCCGCCTTTTGCGGTTCATCCATGCACAGTGCCGCAATCGAATTTAAGGCATTGAACAAAAAGTGAGGCTTGATTTGGGAGCGCAAAAAAGCAATTTCAGCATCCTTGGCCATTTTTACGGATGCTTTCAATCGGGTCAGATTTCTCACCCGCGCCATCAGTTCTTCGGCTTCAAATGGCTTCCCGACAAATTCATTAGCGCCATTTTCCATCGTTACGATCATGTCAGATACTCTATTTTTTGCCGTAAGCATCAGCACAGGCAGCTCAGAGGTAGAATAACGCTCGCGAATCAACCTCAGAACCTCATAGCCCGACATGTCCGGCATCATAATGTCCAAAATAACCAAAAAGAAATCTGTTTTCTTGCTGAGTTCCTCCAGCGCCAATCGACCGCGATTGACGACCACAATCGAATACCCTTCTAGCTTGAGCAAATTAATCATCGCTTGCAGATTAGCAAAATCATCGTCCACTACCAAAATCGTTTCATCCCGCACCCCTTTGATTGAGATCGGATAGGCTCCGTGAGTTTTCGGCGGAAGCCGGTGCAAGCGCTGCTCCGTAATCCGTCTGATGGCGCGATCTTCTTTTTTGGCTGCGGGTATTGTGAAAATGAATACCGAGCCCCGACCCGGACTGGATTCTACCCGAATCTCACCCCCGTGTAGCTCTACCAGTTTTTTGGTTATGCTCAACCCGAGTCCTGTTCCGCCATAATTTTTCGTTACCGAAGCGTCTTCCTGTTCAAATGCGTTGAAAATTCGTTCTTGCATAGCTTTCTCAATCCCGATCCCTGTGTCTGCTACTCGAACCTCTATCAGGTCGCGGACAGCAACGGCACTTATCTCAACGATACCCTTGTCCGTGAATTTGATCGCATTGTCGAGCAGGTTATGCAAAATCTGGATCAAGCGGTTCCCGTCTACATACACCTGTGGAGCATCTTCCGCTATTTTATTTACCAGCGTGATCGGCTTTCCCCCCAGCAAAAACATGTGAATTCCGATGACCGAATCGACCGCAGCCTTCAGGTCAATCTGGCTTTTAAACAACGAAATATCGCCATGCTTCATTTTGGAGTAATCAAGCAATTCATTGACGAGATGAGTCAGTCTTCTCCCGTTTTCTAAGACGATTGCCAGATTGTACGCTTGCTTTTCTGTTACAGGGCCTTCAACACCCTTTATTAGCGTATCCGTAATACTCACAATAGCATTGAGTGGCGTTTTCAGTTCATGTGAAGTGTTCGATAGAAAATCGTCCTTGATCTTGTCTAATTGAAGCAATTGGTCCTTCATCTCATCGATGGTATGATAGGCTTCGAAAAAGCGAAGGACAATCAAGAAGACCATGATGATATTAAACGCGACAATATAAAGCTGCCCTAGCCAAATATTATCCTTGATGGAAAAGGCAAACAGGATAAGGTCAAGGGAATACAGATTAATCGTAAGAATCGCCATGAACATCAAAAATGATTTAAAGGAGTTGTTAGTCGTTTTTTTGATATATAAAATGGCTGTTCTCATTAATAGCCAAAATAACATCAGCTCGTACAAGCCCATAATATAAGCCTGGAATTCCATGTAAACGTGAATCGGCAGGAAAACAATGAGCAGAAGATAGGCTCCTAAAATAGCGGAAACGATTTGTGTAAATTTCAAAGAAATAATGCTCTTTTGCAATTGATAGAAAAAAATGGCGAGAACAATAAAGCAAATCGTAGAAACAATATCCTTCCATTTGTACATCGCTTCAAACGAAACATGATGGAAAAACAGCAAAAGCGGCCGCTCGCTGATCAACCCGCTGTATATAGCATAGAGGAAACAAACGATAGCGAAAAACAGCAGGGAATCATCTTTTTTTCCGTATAGACTCGCGGTTATGAAGCAAATGAAGTAAATCGTCGCCAGGGTCCCCAGAATCACAAAAGTGCCCAGCTCGTACCCCATGTTTCTCTGCTGAATTTCGTTCATGTCCGCTTGCCCGCCAAAATAAATCGACAACGGAATGCCTGAATTGATGTAATCATAATTGGCAACTTGAACAATGATCTCGATGTCTCCCTTTTCACTTGAAAAAGAGCCGAACTTTGGAACATTTCCTGCGCGATAGGTAGTGACATCACTAGTAGGCTTGCCATCCTCAAACAGTTTATGTCCATTTGCATAGACCGCACTTGAAAAACGAATATTTGTTTTTTTCAATGCAAAAATTCCACTGTAGGGTACATTTTTGAGGACCATCCGGTAGGTAGCATAACCGTAAGCAGGCAATGGCTTACTATCGATTATTTTTCCGTTCCATTGAGAGGGTACCGTCATGAAAGTAGTGGGAGAGGGCTTGTCTCTTTGCTTGAAGTCTTCGGGGGTTAACAGCTGATTCCAATAAAATTCCCATTCGCCGTCCAGCTTGATTCGCTTATCATGCTCATAATCCCATGCCGTCAAATCCATGACACCATGTCGAACAGCCAAGTCATTCATCGGTTCATCAATATCCCAAAAAACGGATAATGGTAGAAGAGAAAAGGACAGCAGGCTAATAAATATGATGATAAAAGTCCTTCTGAGCAATCGTATCGCCCCTTATTGAGGATGCGTCTTTCTATTTCCTCTCGATTTTACTTATAGATGGGGAGCGATTCAACAATTTTCGACTAGATGGATTCATATGAACAGCACTTTGTGCAAAAAAAACGCTCGGAAATCCAAGCGCCATGAATGAGATAACATTTAATATATAGACATCTTATCAATCGCTCTCTACGAACGTGATTTTCTTCATGAGCTTCCTAATTCCCTTTGGCAAGAAATAGGCAGTTGGAAAAGCCAGTGCAAACGCCATAGGCCAAGCGTGCAGCCATTTTTCTAGTAAAAGCGAATTGAATCCAAAATTAACTGCCATCATGAAAAAAGAGATAAGGCAAGACATCCCGAATGCCATGAAAAAGGTAAACAAAACATGCTCGTATTTTTTATTGATCTTCAAGACAATCACCCTTCGTCGAATTTGCTTTTTCATCCACAAGCAATGGCTTGTCGATTAGCCCAGTCCACTCATTCATAAATCGTGTAATGACTTCTAATTCATGATCTTGAAAAGAGCTCAGCATTTGTTCATATCGCCTGATTACTTTTTGGTGCTGCTCGTCATATAGGATAGCAAGCCTTTGACCTGCCTCTGTTAGCGAGTAATATACACATTTTTGATCATCTTCTTTTTTGCCTGATACGACCATCCCTTTTTCCAGCAAACCATTTACCGCTTTCGTAATGGCTGGCTTGGATAGACGTAACTGACAAGCAAGAAAAGTGTTGTTCGCCGAAGAGGAATGCTCCTTTATAAGCGAGACGATGTGCAGCTGTGTCATTGTCCACTCATTTTCAAGAGAGCTCAGTTGCGTCGTGCGCTCTTTCACTTTTTTCTCTCGTAATATAATGAATGACCGAATTGCCTGTAATGTTTTTTCTTTCTGACTAGGTGTCAAGAATGTAACCACCTTTCAGTATCGTTAACCGGTTAACAATAATAAAATACTATACTGTACCAATCCAGATTCGTCAACTCTCTTCTGTGAAGTTAAAAAATTTCCTCAAAAACTGAAAGATGCTTATACCCTTATGCGTCTTTACAGTGGACATTGGAGGTGGAAAACAATTGGATGACAATCGCATCGAACAATGGTTTCGAGCATACAGCAATGATGTATATCGTTTTCTTGTCTACTACACAGGGCGAAAGGATATAGATGATCTTGTCCAAGAAACCTTTATCCGAGCCCTAAAAGCTCATCAGCATACCGAGATTGTGAACCCAAAGACGTGGCTTTTTGCCATTGCGCGAAATGTCGCCATCGATGAGAAGCGCAAGAAAAAACTGCGAAACTGGTTGCCCGATCTATTCTTGCAGCATCTTGTCTCACGTGACAAAACACCGGAAGAGTCTTTGGAGCTTGGTGAGAACAAACGGATTCTCTACGACACCATCAATCAGTTGAAAAGGTCGTATCGGGATGTGTTAATCCTACGTGGAATCAAGGGCTTATCCAGCGCAGAAACTGCGGAGGTATTGGGATGGAGCGAAGCCAAGGTACATATTACTTTGCATAGGGCATTGAAAGCTGTTCAAAACAGCAAAAATGTTCCTGTAACGGAGGCGATGACAGATGCCGTCACAAGATAAGCAGATAATCTGGGATGAATTACATGATTTCCCTGATCAGGTTCTGGCCGGTGACCGAAACGAAAAAATACTAGAGAACATACGAGAGGAACGCCGAAAAATGCTTGCACAGCAAAAGCAGAGAAAATATTTAGTATGGGTGGCAAACGGACTAGTCACATGTGCATTGTTTTTTGTGTTTATCTGGATGAAGCCATTCTCATTTCCAGCTGAAACAACGGGAAGCACTTCTAACGTGGACCAAACTTATCGTACAGCTGCTCAAAAGGCTATTGAAGCCGTTGGCATTACGAAAAAATTTCAATTTGAGGAAACGGAACAAGATACAGATGTCTTTGTCGTGCGGACAAAGAATCGCGAGGCCATCGTAACATTCTTACCAAATACGAAGGATGTTCGTACTGTCTCCGTAATTTTAGCTGGCGATGAATTACCGGAAATGTACCAATCGTACGCGAATACTGCACGAGCTGCTTTTCAGGAAGCAAAGCAAGATGTACATATAGAGCAGGCTCATCTATTTCAAGACACAGAAGGAACAACCCTTTCTTTTTATCCACAAGACCCAAGCCAGATCAACAATCAGCATGTTAGCGTTGACGTGAAAACAAATAAAGTGACCTCTTTCTCACTCCATTACCAGCCTGCGGATGTCGATCAAAAGGTTGTGTCCATCGCGCAAAAATCGCTGATGCATCTAGCAAATAACAAGCCCTTCTCCTTTACCGAGGCGACGAAATCAACAGATAAGAAAGAAGAGGTTTGGACGCTCAGTAATTCAAAAGACAAATATTCCGTTAAAGTAGGAGCAATAACCGGAAGAATCTATTCCACCCGTTATGTATCGGATTATAAAATCAAGTCCATACATGAGGCTATTTCTGTGACCAAACCACTTATCCAAAACATATTTGGTTTGGATATCACGGGGTATACGGCTTATGGCGGGAGAGACTGGGGCGGCTATGTGTTAAAACAACAGGGCAAACCAGAAATTTCTGTAACACTCGAAAGCTTGGACATTGGGAATATTAGCAATATCACTGTGAAATGGTAGAGGCGATAACGGAAATACCATTCCGTTGACTGCGAAATACGATTGTCGATAAGCTAAATCCGTACGCGAATTATACAGAAGGGTATCGGTATTGTGATTTTTTCCAATTACGGTATCGATGTTTGGAGTCAGCTGCCACTCATCGGAATGCGAAAGTTGAATGTGGATAAATTGGCGCGTATTCTGACCACCAAGTTTTTTGAACAGCGCTCCTAACGATGCGAAGGCAAAATCTGCCTAAAAAGGAAGGAAGAGTTGTCCACTCTCCCTTCCTTCTTTCTTTATAGCGACATTGGCTTATCTGCTAACGGCTTTGGCTTCGAGCTTCCTGACCAGGAAAAATTCGTCCACATGCGCAGCAGACGTTCAACTGGTCCATAACGAAACTGCTTGAGATACAACGGGCTGACAAAGAGCTGAACCCCATAAATGACCAGCGCCAAACCACAACCAGCTAAAACACCCAGCTTTCCGAACAGACCCAATCCATAGCCATAAAAGATTGTCGTACAAATGACGGTTTGCAGCAGGTAATTCGTCAATGACAGCTTCCCGACGGCCTGGAATCTCATAAGCCACGCCGATGACTGGTTTTTGGAGAACAGCCATACAAACGCGAATAGATAACCGATCGCGAGTATGACTCCACCTGATATATCACCAACGCCACTCCACCAATAGCCTGGTGCGAGAACTTTTACCGATTTGAGTAACAGGCCGATGGGGAGGAAGATCAGCATATTTCTAAAATACGATGCACGTTCTTCGTCTGGCTTTTCAAACCAGCGGGCTTTTGCTGCATACATGCCAAATAAGAACATCGGTACAGTCATGATAGGAGCCAACAGCAAGATGACCGCCATCACATAGTCAGGTAATCCCAGCGGATCTTCCGTTTTTCGATGAAGGCTGATCTCGTCATACGTTCCAGTACCGTACACCGTCATTGTTTTTTGAACATAAGCCTCCATACGCGCTTGATCTGCTACCGCTTCCGGATTGTTCTTCTCCTCTGGAACCAGACCCAGTAAGCTGATCACAAAGAGTACGACTACTCCCCACACCAGTAATGTCTTCGGTTTACGGTTCAGGAACAGCAAAAGAAAAAAGCCCTTCATTCCGTAAAAAGCAAGAATGTCGCCTTCCCATAAAAATTCCGAATGGATGATACCAAGTACAATCAACAAAAGAAACCGACGGGCTAAATAGCGTTTGGTTCCAAGTCCCTTTGCTTCCAGACTTTCTTTCATCTTTATCATGCTAAAACCAAACATGAACGTGAAAATCGGCATAAAGCTGCCTTCGATCACGATTTTTACCAGCTGGTATGTGATCGTATCTAATGGAGGAAGAGCATACAGCTGTATTTGCTCTTTCCCCCATATCCCGTATTGAAAGATCAGCATATTCGCCATCAAAATTCCTAGCAGACTGAAGCCCCGCAAGCCATCAATGATGTGAATGCGGCTTTGTTTTATGTCCATCATGATCACCTCGGCTTGATTGTAGCAAGGCAAGCTAAAGTGACTCTAAAAGTCTCCTTATCGTTTTCTAAACGCTTCCTCCACTTGTTTAGCTAGAATTAAGGAAGATTATGTACAATACAACTTAAGAAGAATGCCAGGTATACGGAGTGATAGACATGCAGGACGCCAAAATCTTACTGATCGACGATGAAAAATCAATTTTACAAATGCTTGAAATGACGCTGCGAAAAGAAGGATTTCAGCGTATCTATACGGCAACAACGGCTCAAGAAGGACTTCATTTGCTCGAAGTGCATGACGCAGACATTATTTTGCTGGACGTGATGCTGCCAGATAAAACCGGATACGAGGTGTGTCCGAAAATTCGTGAAATTTCAGATGCACACATCATCTTTGTGACAGCCAGAACTTCTGACTTTGATGTTCTTACCGGCTTTGCTACAGGTGGAGACGATTATGTCACCAAACCGTTCAACCCATTGGAGGTAGTGGCGAGAATCAAGGCAAGACTACGCAGAGGAACAGCTCTTCCTGCGTTTAAAGGAAATGACGATCCGACGCTGTACGACTTTGGGCACTTTCTCGTAAATGAGAGTGCAGGCGAGCTGATCGTGAATGGAGAGTCCGTTTCTTGTCCTGCCCAAGTGTTTCAATTGCTGCTCTATTTGTGCAAGCATCCCAATATCGTTTTTTCCAAATCACAGCTTTATGATGCTGTTTGGGGCATGGACGGGTTCGGAGACGATAGTACCGTCATGGTGCATGTTCGCAAAATTCGCGAGCGCATCGAAACCGATCCAAGTGACCCCAAAAGCTTGGTGACGATCCGTGGTCTCGGATATAAGCTCGTGAAGGAGAAAGGATTATGAGCCGTCTCCGCAGCAGGATAGCCTTTCATTTTAGCTTTCAGTTTTTGTCTTTATGGGTGTTTGTGGTCATCGCTTTTCTTGTAGGTACCCTCGTTCTCATACGATTCTTGGTCAATCAGGACCTACAAAGAACGTTTCCCATCGGAGCCATTGAAAACATTGCAACGGAAACCAGTTTTACTGAAAATGTCGCGAAGCTTCCCGAGCGCTGGACCAATCAGCTGAGGGAAGCCGGGTGCTGGGTGCAAATCGTGGATGAGGATGGGAAGGTCATCTATTCCTTCAATGTACCTCCTAACCGCTTGAAGGACTCGTACGGCTCAACTGAGCTTTTGCAAATTCAGGATACGGGCCGCTACGAAGCATTCAGGGTCTTTACATACCTGGATTCGACCGAGGCACAGCCTCATTTTTTTATGCTTGGTGTAGAGGATCCAGGGGCTGACCAGCTGCGTGAATGGATTGGAGCCTTCGGAGAAAACGGGCTTGTTCGTCCGGCTTCCCTGTCACAGCTGGAAGCCATGCTCAAGGATTCAAGACAATACATTGAAATCGTAAATCCTGCAGACCACGTTGTTCAGACGATTGGAGCAGCTCAGCCCCGCGAGCAATATCGTCCGCTAGAGCTTGTATCTATACGGTTGGAGCCGGCAAGGCATGATTCGAAAATGGCTGCTTACACAGAAAGTACAAGCGGCAACGTTTGGATTTTACATGATGTCAATGAGAGACCCGCTGTCCCCAATCAGCCGATCCTGCAAGAGGTTATTGTTGTTTTAGCGTACCTCGCTGCCGGCATGCTGCTTATAACACTTGTATTCGCAACCTGGCACGGCTATCGTTACGGGCAGCCTTTGCTGCTTTTGACCGATTGGTTCGAGCGAATGGGAAAAGGACATTATCACGAGCCGTTGCCGGAAAAGGACAGGAAAAAGGTATTTCGGAAAAATGGCAAGCTCCGAATGAGGTATCGTTTATACAAAGAGGTTATTAACGGCTTTTATGATATGGCTGCGAAGCTGGAAGAATCGGAAAAAGAACGCCTTCGTCTGGAAAAGACGCGGGAAGAGTGGATGACAGGTATTTCCCATGATCTTCGCACCCCACTCGCTACCATTCAAGGGTATGGGCATTTACTGGAGAGCAGTCAATTCAGCTTTACAAAGAGTGAGCTCTCGGAAATGGGAGCAATGATTCGCAGCAAGGGCGATTATATGCTGGAGCTGCTGCATGACTTCTCTTTAAGCTTTCAATTGAAGAATAACAGCATCCCGTTTGAAGAGACCATCGAGCTAAATGAGTTCGTCCGTCGAACCGTGCTTCGCTATGTGAACGATGCCACCATCCAGCATGTCGATTTTGCCTTTGAAGAGCATAATAGCAAGCTGCCTGTAAAAGCGAATTCAAAATGGTTCGGGCGAATGCTCGATAATCTGATTATGAATGCAGTGAAGCATAATCCCCCTGGCACGCATATTATTTTGCGCACAGGTATGGCGGGAGATTCCGCCTGGATCACTGTTGCAGACAACGGAATCGGCATGGATGAGGAAACGAAGCGAAAATTGTTCGAGCGCTACTATCGTGGTACGAATACGGACGAAAAAACGGATGGGGCAGGACTTGGCATGAGTATTGCCAAAGCGATTGTCGATGCTCATCAAGGCACAATCCAGGTCGAATCAGATACGGGCAAAGGCACAAAAATTTTACTTTCATTTCCAACCGAACGAGTTAAAATATGAGAAAAACATCCATTGGAAGAGGGGGACAGTCATGAGCTATACGAGTCCAAATTGGAACACTTCCGTACTGATCACGATTGATACGCAAAACGATTTTTCCTTGCCTAATGCCCCAGCTGAAATTGTGGGTACTTCTCAGGTATTGCCCAACATGGTTCGCGTACTGGAAGCCTATCGCCAAAAAGGTTTGCCCATTATCCACGTCATCCGCTTGTATAAAGAAGATGGTTCGAACGTGGATATATGCCGCCGGGAAGCGATTGAAAATGGAGCGAAAATCGCTGCTCCCCACACAGACGGCGCAGAGCTGGTGAGTGAGATCCGCTCGCTCGGCTATACTTCATTAGATGCGGTCAAGCTGCTGAATGGAGAGTTTCAAACAGCTGGTGAGAACGAATGGGTGATGTACAAGCCGCGTTGGGGTGCATTCTATCAAACGGATTTGGAAGCTTTCCTGCGCAAACGAGAAATTGACACCATCGTGTTTACAGGCTGCAACTTTCCGAATTGTCCGCGCACTTCCATGTATGAAGCAAGTGAGCGTGATTTTCGAGTCGTCATGGTGGCAGATTCGATGTCACAGGTTTACGAAAAAGGGATTCAGGAAATGAACAATATCGGGGTGCATGTTTGTAGTCTGGATGAAGTGCTGAATACCATTAAATAGAGAGTAAAAAAACCAAGCGTGCTTTCGGGAATCCGCCCCGTCCCTGGTTCGCTTGGTTTTTTATACTTTTTAACTACGCTACTCCTCACGCTTCAACTGAAAATAGCGCTCTTACCAGCAAATCAATTCACGGCTTTTGGCGTCGACCATACGAACCTCTAAACCCGTTTCCTTGTGAACAACTTTATAGCATAAGCGATATCGCCGCTTTTTTGTCTTGGCGGCATAGTCGATTTCCCATTTCAATCTCAGCTCAATCCCTGCTAAATAAAGCTGACGCGCCTCTTTTACCTCTATACTCGGAGTCACATCCAGGTCTTTGAGTTGGTCCTCCGTGACAGTAAGTCCACTCACTTGATCAGGCTGACCTGTGGTTTTATTGATGACGATCAAGATTCTCTCCATATAAAGGAGAACCCCGTCTTTATGAACATGAAAGGCGAACACCTCCGAGTCCAGGTCCCGTTCCTCGTCTTGTTTCAGTAGCAAAAATGGCTCCATCCCCGGGCAAGCACGCTTTAAAAACTGCAAGGCGAGCTCAAGGCATTCTTCGCGGGACAAGCGCAAATCACCTTTGGTCTCCTCGAACCTGATGAACGAAATCAATCTTCCCGTAGCAGGATCGGTAAAGGCTTTGATTGATTCCTCAGAGCGATTCAGAAAAAACGACTCCAGCGACAGGTCCCTTTCCGCCTGTGGCTTCCAGTCCTTTCTCCGCCAGACAATACCTTGCCTGCCATCCATAACTATCTCCCGAATGATTTCATATTTCTTTGAATCGATACCTATCAGATCGTGAATAGGGTCCAGTGCTGCCTGCTCATCAAGCTCGCCTGCAGACTGCATCGGCACAGGAATCCATTCGTCGCTTTCTTCCTCCAGCCTATTAAACTCATCACTAGCAGACTCCAGTCTTTCTTCATCCGCATCAAAGCAGGAAAAAAACCGGGATGGCTGATAGACTAAACGCAGCTCGTCCTTTGGCGCATTTTGTCCCTCTGTCCGAACGAGGCTCATATACAAGCGAAAGTCAATCAAGTCTGCAATTCGTTTGAACAGCTTTTCTTTTGAGATGATTTTCTGCGGTATTTCCGGGCTTCTTTGTAAGCCTCTGTATTGGAATTCGATAACGGCACCGCTCCAGCCAACATGGACTCGGAACCCGGTATTTGGTAGTGGCAGCCCCATGACACGTTGTCCGTACACGAACGACATTCCTTGCTTCGTTTGCTTGCTCCTGATCGGAACGAATTGCTCTACTGCCATGGGGTAATGATCCAAAACGAACTTCTCAGCCTGCGCTCGCAGCTCGTCTTCCGAGCAGCTCGCTTTTTCCTCCATTCTGTCGGCTGTTTCGATCGTATACTCCAGCAAGTCTCCTTTTTTACTCAATTCGACGGAGATTCCATGATCTGTTCCTGGCTCAGTCCAGACGAACAGTGCTCTTCCTCCCTCCCGCGGATGCTCCCGGTAATCATCAATCAACAGCTCGTATTGCTCGGGAATCATAACGAGTGACTCTGCACGCAGCTTCAAATCGGTCTGCAGACGTTGCAGCGCGGCTTCCATATCGGCTTCGGATTTTCCCGCCCTTTGTACCACATCTGTCTCAAAATGCTTGCGCAATGCTTTCAATCCCTTGTGCAAAATGCTTTTGACTGTACCAACGGGCAGGTTCAACAGAACAGCAATGTCTTCAAAGGTCAAATCTTGAAAATACTTGTACAGGATGACCTGCCTCTGCTTAGGCTCCAATCCTCGAATCGCATCCAACAAATCTATGCGCCTATCTGCCTCAGACGCATCAGCAGTTAGCTGCGCTACTGCCTGATCCCCATCCAAAACGGTGCGTTTTCGCCGTTGCAGCACGACAAGTGCACAATTGATCACGATTCGTGTCAGCCACGTCACGAAATAGGATGGCTGCTTTAGACGAGGCAGACTGATCAGTGCCTTGTATATCGCTTCATGGACGACATCCTGAGCGTCAGCATCATTTCGGACATAATATTGCGCCATTCTGTACATCCGTTCTCGATGTTGTTCAATCAACTCTTGAAATGCTTCTGTATTGCCGGCTTGTGCCGCTTTTACCAGCTGAACTACATTCATATCGTTCCCTGCCTTTCAACAGTTAGATCGTCCAACTAGCGATTTGGTTTTCATCATTTGAAAAAAATAAAGAAAAAGAACCTAGCCACCAAAAAAATGCGGACAGGTTCTTGAATGTAAGCAGGCATCTCGTTTAGCTCGAATACAAGGAGCAGTAAGTACGGTCAAATCGCCTGGCGAGCAAATCTTCTTTGCGAATAAAAAACTGTAGCACCCCTGCATCCCACCAGCAAAATCCAACCTCGTCATCAGACTCAATTTCCAGAAGCATGAGCGTATCCTGAATCTCTTGCTTGGCTTTGTTCTCATCTCCTGCAAAATGCTCGGTTATTTGTTGAAGTGCCTTTTGCATTTTGTAGTCATATGACTTGCCTGTCAAAAGCATCAATGCAGCAGCGTACTCGCTGTCATCGTGCTGACCCGTTGGATAGCCGAACAACGTGGCAACATCATCATGGTCGCCCATGCCCGTGAGCACAAAGCGAAAATCTTCATACTCCTCAAAGCTATACGAATCAGTCTCAATCTTGTCATAGTCGACATACGCATAATTCGGCGGTTCAAGCGATGCCCTCGCCTCAAGCTGATAGCCGCAAAATTGCTCTTCCAAAGCAGTCTCTTCCGGGGACAGGCGACGCTGCGCTGATGCAAGCTGATCCTTTGGCAAATACAATACCCGATGCTCGATATCTTTTGCTGGTTCATCGATTCCTACAAAGAAATACAGCATGCCGCTCGCAGGAAGCAGCGCCGATTCATCGTGCTTCACCACTTCCTGCAAATGGAGCTGAAGTAAAAAAGTCATGGGTGTGCCGTCTTCGGTCAATGGCCATTCGATCTGTGGCGGCAGGTCAGGATCTCCGCCCATTCGGGAAACACAAGGAGATTCATAGTTTTCAAGTGCAGTTTTTACACACCTGATTCCTTGGCGAGTATGATCGATCAAGTATTGCGCTGCATGGGTTACCTGATGCTCACGTATCCATTGCTCCAGTTTTTTACGATTCCGTTCATTCAAGCTCACTTTTTTCCTCCTGGCTACATTCTGATAGAACTATTTTAAACGATTCTACCAGATGCTTCCATCATTCCTTTTACCTACTCGCTTTCCCCTGCATTGCCCGTTGGCAAGCTCATTCGCACAACGATAGCCTATCTATATACTTGTCTCATACGGTCGGCGATCGCCTCTACCAAATCGGTCGTCATCTTTGGTACATGGGTTTTTAAAATCGAGTTAATCATCGGCGCTTTTAAGCCCTTTGCTGTAATGTCGAGGAAGCCCGTCATTCTCGTTCTCTGTTCTCCTAGCACTTGGGCCATAAAGTAACCCTCTCCGGTGAAATTATCATTGATACCAGTGAGGGTAAATCTTACTTCTGTCGGCTGGCTCCATTTCGTAATATCCACTTGAAGACTTATCTTTTTTTTCATGATCCCGATGTCCCCGAGGAAAGTCCAGGTCACACGGCGGTCATTGATAATCTCATGACTTATGTAACCAGGCACTAGCGGAATCCAGTTCTCCAGCACACTGACAAAATCCCAAACAGCTCCGATAGGCAGATCCAGGTCAAGCTCATGTATTCCTTGAGGCATATGTGCTCATTCCTTTCCAGCTGTTCTTTGGCTATCCTGTTATATGTATTGTGGCTGGCTGCGATATATTTCGGGAAAATCGATCTGGCGAAAACAGAAAGCCAGTGGGCACAGGTCTAGCTGCGGCGCACACTGGCTTTTTATAATGACTCCGTTATGGAGAGATTCCATGCTTGTAGACTTATTTAGGTTCAAGCGTAAGCACGTGTCCGTTCTCAATCGATTCTGTCAGAGAGGTCGCATGATACGTCCCCTCCACCCAAGCCGGAAACTGATCGTCATACCAAGGGCTTTTGACATGTCCTGACTGACCAGGCCCGACAATGTGATACGCTTTTGTTAAATCACTGGTATCAACGACAAATCGCCACGAAGCTCCATGATTGATGACACCAGACTTCAGGTTATATCCAGCCGCTTGTACCGTTACCGAACTTCCTCCTGCGGGAATCGGTGCCGCCCAGTTAAAGAGATAGTTCAGTCCCGTGACGCTGGACAACGGGTGAACAAAGGAGGCCTGATGGGCATCTCCCCACTTCCACCCCTGACTATTCGTTCCCCACGCCGTCTCGATTTCCGTGATCGTATTCTTCAACGAAGCATGGAGTACCTTGGAGAGTCCGCCTTTTTCCTCCATCCAAGGCCCCGGCTTGCCTGCATGCGCTCTGCGGATCAGATCATCGATGACTTGCCCTCTTCCTGTAAACAGGCTTCGCATGGTTTCCGGTATTTGCTCTTGGAATAATACGGTTCCCACCTGCTGCATCCATCGGTTAAAAACGAGAGGCGCAGCCAATTCTTTGTCATCGACAAAATTCCAGCCCGCAAGCAGCACAAGGACTTCCTTTTCCTTGTCCGTAAGCGTTTCTTTTTTCACCTGCTCCAAAAAGATTGGCACAAACTCTTGGGCTTGCAGATTCACTTGATCCATTTGCAGCTTTTGCATGTCCTCGACGGTCAGCTTTTCTTTTTCCGAGAGCACTTGCTGTATTCTCATCTGACGATACGGCTGTGCCCAAATATTGCTGATGTGAAAAGGATAGCTGTCGTCCGTAACTTTGTAGTTCGCACTGGAAATAAAGCCCTGCTTCGGATTCACGGTCTTCGGAAGCTGATCGTAAGGAACATATCCTTTCCACTCGTATTCGTCTGTCCACCCGGGGACTGGAACAAGTGCGTCGCCATTTTTGCGAATCGGAATTTTTCCATTTGCCTTGTAGGCAATCGTGCCATCCTGTGCAGCGAAGACAAAGTTTTGTGTAGGCGTGTGGAAGTCTTCCAGCGCTTTTTCGAACTCGTTCCAATTTTTTGCTCGATTCATTTTGAGAACGGCTTCTAGCTCTTTCGATGGCTCCAGCGCTGTCCATTTGAGCGAGAAAACGGTGTCCTTGCCGCTCTCCTCCGCGAACTCCGAAATGATCGGTCCGTGCCTCGTAATCGTGACCTTGTACGGGATTGTTTCCTGACCTTTTACTTGTATCGGCTCGTCGATCATCTGTGCGTCTTCCCATTTGTCCATATACAGGAACTGATTCGGCTCGCTCGGATTCCTCTTTTCGATATACAAATCCTGTACATCTGGTCCTGTATTCGTCACGCCCCAGGCGATCGATTCGTTATGCCCCAAAATAACGCCCGGGATTCCCGCAAAGATAACGCCACTCACGTTTACCGAGGGACCACGCAAATGCGTCTGGTACCAGATGGCTGGAGTAGCCAGAGACAGATGCGGATCGTCTGCCAGAAGCGGCTTGCCTGACGCGCTTTTTTCTCCGCTCACGACCCAGTTATTGCTACCGTTAAATTCTGGGGGAATGACTGCTTTTGCAAAGCTTTTTTCAATGTCCACCTTTCCTACTCCTAGCGCTGCAATGATCGGAGGTCCTGCTTTTTCATCCGAGGGGAACAGATCGTATGCTTTCTCTTTCGGAAATTGACTTAGCAGGTAGTAGCGAAAAGCTTGCCCTTCCCAATGTCCACCCAAATCGTACGCCATGTATTTGCCGATCGTGAGGGAATCGAGCGGTGTCCATTCTTTTGGCTCATACCCAAGCAGCGTAAACTCGACAGGCAAAGCTCCTGTTTCTTTGGCTTCTGTTATGTAGGAATTCACTCCATCTGCGTACCATTGCAACACATCCTTGGCTGCCTGTGAGTAAACCTCATGCGAGAGCTTGGCTGCCCTGCGCAAACCGAGGGTCCGGAAATATTTGTCGCGATCTACTGCCTTCTCGCCAATGACCTCGCTAAGCTCCCCCGATGCTTGTCTTCTGCTCAAGTCCATTTGAAAAAGGCGATCTTGTGCTGTCACGTACCCTTGGGCCAAAAAAAGATCATGATCGTTGTTCGCGCTGATATGGGGGACTCCACGCTCGTCCCTCGTCACGGTTACTTTCTCCTGAAGTCCTGGCACCTGGATAGCGCCGTCGATTTGCGGCAATGATTTGGCGATGTATGCGTTTGCGATTCCGAATAATATTGCACCAACCGCGAGCAGCACAACGACTACAACTGCAATAATTTTGACTGCCTTTTTTCCTCTGCTCACTTTTTGCCTTTTCAGAGTAGCTTCCATCACATGAATCCCCCCGTTTCGTTTCGGTTATAGATATATCATCATATTTCCAAGTGAGTTAATGAATGACTGTTCAGTAGATTTTCATCATACCATAGAGGTAGCTTGAATCGTCAAAGTGCTCTCGACTTCAGTCTGAAATAACACCAGCTTGATTGATTATGCAACCAAATAACCGTTTTGGCTCTTTCACTCAATATAGAAGAAAGTAATGAAACTAGAAACCGATCCTGTCTCTCAAACGTATCTCTAATAATATACAAAAACTTACATCAAAATCGAGGTGCAAGCAAACATGGAATCACTCTCAATCGTCCCCTATCGCCCCGAACTCGCAGCCGCTGTCGCCGAAATGTGGAATGCCAGCCGTGATGGGTGGGGAGGCGGAAACTCGATTACGACAGCCGAACAAATCCGTCAGGAAGAAGCAAGCTCGGATGCTCTCGTGGTGTACCTGGCGATGGATGGCGAAACAGTAGCAGGCTACTGCAGCCTGGGAGAATATCGGGAGGACACAGGCGCTCTCTACATCCCTCTACTCAATGTCCGCCCTGACTATCAAGGGAAAAAAGTAGGACGTATGCTGCTTGCGCGTGCACTCGAACAGACGATTCAGCTCGGCTGGCCGCGTCTTGATCTCTATACATGGGCTGGAAATACTAAGGCCGTTCCGCTCTATAAAAAGTTTGGCTTTTTCTGGGAGGATCGTGATGATTCCACGCATCTAATGAACATGATTCCTACCGTTCTGTCGACAGAGGCAATCGCCCACTATTTTGAAGAGCTTGACTGGTATCATGACTCTACGAGAGAAATTGTTGTAGAGCCTGACGGACGAAAAGAAAACGGCTTTGATTACTTTACCTACTCCTGGGCAAAAGGAGAAACGAGCCTGCGTGTTGAGTTTGAACGCCGCGGACGGGGCCTGCGCCTCATTGAGACCGATGATTATTTGCTGTCCGCGGAGATCGAAAAGCTAGAGCTGGTATTTGGCCGGGAATACCAGATTCAGTACAGGATCATTAACAAATCAGGCAAGCCGCTGCATGTATCGCTGCAGGGTGAGTCAAACGAAACAATCCGCTTTGATTATGAGCATGAGCTGGAGGTTGCGGGGGAAACGACGCTATCTGCCAGATTCTTTGTGGATGAGATCACAGAAGAGCAAAGTGTTTGGCGCACTCATCCTCGCGTGAGCACCTACATCCAGATCAATGGCAAGAAAGCCTTGTTCCAAGTAGGGATTCTACCTAAATTTCCTGCAACGCTCACATTGCACGTACCTGGTATCTCTTACCCGGGACAGAGGGCGTCATTTTATCTGGATGTAGAAAACAGCTTTGCTGAGGAAGCTGAATTTTCATTTGAGCTGCCCGCCCGTTCGTTCCTTGAACTCCATGAGCAGCAATACACACTGAAGCTGAAAGAAAAGGAACGCACTTCCCTGCTACTAACCGCTGATTTGCAGGAGCACGGCTTCTATGAAGCAAACGTACAAGTCAAGGCGACTCTGACCGATGGCAGCTCTGTCTCTTTTACCAAGCAGATTGGTGCCGCCTTTACCGGGCTGGGTGCGATGCTTTCAGGGGAAACCGAACAAGCCTGGCAGGTTCATCACGGTCGCCACACGCTCTTCCTGAACAAGGATGATAACGAAATAACGATTGTCAATGGATCAGGCGGGGAGCCAACCTATCTGACATATCCAAAGCTCGGCAAACCGTACTCCAGTGAATTTTCCAAGAAGCGCGCTGAGCAGGTTGAATTTGTTATGGAAAAGGGAGCGATTGGTACCCAGGTTACTTATCGATCCGGTACATATCCGCAAATTGCCCTGATCGCAAAAACGCTCCTGTTCGCAGATGGCGCTATAGAGCACGACATGACCGTCGAAAATACTTCTGCCGATCCGTTGACTTTTGAGCTCTGGCTTAGCCAAGGCTTTGCTCATCCTTTTTCTCGCCCAATCCTGCCGTACCAAGGCCGATATGTCGAAGTACCATCCTCGTACGGTAGCGATATGGAATACTGGGATGGTGAGCTCCTCAGCGAAAACTGGTTGTTTTCAAGAGACCAAGGGGTATCCTGGGGGATGTGCTGGCCAGAAGAGTACCGTATTGATTTTCAAGGCTGGACGATGGCTCTGGAATCCAATATCGGCATGCTCGAGCCGCATGGCAAAAAAGGATTCGGCCCTTTCTATGCCGTACATGGCAGCTATAGCGACTGGCGCGAGTTCCGTGCCTTTGCTCGAAAAGAAGCGCTGCCACAAGACCTGTCCCTGACTCATCATCTGGAACTGGCTGCAAACGACCACAATCCGTTCGTCAGCAGCGAAAATATTGATGTGCAAGTAAAAGATTACAAACAGCAGTACTTGGACGGTGAATTGACTGCCTCCTTGGAAAGTGTATCTGCTTCTGAACAGACTCGCAGCTTTACGGAAGAAGAGGAAGCAACTGAATCCAGCTTCACTTTGGAAGCTTCTCGGAAAGCGCATGAGCTCGTGCAAGTAGAAGGACGTTTTGCCACGCATGCGACCCATTTGCGCAGCTCCCTTTTTCCAGTCGGGCATGCCAAGATCACGCTGGAGGAAGCCATGGAACAAGGCCAGCGGGTCTTTATCGCTGATAACGGTCCACTGCGGATCAAAGCAGCTCCCGATTTTTATCCGACGCTATATTCCCTTACAAGCAATGGTCAGGAGTGGCTAGCCAGCTCCTTCCCAGAACGGCAGCCTAAATCGTGGTGGAATCCGTGGACAGGTGGAATTAGCAATTCTGTTTCTGAACTGAGTGCATTTTCGTTAGTGAAGGAAGAACACACCGCATCGTTCGCCCAGCTGGTAGACAGCAAGCAAAACTTATGGCAGGGCATCAAGCTGAGCTACCATGTGAAACAACAGGAAAAGTACCGTGGTCTGACATGCCATCAGTATTACTTGCTGCTGCCGGGGGTACCTGTACTTTGTCACACTACCGAGATCGAGCAAAATACCGGAACGTACTTTGCTGACAAGAGCTGGTCGACTACTATCTTTTTACACGCAGAGGATACAGATGACACCGTTTGGCTGAAAACGGTGGGGGCAAACGGTGAGGAACTGAGCTACAAGCTGGCAAAGGGCGAGCTATCCGTGAACGAAGCTTCGGATTATCTGATCGGCTCTGCTTCTCGCAAGGATCAGATGAAAATCGTGACTGACTTAGATACAGCCGAGCTGGAAACTTACTGCAACAAGGAAGTGGCTCTCATATCGGTCAATCGCGAG
Source organism: uncultured Brevibacillus sp. (assembly GCF_947502445.1). Taxonomy (GTDB): domain Bacteria; phylum Bacillota; class Bacilli; order Brevibacillales; family Brevibacillaceae; genus Brevibacillus. Next base: position 71,052 of record NZ_CANMZW010000015.1, read on the forward strand.
CTTAATCTGCCAAGTAGTAGCACTACCTTTACTCCGCCCCTCTTTTTCGTATTTGCGGAGAAGCAGATTCCATCTGACTCCTTGTCCGACTTACGTTCGATCCGCTTTGCCAACCAAGGGAGGATTTAGGATGAAAATCATTGATGCCCATATGCATTTGTCCCACATCGAAGAGTTCAAGCGGACAGCGTCAGAAGAGTCTTTTGTCGATTACTCAGTAGAAGGTATTTTACAGGAATATGCGGATAATGGTGTGGTGCTCGGTATCGGCATGGGCCTTACAGAGACGCAAAAATACGGCTTCCCGGACGCTGAGGCTGTCACTCCGATGGGGCTCGATCTGACTGATGACTTGCCGCCACAGCTCGTCTATTGCCTGGGAATCAACCCATTCAAACTAGACCAGGCTGCACTGAAGCGCCTCGAGAATGACCTGCAAAAGCCAAATGTCGTGGGCCTGAAAATCTATCTTGGCTACTATCCGTTTTATGCGTATGACAGCGTCTATGATCCGATCTATGCGCTTGCTGCAACCTATCAGGTGCCTGTAGTCTTCCACACTGGAGATACGTATTCCGAGCGAGGATTGTTAAAGTACTCCCACCCGCTCGCGCTGGACGAGGTGGCGGTGAAGCATCGTGATGTGAATTTCATGATGGCTCATTTTGGAGACCCGTGGGTACTGGATGGGGCCGAGGTCGTTTACAAAAACCGCAACATGTTTGCTGATCTCTCCGGCTTGATGGTAGGTGATGCTGCCAATTGCCAACGGCTAAAGGAATCACCGCTTTTTTTCTCTCACCTGCGGCACGCGATCGCCTATTGTGATCACTACGATAAATTTTTGTTTGGCACCGACTGGCCGCTTGCTCCGGTCAAGTCGTACATCGAATTCGTACAAGAGCTGATCCCAGTAGCGTTTCATGAAGACGTCTTTTACCAAACGGCATTAAAGGTGTTTCCAAAAATCAAGCCGCTGGTCGAGTAGGCTCTAGGCTCATAAACACAGCAAAACCCATACATCGCCCTGTTCATCACATGGGGGTGTATGGGTTTTCACTTGCAGGAAAGTTTCTAAGCTGTTTCTTATCTCGCTTTCCTAAATGGGTATACGAAATCTGATCAACAAACACAATCTCTTTGGGCATTTGATAGCGGGCAACCTGAGGGCGCAGCCAGTCTCGCAACTCTGCTTCTGTTAACGCAGCATGATGAATAAGCTGGACGACTGCTTTCAGCCTTTGTCCAAACATTTCATCAGGAACTCCGAAAACGGCTACGTCTTCTACAAACGAGTGCTGGAACAAGACCTGCTCCAGCTCAATCGGATACACATTTTCACCCGCAGAAACAATCATGTCATCAACTCTACCACATAAAAAATAATAGCCTTGCTCATCCCGGTACCCTAAGTCTCCAGTCTCGATCCACGACCGATTTCTACTGCACATAGACCACTTGTTTTTCACGCATAATTCGCCAATCTCACCGACACTGCACCTGTTCTTCTGATCATCGAGCACATGTAAATGGGTGCCCGTTATTTTTCTTCCCAGCGTTTTTGCAGAGTAGTGTAAATCCTCTGGGGTCGCTATGATATTCAGACCAGCTTCCGAGGTACCGTACAGATTGTATAATACAGCCCCTAATTTGCTGTAAGCATCTGCGACCAGCTTTGGACTGAGCTCGGCACTCCCTGAGGCGATACAATCCAGTGATCGCAAGCTATCCGCATCGTGCTTCATCATCTTATGTAGCATCAGTGGTACCACCGTCACAACTTCAGCCCTATGCTTTTTGATGAGGTCACATGCCTTTTTCGCGTTAAACCCGGATGTGACCACGATTTTCTTCCCTAGTGCAACGTACAAAAGCAAAAAGGCGATCCCGTATCCGTGATAAATGGGTGTTGCAATATAGGCAGTCTGATATCGCTGCAACTGTAGCCTGTTAAGCAAAGCTACAAACGGAGGCAAATAATTGAATAAGGATGGCTTGTGTGCGACTTTCTTTGCTTTTCCTGTTGTTCCGCCCGTCAGCAGGTTAATCTTGCTGGAATACGTTCTTGTTCGCGGTTCTGGAATGAACGTAGCATCCAATCGATTGATGGCGGGCAGCTGATCATGATAGCTCAGAAGCGTAGCTTTCTCATATGATGATTGCTGGATCAGCACAGTCAGCTCCACATCATGTACAAGCAGGTCGAAATCATGAGCCTCCACAATCTGTTTGAACTGCTCCCCGCTCATTTCGGTATTCAGTAAAAAAATGTCTGCTCCTGTGTACGAAGCCGCAAAAATGGCTTTTATCAACGAAGCATGGTTTTTGCACAAAATACCTACCTTCTTGCCGCTTGCAAGTCCATAGGATTGTTTCAGCATAGCGGAGAGCTGCTCCGATTGGGATAACAGCTCGTGATAGGTAATGGTCTCCTGATCATCTACCAAAGCTACTTTATGACCATACATTCTCTCGGCGACCTTTAGAAGCATCATCACGTTGATTCCATATTGATAGATGGCAGCGAGGATCCTGAACAAACCAACGGGAGACAGCAGCTTCAGCTTGTATAGAACATCAAATAAACAAAAAATTGGCAACGTTCACTTCCTCCTGTTTCGCAGCCTGCCCAACATGGCCCATTCCCATAATCCCCTGCCTAAAACAGAGGCGAGCTGTCCAAAAATCAGCCACCACGGCATCATCTTTCTCTGCTTGGAGTACATCGATTTAGCAATCATGGCTGCTACGTGCTCCGCGCTCATGGCAGGCATATTTTTGTAAGCTTCCGTAGGCAAAATCATTGGCGTTTTCACGAGCGGAAGATAGATGGACGTAGTCGAAATTTCCATCGCATTTAATTCAGGCGCGGCTGATCGAAACCACGTATCAAAGGCAGACTTGGATGCCTGGTACGCAGCCCAAAACGGGAGCGGAACCAAGGAAGTGTTGATTGTAGAGACGTTGATGATGTGTCCTTTCTTTTGTTTCAGCTGCGGAATGATTGCCAATAGCATTTGGACGGGGGCAAAATAATTGATCGCCATGGTTCGCGTAAAATCGTGGTATCGATCCAAGGAGTCCATAATAGGACGTCTAATCGAAATGCCAGCGTTACTGACCACCGTATCAATCCCGTCAGACTGTTGCAGCAGAAATTCCAGAAACCCATCCATCTCAGCAGAATCTCTTAAGTCTGCCCGAAAGATACTGACTTTGGCAGCCCTCGTCTCTAGCTCCTTTTTCATCTCTTGCAGTTTTTCCTCTCTTCTCGCCACAAGGATCATGTGTACATGGAAATTAGCCAGAAGCTTGGCTACCTGCTCTCCTATTCCAGAGCTTGCGCCAGTGATCACAATTGTTTTGCCATGCACGGCCTTTGCCAGCTTTTCTTTGTCCAAGCGAGTCGGAACAAACAACAGTTTTTCCAACAGTGTATAGTTATACATTCATCTAACCCTTTATCGTTGCTTGTCATCAAACTAGAGCCTTTTTTCTTGACAGTGCGAGCGTGAAGGCTTACGATTGCACCCCAAATACTTTTTGGTAAAAGGGAGAAAACGCATCCGCATCAATCCATAGCCATAATCCATCCCAATCCACATTTTGTTCCATTGGTGCATTAACGATCTGATTGTTAGTCAGTGCTTTCATGGAAGAGCAGCTGGTCTTCCAATGTGCTGATCGTTTGCCCGCCTGAATAAAAGCTGCTGAAGCTGCGATAGTCCTCTACGCTAATCTTCAGCTTATCCATATACAGAATCGCTACTGGATACTCACTTTTCACCACATTACGGTACTTCCTAATCCCACCAAAAATACCACGTGTCATGCTTCATTAAATAATCTGCATAGTGCCCCAGCGTAGGATATCTTTCCAATACGTACTGACAAAAAATGAAGTGCTCTTTTGCCAGCAGTAATGCCTCCGCTTGTGTCGCAGGCCGTCTTCCTGCTTGGACCATCCACGCATCATCTGTTACAGCGAGAATCGTGATCGCATAGTTGTCCTGAAAATGCCTCATCATTACCGACTGGTATACGGGCAATGGACATTCATTGAAGCCACCCATCGGAACCCACAGTGGTGCTTCGTACCCTGCTTGAAGAGGTACATTCAGGACAATCAGCTCATCTCCATCTTCCAGATGATCTTGTACCCAGCTTGCATCTAAAACAAAGGGCTCATGCTCCCCTTCACACAGCTGTTCATGGAGATGCTCACTTTCTTCCCACAGAAGTGAATATGCCCGGTAAATACCTTCAAAGTCCTTTCCTTCCAAATTCCTGTGCTCGGATGGGATATCTGTGTATTCTAGCTGCGACGCTACGATTTTCCGCAGTACATCCTCCACACTCAGCTCATGAACCTCCGCCAGCTGTTGATGAACATAGGCAGATAGAGATCCCGCTTCGTCCGAGGCCTCCTCCAGCATTTCTGCCAAATTATCGCTAGGCAGGACTAAAATGCTGTGCATCCCTTCCTTTTTGGCAGGTAGCGATACGTTTTCCACAGATACGACTTCCATTTCACATTCTGTATAATACTGGGACAGCTCTTCTATCATCGTTCTCCCTCTTTCCATTCGACTGCAAAAAATAAGAAGCCTCCCTTATTTATTCGCGGGAAGCTTCTCGTTGCCTTTGTATGCTAGGACATTTTCACCAAGCTGTAGTTTTTCTTGCCTTTGCGGATGATAATAAAACGACCGCCAATCGCGAGGTCAGCTGATACTTCCAGCTCAAGGTCGCTAACGCGCTCCCCGTTCATGGAAATCGCGCCTTTGGTAATATCCTCGCGCGCCTGACGCTTGGATGGCTCAATCCCTAATTCTACGAGCCAGTCAACGATGTTTTTCGTTTCCTTCGTTGCTTCGTAGGTCGGCATTTCTTTGAAGCCTTGCTCGATCTCATCTGCAGTCAGCGATTTAATATCTCCGCTGAACAATGCTGCGGTAATGCGCTTTGCTTGATCGAGCAATTCTTGCCCGTGAACGAATCTCGTCATTTCCTCAGCCAGCATTTTTTGTGCTTCGCGCTTATGTGGTTCTGTCTGTACCTTTTCAGCCAGCTCATCAATTTGCTCTTTGGAGAGGAACGTAAAGTATTTCAAGTATTTCACAACATCGCGGTCATCCGTGTTCGCCCAGAATTGGTAGAATTCGAATGGCGTTGTTTTATTCGGATCGAGCCAGATAGCGCCACCCGCGGTTTTTCCAAATTTCGTGCCGTCGGATTTGAGCATGAGCGGGATCGTGAGGCCGAATGCTTTTGATTCAGATCCTTCTTTTTTACGAATCAGATCGAGACCGCTCGTAATGTTCCCCCATTGGTCGGAGCCGCCGATTTGCAATTGTACGTCTTCATGTTTGTACAGATGCAGGTAGTCAAGCGACTGCAGGATTTGGTACGAGAACTCTGTAAAGGAAATGCCCGTTTCGAGACGGCTCGATACGATATCCTTTGCCAGCATGGTATTGATGCTAAAGTTTTTCCCGTAATCGCGTAAAAATTCGATAACGTTGATTTTATGTGTCCAATCGTAATTGTTGACCAATCGAATCTGGTTATCCCCATCCGTTACGAACAGCTTTTTCATTTGTGCTGTCAAGGCATCTACGTTTTCCTGTACTTGCTCCAGTGTTTGCAGCGAACGCTCTGTTTGACGACCGCTCGGGTCCCCGATTGTACCCGTTGCCCCGCCAATCAAGATAACCGGACGATGTCCAGCAAGCTGGAAGCGTTTCAGTACCATGAACGGGATCAAGTGACCAATATGCATACTGTCACCAGTCGGGTCTACACCACAGTAGAGCGAGATCGATTTTTGTTCGGTTAGCTCACGGAGGCCTTCCGCATCGGTTTGTTGATTGATGGCGTCACGCCATTGCAGCTCATCGATAATATTCACAGTCATGCCACTCCCTTAAATTCATCCAATTCTTTTCGACTTGTTTTTAGCCGTTAAAAACAAAAAATCGCCCCTTGTCTATTGTAGACATAGGGACGATTGAATAACCGTGTTACCACCCAGATTGCACCAATGGATGCTGCATGCCACATGCCATTGTTGCCACTCATGGCGAGTTATCGTTCGCCAAGCCGCTCGGCATTACCCGAGATACTCCAGAGTGTAATTCGCTCGCTTAGTGTGTACCAAGGTTCCATCAACCCCCGGCTTTCTAGAACAGGGACCAAGCTGCTACTGGGCTCTTTCAACGTATACGCATATAAGATTACAGACAGTATAGTGAATTACTTGTTCAGTGTCAACTGCGCCCGCAAAAGGATGCTCATACGCCCACGCCCATTTAATTCTCCGTGCAAAGGTTTGATAAATTTACCATAATGAAGATAGCTATAAAAAATCTGTAGCCCTCTGTAACGAAATCACGTTTTCCCGTACTTATGTTGTGGGAGGTGTAAAAATGGAGAATATTGAGCATTTGTATGAAGAGTATGCTCAAACTGTTTACAAATATTTATTTAGCATATCGCAAAATGCAGACTTATCTGAAGAGCTTACACAGGAAACGTTCTACCAGGCCATGAAAACTATTCATCATTTCCGGGGCGACTGTAAAATTTCTGTGTGGCTATGCCAGATCGCCAAACACGCATGGTACAGAGAAATCAACAAGAAAAACAAAACGAAATCCGTCTCCATAGATGAGCTCAATATTTCGATACGCTCCGGAAGAAATCTGGAGTCCGATGTTTTGCAAAATGAAGAAAAGCTTGCTCTGTTTCGAATGCTGCATCGATTGGACGAAAAGACAAAAGAAGTGATGTATCTCCGTCTCTCTGGTGATTTGAGCTTTAACGAAATCGGCGACATATTGGGTCAAAGCGAGACCTGGGCACGCGTTACCTTTTATCGCGGCAAACAAAAAATGATGAAAGGAAGATCAGAATGGAGCAGCGATTAAATTGCAAGATTGTACAGGATCTACTCCCCAACTATATCGAAGGACTGACAAGCGACATAACGAACCAGGCGATTAAAGAGCATCTTTCTACTTGTGATGATTGCAGGATAATACTGGACACGATGACAAAGGCGACGAAAGAAATCAAAGCAGTCCCCCACAAGCAAATTAACTTTCTGAAAAAGATAAAACGCCGCCAATGGATGATTGCCGTATATAGCGTGTTTCTTTCCGTCATCATTTTACTCGGTGCTTATTTCCTTTTTGGCAGTAGAGACTTTCCGGTTCCAAGCAGTAATGTGACGATCAGTGATGTATATCAAATGAGCGACGGCACCATTCATTACAGCATTTCTGCCAAAGTGCAAAACTATGTAAGCACCGTAACCTCGTACAATAATGGAGACACCGAAATAAACCGGATTTTTGAGAACCGCAGACTCACTTCAGATGAAACTGGAAGCTTAGTCTCGTTGCCAGAAAGATGGTCACCTGTGAAGCATGCAAACACGAGTAACGTTACAACCGGTATTTATTACGAAGGAACCGGTAAAAGCGACAGGATTATTATTTGGGAAAAAGGTATGAGTATTCCGAAGGCAACGGACGATCAAGAAGCTAAGTATAAAGAGTATTTGGAGAAGAAAAACAAGTAAAGTTTTTAATCGAAGTGGATTCGATTATGGGGATTGGCTGTCGAGTTACGTTACTCGACAGCTTGGACATCCTACTGGAATATGAACGCAGCTTTTATCACAGCAGACAAGTTCACTATTGTTGAAGGGAGCGTAAACTGTTTTCCATGACCTCTTTAAAAAGCGGTGAAACAATTGACCTCCACCATAATGCATACCAAAGATCCGTTTTCGGCTCATCAATGGATACATAGATCAGCAGCTTAGGATTATCACTGGGAGCAAACCCGATAAAGGTAGCGATATATTTACCATCGATGGCCTTTCCTTGCGCATCGTACTTCGGTGCTACACCTGACTTTCCAGCAACGGAGTATTCGTCCATTTGAAACGTTCTATTCGATCCCAGCTTGCTGCTGACACTTGATTCCAAAATCTCTCGAACCTTTCTGGCTGTTTCTTCCGATATGACTTGACGGACCATGTAATGATTTCTAGTATCTGTATCTGCCTGCTTATACAAATGCGGCTTCATCAGATCACCGCCATTGGCAATTGCCCCCATCGCCGCTACCTGCTGCATAGCAGTTGCAGAAGCACCTTGTCCTAATGTAGCTGCGGCCACATCATAGGGATTCTCCATAGGCGGAATTATACCCGCATCTTCATCCTCAAGCTCGATCCCTGTCTTGTTCCCAAAACCAAACCGATTCAAATATTCCTGGAACAGATCCTTTTTTAATTGTTCATTGCCAAGCTTGGCGTATGCTACGTTGGAGGAACGCTGGATTCCCTCCAAGTATGTAATTTTCCCCCAGCCAATGCCATTATTGTGGTCTTTGATCAATTTACCTGGAGAAACCTCATACGTACCTGAATCAAAGATTTCTCTTGAATCAAACTTCCCCTCCTGTATCGCTGCCGCCAGAGTTACAATGGGAAACGCTATTACTGGATCAGGTGTCGCTCTAATTGGATTTGCTTGTTCTTTGGCTAATTCTTTTGACGTACGATTCGCCATAGCCAAAATTTCGCCGGTATGTGGATCTGTTACAATTACCGTCATCCTTTCAGGACTATAGGCTTCATTGGTCTTGTCGAGCGCCGCTTCCACATACGCTTGAATTTGCGGATTGATCGTCGTAACCTTATCGTTTTTTTCATTCGTCCCCGCGGCAGTTGTGTTCGGACTCTCTGGTGTAGTACTAGTTTGAGCGCTCTGCACGGATAGTGTTTGTGGTGAGATGACCACCTGGTAGGCAATCAACAAAATGGCCATAGAAGCAGCCATTCCTCCGATCACGTTGCGAAACAGTTTACGCCTTTTTATCCGTGTGAGCAGCTCCTTTTCCTGACGAATATGCCCCGCTATTTCCCGCTGCCTGTCCTCCTCCATCCGCAGCGACGGGAATGATTGAATGAGCGTAGTAATTTCTTTTTCCTCAGAAGATGACATCATGCAGTTTGACCTCCCTGCCGCTTTTGAGCATTTGCTTTTGCATTTCCTTTATGGCCCGATGGAGGGTCGTGCTTACCTTTGCTTCGCTCCATCCCAATATTTCCGCCGTTTCTTCAGTAGATATTCCTTCTATCAAACGCAGGATGAGAACCTCTCGATACGTCCTTTTGAGCTGATTCATGGCTTGGTAAACCTCTTGCAATTGTTCTTTTAGCACCAAAGCCCTCTCTGGAGTACGCTCCTTGGAAATGAGAAATCCCAGCACCTTCTCAGGAAACCAGTCCATCATTTTTTGCTTGCGCATAGAATCAATCGCAGCATGACGTGCGATGGTAAGAAGCCACGTCTTGGGCTGTGCTCGGCCTTCGTATCCAGATAACGCGTGTAGTGCCTTCGTAAATACTTCCTGGACTAAATCCTCCACATCTCTTCGTCCGGTAAAATAGGCGAGGTAATTGTAAACATCATTGCCGTATTGCTGAAACCATCGCTCTATTCGATCATCTGAATCCATTGGTACGCTCCTTTTTTTGAGTTTGTATCTTATTAGACGCAAAAATAAAAATTGCTTACAGTTTCGTTCCAAAAAAAGAAATAACTGTCCCTCGTTGAGCATTTAGCTCTGGGGACAGCCACCTGTAGCGACGAATCTCTCTTTTCGTGTTCCTATCCAGCTTATCCTGCACATTCGTGCAAATACGTATAATCATTAGTTAGTGATTGATCAATTACTAATTTTTACGGTGATTTGCTCCTTGTAATGTCCGAATCGTATTCGTTATCCCCTCTTCAAAGGAAGTCGCACGTACCTGCCCAACCCTCTTCTCATATTTGGCTCTGCTCAAAATCAGCGGATCTTCTGTTAAATAAAGCATCTCCACTACCTCTTTCATCACCGGTACAGCCTAGATGCAAGACAATTCGGCACTGAACCCCCGCGATATGCAGACAAAAAACGCAGCTCTGGCTTCGCTGCGTTTTACAACCACTCTATAAAGACCGGGCAAGCCGAAAGCCAAGGTCATCAATCCGAAACGTCGGGTGACTGCGGCGACGGCACGTAGCTCCACAGCCCCGAGCCTCTTCTGCCCAGCTTCCCCCACGGAAAACGCGGTAGGTGCCGTATACTTTTTCGTCGTATAGATCCCAGCACCACTCCCAAACATTTCCAAGCATGTCATAGAGTCCCCACGCATTCGGAAGCTTGTTACCTGCTTCATGTACGATGCCCTCAGAGTTTCCTTGATGCCAGGCAATTTCATCTAGCTCTCCGTATCGATACCCCGTTGTCCCTGCCTTGCATGCATACTGCCATTCGGCTTCAGTAGGAAGACGATAACCATCCGCACGCCAGTCACAGACGATACTCTCACCATTATCACATGTCGTGTAACATTCCTGTAGGCCAGCCTTTTGAGAGAGCAAATTACAAAAAAGAATCGCATCATTCCAGGAGACTTCCACAACCGGAGCCTGAGGGCAAACAGCAAGTCCTACCGACTTTTGCAAAACAGAGGAATAGAGCTCATTGGTGACAGGAAAGGGCGCAAGCAAAAATGACTTCACTTCAGCCCTCCACGTCGTCTTTATTCGATCGTCCCGCATGATCACTTCACCTGCAGGAATGTGTACCATCCGATAGTCAGCAAAACCAAGCCGTGCGCTTGCCACCTCTTTTCCCCCATTTCCACTTCTACGGCAACATGCCTAGCTTATCTATCGCTTGCTCTTTAGTCGGCAAGAAAAAGATATCTTTTCCGTTATTCGATTCGTAGATGAAGTCTTTTAAGCTTTTACTCGTGTATATGGAAAAATCTCCAATGATCGCTATCTTTACATGGTAGTTGATGAACTTTTGCAGGATTTCTCCGGCAAGGCGTGTTTTCAAATCGAAAAAGCTTTCGGTAATCAAGGATTTGTCTAAAACAATTCGATTGCAGCCTGTTTCATAATGCACGGTTGCTATAAGATCCAGTGCAGATTGAACATCACTAATAACGATTTCGCTACTGCTCACGATTGCAACACTTTCCCCAGCAGTTTCTACCTTTTTGAACTCCATCTTCTCACTCCTATTCTTCTCGCTAAACTCAACCTTTGTTGAACCAGTTGACATACTCCTCACAAATGGCTCGATTATCCTCGCCGTTTATGGGTGTAATGTTTGCTACTCGAAAAAAGCTCAGACCGATTACCATTGCGAGCAGTCCGTATGCAGCGTTTGACGAATCCTTTACTGACATTTGGCCCGTTCTGCTGCCGTAATCAAATATTTTAGCGATGCCCTGAAGATCCGCTGTATAGCTCTTGGACGCCACTTCCTGCAAATTACGATCCAGCGCGGCTCTCGAAAAAAATTGTACAAAAAGCCTTCCTTGATCTTCATAGGGGATAAACATATTCTCAATGCCATCCAGCTGTGAAACGTTGATCTTCTTATCGCTATCATCGCTTTTCGCTGGCAGTATTTGCTTCAATACAACGTCCATCATTTCTTTGGCCGTCATCGTGTTTGTAATCTCTGCTCCTATCTTTTGGCCATAGTAGGCGAGGAACGATTTGAAAGCTTCGATTGTCAAGTTATCCTTGTTTTTAAAGTAATAAGTGACCACTCCTTTGGAGCAGCCCGCATATTCAGCAACTTTATCCAGCGTCATACCATCCATACCATGAGCACTGATACAGGTCAACGTGGCGTTGATAACCTCTGCTCGGCGCACTGGTTCCATTCCCAGTTTGGGCATACTTTCACCTTGTTCTCGTTTTTATTTATACTGTACAGTCGGAATAAATAAAGTGTACCTAAACAGAGCTCGTTTTGTCAAATCAGATCGAACCAAAAAAACGGCATCTCTGCCGCTTCTTTGGTTGGTTATAGGTCTTGCTTTATTTTGTATACAAGCTCTTCATCAGCTCGCGATTTTTTTGTTTAAACAAGTCGTTGTGCGAGGATACCATCCCGTACGCGTTGGCATCAGGCGCTACGTATTGCTTCGCTTTGTTCACCGCATTCGCCGCATCCTGAAACGCTCCCGCAATCAGATGGAGCTTGCCTTCGTGGTGCAGGATATCGCCAGCTGCATAAATTCCTGGCACCGATGTTTCACTCATCGGAGAGCCCGCGATCCAGTAGTCATCCTTTAATTCCATCTGAATATCGCTGTTTGCCAGCAATTCTTTATCGCGCTCGTAGCCATAGCTGATGATCACCTCATCTACAGCCAGCTCAAACAAGCTATCGTCCTCAACTCGTTTCAGCACGACCGTTTCAATGCTCTCGTGATTTGCCGCTGCGACGAGCTTTTCAATCGATGTGTTCAGCAAGCACTCGACAGAGCTGTTCCCCAGACGAGATATTTCGGCTTCATGGCCTTTCAGCGTATCCTTCCGATAGGTCAAATACACTTGCTTCGCGATCGGTGCCAGTTCATTCGCCCAGTCAATCGCAGCATTGCCGCCACCTGAAATCAATACCGTTTTGTCTTTAAAGCGTGCGAGCGATTTTACGGTGTAATGCAAATTCGTAACCTCGAATCGTTCCGCACCCTCGATATCCAGCTTGATCGGTTTCAGAATTCCTCCCCCAACCGCCAGAATCACGGTCTTGGAGTAATGCTTCTGGTTCGAGGCTGTATGTATCACGAAGTGGCCTTCTTCATCTTTTGAAATGGACGTGACTTTTTCTCCAAGTACAACCTCTGGCTGAAATGTCAAAGCTTGAGCGGTCATTTGCTCAATCAACTGCGACGCTGGAACAGGTGTTAAGCCCCCTACATCCCAGATCATCTTCTCTGGATATACATGCACCTTGCCACCAAGATATGGCTGAAACTCAATAATTTTTGTTTTCAATTCTCGCAAACCGCTATAAAAAGCAGAAAATAATCCTGCTGGACCGCCACCGATAATCGTTACTTCAAACATTTCTTTTTCTTGCATCTTCCAATCGCCTCACTTGTTTGTTGGATGTTGATTCCTCATTTTGCTTACTGATTCAGGTGCTTCTGCACACTTTCCAAAAACTTGATCCGACTATATGCTGGACCGCCTTCCATAAGCGGATCAACGACGTTTACATAGACGTGATTCTGTTTAAAGGCATTGAGATTTTGGATAACCGGATTCTTTTGGAGTTCATCGTAGGCTGTTTGCGCCTCCTGAGTTTCACTCGTTGAGAATTGGACGAATAAATAGTCCGGATTCATATCTGCCAGCTTCTCGATCGAGATCGCTTCTTGTGTTTTCGCCATGCTGACCGGCTCTGGAACCTCCAAACCGATCTCCTCGTATAAGACAGGGTTAAAGTATACATCTCTTGGGTAGACGTACACTTGTGACCCGCGAATTCGAACAGCAGCCACTGTTTTACCTTGGAGCTTTTCTTTTAACGAAGCATTCACTGCTTTTGTATCTGTTTGATATTGAGTGAGAATCTGTTCTGCCTCTGCTTGCTTTCCTGTTAATTCAGCCATGAGCTTCAGGTTCGATTCCCAGTTTGTCGCAATGTGTGAAACCAAGATTGTGGGAGCGATTTTTTCCAATTTCTCTACTGCTTCTTTTTGAAACTTGGTTGAACCTAAAATCACGTCCGGACTTAGCTCCAATATTTTCTCAAGATTTGGTTGCGTTTTTTCCCCTATGGATTCCGACTTGCCTGTTACCGGAGCGAACATCTCTGGAAACTTCCCGCCGATCGTGATCGCTCCAGTTGGATGAACATTCAGTACAAGCGCATCTTCCATCGCTTCCATCGCACCCGTGACCACAATTTTTTCTACCTTTTGTGGAACAGTATACTGTTTACCGAGATATTCAATCGTTCTTGTTCCGCTCGTCCCTATTTTGTCTGCTTTTGGTTGTACCGTTTCCTGGTTATTGCTTGCGGTTGAACCAGCTTCAATCTGTTTGCCGCCCCCTCCACACGCAGTCAAAGCAAGCGTGAATAATGCAAGTAAGCAAGCTAGCATACGTTTTTTAGGCATGTTCTTCCTGAACTCCTTTTCCCTGATCCATCTCGATTTTATGACACGCATGTGGCTCATTTTTGTCTCTCTTGCTGCGACGACTGGCCTAGATCGTCCCTAGATGCTCACGTAAGGTGGCACCCGTATATTCGCTTCTGAACAAGCCTTTTTCTACCAACTGTGGTAGCAGCTTATCATAAAAAATATCCATGGATTTCTCTGATCCGCCAGGAAGCGCGATAAAGCCGTCGATCGCTCCAGCCTCATAACGCTCGATAATATCGCCTAACACATCTTCAACCGTCCCCACCGAAACCCAGTGAGCAGATCCGACAACCTCTGGTCTTGCCAATACCTCTTCCAAGGTTGGCTCATACTTGACGATATGTCGGCGCAACAATTCGGCATGGGTGCGGCTGCGGACTGGTAGATTCGGATCGGGAAGCATCTCCGCCGTAATTGGCTGATCGAGAGCTAAGCTGCTGGCATCAAGACCAAGTACGGATTTTAGCGATGCAAGTCTGCGCTCCAGCCCTAAATGTGCATGTGCTGTCTTATGTAATTCAAGCGCTTCCTCGCGAGTCTCTCCCAGGAAAAAATACAATCCAGGCAAAACCTTGATGCTGTCCGGATTACGCCCATGTTCCTCGGCCCTTCTTCGCAGATCACTTCGCAGCTCCACGCCCGATTCCAAATCTGGCATCGCGGCAAAAATAGCATCCGCTATGGAAGCGGCAAAATTCCGTCCTGTATCCGACGCACCCGCTTGAAAGAAAGGAATGTCCCCTGAAGGATGGGAAGGCAAAGTAAGCGGTCCTTTGACATGGAAATACTCGCCCGAGTGATTGATGGCGGAAACCTTATCCCGGTCCGTAAACATCCCAGACTGGCGGTCAATGATAATCGCTTCATTCGGAAAGCTGTTCCAGAGGCTCTGTACGACCTGGGTAAATTCCGCCGCTTTCGCATATCTTTCATGTGGAGAAGGCATGGGCCCATCACCGAAATTTTCGGCCCCTTCAATAGAGGTTACGATATTCCAGCCAGCGCGTCCGTTACTAATCCAATGCAAGGTTTGAAGCTGTCTGGCAACGACATATGGAGGGTTAAATGTTGTTGAAATGGTCGTAACCAGCCCAATCCTCTCCGTCTCGCGAGCAATCGCTGTGAACATCAATGTCGGGTCAGGGCTGCCGAAGCTGGCTGCATCTCCTATCATCTGTGGGCTTACATATAGGTAATCCGCTCTGAAAAGAAAATCGAGCTTTGACCTCTCCGCCTTTTTGGCCAATGCGATGTAGTAGTCAATCGAATTCATTTTCTCTACATCGCTATCCCGGCGCCGCCAGTCTTCCCCCTTCATCCAGGTGGCTGACAGCGAAAATCCAATGCACAGTTGTCTATTTCCAGTCATAGATACCCTACCTTTCCTAGACACTGCTCCCGGATCGGCAAAAGCGTTATCACGCTGAGGCTTACCCAACATGTCACTTTCGGTCATGCCAGAAATGATCGGTCGAATTGCCCCAAATTTTGTTTGCCTATCCATGAGCATACTAGAAATGATTATCATTATCAATAAAAAGTGTAGCAAGGTATGCCACAAATGGAAATACACAAATCTCGAATGCGATATGCATCATTATCTAATTTTGTCCCCGTCTATAAAGAATGATCTGCCCTATTTGCATAAGCGGAGGGGGATACACCAAACTTCCTTTTGAATATTCTGCTGAAATAAAGGGCGTTGGGATACCCTACGCTGACTGCCACATCACCGACCGGGTAATTACCCGCTCTCAGTAATTCTCGCGCTCTTTCCATGCGATAATGGATGACATAATCGATCGGGCGGAATCCCGTGTATTTGTGAAAGAAGTAGGAGAAGCTCTTAGTCGTCATGCCGTGCTGCTCGGCTAAATCGTCGAGTGTAAACGGGTGCATATAATGACCGTGAATGTAGGCTACAGCTTCCTCAATTACCCTTTTACTTGGCGAATGATCATTTTCCCGATGGCTACACCCGATGATAACCTGATGCAGGATGCGGAAAAACAATTCCTTCACGCGCAGCTTCCCGATCCAGTCCCGAGGTTGAGCATTCTGCTGAAGCATGGTCAGAAGTGACAGCAATCTCGGATTCGCACTCGGCTCCAGCTTGAAATGAGCATCGGATTCCCGACCACTATTTTTATCAGGCTTGTCCCACTTATAAAAGAGGGCAAAGTATTCATACTCTGATTCACTAATCACTTGCGCGTCCATCAGCATATCTGAAGCCGCATGAAAAACCGATCCCGGCTGCAATTCGTAGGCCGTTCCATTCACATGCATTCTTGCTTCCCCACGAATGATAAAAAGAAATCCATACCTTTCTGTCTTACATTCACGCAGCGTACTTTTGGGCTGGATGACTAAACGATAGATGTCTTCTATTTCAAAGGAACCGTTCGCATAATTCTCAGCTAGTTTATCCAAATCGATCATGCTACTAACACCTGCTCCCCACCAACTATGAAATGGCATTTTTACAGTAGTATTTTACCACGAGACCTACATGATGGCTTACTTCCGGTTGAACGCCAAAAAGCCCAAGCAATTTCACCTGGACTTGACTTGTCTAACGCTATCAATACGTTTCATAAACGAGCTCGCTGTCCATTTCAAGCGTCTCGGCAAAAACGACGTAAATGAACAGTTGACCAGCCGAAGTATCGCCTGCATCGTACCCCAAGCAAAATGAACCATCTTTTTCAAATACAAGCTCGGACAAAACCAGCTCGGTCACATCTTCGTCAGGATGTGCAGTAGCAATCTGTTCCAGCGCTCGTTCGTTCAGCTCATCAAAATGCTGCCATGCGTTTTTAATCACGGGTGACAGCCGTTTCATCTCATCTTCGGTAGAGGCAGCTGTTCTCACAAAAAGCTCTTTCCCTTTAAGAAGTAGCGTGGAGGCATAGATAGAAAGCGAGACATCATATGCAAAGGTCCCGATCTCTTTGATCGTATGAGCTGGCCAAGTAATGAGATTATTAGCGTGATCCAGTTTTTCCAGCTTTGGATTCTGACTTGTATCCAGCTTGGCGATTTTATTTTCTGAGCAATACAGCTCGGCTAAAAGCGCATTGCGGCTGAGATCCAATTCTCTGAAGTGATTATGGAAGCATCGCAAGCTTTCCAGAGCGAGATTTGCCGTGACGTCCAAATCGGTAAGATGATTGTGATTACAGCGGATTTCTCTCAATAGTGAGCAGTTCTTTATGTTTAGGTTGATTAAATAATTGTTTGCACACTCCAAATAAGTCAGCTGTGTATTTTGATCCAAATGTAAGTCAAACAAGGAATTGTAGCTGCAGTTCAGCTCTCTTAACTGCGGATTCTGATCTACCAACAGTTCCGAAATGATATTCCAATAACAGTCCAGCTTGGCGAGCTCGTTGTTCTGACTGACATCCAGCTTGCGAATCCGGTTAAAGCCGCAATCTACGATTTCCAGCTTCCCATTGTTTGACAAATCCAAGGAATGAATTTCGTTTTTGTTGCAGTTAAGCTCCTTCAGTAGCGGGTTGTGACTGACATCTAGCTGAGTCAGCTCATTGTATCGGCAAGACAGCATTTCCAACTTCGGATGATTGCTCGTGTCCAGAAACGTCAATTTGTTTCCGGCACAGTCCAGCACCTTCAAATGTATATTTTGGCTGATATCGAGCTCTGTCAAGCTGTTGAACGAGCAATCCAGCTCCTCAAGCGAAACGAAATGCTCAATCCCTTTCAAACTGGAAAATCGCTGATTGGCAAGCTGCAGTGATACGATACGATCCACGTCACTTGTCTGAATCTGATCACGATTTTCGCAATAAGTCTCCAATATGTAAGCTTGGAAGCGTTCATCGATGAAATCTTGTGTGATATTCACGGCGCTCCTCCTTTTGGGTACTAGAACGTATTATGCAGGCAGGCATTAACTGCTGACAGCTTCCGAATCCTTGAGACGCTTCCAAGACTGGTAACGCTCATTGATAACTGGCTCGATGATCTGTTGACACTCCCCATGCCTAAAGGCAGGGGATTCTTGGGTAGTCACTCCTAACAGAGTGAAATATACCAAGCTATCCCTGTGAGTCCCACAGTTTAGTTGGCTACGCCAACAATCGAAGGCCTTCTTGCTCAATATTGATGGCAGCGTTTTGGTCACGATCATGTTGTACGCCGCAGTTCGGGCATATCCAACTACGTAAATTTAGATTTTTTACGTCCTTGTTACGGTATCCACAGTTTGGAGTCGAGCAGAGCTGGCTGGAAGGGAATTGTTTCCCAACAATTGAGACCTTTCTGCCATACCATTCTGACTTATACTCCAGCATCGTGCGAAACATAGACCACGAAGCATCTGCAATGGATTTTGCTACCTTGTGATTTTTGACCATATTTTCTACTTGCAAGTCCTCTAAACAGATCACTTGGTTTTCGTTGATCAGCTTGGTTGACAGCTTATGTAGAAAATCGTTGCGGGTATTTGCTATTTTTTCATGAAGCCGAGCTACTTTCATACGTGCTTTATCTCGGTTTTTACTACCTTTTTGTCTGCGAGATTGAATTCGTTGCCACTTCGCCAGTTGTTTTTCATACTTACGGTAGTATTTGGGATTCTCCACCTTTTCACCCGTAGAGAGAATGGCGAAATTCTTGATTCCAAGGTCAATCCCTACAGTCTGCTCCACTTGTGGTAGCAACAAAACTTCTGTTTCGCAAAGAACAGACACAAAATATTTTCCCGAAGGATTGCGTCTACTTGTAGCTGACAGGATACGTCCGTCGATTTCTCGTGATTTTGCAAACGCAACCCATCCAAGTTTAGGAAGTTTGATACGATTCCCTTCCACTTTGATGTTCATTTTGCATGTATAGGACTGTTTAGGATTCTGCTTACTCTTGAATTTCGGATACCCCTTCTTCTCTTTGAAGAACTTTTTGTACGAGAAATCCAAATCTTTCAATGTGGATTGAAGGGCAGTTGAATCCACTTCTTTCAGCCATTCGATTTCTTTTTTAAGTTGCGTTAACATTGCAGAGCAATCGCGGTAGCCCAGCGTTTTCTTTTCCTGTTCGTATGCATCTTTTCGTTTTGCAAGGAAGTGATTGAATACGAAGCGAGTGCATCCGATTGTCTTGTTAATGAGTGTCGTTTGTTCTTTGTTTGGATAGAGACGAAATTTGTACGCTCTGTGCATATTCAATCACTCCTTTCCTTCTGAGACTCAATATATTTCTTAATCACATCCAGTTGAACAGTTCCAACGGTGGCAACAAAGTAGCATTTTGTTTGACCAGCTCGATTTCTGCTCTATCTTCTTTGCGGCTTCGTTTGCTGACCAGATCGTTTTTAATCACCCACGTAATGAACATACCTGTTGGGACAAAGGCTTGCTTGGTATCCAGCCCTTGTGGAAAGTCGCCTTCATAGTGCCATTTTGCTTTGTCAAACACATAGATTTCTTTTTCCGGAATCTGAAACAATACGTCTCTCGGCTCCTCGGTGAAGCCTTTGCTTTTCAGCTCATCGGCCAGCTCCGTCAAACGATCGACTGCTTCCTGTTTCGTTGGATATGGCTCGTATATCGGATTCATCGTCTTTTTGTCGGCATATAGCCTGCCTTTAATGATGTTAACGATGCATACCTCTTTTGTCACCGTAATGACCAAATGCCGATAATCCTTAAAAGTCTTTCTCTGCTTGGTCAATACCGTCTCGATCTTGTCCACTCTGTCACCTCGTCGCCCCTTTTTGGGAATACTGTCCATAGTAGGAAGCTACTTGCATATTTCTTCAAGCTTCATTATAGGTCTCATTGCTGAAAAGGACAGGGGTCTTTTTACCTGCTTTCATAGGCGATTTGGAAACATCTTACTCTCGTAAATAAATAGTAGAATGCGTATTTATTAAGTACCTGTTTCCGAGTATGATAATAGAAAAAAAGAAAGAGGCTTGCATATGGATTCAACATTCTCATCGAGAAAAACATCGAGAACAAAAACCATCGTCATCAATGCACTTTTTATCGCTTTTACCCTCGCAGCCACCATGTTCATCAACATCAGGCTGCCGATCATGGGGAACGGGGGTCTCATCCATCTGGGTAACGTGCCTCTTTTTATCGCAGCCTTTGTTTATGGCAGAAAAACGGGAGCCATCGCAGGCGCTTTTGGAATGGCCCTCTTCGACCTTCTCTCAGGGTGGACAGCATGGGCACCGTTTACGTTTGTCATCGTAGGCGCAATGGGTTATGTAGCTGGCCTCATCGCGGAAAAGATGCCTGGAAAAAGCGTACTCGCTTACTCACTGGCAATTGTAGTTGCCCTTATTATTAAAATCGTTGGCTATTATTTTGTCGAAGTTATTCTCTACAGCAACTGGATTCAGCCATTCGGCTCCATCCCAGGAAACTTTCTTCAGGTCGTCGTGGCGGGGATTATTGTATTGCCGCTTGCTGGGCGGTTGAAGAAGATTGTTGGGCAGTTGTAGGGGCACTGTTCCTTAGATAAAAATGAAAAAATCGCTCAGGGGACAATTCGTTCTCCTGGGCGATTTTTTTCTGTTGGGGTTATTAGAAGCCATGAAGGATACATGAGTGATGAAGAATGTGGTATACCCCCAAAATTACAGCAAGTGATTCCACTCCCGTTTACCATATAAAATCCTAACAATCGTAACTAACATGTTGTTTTCAGAAACCATGTAAAAAACAATATATTTTTCCACAACAAGCTTCCTAATTTTTTGATTGGCTAGTCGCTCATCACTGACAATTGCATATCGAAATGGTAATTGCTCCAGCTCTCCAATAGCTTCCGCCAGCTTTGCCATCAGATTTTTAGCCACTGTCGGCTCTTTTAATTCATGTGCAATATAGTCAGCAATTCCAAGTAAATCTGCCTCTGCTGGCTCAGTAATCACGATGCTGTACTTCTTCACTCTGAGAGTCCCTTCTGAATTCCATTTATGACTTCATGAAAGGACTTTACTTTATTTTCTTTAGCTGCATCAATACCCTCATCAAGAAGCTTGTAAAGCTCAAATTTACCTATGAGTCTTTCATATGTTTCAATACTCATTACCGCCAAATCACCTTTTCCATTTTTTGTGATGTAAACAGGCTCTGAATATTTGTGGCAAAAATCAGAAATTTCATTGTAGTTATTTCTCAAGTCCGAACTAGGTCTAATCGTAGGCATAAAAATCGCCTCCTCGAATGATATATCGTTATTTTATCATAATAACGATATATCATTCAAGTTCTAGCGAAGAACTGCGCAGCTTGCGCATAGCGACTATACGCCCCATCCCAGACAACTCGGCGATAGCCCTGCGGGTCTGTATCGCCCTCAGTGTTGATGAGAAAAACCTGAGAGGTATGGTCCAGTCCCAGCGCTTTCTTAATTCCAGACAGCTGCTCGTCTTCCATAATCGCCCGGAGCATCCCGGCCGTCACTGCTGCAGACTCTCCGGACACGACTCGCGCATCATCCCCTAGCGGATTGCCGAGAAGTCGCATCCCGTCTGCCGCTACATAATCCGGGCAGGAGATAAACATGTCGCTGTACTTCCAAAGAAGCTCCCACGCCATCGGGTTGGGCTCACCCCACGCCAGTCCAGCCATAATCGTGTCCATTGCACCTGTAACGACACGCGGCTTGCCGTCCCCTGCCAGTGCGGAGCGATAAAGGCAATCGGCTTTTCGATTCCTTGAGAGCCTACTTCGCTTGAATATAAGCTGTAATTGTTTTTAATGAAAAAGTACATTTATAATAGATAGGATTCTTGATTATGTAGTACCGAGGAGCTATACCATGCCAGATGTAATCTTTTACCGAGACGAGGCTTTGCCTTTCCTGGAAGCAAAATATTGCACAAGAAGCGATCTGACATATCAGAAGCATTTTCATGAGGAGTATTCAATCGGCTTGATTGATGAAGGAGAAACGGGTGCCTGGTGCGACGGAACGATGTATCAAGTAGAAGCGGGTAGAGTTATCAATTTCCCACCGCACATGCTGCATGCTTGTCATCCGATGTCTCTGACCAGTTGGAGATACAAGATGTTGTTCATCAAGCAGGATTGGCTGAAACAGTTGGGGCCACGAGAGCTCGAACAGCTTCGCATCCCGTTTTTACTAGAAGGAGATAAGAATCAATATTGTCAGCGACTCATCAATCAGGTAATGGACTCTCTCTCCTTAGAAGAAGAACCATTGGTATTGGAATCCGCGGTCGTTGAATTGATTCATGCTCTCGTTAACTGGGATTCAGACGGTTTGGAGCATTCATCCCGCAATACTCATGAACAAAAGTACATCGGACGAATTTTAGAGTATTTGCATGCTCACTATACCGAACGGGTCATGCTTGAGGAGTTGGAAAAGGCGGTGGGGATTAGCAGATTCCATCTCATCCGTCTGTTCAAGCAAGGAACTCATGTGCCGCCTCATGCTTACCAGAACCTGCTACGGATCAATCACGCCAAGATCGAGCTTGCGAAGAGCCGTCCGATTGCGGATATTGCCGTGGAAACGGGTTTCTATGACCAGAGCCATTTTTCAAGAGCATTCACCAAGATTGTTGGGGTTACGCCTCAGCGATATGCTTCATCATCGCGATAGATTAGAGCAATAAATTACAATACATTCCCCCTGTTCACTTGTATACTCATGGACAATGAAGGAGGGGGAGATTTCTTATGAACCATGAACAAGATTGGGAGCAGCGATTGACTGATACCCTAAAATCGGTGGCTAGACGCCCGGACATTAAGTCTTATGTGGAGAAAACTCCTTGGCTGAATAGCCTGTTGCAGCGCGCTGCCGGACAGTACGTGGCTGGCGAAGACCGTCAAGACGGGCATAAGGTCGCACGCAGGCTTTCCGAGGCGGGATATAGAACTTCGCTAGAATTTATAGGTGAAAACACGGCAGATGTAGAGATGTGTCAGGCTGCTGCAGAAGAGATGAAATCACTCATTCGCGAATTGGGTGAAGCCGGCGACCGTGTTTCATTCGACTTG
The DNA here is from genome assembly GCF_947502445.1 of uncultured Brevibacillus sp. GTDB lineage: Bacteria > Bacillota > Bacilli > Brevibacillales > Brevibacillaceae > Brevibacillus. The sequence continues at coordinate 94,098 of NZ_CANMZW010000015.1, forward strand.
TCACATATCGGTCTGTCGGTAGAGATGGATCTAGCTAACCGTCAGTTGATGAAGCTGGCCGAAGAAGCACAGACAGCTAACGTAGAGCTATTTATTAGCATGGAGGAGTCCGCCAAAACAGAACAAATCTTGGACGTGTATAGTCAAGCCGTTTCCCACTATCCGAATATCGGCATTACCTTGCAGGCGCATTTAAACCGCACACCACAGGATTTGGCTGCCTTAGGTGATTCGCCTCGCCGCATTCGGATTGTCAAAGGCGCTTATCAAGAACCAGCGGAGTATGCAATGCCCCGATCGGCAGCACTGGACGAGCGTTATCTGACGCTGGTCCAAGACGCAATCCATCGAGGTCATCGCGTGTCAATCGCGACGCATGATGAGCGCATCATCAATGAAGCAATCACTCTCGGGTTGCTCGATTCCGGGAACGCCGAGTTTGAAATGCTTTACGGTATCCGTCCGGAGCTTAGCGCAAAGCTGCAATCTGCTGGCTATCCGGTTCGCATCTATGTAACCTATGGGCATGAATGGTTTTTATACCTGTGCCATCGGATCGCCGAATATCCCCCGAATCTGTACAGGGCTGTTGTGGCCATGGCAAGTGATGAGGCTGTCGAACCTTATCAAGCGTATATCGGAACAACCTAGGATGACATAGGAAATCGCTCAGTCCACTCCTTTGCGACTGAGCGATTTTTTATAATTGATGGCTTGAAATGGCTACATTCTTGCCAGTTCAATAAAAAAAGTAAAATGACCATTTTGATGGTTTAGCCCGACACGTCCCCCATGCAGCTCGACGATGTTTTTGGCAATGGATAGTCCCATGCCCGCACCGGGAGGTCCCTGCTTTTCGTTTCTGGAGGGATCAGCCTTATAAAACCGCTCGAATAGCAGCTTTTCCTGCTCTTCTGATATCGAAATTCCCCAATTTTCAACCGCAAAGTAAATCTGCTGCTCATCGGCTGTCAGACGTACCGTGATTTCACCGGGCTTTATCGAAAACTTGAGGGCGTTTATGAGCAAATTATCGATAGCACGTACCATTTTTTCCGCATCGACATAACCGTAAATCGGCGTCTGATCCCGAATGGTACGAACCGTAAGCGCATTTTCCTGGGCAATCGGCTCGAATTCATTGATGATCTGCTCCAACAACGCATTCCAATCCAATTTCGTAAAAGAAAGATTCGCCGCCCCGCTTGTTAATCGCGTGTATTCAAACAAGTCGTCGATCAGCTTCTTCAACTGTTGCGATTTGTTGTAGGCGTTATGAATATAGCGCTTATGTTCTTCGAGATTCTCGTAATTGTCATTCTTCAACAAGTTCAAATAACCAATGATGCTGGTTAAGGGCGTACGCAGATCATGAGAAACATTCGTAATCAGTTCCATTTTCGAATATTCAATTTTGCGTTCCCGATTTATTTTTTCCTGTAATTGCTCAGCCATATAATTGATGCTTTTGGCGACTTCTCCAAGCTCATCTTCGTTGGACACCGGCAGCCGATAATCCAGATTCCCGCCCGCTATGGTTAATAGTCCCTCGGCAAGCGTCCGTAAATAACGAACGATATGTCGTGTCAGTAGGAAAAAGAAAAATAAAAACGTGACGATCATAAAAATCAAGTCTCCAACCGTTCCCAAAAATTCAGGATCGAGGGAGAAATAAGCAAGAATCCAGGATAAAGCCGCCATATAGAAAAAGCTTAGAAGAGCAGCCCAAAACATTCGGACGCGGATATTCTTTCTCCCTGTTAGCGTAGAAAGGAACCTTTTGTACGACTGCTTATTCAACTTTATACCCCACTCCCCATACCGTTTTGATATACCTGGGCTCTCGCGGGTTGTCTTCAATTTTTTCCCGTATGTTGCGGATATGAACCATGATGGTGTTATCGGATAAATATTTGTCCTCTTTCCACACACTTTGGTAAATCCTTTCCACATTAAACACCTGCCCGCGATGGCTAGCCAGCAGCTCCAAAATTGAAAACTCTAGTGGAGTGAGCGATACTTCTTTCCTGCTAACCGTCACAACATGGCGTCGTTTATCAATGATCAGATCGTTGATTTCAATGATTCCACTGTCGGACGTGGACTTTCCGTAGCTCTCTTCGGCCAGCTTCTGCCTGCGTAGCTGCGCCTTTACCCGGGCGATCAGCTCCAGCGGATTAAACGGTTTGGAGACATAATCGTCAGCTCCCGTCATCAGCCCCGTAATTTTATCGATATCCTCGCCTTTCGCGGAAAGCATAATGATCGGAATGTTTGACGTTTCACGGATTTTAAAACACGCTTTAATCCCGTCGAGATTTGGCATCATCACATCCAAGATGATCAGATCGATTCCTTCACGGTTCAAAATTTGCAAGGCTTGCAAGCCGTCCTCCGCCTCAAATATAGTAAACCCTTCATTCCGCAAAAAAATATGCACCACATCGCGAATTTCTGGATCATCATCAACGATAAGCACTTTGTGAGTCAAGCTTTATCACTCCCTTGCAAGGTTTGCTTCGGCCAGCTTTTGAAGATATTGAGAGACGTGCATCTGGAAAATAATTACTTCCCCTTCATACAAAGCTACCACAAATAATGAATAGTGTTCCTGCCTGCTTCGCCTTTACCGTTTGCGACAAACGTATACAAATGCCGGCGGAATATTCAATGGTACGTAATGAATCTCCTCAATCTCGAACAGGCCGCTTAGCTGTTTTTTCATCTGCTGCGAGTATTGGAAGGCGATGAATAATCCGCCCGGTCTCAGTGAGGTTACGATTTGCTCCATGAGCCGATCACGTAGCTGCTGTGGGAAATTAAAAAACGGCAGTCCGCTCAAAATGCAGTCCAGATGATCAATTCCTTCGTTTTGAAGTGCGTCCTGTAACTCGCACGCATCAGGGTAACAGGTATAAGCAGGGAATCGTTCTGCTAATTTGTTGCGCAAGAGCGTATCCTTTTCAAATAGCAATACCTTTGCATTTTCAGTGTTGCCAGCTTTGATATATTTGGTAATGGCACCCGTGCCCGCCCCTAGCTCCGCAATATGCCGGGCCCGATTCCACTTCACAGGCTCGAGTATTTTTTTGGCCAAAAAGATCGAGCTCGGTGTAAGGCTGCCGATTTGTTTGGGTGCACAAGAAAATTTGTATAGAAACAACAGCTTCTCTAGGATATTTTCTAGCATAAGTTTCCCTCCCACAGATGGTATCCTCATGCTAAGAAATATTTCTTCGGAACGAGCAAAGGAAATTCTGAAGTATTTCTGAAGATGAGCTGGCGGCGGGGGCAATCATTAAAAACAGGCAAATAAACGAAGCTCAACTGGGTATTATTCGATCTTCATCCAACAAAAAACGGCATCTCTGCCGTTTTTTTCGTTTCTTTATAAGAATGAGATTTTAAGTGCGGCGCATATATGCACGTACTGTGAGTGGCGCGAAGACAGCCACAATAACTGCAGCACTAACAAGAGAAATGATAAATTCGAAGCCTATCATGCCGCTATTCGTCAGTTCACGTACGGCGCTGACCAAATGGGAGATCGGGTTGATGTTTACAAACCACTGGAGCCAATTCGGCATTGTTTCCACTGGTACGAATGCATTGGAGAGAAAGGTAAGCGGAAACAGTACGATCATGGAAATTCCTTGTACGCTTGAGGCAGTACGGGCAATAACACCGAAAAAGGCAAAAATCCAGCTAACTGCCCATGAGCAGGCAATGACAAGCAGCGCGGCGATAGCGACGAATCCCAGGCCGCCAGCAGGATGATAGCCCATGATATACCCCATCACAAAGGTGAGCACGGTAGCAATGGTATAGCGCACTGTGTCTGCGAGCAGGGCTCCTGCCAATGGCGCGATGCGAGCGATCGGTAGCGACTTGAACCGGTCGAACACTCCTTTATCCATGTCCTCACGGAGCTGAACGCCCGTGACGATGGAAGTGCCGATGACAGTCTGCACGAGGATACCAGGAATAATGATTGGCAAGTAGCTTTCTACATTTCCCGAAATAGCGCCGCCAAATAGATAGGTAAACATCAACGTAAACAGAATAGGCTGAAGCGTGACGTCAAACAATTGCTCGGGTGTGCGCCGAATCTTCAGCAGACCCCGGTAGGCCATCGTCAGCGAGTTGCGAAGCGCTTGACCGAAACCCGCATGATTTTTTAATGAACGGTCAAATTCTCGTCCCAAGGATGTGCTTTTCATACTCTGGCTTCCTCCATTCTGTTCGCTTGTTCGGAAGATTGCGTCACATTCTCGGTTGCATCGTTCCCCGTAATCGTTAAAAATACTTCATCCAAGGTCGGCTTCTGCACACTGATCTCGGCGAGCTTAATTCCCCGGGTGCGCAAAGCGATTAGCAAATCCGTTACCTGATCGGCGTTTGCCATTGGTGCTGTGACCTTGCCGGCTTCTGCTGTTATACTGGAACGAACATCGAGCACCTGCTCCACGATTTCCCTAGCATCTGCGATATCCTGAGTATGATGGACGCGCAAATGCAGCGCTGAAGTCCCGACGGATGCTTTCAGTTCATCCACCGTACCTTCTGCCACGACATGGCCCCGATCGATCACCGCGATCCGGTCTGCCAGTTGGTCTGCTTCATCGAGGTATTGTGTGGTGAGCAGCACGGTCGACCCTGTTACCACCAATCGACGGATCGTGTCCCACATCTGCGAACGCGTTCGCGGGTCCAGCCCAGTCGTCGGTTCGTCGAGGAAAATGAGCGGTGGCTGCGCGATGAGACTGGCTGCCAAATCCAGCCGGCGGCGCATCCCACCAGAGAACTGCTTTAGCGGTCGCTTCGCTGCTTCGGTCAAACCGAATTCCTCCAGTAAATCCGCTGCCTTGCGCCGTGCCTCAGAGCGACTCAGTCCGAGCAGTCGGGAGAAAATAATCAGGTTCTCCGTGGCACTAAGCGACTCGTCCACCGAGGCATATTGCCCCGTCACCCCAATCAACTGCCGTACGATATGCGACTCCTTCACCACATCATGCCCGAAAATGCGTGCCTCCCCAGCATCTGGTCGGAGCAGGGTCGCTAACATACTAATCGTCGTGGTTTTCCCCGCTCCGTTGGGACCAAGCACGCCGTAAATCGCACCGGCGCGTACGTTCAAATCCACACCGTCTACAGCACGATTGCTCCCGAATGTTTTTACAAGCCCACGGGCTTCTACTGCCCATTCATTGCTATGCCCATTGTTCATTCTGGCCTCTCCTTACTCACTGTTTATTTGATATGGATACAATAACTTGCGGATTTAAACTGAATGTAAACTGGCTGATATTTTTCCATTTTAGGGCTTTTTGTTTGGTACTAACACCTACATGAGAAGGGGGAGGGCATCAGTCTGGAGGCGGATGAAAGTCGGTCGGTATTTCGAATGCTGCAACCAAATGAGTTAACTTTCGTTAGCAGACAGTATCAAAGGCGTGACGTATGTTAGAGGTGCCCGTTGTAAAAACTTTCTTATCCGTTGATGGAACGCCGTGTGCGATGAAAGTCGCCCGCACGGTGTAGGCTCGAACGAAACCCTTGCTGAAAAAAAGGGATAAGTCGAGAATAGCGAACCACCAGCAACTGCTAGCATTATAAGTGGGGGTGACTTGAGCATTATCACTATTCGTTTTGATAAAGCTTTATCCGCCGAAACACTTGCTAAGGAAAAAGTGGTGAAATCGTTTGGATATGCGGACGAAGAATGGAGCAGTATTTCTGTGCAATTCATCATGTGGGATAATTCTAATCCCAGCAACCCACAGCTATCCATTAAAACCGATTTTTCAGGTTATTTTCCTGAAGGAAGGTTTGTTACCTTTATTGATGGAGCAATAAAGGATATTCACGGAAATATTATTACTCGAACAACACCGTAAAAAGCTAAATCCATCGACGGCCCTCGGGATTCCCGGGGGTTATTTTTAGCGTAGAGACTTCGACTTTGAAGACTCTCTCCTTGTTTGACATATCGCGAGGGAATTGGAAATAATTGCACAAAATTGAAATGTTAACTTTTTGTAACTGTTTTTAAATTTCTGATGAATTAACATTTCCTTATTGAAGATGAAATTCTCTTAAAAGACTGAGGGGTACAACTTATGAGAAAACGAATTGGGTATATCAGTGTGGCAATACTACTTGTTGTTCTCATGATTTTTTACTCTATTTATCAGTCTCCAATTCAAGTAGTAGAAACAGCAATCCAAAACATTAAAAACGGTTCTAATAAAAATGTAAATCTTAAGCCTGAGGATGTTGCGAAGATCAACTCATTTTTCTCATCTGTAAATGACAATCGACTTGGTAAACTTGAGGTAACATATAGAGAAGTAGGAATTTCAAATAACCAGAGTCAAGTAATCGCAGACTTTCAAGTGGTAGTATACAAGGAGGATCATTCAGTAAATAAAATATTCGGTGGAAATCTTCTGTTTTCCCTACATAAAAGCTCACTCCTCCATTGGAAAATCGAACATGTTGATATCGGTCAGAACATAGAGGAAGTGAAGTCATAGCTGAAGCCATCGTTTTCATTAGCTTGCTGGGTATCGTTATTTCAATAAAAACAGTAGTCAATCTAAGTCTTTATTTTCAATGAACATCTATGTTCATGAAAAAAGACCTTTTCAAAAGAAAAATACTTTTGAAAAGGTCTCTTTGTTAGGTTGAGCATAATAGGATTGTATCGAGTCGCTTACTTCCAATTATTTCAATTAATCACAAGGATTTCTCCCGTCTTTTTGTCTTCTATAGAATACTCTCGTTTCTCGCCAGTTCAATCGCTTCTTCCCGGTTGCTGACCCCGAGCTTCGAGTAAAGGGTGGAACAGTAATTCCGTACCGTTCCCTCCGATAAATATAGTTTGGTGGCAATCGATTTGTAACGCAGCCCATCAGATAAAAGCTGTAAAATTTCCCTTTCCCGTTTCGTCAATCCATACGGATCATTCGGACTGTACTTCTCTAACTGCTCACGTTGGCGCTTCATCTCTTCGAATACACGTGTCGCGATCGACTGATCAAGCCACGTTCCCCCGCTATAGATAAGCTTCATCGCTTCCATCATCTCTTTTGGACGAGTAGACTTCAGCATATATCCTTCCGCCCCATGCTCCAGTGCTGTTGCTGCCTGTACCGAATCCTCAAACGTTGTCATGATTACAATCTTCATGTTCGGCCAGCGTTCTTTCATTTGAAGGAAGGTCGCAAGTCCGTTCATCCCTTGCATGTGCACGTCCATTAACACGATATCCGGCTGGTGTCGCTCACATTGTTCTAATGCTTCTTGCCCATCACTAGCTGTACCAACAACGATAAAGTTGTCCTGCTGGGTTAAGAGACGGAGAATATTGGTCTTATGCAGCGGGTGTAGCCAACCTCGATCATAAAAATCCGATGGAGCCAGACTTTACTTTCCGTATTGGCAGTGTCACAAAGGCGTTTGTTGCTACCCTTGTCTTACAGTTGGCTCAGGAGAAAAAGCTGAATCTGGATGACTCGGTAGAAAAATGGCTCCCAGGTGTGGTAAAGGGCAATGGGTATGACGGCAACAAAATCACGATTCGTATGTTATTGAACCAAACGAGCGGGATTGCAAGCTATACGAGTACAGAAATGCGGTACGCTACCTCATTCCCTCAATATACCGTTGATGACCTTGTACGTATGGGACTGGCTAAGCCGCCAGTATTTCAACCAGGAGCTGGCTGGGACTACTCTAATACAAATACAGTGCTAGCTGGTCTTGTTATTCAGAAGGTGACAGGAGAAACGTACGATGTGCAGATTAAGAAACGGATCCTTGACCCGCTTCAGATGACAGATACATGCTTTAGTGGTAGTAATCCCAAAATCCCGGGCCAGCATGCAACAGGCTATAACATGAATCAGGCAGGGAAACTGTATGATTTCACAGAGTATAATCCTTCATGGGCGAATGCTGCGGGGGAAATGATCTCGACAGGAAAAGATTTGACCACCTTTTTTAGTGCGCTTTTGGGTGGGAAACTATTAAGTGACGAGATGATGAAGCAGATGACAGCAGGTGTGGACTCACCTATTGGCAAATATGGACTTGGAATTTTTAAGGTGACTCTGCCGAACGGAAAGACCTATTGGGGACATGGCGGCGGCATTCATGGGTTTGAAACGCTAGCGGGTGGTACCTTAGGCGGGAAGGATATTTTGGTGACGAACATTAATGCGGTTGGTCCAGAACCTGTCGTCGCTAATCAAGCCATGTTCGAAAAGGAATTTAGCCGTTGAGTTAAAAAGGAAAAATGATAGAAGGCTTTTGCTTTGGGAACTCCAAGAGCAATAAGCCTTTTTCCTTTTCAGCTCTTATTCATAAATTTATTTATCGATACACTTTCCGATGATATTAATGACCATACAGATGTCTTACCCCTATTATATTTTATAGCTTTTTAGGCTAACCTCCTATGTTCCTTGCTTTTTGTATTGTTGACCGAGTTGTCTACGCCAAGTAGCACTCTTTCCCTCGCAGAAATGAACTCAAGTCGTCCCCTACAGACTGAAATGTTCATATCCTCGGTTGGCAACCATCCTCAAAAAATCGAAAACCCCTGATTTCTCAAGGGGTTCAAAGTCTATCATATAGTGGATCAAAATAGGATTGTATTCACTCAAAAAAGGATTCATCTCTTAGATGATGAATTCCGCATTCATCCTATCCATTGTTTTTCTGCTGCCAGCATAAGCTCATATATTTTACGTGTCGTATTTACATTCCTGCCCGTCATCTGTTGATACAATTTCGTACCAACCAACTTTTTCATGCTGCCTTTCGTCACGTTTATTTTGTCAATCGCCCATAGAATCGCACCTGGAGCATACTTCACCGTTTCGATCTCCGGTTTGAAGGTCAGCTGATCGAGAATGGATTCGTCATTGATATCTTCCCATAAAAAAAGGACGTCGCTCCTCATTTTATCATCGTTTGTCCATGTTTCAGGAAGCGAGGACATTACTTTCTTCATGTCTTCTAAACTAAGCACCAGCACCTTGATATGCAATCCGAAGGTATTCAGAATAGCTTTTTCGAGAATTTGCGCTATATCCATTTTGGAGTGTTCGATGGTTGTAAAAATAATATTTCCCGAATTGATATAAGTTACAACGTTTTTCATTCCGGCCTGCTCGAATGATTTTTTAAGTATTTTCATATCTACTTTGTTTTTGCCGCCGACATTGATCCCGCGGAGCAGAGCAGTATAGACCATAATTACCTCCTGGATTGGTATCATTTCAGAAGGAAGTTATTTATCCTTGAATATCAATGGTAACAAAAAATACCTACAAAACATATGGCAGAAGAATGCTAAGTGCTATCTGGAATTTTTTCCAAATCAAGGATTGCGGTCCCAATTTTAAGTTGTCTGCATTTCAGCTGCGCTGCATGTTCATGTATGGTGATGCATAGTGTCTAATTTGTAATGCAATTATGACCATCAATAATAATTATCAAAGAAAACTGAGCTGTTCATGCTCACTCAGCCTTATTAGCGCAACTGGATCGTAATCACGGAAATAGGCTTGTCGAATCTCTCGCTCTTTGGTCATGATCAGCACATCGCCGCTTGTGGATTCGCGTAAACGGCAGCTGTAAACGATCGGGAAGTAATCCCGGATAAATTTGCCTTCCGCGTGCGCCGTCAAGGCAATGAGCTGGAATCCTAGCTCATCAGCGATAAAGAAAACCGGATCGAGTACATGCTCGCTGGATGCTTTCCCAAATGGATTGTCGACGATTACCGTACGATAACGTTTGCCGTGCTGAGCGATATGTTGACGCTTCTCTGCCAAGTAATTAAGAATCCCCAGGAAGAGCGTCATATTCTTGCTCCATTTTTCTCCACCTGACCACTTGTTGGATTCCTCCCAGGAGGATAGCGCCCCGCTTACTCTCCCATCCCTACTCACCTTGCGACATTTCACCCTGATGCTATCGCTGCCCATGACAATGCCTAACAGCGATTTGGATTGCAGAGAAGTGAGGATGAACTTCTTAATCTTACCGAGATCGTCATTTCCCTCCATATCTTTAAAGTTTTCGTGATCCAAATGCAGCAGCATCCAGTCGATATGATTGCGGAGGAGTTGTTTGCCAACCTCTTCTTTCCATTCAGGTACATGGAAGTGGAATATTTCTTTTCTTCCGCTGTCAATCTTTACACTCGTCTTCTTCGGAATCGTCAACATCTCGATGGCGATGCGTTGCAGATGTGTGTGCACGATGGTAATGAAATCTTGTAGTTCCTTGTCCCTTCCTTGCAAATTATCCTCAAGAATCCGAATGCTGGCTGCAATGGTTTTGCTCATATTGCCTGCCCAGTCTTCTACCTCCACGAATTCATGTTTGTTTTCGATCCCCGCAATCGCTGTCTTTTGCAACTTGATATTATGAATCGAGTTTTCGCAAAAACGTTTAAATCGTGCTTTTTCCTCCCCGACTCTCTTGAATTCCTTTTCTGCTTGAAGATGTTTTTCTTCCAGATCATACAACCGTTTTAGCGTGATCCGCATTCGCTGATACGTAAACGTAAGCGCGTCATCCTCTGTTAAAGAAATGTCCTGAACCTGTAACGTTAAGAAGGAGTACGATTCATTCTTTATCTCAAGCTTGCGGATAACCTCATCGATCTCCTTTATCGCATGCTGGAAACGTTTTTCTTGTGCGTGCAGATACTCTTTTCTGGAAGTCGCTGCTTTCTCTTCTTGCTCCAGCCTGGACCAAACATCTTCCAAATTATCCGCGAACTCGTCAATCTCTTGCTCCGTAAACTTCTCTGCGAATTGCTTTTTCATATTTTCAAACAGAACGCCAGCACCTGCAGCTTGGCTGTGCAGCTTTTCTGCATTTTCCCTGAGTGTGGACAATTCCGATTTTAATTGCTTCATCTTAACTGCAAGCCGCTGCAATTGGGCAGATCCATCCAGAGGAAACCGCGCATTGGGCTCAAGTGGTTGAGACACTTTGGTTTGAATGATTTCCATCGCATTATCATGCTCAAGAATCTCATTTCGGTAGCGCTCGATCTGCTTTTCCAAATCCGTTCTACTGGATTGCTGTTTCCGCAGCAATGCCTCAAGCCCCTCAAGTTCTGTTCGCATTCTCTCAAGTGAATATCGCGGGGAAAGCGGCAAATATGCAGCCACGTGCTGATACAGCCACTCCCCTTGCAGCTTTGCCAATTCATTCCGCTTATCCGCCATCTCATTGCGAAACTCCTCGATCTGTTCCTCCAGTATTTGAATGGAGCGGACAAATTGGGTAAATTGGCGTTGCAGCTGTTCTATTTTGAATGTGATCTCATCACCGGTTTTTTTGGCAACCTCTCGCTCTTGTTTCAAGAGCAGATATTCCTTTGCATCTTGTATGCGATACGCAAGATGCTGCTCGCGATTCATTTCGTCGGACAATTTATCCTTATAGGCTTTCCACTCCGTTTCATACTTTTTGGCATCCGCTTTCCTTTTGGCGATTTCTTTCTGAAGATCATTTTCCTTCTCCAGCAGCCGATCACGTTGCTGTTTCCATTCCCGGTATTCTTCCTGAGGATAGCGGAAAATGAAGCGCAGCACTTGGCTGTTCAGTTGCAGCAATTGTTGATACTCCTTCTCCTTTTGTTTGCGAAGCTGGACAACTTCTTCCGCTCTCTTCTGTATCTCAAGCTTCCAACTGGCAAACTGATCCTCGTTCAGATTGCACCGCCAATGTGCCGGTATGATTTCTCTGAATTTGTTTGTGTACGTTTCAGGTGACTCAAGCAACTCTTTTACTTCCTGAAGACTCATTACAAAAACCGGATTGCGCAGTTGATCCGCATGTTTTTTTACCCGATGCACAACCTGCTCAATTTCTGTTTCCGTAGTAATCAGCAATGCTGCCCAGTAGGGAAAGCGTTCATACTGGCTGTCCAAAGATAACTCGCCGTTTTGTCGTACCGTTTCTTGAAGAAATTGCGTCCCAGTCTCAAGGTAATGAAACGCGTCCTTCCATTTGCCAACGAGTGCTGCCAATTCAGGGTCAGCAAGGAAAACCGCGCTTTTCAAATAATCATCGCTCAATCTGGTAGCCACTCGTTCCTGCTGCATGGTCTCTTCTTTTTCCCGTTCCAGCAGAGCGACCTTGTCTGTGACCATTTGCTTCACAGTTTCCTGTTTGGTATAGAGAGAATCCAGATAACCCAATCGTGGAAAATGAATCTTTACGTCCGCCATCACGGCTTCCTGCTGCTGTTCTGCTTCCGTGCACTTCATGTTCCAACGATTGTATTGTTCCTGTAACGCTGCTACGTCTTTTTGTGCCTCTTCCAGCCACTCGGTCAAATATTCTGTTTGTTTCTCGCAATCGTGGATATGCTGCAAGTAAAGTTGTTGAGTGGTCATTGTTTTTTCTATCTCGCCTTGCCAGACTGTGATCGATTCTTCCACGCTTTCCCGCAACGGGTTGTCCAAAATTTTATGAGCGATTTTATCCATCTGACGTGCAGTCTGTTCAAGCTGCTGCTGTATAGCTGCATACCCTTGCTTCTTCTTTTCAATATTGCTTCGCTCTTGTTCACTTTCCGCTTGCTTATGCTTTCTTTGATCGAGCAATGCTGTCATTTGGCTGCGCAAATAGGTCTCTTCCTGCTTCAGCACTTTCTCGGCGTCTGTATAGAAGCCGCGAATCTCTCTTTTCGTTTTCTCTACTTCGTCTATTATATGAGCAATATCTTGCTCTTCATCCAAAGCCTTCAACTGTGTTTCAGCCAAGCCTTTTTTCTCTGCCGCCTCCCGCCTTTTTGCGTTAAATCTGGCGAATTCCAAAGAATACTGCTGATGCTCGAGCTGATCGAGCTCCTTCTGTTTTTCGTCCAGCTGTTCCTTTTCACGTTTCCACTCTAAAACACTTTCCTGCCAGACATGTTCCTGCAAAGCGATGTTTCTCGAAGCTTTCTTGCGCTCAATTACCCACAGTTCCTCGTTCGTATTGGAAAGCTGGTTCTCTAGCAGTGCAAGCTCGTCCTGCGTCTGCACATGTTCAATTTTAGCTTGGTTGAACAGAGCTTTGCTCCACTCCTTTTCCCGTTCAAACAACGCCTTCGCTTTATCGTACTGAGAAAACACATTGCTATATTGCTGGATTTGCGCCTCCAACAGCTTGCACTCCTGAATCTGCGAGCGCAGTTGCTTGCTCATCTTGAACTGTTCTCGCTGCTTTTCAAAAATTTCTGCAAAAGCATCGCCATTATTGCCGTCGATTCCTTGTTCTACGGCCGGTATCAGCAATTGGGAGACGAGTTGGTCTGTTGTTTTGCAGTCATCGAAAAAGTTCTCCACACCGCCTTCCGTGCTGTTTATCACTGCGATATTGTGCCATTCCCTGGGAATGATCTGGAAATGCGTCTCTACATGGGCATGGTATTCTTTTTTCGTATCAAACGTATGAGCATTCAGATACTGAGCACTCATAGATGCGTAATATTCCTGCATTTCCCCTTTATCTGCAGGACGGCTTTTCCCTTTGATCCCTTCTTTGGCAAAGGGGAGGTTTTCGATTGAATGTGGACTTCCTTCGTCATACTCAAAAACATAGCGTAACGAATCCAGTTGATCGTTATGAATAAAAAGCGTGACAGCTGTCAGCGCATAACGGCGCGGTGAATCATTCAGGATCCATTCGATTGCAATATGGGCAGGCGTTCCAGACAGCGAGAGTGTTTCCCGGATTCGCCTGCCTGCCATATCTGTATGCGGCAGAATAGCCTGCAAAGCCGTTTGGATAAAAACAGTTTTTCCTCCGCCGTTTTCCAGCAATATGGCGCTATTATGGCCATCGAAAAGGAAAAGTTCATCATTGTACCTCTTGCTGCCACCTTCATAGATGACATTGGTGAAACGGATTTTGGAGATAACAGGCATCAAGCTTCCTCCTTCCGACTTTCCAGGGAGGAAATAAATTCGAGTATCCCCCGGTTGTATTCCGTATCCATATAGTATCGCTGCACTATCGTTTGCGCTTTTTCAGTCAAAGTGATCTCCTGATTGCCCAGATCGGTTATAAGCTCTTGCTGCATCAGGAAGTTTTGCACCTGTGACAAGAAACCCAGTCTGCTATTCGTCCGTCCATCCTGCTGTTTGGATGTCTCCCTCAGGTCATCGATCGCATCCCATTTTTCGACCAACTGACTCCAGTTGAACTCGAATTCCGCGTCCAGCCTCTGCAAGGACTCCTGATCATGCTCCTTAAGCGCCTGAATTCGGGCGTCTACACTTTCGAGCCAATTGAACATAGTGATGAAATCACGAGTAATGTTGTGGGAATGATAGCTGTCGTAGAACTCGCCGAACAGCACAAGAATTGCCACATACATCAGGTAGAGGTCGATGTTTTTCGCTTTAGCAGAGAGGTACTCCTTTTTCACGGTCGAATTCTTGATATGAAAAGGAGAAGCAACTGCAACCGGTACCAGATAGAGCTTGTCTCCCGCCGGAATAATCGTGCAATCCACCTCTTGGGCAAATTGGTCAACCAGCCCTCTCAACATGTCATTGGCAAAATACTGCCGCATCCTTTCGATATCCGCTTGACCATCACGGCTAAGCTGACTATAGAGTTGGAAAGCTGCCATCACCTGCTCATTCTCATACATCGTAACGTCGCTCCCTTGTGAAGATCATATTCTGGATTTCATAACGTTCTGTCAGACGCAAGCGGCCAGGCAACTCCGTCACTCGGATGATTTCACTGGGGGCAAGTTGCGACAGTACCTCTTTCAACAAGTGATTTTCCTCTTCACCCTCAGACTTTTGCAGCGGAGTGCGTTGGTGCAACAACAACCAAAAATCATAAAAAGAACGATGCTTGAGCCAAGCATCATCGCCATTTTCCCAGAGTTGGACCGCCACCTCTTCAAGAGTTATCTCGTTCTTCTCTCCCAATAGAGAGAAGATGCGTTGCATGAGCGTCCCGAAATTAGCCTGCTGAATCATAGAGTGCGCTTGCTCTTGTTCGTTAGTGACCTCCTCGAATTCCTCTTGCTCTTCCTCCTCTTGGGCGACGCCGATCCGTTGTTTTTCAAAGACAGCCAACGGAGACCAACTGGCCATTTGCTCCAGCCCAAGAAATGGTTCCAGCAAGGTCCTCGTCGCGAACAGCGGCAAAGGAGTAGAGACCAGTCTGGAAACGATTTCCTGATCAAAGTTAAACGATTGCAGCGCAACATGGTATAACGATTCTTGCGCAGCCTGAAGAGCCGTCGTTTTCAGTGCAATACTATCCTTTAACAGTTGGGTGTGGGCAAAATGAACCTCTCCTAGCTCGCGGTCAATGCGCAAAATATATTCGTATGCTCTCTGCTCCTTGCCATCTTTTCGTTCGTACAGAAGACGCTCTTTGGTCTCATCTACAAAGGTTTGCAGTTCCGTAAATTCCTCATGCTCCCGCGCGAGTCGTGTATGTATATCTTCTATCACCTGCTTGAAGCGAAGATAGGTTTCCTCGGAGACCATGCTTCGCTGCACCTCATGCTTAATCCGCAAGATACGTTCTTTCAGCGTCTCCACATCTACGCTCATCTCGCTGATTTGACGTAGCGCGCCTGCGAACTCTCCTTTTTCTAATTGTTTGCGCAAGAGCAATTGGTTGATAGACAAATGAAATTCCCGGAAAAACTCCTTCGTGGCAAAAACCAGCTCCAGACCATGCTCATCCAAAGAGTAATATTGCTTGTTGGAAGAAAGATCTCCACGCTCTGCTTTCAGGATGGAATACTCCACACTATCCATTTGACGAGTCTCCCAGTTGTAGAAGGTTCGGGCATTGCGCTTACCGCTTGGAGGACGAAATACGTCCACAATCGTTCTGGCGAGTTTCTCAAAACCTTCTTTATCCAAATCGATCTCGCCTTGATTCATCTGCTGCAGATACTCGGCAAGTTCTTTCGCACCCGCCTTTTTGTTGCGTAATAGCATATTCTCAAAAAAGAACAGGAGGGCAAGGAACCCAAGCCCAAAGAAATCAATCGGACGATCTTGTCGGTCTTTCTCCCGTTTTGCTTCTAATTTGTGCAAGGGATCAAACAAGGCAAGTCGCTGAATTCGTTCCTTGTATCCTTCCACCATTCCTGTCAATCGGTCTATTTGCAAAACCTTACACCTCCTTTTCCATCATGCGGATGACAGACTGAGTCATGCTCTCTCGTAACCGCTCGGCCTCAAGCGCTTCTTGAGGAAGGTATTGTCCGCTTTGCAGAAGTCGTTGGACAAGCTCCCCTTCATTAATCGGCAAGAAAGAAATGAATTGCCTAACCGCCTGCACTCTGGCAGCTTGCGTAACTTTCCCGGTAGATGGACGTTGTTTGAGCAATGCTTGGTACAGGTATACTGCCGGAACGACTTTCCATTTCTCAAACAACATATGCCAAATGGCAATGCCCTCGTGGTCGAGGTCGCCAAAATATTCGTAACGCTGTTCAATCTCGTGCCCCAATCCAAGCTGGGCAGACAGATTCCCCAAACCAGAAGCCACCTTCCAGCCTGCTCCATAGATCAAACTGGTATAAGGTGTTTTGGTAAGGATCGGCTGAATAGCGTAAAACGTTGTCTTATTTTCAACAATCAAGTGGTTACAAACGTTTCGGTTCTCGTGATATCTGCTGATATTAACCGCTAGCATCAACGGATCTGGCAGTGCGGATATTTTAAGCAAATCCCACACGCCGATTGTATCCAGCAGCTTTCTACCGCCTTTTTCGTCCAACCATTTTTCATCCCCCACCAGTTGAAAGGACCGTTCCGGCGGGGTGGCTTCCTCTTGAGGAATACCTTGTTGTGTGAGAAAGTCGTGTATTTTTTCAATGTATGGCAAATCCTTTTGCCATCTCGATACGGTTTGTGAAAAATAGGCATCCAACTTGATCATTAGATGCATTCGCAATTGTGCAGATTGAATCACTTGTTTCAAGGGCTCAGCGACAACAGATTTACGAATGCGGAAGGTTAGAGGTAGTGAAGGCAGCTTCCCGTTCGTCCCATGTTTCATGATGGGAATGAGAATCTGGTTATCTAGCAGTTTTTGTATGTTTTGTTGAAAGGTGATATATCTCATAGCTGGATCTGCCAGATTTTCGAGCTGACCTAGGGATATTTTGGTATTTTTATAGGATTGCAGAAATTGGAGTAGCTTGTCGTACATTGTATCACCTCTCTTACATTATACGGGAAATGTAAGAGGGCTGTGGAGGATGGATTTGGAGTTTGTTTAAATTGAGGGGATTGTACCCAATTTCTAGAAAAAAGGTTTTTAATAATCTATATTTTATTCGATTCATTAAATCATTTTGGATAAATAACAAAGCCCTCCTCGGATTATTCGTCCAAAGGAGGGCTACGTTATTGTAGGGAAATTTTATACATTGACCGATCAACCCAAAGGAAGTTAACTGAAGACCCTGATTCATTCAATGTTAGAGCTCAATGGATTCATTACTTGCCACAATTTTTCAATATGTGCAACCACTGCTATTTATATCCATCGTATTCTATGGTCTTTCTCATCTAAAATTAGTCAATCCCTTGTTAAGATATGGTAATTTTGATGAACTGCAGGATGAGGGGGACCCCCTGCACTGGAACGTCACTTAAGATCAATACACCAGGTTGCACCGTATATAAGTTGGGAGCTTGAAGAATTCCGTTAATAAAAAGATTAACAATTGATACACCGTTAGGATCAAGTATGCCAGAAGTGCTGAATTGTAGCACTGCATCACTGTTTGTATACACATTTTTTGTACCATCAGAAATAGCCGTATACTGAGTCGTTTCTGTATGAAGTAAACCAGGTGTACACGGACATGGCGGGCACGCGGGACATGGTTGTACTGGAAAAATGTCAGGACAGCCCATTGGTGGGATTATGAGAAAATGTTCTTTCGTATAATATGTCTTATTTACTGCACTTCTTTGTGTTAATTTTTGCTTCAATAAAATCACCGTCCTTTCTTGCAGTGATTCATCTTTTCAACAATTTTTAACGCTAAGCCCACTCTCCTTCTTAATCCTTTTATCCGCTCTATTGAAATGGGGTTAACCCCAGAAAAATAAGATTTATCTGGGGCGCCCATTCTTCTCTTTGCTTCTAGTTGACCACGAATTCTACAGTGACAGGTGTACCCCCGTTTTCAGCATCTCCATCTGGAATGGTAAGTGTGGAAGTTGTAACTGTCGAGGTATTTCCCTGTTGCAGAACACCGTTAATGTAGAGATTGTAATAAGCAAACGTACTGGGAAATGCGGTGGCTGCGGCTCCTGCATCATTATTAAAAGCAGTTGCTGCAATAGCAAATGTTGCACCAGTGCCTGTCCCGGTTCCCATCGTTGAATGAAATCTCACTGAGGTGATAAAGGGTTTGATGATCGCCATTTCAAACACCTCCTCAAAATTGTAAATATAAGGAAACTCCTTATTCCTTAACAGTAAATGAATTGTTTTCTATTTCTGACACGTACAAATCGCATTGGGAATTCGTATATTTTTAATGTATCTCTTGTTTCCGTTTTCTCATTTTTCCTTCCTTTCCCATGCCTCCAAAACCGTCATCGTGTCTGGTTCAGACCATTGCCAATCACTCTGAGTACCTTTCTCTCGATATCAGACATTTGTTCTGTATTACATGCGAGAACATACGAACACCCAAATACCCCAAAAAAGTACGCATACAACAAGGTGTACAGCGAGCAACGTTTGATATTTACTCGCTGATTAAGAAGTTGTTCAAATAAACAGGGGTCTTTCGTAAGGAAATAAATGGGTAAGGTTGTAAAATATGAAAACTTAAGTAGGTGAAGAATTCATGAAATGGGATGACTTAGTTGAAGAAGTCTCATTTGATCCAAAAGAAGATAGCAACGAACTATATCCTCATCTTCAAAAAAGAAAATCGCTTCCTTTAAGGGAGGCGGTTGAAGGAATGATTGCTTGTCACGATAGCTGTGTTGCTAAATGTGTTGTAAACGATAGCTCTCGATCACATTGGTTGTATATATAAGTCGTCGCATCTCTTGTGGGTACTTAAAAAAGGTGGACAATTCACACCAGTTATTTCTCCAGGGTCGGACGATCAATGAATATTTTTTGCCCCACTTTTCTTCGAATGTATCCAGTTTTCGGAGAGCCAATTCTTCCGTTTATGCTTTGTAAATCGGTTTTAGATCAGCCGAACCCCTCTATATCGTATTTCATTTAAAACAGAAAGCGCTTTCAACCAACGAGTTGATATCGTTTCCGAATATATTACCGATGACATATTGGGTCATGTAAATAACTGGATCCAGATGAAGACTTGGCGTGATTCCGTCAAACAATCTGACAAACAGGATTACGGCGAAGCTTTTGAACTAATTGTCATGCTCAAAGAATACTGGTTAGACTTAATTGGAAATTACGGAGGCATTTACGGCATCCCAATCATCGGATCATCCGTACAGTATCGATACAAACCCCTGTATATACTGTGCCGCCTTCAGACAGAATCGCTGCCCCAACTCCCCCAGCGCTCGCATATTCCGATAGCTTCCGTGGATTGAGAACAGCATTTGCCTTTCTGTAGAGTTCAGAAAACATCATCTTTTTCAGCCCCATCTATTTTCGTACAGTTAAACTATTTGCTATTTTTACAAGATACCACTCCAGTGCTTTTCGTTCAAATTCGTTCACAAACGTTCATTAAAACTCCCTTTTTGTCAACTGACACGTCACGCAGACTCTTCGAAAATGAATTGCGGAGGTTTTTGCCTAAATCCTTTTGTTAGATAGAGAAGATAGACAAAGCCAACTGCATTCCACATCAGTCCAAGAATAAGAGCATGAATATTCAGGTTAGTCCAAAGAAATAGGATGAATCCCATGCCGATGAGCGGAGAAAGGAAATAGTTGAGAATCGTTTTTGGCGTGCGCAAGTTTTCTCGCTTGGCGTAGTACACAATCACCGATAAATTGGTGAACGTAAATGCTGTGAATGCGCCGAAATTGATGAACGAAGAGGTCGTGAGCAAATCAAGAAACAATGCAGTAAGCGCAACGATACCGGTTAAAAGGATGTTGTAAACAGGTACGCCCGTACGCGGATGTATGTAACCGAAAATTTTGCGAGGCAAAACATTATCCCGGCCCATCGCATACAAGAGTCGAGACGCGCTAATTTGTGAAGCGATACCGGAAGCGATGGATGAAACAACCGCAACGCCGAGGAAAAGAGACTGGAAGAAGACCCCGCCAATTTTTTCTGCGATTTCAACGGATGCTCCATCAAGATTGTTGAATATTGTGACTTCAGGGAATGCAGATTGCATGATATACGTCACGATGATAGCTGATAATCCTGCATAGAGCGCAATTAGAAAGATAGCTCGCGGAATCGTTTTTTGAGGATCAATCGTCTCTTCCGACAAGGTGGTGATTGCATCAAATCCGAGAAAAGAGTAAGCGAGCAGGGACGAACCAGCCAATAATACAGACCATGTCAAATCGGGAGAGTAGAAAGGACGCAATGAAAATAGCTGCGTTGTCCCTTCCCCATGCAAAAATGTTCGAATTAAAAGCACAACAAAAATTACGATTACAACCAACTGTAAGAATACAATGATCGAATTAAATGTCACCGTTACTTTCAAACTGAAGATGTTGGCCAAAGTGATCACTAGGATAAGCCCAACAATCCACACCCAAGAAGGAATTTCCGGAAACACAGCGGACATAAAGAGGCTGATGACCAATGCATTTACCATGGGGAAAAACAGATAATCACACAGCGCCGACCATCCAACAAGAAAACCTAAGTTTGGACTTAGTACCTGCTGCGTATATGTATAGGCTGAACCTGATCGCGGAAATGCCTGTGCCATCTTGCTGTAACTAGATGCGGTAAAAAGAATGGCCGCCATGGTAACGAGGTAAGATGCAGGAACGTGGCCATTCGTTATCTCTGTTGCGATTCCATACGTATCAAATACTCCGATAGGTGCTAAAAAAGCTAGTCCTAAGGCAAAAACATGCCAAAGTTTTAATGAACGTTTTAATTCAGCTTTTTGTTCCACGGATTGATACCCCCATACGTTTGAATGCAAGCGCTTTTTAAAATAGGAAATACAGTGTTGTTTTGAAAGCAGCCGACTTGCAAATCGGCTGCTTTGGAATGAGTTACCAGAAAGAATCGCCTCTCGCACAATTTTGGCGCCCAGTGCTGCCGTAATGCCTGCATGGTCATAAGGAGGAGAGACCTCGACTAGGTCCATTCCAACAATTTGTTGACCCTTCAGCAATCGAATGGCATTCAGAATTTTAAACGAGGATACTCCGCCAGGTTCTTGCGTTCCCGTACCAGGAGCATAGGCCGGATCAACCACATCAATATCCAAGGTGATGTAAATCGGACGTCCATTGATTTCTGCCGAATAAGACTACCTTCGCTTGATTGCGATCCGAAATCGATTTAATGAAGCTACCTGGTTGCATATAAGAAACGATTGTATTTGATCCCATCTTTCTTCCTCCTCAGAAGTCGTTTTTATTTTGTGAGCGGATTCTTAATTTAGAATAATCTGAAATTAATTGACAGGAGAACAGAAATTAAAAACAGTTTGTTTCCCATATAATCCTCCAAGTAATTTATATCAAAAGTACAAAAGCCAACGTTTTGACTTGGTACGATATGATCCAATGAAATGAACACAGAAAACTATTTTAGTATTTTTGGTTTTATCAGCCGTAATAGGAAGAATCAAAGAATGTTATCTTTTATTCTCAGCAATAAGCCCATATAGCATAATATCTAAAATTCCTGACAATGCTTCGGAGATGTAATCCGGTTTTCCATATAAAATTTTTGGGCCAGTGTCGTATTCATTGTTTCAATTGTGGGTTGTTTACTATACAAAGATCTCCTCCGATTCTCCTGTAAACGACCACCTAATTATCATTCGGTTGGTTCATTTTGAAACCGTTCACAAACCAATCCACGATGAACAGTTCTTCCTCAATAAGTGCTCTTCCAATGAAATGAGAGAGGCCCGCACATATAGCCGAGTGATCATTCCCGTGTTGGCCAAGTAACGTGCTGATTTTCCGATAGAAATCCGCTTCTTGCTGAAATTCAGCTTTGGTTAAAGGATCACGATGCGAAATGATGTAATGATCAGCATCGTATGTTTGCAGACGATCCAGTAGCACGAGAACGTTTTGAGTCGTATATTTCCAATCTCCATTGTAATAATCCGGATACAGGCAGTCCCCGAGAAATAACACCTTATCTTCTTTCACGTAGACAATACAGGAGTCTGAAGAATGATCTCCTCCAACATGCTCGATCAAACAGTTGACTCCCCCTAAATCTAGTTCAAGCTTTTGTTCAAACACGATAGACGGTGTTTCGATGCGGATATCCCTGTGCGTTGGAAACTCCTTTTTGATCATCTCGGCGCAAAACGGAATCTCACTGCCCGCTTTGACCCGCTCGTCCAGCGCCTCGTCTGTCCAAGCCAAGCCTTGCAGCTTTACCAACTGTTCTTGTGTGCCAACATGCGAAATGATTGGCAGATTCATTCTGCTGCATCCGAATACATGATCCCAATGCCAATGCGTTAACACAAGAAAGTCGATTTTCTTTTCATTGTGTTTCGCCAGCTCTTGAAGAAAAAGATTGGCATGCACGGAAGAGTTCCCTGCGTCAATCCCAAGCGTGAGGTTCGCCCCGGAAATGGAGGCAAGAATCGGCCGATCCGTATGATCATCGTGAGGCATGTAGATGATGTGATCTGTAATACGTCTCAAAATAGTCTTCAACATTCGTGTCCTCCTACGTTCAGTAATTCGGTTTTCCAATTAAAAATCATTGGGGAAATCCTCCTTTCCTTATGTAGTTTAAGTCTCAACTGTGACATAGTGTTAAAGTCAATAGCGAGGGGGCTTTATTCATAACAAAAAAAACGCCCAGTTGGGCGAAATGATTGGGTGTTCGTCATTCATTTAAGGGGAGTGTCAAATTGTTCGATATTTTTTACCGGAAACGAGATTTCGGTTACATATTCATCAGGAGAACAGTTGGTCCACTCATCCTTGAAAAATCGTTCAATCGGGGGGCCGGCAATCATGTAATGATTCTCTCTTGCCCATTTCAGAAGTGCTACATAAGCGTTGCCGATCAAATCGTAATTGCCAAAATAAGTGGTGCTGATATACAACCCATCTTCAATTTTCCTGAAATAATACTTCTCCATCTCGAGTTCTGTATTCACGGGTATACACACTTCAACATCAGAAGAAGCCGGATTAAACACTTCAAAAATATCGTAAATGTCATGAAAGATAACCATGTACGCACCAGTGGCGACGATTGTGTCACTTGAATCGACGAATTGGATTAAGTTTGATATCATATGGTTCAAATGATCAATACTCGCTTTCTCCCTTGCACATAGCACGAGCTGCTCTCGCCGATTTCCGATCATAATATCAAACTCATGTGGAGAAGAAAAGTGGGCGCTGTTCAATACACGAATCTCCTTTTTCAACTCAGAAATAATCGTATGAAACTCACTGGCAGATTGGAGCAATCGGGAAATTTGGGCTTCCATCATTTCTTTCGTGTATTGGCTTTCATTTCTGTCCATTATGGATTTGATCTCTTTTAATGAAAAATGATAGCGCCTGAGCTTTTTTATCATCGAGATTACATACATTTCTTCTTCCGTATAATATCTGTAGCCACTCTCTTTCTCGACGTACTTTGGTCGAAGCAATCCCATTTTTTCATAGTAGCGCAGCATTCGCGGAGAAACCTTGCTAATTTTAGAAAAATTTCCAATTGTGTACATGGTTGTCACCTTCTTTTGCGAATGATTGAAGAATCTAGCGATTGAAGCGCCATCTCGAGTGGATACCTCATAAAGCAGTTGCAAAACAAACCAATACGCCAAGAAGCGCTCAGAGCAACTACCAAGCGCCTGTTCATATTGCTAAAGTCGCATAATTCTGATATCCATCATACTCAACAAGAACTAGAATGGCAAATGGTTCCTCTAATAATATCTTCATCAACAACATTCTTTCACGCCTAAAGCTTGTTAGTGGTTTATTATGATCATCTTACGGCTAACATAACACCAAGGACGCACCCAATAACTCCCCCGAACGTACCAATAACTTAAACGGTTTTCTTCCGATAAAATTCATTATCCGAACTCTGTTTCTTCCTATATCTTGATGTTTCATAAATAATAAAAGATAGCAAGAAATTGTAGATATGAATCGATCGTACACAACTTCTTTTAGCTAAAATTTTTGAAGTAGATCATGAGGTTGCCTTTTGATCTAATTGGAATTTTGCCCTCTACTATCACATTTTAGCTATTCAGAAAGTACATCCAATTAACACTATTGATTTTTCTCTTGAGTTTAACTGTATATTAAAACTAGCAAACAATCGGGTAGGAGGCTACCCATTAGTTGAGTAGCCGACCTCCCACACCACCGTACGTACCGTCCGGTATACGGCGGTTCCTTAGTTTACGCAGTGACTTGTCGATAATAATCTGAAAAGAATAGAAAACCGAGGCTCCCAATGGTGTTGTTATTGAGGGATTTCGAGAGGATTGGGCTATTGGATGTTCTCCAGTAGCCCTTTCTTGTGTTTGCGTACTCCATGGGTGTAGAATGAGAATCCCAGAAACTTCACTCCAGTGGCTAAGTCCACCGTAGTTTTCTCCCGATTCACTTTTAAGAACAGCTTCTTCTCAATGTAGGGGAGAATGTTGGCTAATGTCCGCTCGGCACTTCGTCTGCTCTTGCAGAAGATGAGCATATCATCTGCATAGCGTACGAACTTGTGTCCTCTCTGCTCCAACTCCTTGTCCAGTTCATTCAACATGATGTTACTGAGGATTGGACTCAGATTCCCGCCCTGCGGTACGCCGACTTCTGTTTCCTCAGTCTTGTGCTTCACTACGACTCCTGCCCGGAGATATTTATGAATGAGTGAAATGACTCGTCCGTCCTTAATCGTTCTTGAAAGCACCT
>NZ_CANMZW010000016.1 GCF_947502445.1 uncultured Brevibacillus sp.
CATTTTTTCTCAAGTATACAGAAAAGTACCCTATAGGTAGACTTTTTTAATGTGTCTACTCTATAGGGTACATTTTACGAAAAGGGAGCGCGCTTTTTTGGTTGATTCCTGGTTGCTGGAGAAACTTTCTAGCGTAACGAAATCCATTCTCTCTCGTCTTTCCTACAAAGGGGGCGCAAGTGAATTAACTCAATGCAGCCAATTGTACGTAATGGTTGGCGTTTCCTCTTTAGGACCTGCGGCCAGTATGAAAGGGGCTGGATTGCTCCACGGCTTGGCGGGTGCGGCTATATCTGAAATGACTACCTCTGTTCCCAATGAGACAAAACTGTATAGCTCCTCGACATCTTTATTATGCAAGCGAATGCATCCGAGTGAGACCTCACTCCCGATACTCTCCGGATGATTGGTACCATGAATGGCATATCCATCACCGGAAAAAACCATGCCGCGCGTGCCATAGATGTTGTCATGACCGCGTGGGCGACTGATTTTTTGCTGAATCGTATAATAGCCTTCAGGTGTAGAGCCGTTTTTACCGATCCCAGCTGGATAGCTGCGCACAACGTGTGAGCCACTTACAAGCCGCATCGTTCGTGTCGACTCAGACAGCTGAATCTGGAGCGGTTCCAATGCATGCAGCGGCTCGGGATACCCAGGGAGAGGCAGAACTTCACGTATGCTTGCCCAAGCAATCTCTGGGCGGAACAATCCCGGTCGATATTCATAAGAGAGCAGACCTAATTCCGTGAGTGGCGCTGGGATTTGTGGCAGCGCGTTGGTCGGGTAGGCTGCAGCCAAATCAGCCAGGCGAGCAGGCAGCGAGCCTGTTTGCTGATAGGTTCGATACAGTGCATTGCGCAGTGTCAGTACATGCTGGAGCGCCATTTGCTCCTGCTCAAGAAGGGCTCTTGCCGAGAGAACCAACGGCTCCTGTTCATAACGACCAGGGCGGTCAAACCATTTTTGATTGGTTACGGTTCGATTCATGGGATTGTACTGCATGACCCCAAGCACTTCTCTTGGCTGATAAAACAAGAGCGGCGTTAATAATGGGCTGCCAGGAACCTCAGGCACAGCAATCACTGTAAATGGCTGTGTGGGCGCAGGACGCCTTGCTTCTATATAGCGGCGTAATTGCTTTGCTCTCTCTTCTTTGCTGAGATTCAATGGAACGGCAATGACTTCTACATGGGGCCGGTCAGGAACCGCCGCCGGTTTGGGTATAGCCGTTTGTGGTGAGGTAGCCTTTTGGTCAGGCTCAGTCAACAGTCCTGGCGAATAGGCAAACTGGAAAAAGAGAAAGAGCATCGAGCCCAGCAGCAAACGCATTCTTTTTCTCATGTCCTGCTGTCGTTTTGCTCGCAGTAGTGTTTGATAGGCTTCTCTCGCATCATCGTAGAAGGGGCCTTGCCCTGCGCGCAATGCGCGTCTGTGTGCGGCAAGCGCCAGCTCTGACTCTCCTCGCGCTTCTCGCTCACGGCCAAGATGATACCAACCGATCGCCTCATCGGGATGCTGTTCGGTAAACCACCGGTAAAAGGAGAGGTCGCTTTGATCCGGATATTTCATATGAAACGCGCTTTTCTCTTGTAAAAATGAAACCTTGTCCACCGATACTCCCCCTTATTAGGTTGTATCGGCACAGATGAGCAAAATAGTGAGGATGGAGGAGAAAAAGATGGTTTGCTTGCGAACGATCAAGCTTCTTCGAGACGAATTTCCCGATACGAAACAATACCCGTTCGGACTTGGCTCTCTGCAGTCTATCGAGGAGATCGAGCTGGAGAACCCGGTCACCTTTTTTGTAGGGGAGAATGGTTCGGGCAAGTCGACACTGCTTGAAGCGATTGCCTATCAATGCGGGTTTCATACGGCGGGCGGGTCCAGAAACAATTTTTATGACGTTGACAAGTCAGACGCGAGCCTTGGCGACTACATACGCCTCTCCTGGATGCCCAAGCTGACCAATGGTTTTTTTCTGCGGGCAGAGAGCTTCTATCAGTTTGCCAGTCATATTGATGAGACCGAGCGAAATAAACCTAAACCAACCCGCTATAAAAATTATGGCGGGCGCTCCCTCCACGAGCAGTCACACGGAGAGTCGTTTCTGGCCTTGTTTGCGCATCGATTCGAAGGAAGAGGGATCTATCTCTTGGACGAGCCCGAGGCTGCCTTGTCACCCATGCGTCAATTAGCATTCCTGTATGTCATGCAGGATTTGATTGCGGAGGGGGCACAGTTTTTGATTGCTACGCACTCTCCGATTTTGATGGGATTGCCGGGAGCCACTATCTTGAACTTCGATGCCTCTCCGCTCACCGAGATTCGTTACGAAGAGACGGAGCATTATCAGATTACAAGGCGATTTCTCGAAAATCCCGCCAAATTTCTGATGGAATAAAAAATATCTCTCCTGACTGTCACAAAAATGGCTTCGGCGGTTTCTATTAGAGGAACGCAGCAAAAAGCAGCCTATCGATATACTGCTGGCATGAGCCAGTAGCGTATGGCAGGCACATGAGTGAGGGGAGGGAGAGCGAGTGGAGGTGCATGCAAAACTGATGATGAATCGAGTGCATGTGCAAGAGGAGACAGATTCCTTCAAGGATTTGTTTACGACGTACTATCCCTTTGTCGTCAGGCAAATCATGCGGATTGTCAAAGATCAGCAAACGGCTGAGGATATCGCCCAGGACGTTTTCCTCTCCTTTTATCATACAGATCGTTCGGCTATTGAGCACATCCCGGCATGGCTTTCCAAATCAGCCCTGTATGCGTCCTATAACTACTTGCGTTCAGAAAAGCGCAGGTACGACAGACAAGAGCGTAGGGCAGCTGAAGAGGAGAGGGTGTCTCCTTCCTCAGAAGAGATGTGCTTGGAAAAGGAAGCAATTGATCAGGTGCGTGACGTTCTCGCGCAGCTGGACGAAAGAGAGCGAACCTTGCTCGTCATGAAATACTCAGGCTATCCATACACGGAATTGGCAAAGGCCACAGGCATGGAGGTCAGCTCCGTGGGGACGATCCTATCAAGAGCCAAGAGTAAATTCCGCAAGCTGTACGACCTGCTAAGGGGGGAAGAAGGATGAAATGTGCAGATACGGGCTTTATGCAGTCATTTTTGGATGGAGAATGCGGACTTCAGGAAAGCGAGCGGTTCATCGCCCACTTAAAGACATGCACAGAATGCAGCGAGCAGCTGGAAGCATTGTCTGCGCTTGATTCCTGGACCCGCGGGACGCTTATGCAGCAGCTATTTCGTCCAACCGATCAAGTAAAGGTAAATACAGAGGCAGCCTGGCAGACCTTTTCACAACGGATCGGGCAAAATACAAGCTTTGTTCCACAAAATCAGACTGCGAATCAAGAGCATGTGGCAAAAAGGAGCTGGAAGAACATGAATCAAAAAACAAAGAGATGGGTAACAGGTTCATCAGTAGCAGCGGTTCTGGTTGTATCGCTATCGTTTCCACAAGTACAGGCGGCTGCGAGTGATTTCCTGTCCATTTTCAGAATGGATAAAGTCGAGTTTGTAAAAGTGACGCAAGATGATCTGGCGCAGGTAGAAGGCTGGCTGAACAGCGGCAAGGCAGGCGAGATGGAGCTGAAAGGCATCGGCAAGCTGTGGATTGACGAGGCTGATCAGGGTAAGATCGACAAAGGCGAGCACAATAAATACTACAATAGTAGAGAATCCGCTGAAAAAGCAGGTGTGAAGCTGCCAGCTATCCCAAGTGACATGACGTTCGAGGGTGTAGACGTCAG
This sequence comes from uncultured Brevibacillus sp., assembly GCF_947502445.1. Classification (GTDB taxonomy): domain Bacteria; phylum Bacillota; class Bacilli; order Brevibacillales; family Brevibacillaceae; genus Brevibacillus. Next base: position 3,769 of record NZ_CANMZW010000016.1, read on the forward strand.
CACACCGTATACGATCCATTTTGAAATGAATGTTGAGAAAGCAAACAAGCTTTTGGCACAGCTGAAGGTAGAAAACCGTTTTGATGAAAATTTGAGTGGAAAACGATTCTCGCTCCACGTAGCCAATATGCAAAACATCTGGATGAAAAACGACAAGGATAGCATCTCCTACTCTGTAGTGAGCGCACCTGAGCTGCAGGCACCAGGGGGAGTCGACATGGCGCAGCTTCGAGACACGATGATGTCCTTGCCTTTCATTCCAAATAACGTGAAAAAGCAAATGCTGAGCATTGACGATTGGCAGCATACTCTCCCGCTTCCATATCTGGAAGACGGCGATAGCAAAATGAAAGAAGTAAAAGTACACGGTCAGGCAGGCGTTCTGATCACGAATTCGTACCACAAGCAGTTGATCTGGCAGGAAAATGGTCAAATCCATACACTTGGCGGCAGCAATTCAACCGAAGAAGAGCTCTTGGCATTGGCAAAAAAATTGAAATAAATACAGCGAGATAGCAGAGTTTTCCATCAGGGAGACTCTGCTTTATCCTGTTTTTGGCGGAAGTGGAGGAGACGGATGTCTGATTTCGTTATCGAAACCTGGGAGCTGTCCAAGCAGTATGGCGGCAAGGCAGGCTGTAAAAACATTACCCTTCAAGTACCACGAGGCTCTGTTTTTGGCTTTCTTGGGCAAAATGGAGCGGGGAAAAGCACGTTTGTCCGTACGATGCTCGGGCTCTTGCATCCGACGAATGGAAAAGCGGTCATGCTTGGGCACCCGATCGGGAGTGTAGAGTCACGCAAAAAGGTCGGGTACTTGCCAGAGCTGTTCCGATATCCGGACTGGTTGACCGGTACCCAGCTGCTGGAGCATCATGCCGAGCTATGTGGATTGTCCCGCAGCGAGCGCAAAACGGTCATTCGCGATGTTGTAGAGCTGGTCGGCATGGCAGGGCGGGAAAATGAGCGAATCCGCGGCTTTTCAAAAGGGATGCAGCAGCGGATCGGCCTCGCGTGTGCACTACTGTCTGACCCGGAGCTGATTTTTTTGGATGAACCGACGTCCGCCTTGGACCCGATTGGGCGAAAGGAAGTACGTGAATTGATAGCGAGGCTGCGTGATCAAGGGAAGACGATTTTTCTCAACAGTCATCTGCTAAGCGAAATGGAGAGCGTGTGTGATCATGTCGGCATTATTCATCGAGGAGAGCTGGTCGTTCACGGGGAATGGCGAAAGCTGAGTGCGGTTCTGCCGCAAATTGAGCTGACGCTGGAGCAAGTGAGTGACAAGCTGCAAGCGAGTGTCCCATCCTATGTCACGGACATGCGGCTGCTCAGGCAAAACGAGGGGCAGGCGACGTGGCTGTTCACTTTGGACGAAGAGGGGCGTGTCCCAGCCCTTTTGGCAGAATTGATTGCAGCCGGTGCCGCCGTTCATGAGGTGATCAAGAAGCAGCAGTCACTAGAGGAAGTATTCCTGTACTGGGTGCAGCAAAAGGAGGGGGAAGCGCATGTGGCCGATCGTAAAAATCACGTATAGAGAGATGATATCCAAGCGGATATTTGCGATTACGATCCTGATGTCAATTGCCTTTCTGATCTTGTTCGGGGTGGCTACCTGGTACGCTTCTCGGGAAATGGGCGAAATGACCGGAGGCAGCGATATGCTGCTGCAGCAGGGCTTTTTCTCTACCCAGCTGCTTGGAATGGGACTGTATTTCGGCTCCTTTATTACCGCGTTGCTGGCGATACTCAGCAGTGTTGGCAGCATCGCGTCTGAGGTAGAAAGCCATCAGATCGATACATGGCTCGCGCGTGCTCTGCCCCGGCACAAGTATCTGCTCGGCAAGTTTGGCGGACTCGCTAGTATGCTCATCATTTATTCGACGCTGATGTTTGCCGGTCTGCTAGGGATTAATCAATGGGTCGGCGGAGGCGTTCTGGCTGTTGATGTCAGTGTGGGACAAATTTTCTCTTCCCTTTTCTACTTTGTGTTGATGCCCGTCATTCTTGTGTGCGTCTCCCTGCTTCTCAGCAGTATGACAACTACGGTGACCGGCGGGATTATCCTGATCATTCTGTACGGCATCAGCTTTATTGGCGGCTTTATTGAGCAATTGGGCACGATTATTGGCAATAGCTCGTTGATGAATATAGGTATCATCTCCAGCCTGCTATTTCCTACCGATTCGCTGTTCAGACAATCGACCATTGCGTTGTTTGATACGGCTGACGACCCCATTTCGTTTGCTTCACAAGGAATTTTTGGGACGGCGTCCGCTCCGAGCACGGCTATGTTTATTTACACGCTCTTTTATGGTGTAGCTGCTTTGCTCTTGGCGGTTCGGGTTTTTCAGAAGCGCGATGTGTAAGCGGATGATCAATAAAAAGAGAACGGCTATTGCTGCCGTTCTCTTTCCTTTAGTAGCTGAATTAATTGGTCCAGCTTTTCATTTTGCTGTTGGTCGTGTAAGGTCTTGTTTTTCATAAAACGGATGACGCAGATGATCAAGTACACAACCAGCGCATAAAACGCCAGCATTATGAGCAAGGGGAGAAAAGGGGCGAATCCGAATTCAAGCATAGTACAGCCTCCATCTGGAAAATTTAGGTTTATCATATTCTACCATTTCCTTCTATGATATGGCGGAAAAAGTAATAAAAATCGCCTGACCTCACTGGAAGAGATTTTCACTCTTCTGGATGATCAGGCGATTTTGTGTTCGATGCAGTTTACTTGATCTGACAGCTGGCTTCTACGCGGTAGATGCGTTGTCCGCGAGAGGAGAAGCGCTCTTCATACTCGGTCATTACATTATCTGCTGCGAGCTTGGACTGATGCAGATCGAATGTAATATTGCGCATTTGGAAACGCTCGCCAGCAAATTGGTTGAGGGAGAACTCAAACAATGGTTCATTGTCTGTCTTGAGATGAATCTCGCCGTCCTCTTTCAACACTTGGCGATACGTCTGGAGAAAGCTCGCGTAGGTAAGTCTGCGCTTGGCATGACGTGTTTTTGGCCAAGGATCGCTGAAATTGAGATAAAGACGAGAAACTTCATGATCCGCGAACAGTTCAGTCAGTTTTGAAGCATCAAACTGGACAAAAGCCAGATTGGGAATCTCACGGTATTCTGTACGCTGAACAGCGCGCAGGACGACCTCAGCCTTTAGCTCAACAGCAATGAAGTTTACGTCAGGGTGGCGCTCGGCCAGTGTATTAATGAAGCGTCCTTTTCCACAGCCGATTTCGATGTGGATCGGATTGTCATTTCCGAAGCGATCCTTCCACCGCCCCTTGTAGTTAACGGGGTTATCAACGAATGTCGGATATTCACGCAGGGCCGATTCGGCACCTGGAATGTTGCGCAGTCGCATATGTGCCTCCTTCATGAAAACGAACTCCTATCTACTTTACGATGAGTCTTGCTAGGTTGCAAGCCTAGAGAAGAAAGAGTTTATGGATTCCAGCAAAGACCACCAACCATATCGATAGTTAGGAATTTTTTACAAAGGGTACTAGGACATAAGTCGCATAACGAGTGGGTTTTGAGGAAAAGCGCAGGATAAATTTAGCACAATTGCGAGGAACATCTTGGGAATAAAATTTACTGAAAATTTGAGGAATGCCTGTAAAATAAGGCTTCAGGCCGTCAAGGGGAAAAGATATCCAGAAGTGGTTACGTAGTTTGGCAATAATTTGGTAATTTCAAGGCGTGATAGCTTTGGTAAAGTAGAGAACAAGTGAGAGGTCAGCCAAACTTTGCATATAAAACCATGCAACGCGTTTCGGAAAGGGAAGCTTATGCTGCTTTTCGTACGATACACGTACGATACCTTTTCAACACGATCAAAAGGGAGGATGAACAACATGAAATTACATAAAGCACTCGTAGGAATCCTGATGGGGTTAACGTTGGGAATGACGGCTATGGTAGCGCCATTGCCGGGAGATCAACATGTAGCGCATGCAGCTTGGACACAAGCGAAGGCCGACAAAGTCATTACGACTGGGAAAAGATATTTGGGTACACCTTATAAATTTGGCGCGAGCAAAAATACAACGGCTGTATTTGACTGCTCATCCTTTACGCAACGCGTATTTCGTGTAGCGGTCGGAAAAGAATTGCCTCGTGATTCACGTGCTCAATCCAAAAAGGGGATAAGCGTGTCCAAGAGCAATTTGAAAAAGGGCGATCTGATCTTCTTCAAGGCGAGCCAGACTACGACCTCCAAGCGCATCACACATGTGGCGATCTATGCGGGTAACAATAAGATCTTACATACCTATGGACAACCTGGCGTTACCTTCTCTTCTTTCAAAGGGACGTCCTGGGAGAAGCGCTTTGTCTCAGCGCGTCGCGTCCTCTAATCTACTCTACTTACTAATACGTCTGAAAACGCAAGATGTTGCGCCTAGGTCGAAAGTAATATTTGTAAATCGCGGCGTTCTAGTGGCTGATCGGCAAGGTGAAGTCACTCTTCCGCTGCATCAAAAAAAGCTCTTGCATGAGGGAATTCCCGTCATACAAGAGCTTTTGTGATTGGCACGGATTAGATTTTCAAAATACCACCCATGCTCGCATTAGTAACCATTTTGGAGTAACGAGCCAGGTAACCAGTCTTCACTTTTGGCTCAAACTCTTTCCAGCCTTCTGCGCGACGTGCCAGCTCTCTCTCGTCTACGTTCAGGTGAATGGTGCGCTCTTCCAGGTCAATCGAGATGATATCACCGTCTTGTACGAAAGCGATTGGGCCACCCTCAGCAGCTTCAGGAGATACGTGACCGATACTAATACCGCGAGAAGCACCAGAGAAGCGTCCGTCTGTAACAAGAGCAACCTCTTTACCGAGTCCCATACCAACGATTTGAGAGGTAGGTGCCAGCATTTCTGGCATGCCTGGGCCACCTTTTGGACCTTCGTAGCGGATGACAACAACGTGACCGGATTTGATTTTGCCAGCTGCGATTCCTGCGAGTGCATCTTCTTGGGAGTCGAAGCAAATCGCCGGTCCTTCGTGCTTTTTAATAGAAGGATCTACCCCACCTGTTTTAATGATGGAGCCTTGCTCAGCCAGGTTTCCGAACAGGACAGCCAGACCTCCGGAAGCGCTGTACGGGTTGTCCAGACGACGGATTACCTGATCGTTTTTGATCTCAGCATTGGCGATATTCTCCGCCAGTGTTTGACCGGTAACCGTGATGCGGTCTGGATGAATCGCACCAGGTTTCTTTGCGATTTCGTTGAGAACGGCAGACACCCCGCCAGCCTCGTGGCAATCCTCGATATGATAGTCAGAGGAAGGAGCGAGCTTGCAAATATGCGGGATGCGCTTGGCTACCTCGTTGATGCGCTCGATTGGGTATTCAAAGCCAGCTTCTTGTGCGATCGCCAGCGTGTGCAATACGGTGTTAGTAGAACCACCCATCGCCATGTCGAGTGCGAATGCATCATCAATCGCTTCGAGTGTTACGATGTCACGTGGCTTAATATCACGCTCAATCAGATTTTTCAGTTTTTCAGCAGATGCTTTCACCAGCTCGCGACGTTCTGGAGAAACTGCGAGAACAGTGCCGTTTCCAGGCAGTGCCAGACCGATAGCCTCAAGCAGACAGTTCATCGAGTTGGCAGTAAACATACCGGAACAGGAACCGCAAGTCGGACATCCATATTGCTCCAGCTCGTCCAGCTGCTTGTCATCAATCAGACCAGCCTGATACGCACCTACCCCTTCAAATACAGAAGAGAGGGAGATGGAACGGCCATCGCTTGTTTTACCAGCCTTCATTGGGCCGCCCGTAACGAACACAGTTGGGATGTTTACACGCAAGGCACCCATGATCATACCAGGAGTGATCTTGTCACAGTTCGGAATGCAGATCATACCGTCGAACCAGTGAGCAGCTACAACGGTTTCCAAGCTGTCTGCGATGATTTCACGGCTTGGCAGGGAGTAGCGCATACCGATATGTCCCATGGCAATCCCATCATCTACCCCGATGGTATTGAATTCAAACGGAACCATGCCCGCTGCACGAATAGCTTCCTTGACGATTTTACCAAACTCCTGCAAGTGCACGTGACCTGGAATAATGTCAATGTACGAGTTGCAAATCGCGATAAACGGTTTGTCGAAATCCTCGTCCTTTACGCCTGCTGCGCGCAATAAGCTACGATGTGGTGCACGGTCAAAGCCTTTTTTGATCATATCGCTGCGTTGTCTAGCCAATTTGAAAATCTCCCTTCCAGTTAGAAAAATACCTGTCTTTTTGTTTTGACTATCTTATCAATTTTTATTACTAGAAACAACCGTAAAAGTCTGAACATTTGCTCAGTCCAGCACTTTGACAGTGGCACTTCCGACCGAGATAAGCTCTGGTATCATAGCAAAAATCGGGTGTTTGAGCTAAAATAGAAAAACGAATATATTTTTTGTTGGAGTGAACGAAATGATAGAGGAATTAAAAAATATATGGGAAGAAGGGACAGTGGACGAGCGCAAAATTTTAGAACTGGCGGTTCAAGCCATCCGTCAGAAACGCGAGCGCAGTAGCTCCTATGTATCCGGTTTTCTCGGGCTAAAGGGCGAGTTTGTCGATGAAGCCAAACAGACATACCGCTTCGACGTGCCCTTGACCGTTTACATGCACAACTCAGGTGGGGCTGTTCACGGTGGAATCCTCGCCACGCTGATTGATTCGGCGATGGGATCATTGATCAACCGGTCCTTGTCACCTGCTGAGTACGCTGTGACAACCGAGCTAAAAATCAATTATTTACGCCCAGGAAAAGGAAAGAGGCTTCGCGCCGAGGCTACCTTTTTGCATCGGGGACAAACCTTGGTTGTCATGGAAAGCACCGTTTACGATGAACGGAACAAACGGGTAGCGCATGGAACGGGGACTTTTATCGTGCTGAAGAAATAGGGGAAAAGCCAGGGAGAGAAAGCAGGAGCGTTTTCTCCTGATTTCTCTCCTGCTTGCTTAGCGAATCACAACCAGCCCGCTGTATTGGGAAATGTAGGACAACAATTTAGGGGAGAGCGGAACGATAAATTCCATATTTTCCTTCTCCACGATGCCAGAGCGGGAGATGACCCGCACCCATTTTACGATGAGCTTGTAATAATCCGAGCCGAACGAGGCCTGGATCGTTTCACTTTGCTGGCGAAATGATACGGGAGCTGCGTTTAATTTGATCGGAACCATGCTCACGATATCGTGCAGGAACAGGTGGTACGTCATGTGCGGCTTGAAAAACACCAGCTCCTTGCTCGTGACCGTGCAGCCAAGACTATTGTTCATTTGGGTGAATTTGAGCTCACCCTCCATGTTTTTCAGACGAATAAAGTTACTGTTCATAATTCCCCTCCTTGATCAGCGTCGGGCATCTCTATCATTTGCCTTGCCCCTCGCAATACGCCGACATGGCGCTGGGTATCTCTCTATAATAGAAAAGCTTGCTGCATAAGTGCAAGGGAAAACAATCGGGAAACGAAGAAGGAGATGGAAGCATTGCTGGAGATTGCTAAAGAGGCAGCGAGCGTGGCGGGAGAATTTTTAAAGGAACGCTTTTTGGAACAGCTCATTCCGGACGAGGAGCTACATAACGATGTAAAGCTGCCAGAGGATAAAGAAAGCGAACGGCGGATCATCGAGGTATTGCACCGTCATTTTCCTACCCATACGATTTTCTCCGAGGAAGTGGGAATGGTTTCACGAGATGAAGAGTATTTATGGATCGTCGACCCGCTCGATGGTACCAATAATTACTTTATCGGTTACCCTTACTTCTCGGTTTCGATTGCCTTGCAGCACCGTGGGGAGCTAGTCCTCGGGGTCGTTTACAATCCGGTCGCGGGACAGATGTTTTGGGCGGAAAAAGGCAAAGGCGCCTACTTAAATGGCAAACGTATCTCGGTGAATAAAAGAACGGATAAAACAAGAGCTGTGGGCACGTATATTCGTGGACGAAACCATATTACAAAGGAACAGGAGCTGGCGTTTACAAAGCCATTCGTCGTAGAAACGAAGCGCGTTTTGCGCAATGTGGGTCCAGCGCTGGATTGGTGCTTGCTGGCAAATGGCTGGATTGAGTATATCGTAATGCAGCGCTCAGGGATCATGGATGTAGCCGCAGGGATTGTCATTGCCCAGGAAGCGGGTGCGACGATCACTGATTGGCAGGGCGTTCCTTATCAGCATGAGGCATTTGAATCGGAGCATATGCGCTCGTTAATTGCCAGCAATGGACATTTGCACGAAACGATTCGCGGGATGATCCATGAATAATGGTGCATCAGATTTTTCCAGACCTGCCGGATTTTTTCAATTGAGGGCAACCATTTATTTCGAGGCGCGTATATATGGTTATCCTTCAACTTGAGACAAAGAGGTGAATAGGTTGGCGAGGCTAGAATACCGGCTTCTGGATGAGGCAAACGGCTTTCCGTTGCTATTTTATTACGATCACATCGATAAGGACGAGGTATCATTGCGGTTTGCCTGCGATTATTTGGTCAAGGGGCATGTCGTCTATGAAAAAACGTCCTGCGCGATTGAGCCGAATTGCTACGTGATTTATGTAAAGCGCTCAACTGAGGAACAAGCAGTCGATTACTTCCACCACGCGGCAAAACGCTGGGGGAGCATTCAGATCGAGCTGCGGCACTATCAGGAAGAGACAGCTGATTATCCACTGGTTCATACCTATTATTTCAAGGATGATGACAATGCGCTCTTGTATTTGCAAAGCGATTATCTACTTCTAGATGGAATGGAATGGGAAAAAACATCGGCAGAAGTGGATGAAGACAGGCATGTGTACATCTATTACGCACAGCCGACAGCGTAGGGGGAAGAAAAATGGCACAAACAAAGTCTGCCAAAGTAGTCGGCCTGTTCGTTGCCGCCGCTTTGACGGTCAGTGGCTGCTCGTCTGGAGCGAACGGATATGACGATGATTGCTACGATTCCAATAATGATGGATATTGTGACGATGGCGGCAGCAGAGGTGGAAGCTCATCCACGTACGTAGGTTCAGGCGGCAGCAAGTACAACAGCAATTCGTCCGGTATTACGAGCGGCTCCAAGGGCGGAATCGGCAGCTCTGGCTCGTCCAGCTCGGGGTGACTCATGAAGACATCTGATCAGGATCGGCGTGAACAGCTGTACAGACCGATGCGTGAGGAAGGCGTATTTACGTGGGACTGGATGTATGGAGAAGAATATGCGCTGGCAGATATCCACCTGATCTCGCACGATTTCAGGCGAGAGCTGTCTATGGCAACCGAGCGTTTGGGACATATTTTTTCTAAAGTCGTCCCTGTGCTGCAGCGAGCAGACGATTCTTTGTTGCTTGAGCTGGGAGTGCCGAGAGAGGCATTGGGTGCAGTCCGGACAGTCGTGAACGAGATACAGCCAACCGTGATCGGGCGATTTGATTTTGCGCAAACAACAAAAGGCTTGAAAATGCTGGAATGTAACAGCGACACACCGACCGGCATTGTCGAAGCTTTTTATGTGAATGCACGTGCTTGCCGCTTTTTTGGGTACGAAGATCCGAATGCCGGGATGGAGGCTCACCTAACTTTCGCCTTTGCCGGTGCACTCCAGGATTATCAGCGGCGTGGCTACCAGACCGAGCATATTTGGTTCAGCTCCTTGGACTGGCATGAGGAGGACAAAGGCACGACTCAGTATTTGCTGGGTGTCTCGGAGCTTCCGGCGCGATTTGCTGCGCTAGAACAGCTGCGTGTGTGGGAAGATCGCTTGTACGTAAAAGAGGGCGATGAGCTGCTTCCGGTAGATGTATTGTATCGATTGCATGCGCTGGAAAAGCTGGCGACGGAGCAGGACGAAGATGGATACCCCACAGGGGAGCATGTTCTTTCCCTGATTGAGAATCGCAAGCTGGCGATCATCAATCCGCCATCGGCCTTTCTTATTCAGACTAAAGCACTTCAGGCACTCATCTGGAATTTGCATGAAACCAATCAGTTTTTTACGTCAGAGGAGCAGGACAGTATTGAAAAATACATGCTGCCGACTTATTTCGAGAATCGTTTTTCGGGGATTGCGGATTACGTGTCCAAGCCCATCTTTGGACGGGAGGGCGGCGGAGTCGTGATTTTTGATGCACAAGGCGACGTCCTGGAAAAAGATCAGGAGGCGTTTTACTGGGAGCAGCCCATGATTTATCAAAAACGGGTGGTGCTGCCGGATATTCGGGTGCAAACAGCGCAAGGACCATATGCAGGTCACCTGCTCTGGGGGTCTTTTTGGATAGGTGGAAAAGCGTCAGCGCTAGTCGCCCGTGTCGGAGGTCCCATTACGAACAATATGTCCTATTATTTGCCAGTAGGCATCGACGGTTAAGGATTGGAAAGGAGAGGAGAGCAGTATGTTTTCTCAATGGGGGTATATCCTCAATTTTTTGATGTATTTGGCGGTGACGCTGCCGATTCTGATCATCGGTATTTTTGTTTTTACATTTACCACTCCTTACAAGGAATTTGATCTGATCAAACAAGGCTCACAGACTGACGATCCGAAGAAAATGGCAGCAGCAAAAGCAGCCGCGCACGATCTGGGAGGCAAGATCATTGGCCTTGCCATTGTCCTCGCTTCGGCTGTGTATCACTCGGTAAATCTCTTGGATCTGGTCGTATGGGGGATCGTCGGCATGATCTTTCAAGTCGTTATCTTTTATTTATTTGAATGGGTTACCCCTTTTAAAGTTGTCTCCGAAATTCCGAATGGAAACGTATCTGTCGGCATTTTCGCCTCCCGTCTCAGCATCGCAGCTGGCTTGTTGATGGCAGCGCTCATCAGCTACTAAGCGGCTCTTGGCAGCCTGAGAGTCTAGGGAGGAGTCAAAAGTGTTTTGGCGCATCATGTATGAGATTTTTGTGATCATGCTCGTGATTACGTATGCGATTCTTTTGTCTGCGGACTTTTCCAATCACCCGTTGTTGACGGACGAACTCATGCATGTGGTAGATAATGCTCTCATTGCCTTATTGGTTGTGGAATACGTGGTCCGGCTATGGCTGGCGCCAAACAAGCGAAAATTCGTGGTGACCAACTGGTTTGATCTGGTTGCGATGATCCCACTGGATTCGTACTTTTATATTGCACGAATTATGCGTGTTGTCCGATTGATTCGTATTGTGCGGGCATCTCCGTTTTTGTGGGGAATCGTTCGGTCCGGCAACATGCGCCGTGTGTTTGGTGTCGTGACGGTTATCATGCTGTGGAGCTCGACAGCAATCTATTTGCTGGAATACGGCGTGAATGACAATATCAAGAGCTTTCAGGATGCACTCTGGTGGTCGATCGTCACGACTACAACGGTAGGATATGGCGATATTTCTCCGGTGACTTCAGGCGGGAGGATCATGGCAGCGATTCTGATGCTGACGGGAATCGGCATGCTAGGGGCATTGACAGCTAACTTCGCTACCCATTGGACAGAAACGCATGATTCCAAAGCCTCGAAAGAGCCTGATCGATTGACAGCCGAAATGAAGCAGCAGGTGATCGGACACATACAGAAAATCGAAAGCTTGAACGAGCAAGAATATGAAACCTTGAAGGAAAGCATAGATTTACTCTATCGTCGAACGAGGAAAAAGGATGAGGAGTAAAAAAGAAGACGTAAGTGCGAACCAGTTCTATACCTAACCGGGGTAGGACTGGTTTTATTTATTTGCAAACAAACTGAAATAGGCAGTTAGGATGAACTTGATGGGAGTTTGGAAATTGCTGTTGACGAGGAAAATAATCGCCTATATAATTCCGAGTAAACATATATGAAATAGAAAGTAAATTCGATTAAGGGGACTATTCGATGTCAAAAACAGCGGTATTGGTAATTGCTCATGGTTCACCCGATCCAGACTGGCTGGCCCTTGTGGAATCAGCCATCCAGCAGTGCCGTATTCATTTGCCAATCCGGGTAGCCTATCTGGGAGGAGTAGAGGGGCGAAGCATTCATGATGAATGGGAGCGATTGGAGGCTGCAGGAGCACGCAGGATTGTAGTTGTACCGTTATTTGCCACAGCAGGGAGCAACCACGTCGGAGAAATTCGCAGCATGCTTGGCTTGGATGCCTGGCCCACTGGAGAGACAGAGCTAGTTCCGGTGGAGACACGTGCACGGATTCTCTGGTGTCCTCCGCTCGAGGACCATCCTGTAGTGGAGCAAATTGTTGCCCAGCGCATAGCTGAGCTATCCAGTGATCCTGCCAACGAATCGCTGCTGCTTGTGGGTCATGGCAGTGATTTGACGGGATGTCACGAGCGCTGGGAGAAGCTGCTTCTACGTTTAACCTTTCGCTTGCAAAATCGCTATTCTTTCACGGCGGCGGGCTATGCAACCCTGCGTCCCGATACATTGCGGGAACAGGCACGTCTGCTTTCGGAAAAAGGAGAAGTCATTGTACTTCCGTTGTTCGTCAGCCAAGGCTACTTCACTCGTCGAGTGATCCCTGAACGGCTGCAAGGCTTGTCGTATCGCTATGAGGGTAGTGCATATTTGCCCCATCCATTGATTGCAGAATGGATTGCTCAATCGATTCGGATGGCGCTAGTAAACACACAAAGGAGCGTGTATGAGTATGGCAGAGAGAAAGCAGTGGAAATGGGCAGATGATCCTTCCTTGAACAAGATGGAGTTCACCAAGCTGGATAAGGACGGGTTGGATGTCATCGAGACGATCGTCAATACCTATTCCAAAGAAGGCTTTCAATCGATTGAATCTTCTGATATGGATCGCTTCAAATGGGCGGGTGTCTACCAGCAGCGGCCAAAAGACGGTCACTTTATGATGCGCGTGCGGATTCCCGGCGGGATATTGAGCAGTGAACAGGCGCGAGTACTGGCACGTATCGCCCAGGACTACGGACGAGATCTGGTAGACGTTACGACTCGCCAGGCCGTTCAGTTTCACTGGCTAACAGTAGAGACACTGGCTGATATTTTTGATCGACTGGCCTCTGTCGGGCTATCCTCGTTCGAGGCATGTGGAGACTGCCCGCGCCAAATTATGGGGAATCCATTGGCAGGGATTGATCCACATGAAGTAATCGATACACGTCCTCTCGTAGCAGAGCTGGAGAAATTCTTTTTGCTAAATCGCGAGTTCTCCAACTTGCCACGCAAATACAAAATGTCCATATCGGCTAATATACACAATGCTGCTCACGCACAAATCAACGACCTCGCTTTTACCCCTGCGAAGAAAAATATCGCTGGCGAGGAAATCATCGGCTTCCATGTATGGGTTGGTGGGGGATTATCCGCAAAGCCCCATCTTGCCAAACAGCTTGATATTTTTGTTCGTCCAGAAGAAGTGGTGAAGGTAGCCGAAGGAGTAACGACGCTATTCCGCGATTTCGGTTATCGGCAAAAACGGACTCATGCCCGTCTGAAATTCCTTGTGGCAGACTGGGGCGCAGAGAAATTCAAAGATGAGCTGATCCAACTGGTAGGAGAGCTCGAGGCTGGCGGTGAGGATTTGCTCAAGGGCTGGAATGGCGGCTATTTTTACGGGATTCATGAACAGCGTCAGGAGGGTCTGTACTATGCTGGCTTGTCGGTTCCAGTTGGTCGCATGAATGCAGAAGAGCTGATCGAGCTGGCGCGTCTCGCAGATGAGTACGGGGATGGAACGATCGGTACGTGCAACACGCAAAATGTTTTGATTCGCAATATTGGAAAAGATAAAGTTGCAGCTTTCCGTGAAGAAACGCTGATCGTCAATCGTTTCAAATTAACTCCAAGTACATTTGTCGGGTATGCGGTATCATGCACTGGAACAGAATACTGCAACCTGGCTATTGTCGAAACAAAAGAGCGGATGCGTTCACTGGCGCAGTATCTGGATGACACGGTTGTTTTGGATACGCCACTGCGCATTCATATGATTGGCTGTCCGAATTCGTGCGGTCAAAGGCAGATTGCCGATATCGGCTTGCAAGGTGCGCTCGTGAAGACACCGGGCGGAATGGTGGAGGCGTTTGACATCCATGTAGGAGGAACGCTGGAGGAAGCGCAATTTAACCGCAAGCTGAATGCTCGCATTACGGTAGATCGCTTAGGCCCATTCCTCGCCCAGCTGATTACGCTCTACAAGGAAGATCGTCAAGAAGGCGAGCAGTACTGGCGCTATGTAGAACGTGTAGGGCTAGCACATATCCAGGAGCAGGTGGACCGTATTTTGCAAACGGCGTAAAAGCGTCCGCGAAAAAGGCATACGAAAAGAGGGACATGTGATGGCAGAAGAACAGGCAGAGAGCTATCTTTACAAGCTGGAAGCGGTGCTGGAGGAAGGCAGGCTGCTGACAGTCGTTGTAATAGCAAAATCAGATGAGCGTGCGTTTTCGACCGCCGAGAACAATATTTTACGGCATACGGTAGCTCCACCACGCATCAAGGAGCTTAGTCTAGTTGAGAAGAAGCCGCTTGGCCGCCAAGGCGTTGGGTATGTAGTGGAAACCTCCCATTTCAGCTAATTCATGAGTAATCATTCAGGTCATAAATGGCATCAAGGAGGTACGACAGGATGAAGACAGGCAGTGTTTCGTTTGTAGGAGCAGGGCCCGGCGATCCTAAGCTGCTCACGATCCGCGGAAAGGAAGCACTGGAGCGGGCAGACGTTGTCATTTATGACCGACTTGCCAATCCGTTGCTGCTCACTCACGTCAATAAGGAAGCCAAGCTGATTTACTGCGGCAAGGAAGCGGATCGTCATACACTGCCACAGGATGAGATCAACCTTCTTTTGATTGAGGAAGCTCTAAAGGGGCAGACAGTGGTTCGCCTGAAAGGAGGTGACCCGAGCATGTTTGGCAGAGTGGGCGAAGAGGCAAACACATGCGTAGCGCATGCCATTCCTTTTGAGATCGTACCCGGGGTTACCTCCGGGATGGCTGCTCCGCTGTATGCTGGAATTCCGCTGACACACAGGGATTACAACTCCTCTGTTGCGTTTGTTACGGGTCATCTTTGCGACAAAAATACGGGGAAGGAGCCTGATTGGGCTGCCCTGTCCTCAGTAGAAACGATCGTCATCTATATGGGCGTAAAAAATCTCTCGCGTATCAAGGAACGTCTTCTGACACACGGCAAGGCAAAGGAAACTCCTGTCGCACTGGTGCGCTGGGGTACGCTGGGAGAGCAGCAAACACTCGTCGGCAAGCTGGAAACGATTGATCAGGAGGTGGCTTTTGCGGGTTTTACAGCGCCAGCCATCATTGTCATCGGGGAAGTAGTCCGACTGCGGGAGTCACTGAATTGGTTTGAGTCACGGCCGCTGTTTGGCAAGAGGATCGCGGTTGCATCGAAGCGGGCTGAATCAAGCGCTGAAAATCTCGCTAGCAGGCTAGAGCAGCTGGGAGCAGAAGTGATCTCGATTCCACTGGTGGAAAGCTCAGGGGCATTAGCAAGAGACAAGGGGATTCCCGCAGATTTCTTCTCCTATCAATGGCTTGTATTTGATGATGCACGGCAAGTTTCTTTTTTTCTGCAAGAGCTGCGTCGTCGCAAATTCGACCTCAGGCAGCTCAAAGGCAAGCTGGCAGCGCGAGGTCAGGAGACAGCAGAGGCTTTGGAGCAATACGGACTTTATCCCGATGAGGTAATGGATGAATCGCTGGAGCCGGCTCACCTGCATCACTATCTCGCTCTTCGAAAAGGGGAGCGTCTGCTGTATCTCAGAAATGGAGATAGCATGGTTGTGCTGCACACACTCGGAACGGTAACTCATACTGTCCAAGCAGGAGAACTAGAGTGGAACCAGACACATCCAGCTGCCAAATGGCTTTTGAAGCAACCGGTTGACTGGCTTGCGACAGATGACAGCTACGACTTGCCCGCTCTGAAGTCATTTGCGGGGGCAGATTGGCAAACAAAGCCGATGATATGCGCCAGTAAGGAGACAGAAAGGAAAGCGAGAGAGCTAGGCTGGCACGTCTTCTCACTCGAACAGCTCGAGCAGAAATCACTCGAACCGGAAAAGACGGTAAGCTGCTAGATTTGCATGACAGGAGGTAGTACAGCTCGTGGATTGGAGTTATGTCGCGATCGCCATTGCATTGTTTTTTGCCATGAATATCGGAGCGAGCGGGACAGCCGCATCTATGGGCGCAGCATATGGTAGTGGTGCTATCAAAAACAGACGTACAGCAATGCTTCTGGTAGCAATTGCGGCGCTTCTGGGAGCTGTTTTGGGCGGAAAAGAGGTAGTCAAGACAATCAGTGGCGGAATTATTCCGGTCACCTTAATGAGTGTCGAGGTCGTCGTCATTGTTCTTGCCTCTGCCACGCTTACTTTATTTGGAGCGAATCTGCTCGGAATTCCGTTGTCGACGAGTGAGGTCACGGTAGGCTCGATCGTAGGTGTGGGACTTGCCTATCAATCGCTTTTCGTAGGGCATTTGCTCATCATTGTTGCTTTTTGGCTGCTCGTACCTGCTGTCGCTTTTATCGGAGCCTATTTCTCCGGCAAGCTGATCAGACGCGTGCAAAAGCGCTGGCCATATCTGCAAAAGCCCGGTTCAAAGGGGGAGCGCTGGCTGTCCATTGTACTGGTCGGGTGTGGTGTATATGAAGCCTTTTCAGCTGGGATGAACAATGTTGCCAATGCCGTTGGTCCATTGGTTGGGGCTGGCTTGATGACGAGTAATTCCGGTGTGTGGCTTGGCGGCTTCGCTGTTGCCTTAGGATGTATGCTGCTAGGTGGAAAAGTCCTGGAAACGAACGGGAAAAAAATCACATCGCTCTCCCTGCTTCAGGGCAGTGCCGTCTCTTTTACTGGTGGGACACTCGTCATCCTCGCTTCCTTGTTTGGCATACCCGTCCCCCTCACGCAGGCAACGACCTGCGCCATACTTGGGGTCGGAACGGCTGAAAAGGGCTTTGCTTTGTGGCAAAAGGGAATCATCAAGCAGATCATGATGGTCTGGATTGTTTCACCAGTATCGTCGCTAGTCGTATCATTTGCGTTTGTCCATCTTTTTCTGCGCTATGATCTGTATACACTGGTAGTTTTAGTCAGTGTTTTTATCGCGACGCTCGGATTCGTCGCACTGATTCGGTTGATACGCAGGGAGAATAGTTCGATCAACGATCAAGGGGGAGGCATATGAGCAGTTTGCGTTATTCGTCGGCAACCCATGAACAGCTCGCACAAGTCAATAAAAGCTTGGGAAAAGGTGACACGATCGATGTAATCAAATGGACATACGAGACGTTTTCCGATGATTTGATCTATTCCTGCAGCTTTGGGGCAGAAGCTATGGTGCTCTTGGATATGATTAGTGGAGTCAAAAAGGATGCACGTGTCACATTCTTGGACACTCATCTTCATTTCCGGCAGACGTATGCCCTGATCGAGCAAATTCGGGGGAGGTATCCGGGGCTTCGCTTGACGATGAAAGAGCCTGCACTATCCCTTGCACAACAAGCTGAGCTTCATGGGGAAGAGCTATGGAAAAGCCAGCCTGATCTTTGCTGTCAAATTCGCAAGGTCGACCCGATGGAGAGCGTGCTGAAAGGGGCCGTCGCCTGGATGTCTGGCCTGCGCAGGGAGCAAGCTGCGACAAGAGCAGAGGTGCAATTCATCAATCGTGATGAGAAGTTTCAATCGCTGAAAATCTGTCCGCTCATCCATTGGAAAGCAGAAGAGGTCTGGCAGTACATCCGCATGTTTGATCTGCCGTACAACCCGCTGCACGACCAAAGCTATCCAAGCATAGGCTGTGCGCCGTGTACACGTCCTGTCAAAGAAGGAGAGGATTCTCGCGCGGGTCGCTGGTCACAGCTTGGCAAAACGGAATGTGGTCTTCATCTGGCCAAATGATGGCGATGACGACTGTGCGTCAACATGTACGAAATAGGGATGAGGAGTGAGTGCAAGTGAGTCAGAGCACCAAGCGCAACGATATTTTGGTAAATCGTTTTGATCCGGAAGCAGACTTGTCGCTGCAGACCCACGATGTGGAGATTGATGCTTTTTCCCTGTCAGATCTGGAGCTGATTGCGATCGGGGGCTATAGCCCGATTACCGGTTTTCTCGATCAGAAAAATTATGACTCTGTGGTCGAAAGTATGAGGCTTGCCGATGGAAGCGTATGGAGCATACCGATTACGCTCCCTGTTACTCGAGAAGTAGCCGAATCACTGCAGGCTGGTCAGCAGGTGCGCTTGACCCATCAGGGAACCGTTTACGGGCTATTGGATATTGCGGACATATTTTACCCGGATAAAAAGAGAGAGGTCCAGCAGGTGTATGGTACGGACGATGAGAACCACCCTGGTGTGAAAAAGCTGCTGGAGCGGCCAGAAGTCTATCTCGGCGGTCCCATTACACTTGTGAAACGAACCAACAAAGGCGAATTTGCCGGCCACTACTTTGATCCCGTTGAAACGAGAGCGCGATTTAGCGAAATGGGCTGGAAAACAATTGTCGGTTTTCAGACTCGTAACCCCGTACATCGCGCACATGAGTATATCCAAAAATCAGCGCTGGAGATCGTGGACGGCCTGTTCTTAAATCCGCTCGTGGGAGAAACAAAAGCGGACGATATTCCAGCAAATGTGCGGATGGAGAGCTATCAGGTGCTGCTGCAAAAGTATTATCCGCAGAGCCGGGTGCAGCTTGCCGTTTTTCCTGCCGCGATGCGCTATGCTGGACCGCGTGAAGCGATTTTCCATGCACTGGTCCGAAAAAATTACGGCTGCACGCATTTCATCGTCGGACGGGATCACGCAGGAGTCGGCAATTACTACGGTACGTATGACGCCCAGTACATTTTCCACAATTTTACATCAGAAGAGCTGGGGATCACCCCTTTATTTTTTGAAAACAGCTTTTACTGCCGCACCTGCGGAAATATGGCATCGACGAAAACTTGCCCGCATGGAGTAGAGCATCATGTTGCTCTGTCCGGGACCAAAGTCAGAGAGATGCTGGCGCGAGGAGAAGCACCGCCACCGGAATTTAGCAGACCTGAGGTAGCGCGTGTATTGATTGAGGGCTTGCGACCGCTTTCCGTTTGATAGGGAAAAGAGAGAGGAAGTGATTCTTTTGAGCAGAGATACTGCCGCAAATATCGTATGGCATCCGACTACTGTCACCAAAACAGATCGACAACAGCGGACCGGCCACAAGAGCGCAATCCTCTGGTTTACCGGTTTGTCGGGTGCAGGCAAGTCTACGCTGGCAAACGCAGTGGAGTATGAGCTGCATCAGCGGGGAGTGGCGAGCTATGTGCTCGATGGCGATAATATACGGCATGGCCTGAATCGGGGATTGGGCTTTGGGCCAGATGATCGAAAAGAAAACATACGCCGAATCGGTGAAGTCGCCAAGCTGTTTGTGGATGCGGGTGTCATCACGTTGACAGCCTTCATCTCTCCGTACCGGGAAGACAGGGAGCTGGCCCGCAGTCTGGTGGACGAGGGAGAATTCATTGAGGTCTATGTAAAATGCCCGTTGGAAGAGTGCGAACGGCGTGATGTAAAAGGGCTGTACCAAAAAGCGAGGAACGGGGAAATCAGCCAGTTTACAGGAATCTCCTCACCTTATGAGGAGCCGGTCTCAGCCGAGCTGGTCATCGAGAGCAATGAGCAAACGATTGAGGAATCTGTTCAAAGGGTGATTGCCTATCTCGAAAAACGAGGAGTCATCTGAAGCAAAGAAAAAGCACGACGCAGGGTGCGCCGTGCTTTTTGCGTATAGAAGCGATTAAGGAGTTACAACGGCAGGTTCTGCAGCCTCTGCCTCATATTCTGCCCATTCTGCTTCCAATTCTTTTTGCCATTTGTATTGCTCCAGCATGCTTTGTGCGAAAGGACGCATGAAGCCTTTGTCGCTAAAGCTGTTGATCGCTTTCTCATCCTTGTACAGCTGTTCAACAGTCACACCAGCATCTTTTGCAGGAACGCTGAACTTGGTAGCTTTACCGAAGTTATATGCGTATTGATCAGCTTCAAAGCCAATTGTCAGAGCTTGCTTCATGTCTTTTGTTTGGAACGTTACATTCAGAGAGCTCTTTTGGTGAACAGGCATTTTTGCACTGTCTACATAGAAGTCGAGGTTCCAAGCCAGGTTTTGGAAGCCTTCTTTTTTCATTTCTTCTACGACTTTTTCAGGCGTATAAATTTTGCCTGTTTCGTCGAGCCATTGCTTCGCGGACTTCATGCCTTCAGAGATAGTTGCTTCTGCCAGTGCACGTTTTTCAGCCTCGGTTGTCTTACCCATTTCTGGATCGATTTCTTCAGCGAAAGTGTTGGTCAGAACCATAAAATCAATGGCAAATGCTTTCACATCCTGGCTTGCTACAGCATCATTTGCAGTGAAGAAGAACATTTTAACCAGTTCTTTAGCGTCGATTTTGATCGCTACGTGTGTCGCATCTACCTTGTCGCCGTTTGGCAGAGTTACTTTCTCTACACCAAGATTTTTCGCGTCAGCCAGCTTGTAGCCGTATTTGCTTACGTATTTTTTGATGAAGTTCAACGTGAGATCGTTCATTTTGTCCTGGAACGCTTTCAGCTTGGCAGGGTCTACTCCCTTTGTGCTATCGATGCCGCCGAATGGATTGGAGGCAGTAGCATCAATGACCAAGTATTTGGAGTCCAGTGGAGATTTTACATATACTTTATTGTCTGCAGCGATCATCTCAACGGACGCTTTTTTATCACCAGTCCAAAGCTTGTTGTCGCGCAGCAGCTTGTCGTCGTTTACTTCAAGCTGGAATTTTGCGTTCTTCAGATCTTGCTGAGAGCCTTTGGCTGTCACACCAGCCTTCAAAGCTGCCAGCAATGCCTGTCCCTCTTTATCTACTGCTGTTTCCCCGAATGCTGCTGGCAATTTTTCTACATCACCTGTCAGCTTCAAAGTCCCTTGGAAATCGTAGTTTGGCTTATCTATGGATGCGACGATGGAATCACGCACCAAAGATGCTTCATTGGCACAACCTGTAAGCACGAGCATACCGGCAAGAAGTATTGCACTTCCCTTTTTCCACATGTTGTGTTCCTCCCCTATGTAATATTTGTTTTAGTTCCCACAATGTAGTACGTCCGAGATGAGAAAAGGTTTCGGAAATAAGGAAAAAAATCGCCATTCGGGCAAAATATGCCCCGTTTTCGTGGTAAGATGAAAGGGAAAAGATGGTTTTGAAAAGAAAGGGCGTTTGTACCATGTGGTTGTGGCTTCAAAAGCTGATGAGTTACTTTCAGGGTGAAGCAGAACAAAGAGTGGAGGAAGAGATTCGTACTCCGGTCAATCCCGCTCCCCGTCAGCTCAAGGCAAAGACAAAAAACATTTACCCTAAAGAGCGGGCAAACAATCGTGATACGGACGACTTCAGAACAAGCAAGGAACGTCAATTCCGTTTTCCAGTAGTTCCAGATGAGTATCAGCTACCAAAGCGCAAAAATAAGGAAATGCAAAAAGGGTATACGGCAGGTACTCGTGAGCAAGCTTCCTATGTGCAGGAAAGAACTGTACAGACGCGGGAAACGCCACGCGGTAACAGAGAGGCTCGGGAGAATCGAGAGACACCTGTTGTACCAAAGACAGAGTCAAAAGTAGAAAAGCAGCCTCCCGCTCGCTTCGAACCGAATCGGGAGCAGACCCGCCAGAAACCGGAAAAACCAGAAAGACTGGAAAGACCGAGTGAAAAAATGGCTCGCCCTACACTTTCATCAGAGGAAAAGCGGTCGTATACACCGTCCGATATTATTTCGCCTGTATATGGAAAAATTACGCCAGCTACACGTGAGATCGAGCATCGCATACATACAACCTCGGGCATCGTGTATCCTCGTTTGGAGCAAGAGGAGCAACTGAATCAGATAAAGCAATGGGAAAAGGAAATCAGCGAGCGCTACTTCCCAGAAGACCACGAGGAAAATGCCGCGACGCCGGACCAAGACAGACTGCTCCACGATTTGGGAGAAGAAGCCCGGAAAGAAGCTTTGCAAGCGGCAGACGAAGTGGCACCAGCAACTGTGGCTGCGGTGGAGCTGACAGAGGCTGTAGCAGCAACGGAAGCAGTGGGGGAAACGCTGGAGGCAAGTGCACAGCTGCATGATGTGACTCTTCCTGCTCTGGGACAAGTGTCCGAAGAGATAAGGGAGAGAGAAGCGGACGAGCCGCCGATTGCAGTAGAATCTTTCGAGGTAAGTGCGCAGCAAACAGGGCATGTGGAAGTCAATGAAGCTGAGCCAGCAGCTAAACTCGAAACGGCGGTAGAGCCCGAAGAAGTCGAGCCAGCAGCTCAACTCGAAACGGTGGTAGAGCCCGAAGAAGTCGAGCCAGCAGCTCAACTCGAAACGGTGGTAGAGCCCGAAGAAATCGAGCCAGTAGCTCATATCGAGCTGACAGCAGAAATGGAAGAAATCGAACCAGTAGCTCCTATCGAGCCGACGGAAGAGATCGAAGAAGTCGGGCCAGTAGTTCATCTCGAAACGGCGGTAGAGGCAGAAGAAGTTGAGCAAGCCGCACACCTCGAACCAGCGGTAAAGATCGAAGAAGTCGAGCTAGCTGCTCATCTCGAATCCGCCACAGTAGAGGTCGAAGAAATCGAGCTGGCTATCACATCCATCGTGCCATCCAGTGAACATACGGAGCCTTTTGCAATAAAATCCGACACCTCAGCGGTCGAAGTGAACACTGCTGCACCATATGCAGCTGACGTCAATCGCTTGTTGGAACGAGCAGGGCTAGACCAGCAAAAGGTTGTACAGGAACCGAACAGACCGTTGGAATCCATGAGTGAACCAGTTCCTGCAGCTGAGCCGGAGCGTGAGCAACAATTGCCTGTACAGGAGCCTGAGCCTGAGAAGATAGTGCAACAGACATACGTGATACCGCAGCTGGAGCTGCTCAATCCGAGTCCGCCGCCAAGCGATGACGATGACGAGCACACCCAATTGCAAAAGCTCCTTTTGGAAGAGACGCTGTCCAATTTCAATGTGAGCGCACACGTTGTTGGGATTGTGAAGGGCCCCTCTGTTACGCGCTTTGAACTGCAACCGGCACCAGGCGTCAAGGTTAACAAAATTACAAGTCTGGTTGATGACATCAAGCTGAATTTGGCTGCAAAGGATATTCGGATCGAGGCACCGATCCCAGGCCGCAATGCAATCGGGATTGAGGTACCTAATCTGGCGAGTCAGCCAGTCTTGATAGAGAAGATAATTGGCTCCGAAAAGTTCCAGCAGCATCCGTCCCCGTTAGCTGTAGCGCTGGGTATGGACATTGGCGGAGAGCCGATTATCGCGGATATTAAGAAAATGCCGCACGGATTGATTGCGGGCTCGACAGGATCAGGGAAGAGCGTCTGCATCAATTCGATCATCGTCAGCTTGTTGTACAAAGCTACACCAGAGCAAGTACGACTTTTGCTAATTGACCCGAAAATGGTTGAGCTGGCTCCATATAATCATTTGCCACATCTCGTGACTCCTGTCGTGACGGAAGCGAAGCAGGCGACGGCAGCACTGAAATGGTGCGTGGAGGAAATGGAGAAGAGGTACGCGCTTTTTGTAGATGCAGGAGTACGAGATATCGATCGTTACAATCAAACGACCGATGATCCCCTTCCTTTCATTGTCATTGTGATCGACGAGCTTGCCGACTTGATGATGGTATCACCACAGGATGTAGAGGATTGCATCATCCGGATTGCGCAAAAGGCCCGTGCCTGCGGTATTCATTTATTACTCGCAACCCAGCGCCCATCTGTTGATGTCATTACGGGGAACATCAAGGCAAACGTACCGACTCGCCTGGCATTTGCCGTCTTCTCGCAGGTCGATTCTCGCACGATTCTCGACCAATCCGGGGCGGAGAGATTGCTGGGTCGTGGAGATATGCTTTTCCTCGAAAGTGGTACAACGCCAGTGCGTCTGCAAGGGAATTTTGTCTCAGATGATGAGATTGAACGTATTACGCACATGATTAAGAAGCAACGCAACCCGGAGTATCTGTTCAGCAAAGAGGATTTGGAGCAGCAGGTCCAATCCTTCGACGCAGGAGATGACCCACTCTATTTCGAGGCGCTGGTATTTGTCGCAGAGCAAGGACAAGCATCCGCATCTGGTCTGCAACGCCGCTTCCGGGTGGGTTATAATCGAGCAGCACGTTTGATCGAAATGATGGAAACAGACGGCTATGTTGCAGGGCAAAGTGGCGGCAAAGCGCGAGCGGTTCTGATTTCACTTGAGGATGCCAGAGCGGTAGTGGAAGGCTCGACTTTGTTGTAAAGCAAATATCAAGAGGGTCTTGTACATGTTGCAAGACCCTTTTTGTTTGGAAGATACCCCGGTTTGTTTCGAATATTTTGACGAAATAGTTGCCGAAATATTCGGTAAGGTAGTATTCTATAGGATAGACTGAGTAGTTAACAGAAGGGAATGATGATGATGAATCCGATAGCTAAGAAGTATCAGGAAATTGATGACAAAATCATTTTGTTCAATGAAGAATACTATTTGAGCGTGGAGAAATTCGATATCACGTCATTAGGTTTGGAAGAGAAAGAAGCGCTGTTTAACCACTTGTACGATTTTGACAGTAAGGATATGGAGCTGGAAATTGATGTGTCCGAGGAGGAAACAGGAGTTTGGTATTTGCAACTCCTTGTGCCTCACGTCCTTACTCTGCCTGATGCAGCAAAAAAGCGTATTGAAAAAGGTGTTGAGCAGCTCGCTACGCATCTTGCTGATCAAATGAATAACCTTGTTAAAAAGCGCTTGCAGGGAGAAGAAATCTACGAGTATGTGAAACGTTACAATCCTGAATTGGAGAGAATTGCCTGATCGTAGGTTTCTGTCCCAAGAAACAGCCACCCAATCCATAGAGAGGGAGGCTGTTTTTTTCAACGTATAGGAATTGATAAGTGTATGACGCTTATCAATTCCGGAGCGCATGACAAGGTACCTCAGCGTCCGCTTCTGGCATTACTTCGGTAAAACATTCCGCAAAACACAGTCCCCTCCTTGAGGAAGCCTCGATAGAGGTCTTATCCATGGTGTACAGGACTAGAGTTATCCAACTGTTCTTTTAGCAGTGTCTCAATTCGCTTGCGTTCTTCCGGGGTGACGATGTAGTAATACACCCCGTTCATTAAACGGTTGGACCCTTTGATCTCCAACACTTGTACATGTTGCACGGCTGGTTTGTAATGAAGGGCAAGATCCTTCCATTCATCAAACGTCAGGTTTGTTTTCACACTGGCTGCAATATTATCAAAGATGCTCTTGATGTTTGTCAACACCTCAGGCTCTTCTCCTTTTTTAATCAACGAGCGGACGATCTGCCGCTGCCGTTCATTTCTGCCTAGGTCACCCCGGGGGTCATCGTACCTCATCCGACTGTAGGCAAGTGCCTCTTCCCCGTTCAGAAGCAAGGAGCCTTTTGCAAATGAATGCGCTTCATAGTGAAAGGCTGCCTCGTTCTCTACTTGAACGCCTCCTAAAATATCAATGACCTTCACAAATTCTCTCATGTTCACTTTCACGTAATAATCGATAGGGATCTGCAGAAAAGACTCAACTGTATTGACCGACATTTCGATTCCGCCGAATGCATACGCATGGTTCATTTTGTCCATGGTTCCTCTACCAATTAATTCGGCCCGCGTATCACGGGGAATGCTGAAAATTAGAGTAGAGTTTTTTTCAGGATTGATCGTCAAAATGATAATCGTGTCAGATCTCCCTTTGTCTCCTGGCGTTTCATCTACTCCCAGTATGAGCAATGAAACGGGGTCTTTCTTTCGGGGCGATATCTTTATCTCACGCAACTCAGATTTCTCCAATCTTGTCGTTCGTATTGGTTCGTATGTTTTCTCGATGACCACCTTCACTGAATGATAGAGATACCAGGCATAGCCACCCGCCGCCAGGCAAATGACGAGCAAAGAAATGAGCACCCATTTTCCCCAACGCTTCATTTTGTTTTCTCCTCGTTCTTAAAGTAAGTTTTCTTGAGATTACAGGTATGATCCTGCTGGACAAATCATGCGCTCTGATTGCTTGGGGATATTCCACTTTTTATGAGACAATCGTCAGTCATACTGGGGGAGGGTTGGCCATATTGTTTTTATTAGGATTTTCATTAGCACTGTGAACATAAACTTGACGACAGATAAGGGGTATCGCCGCTATGGAAACATTGGATATTTCTGCAATCGGTCGGGTCCTCAGGAAGCGAGCTTGGTTGATTGTCGTTTGTGTGATGGTGGCTGTGGCATGTAGCGGTTATGTAAGTTATTACGTTTTGGTTCCTGAATATGAAGCTACAGCTACCATCGTTGTTCAGAGCAGTGGAACTGCCAGTTTGGAGTCGCTTTACAACGATGTCCGTGCTAACCAGGAACTGATAAAAACCTATGGAGCCATTATCAAAAGCCGGAAAATAGCTGAAGATGTACAAGCACATCTGCAATTGCCGTTGACGACCGAGCAACTGCTGAAAAAAGTGATTGTTCGGGACACCAACGAGTCGCTCGTCACTGCAATCAGCGTGGTGGACCAAGACCAGGGGAAAGCTGCTTTGATCGCAAACAGTTTTGCAAAAGCGTTCCAATCCAATTTGAATTCCATCATGAAGGTAGACAATGTCTCCATTCTGGACGAAGCGCGTCCCATGGAATCACCCAGCCCCATCCGCCCTAAGCCTTATATCAACATGGGTATCGCCTTTATTGTCGCGATGCTAGGCAGTGTCGGAATCGTATTTTTCCTGGAGTTTCTCGACAAAAGTCTGCAAACCGAAGAGCAGGTAGAACAGCTCCTCAATCTTCCAGTGCTAGGAGTTATAACAACGATCAAGCCTAGAAATACAAAATCTATAGAGAAAATGGAAAGGAGTGTCCAGCTTGAGGGACAAGAAAACGGTTAGCAAGCTGATTTGCTATAGCAATCCACGTTCGCAGGTTGCCGAGGCGTATCGGACACTTCGAACGAATATTCATTTTTCTGCCTCCAATCTGAAAACAATGATTGTTACCAGCGCAGAACCTGGGGAAGGCAAGACAACGACAATAAGTAATTTAGCGATTGTGTTCGCACAATCTGGGAAGAAGGTTCTCCTGATGGACGGAGATTTGCGGAAGCCTTCTGTACATCGTGTGTTCCGGTTATACAATACCACCGGACTTTCCGATTTACTCCTTGGACAGATTGATGATGCCAAAGAGGTCATTCAACGGATAGATGAAGTTGGGGTTGATATCATCCCGGCTGGAAAGAGTCCGGATACCCCGACAGAACTGATTAGTTCGCCTCGAATGAGGGAGCTTCTTGATTGGATGACCATGAGGTATGACTTGGTTTTGATTGATACGCCACCGCTGCTACCAGTCACCGATAGTCAGGTGTTTTCGACTTTTGTCGACGGTGTGCTTTTGGTTATTCGAAGTGGAAAAGCAAAGAGAGAGCATGTAAAAAAAGCAAAGTCGCTGCTCGATCATGTGGGAGCGAAGGTGATCGGTGTCGTTTTGAACGGCAAGAAGAGGGGCAGAGAAGATAAGGCCTACTATGAATACACGGAAAAAGAATGAGGGACGGACATGGTGGATATTCACTGTCACATTCTTCCAGTATTAGATGATGGAGCGAAAACGTCAGAGGAAGCGGTTGAAATGGCGAGAATCGCCGTTAGTGATGGAATCACCGACATCATCGCCACTCCTCATACTTACGATGGATTTTATTTGCAGCGTACCGAAATTGTTTTGAAGTCGGTAACAAATCTTCAACAAGCTTTGGATCTGGAAGAAATTCCCTTGCGTATTCACCCAGGCTCCGAGGTACACGTTCATTCGGAACTGCTAGAGCACTTGTATTCCGGACAAATCCTTAGCCTGGGAAATGGGATGAAGCACGTGTTGTTGGAATTTCCTTCTGCCTACTTCCCGCTAGTTTCTAATCGGGTAGTCAGTCATCTACTGGCTCGTGGAGTCACTCCCGTCATTGCACATCCTGAAAGAATAGAGGTGTTTCGTCTCAATCCCTCGTTGCTTCGAGAATGGACGGAGCAAGGAGCCATTGGACAGGTGACGGCTGGTAGTCTGTTAGGGCTTTTTGGACGTACCGCACGCGGGTGTGCCATTGACTTCGTGAAGCAACGTCTTGTGCATGTGATTGCCAGTGACGGTCATCATGTGAGGTCCCGTAGGCCAGAATTATCCGAGGCGTATAAAGCTCTCACGACAATGATTCCTGAAGAAGAAGTGGAAATGTTTCGGCACAATGCACAAGCCATTTTACACGGGGAAGCCTTGCAAATCCTTAGTCCGCTAACCAAGAGCAAGCAGAAGCGCTGGTTTTTCTTTTAATGAAGGAACAGGGGGCAAATTTATGAAGGTACTGGTTGTGGGTTGCGGATACGTGGGATTGACGACTGGCTGTGTACTAGGGTATCTGGGACATGATGTGACGATGCTCGATGTTGATCCGAAAAAAGTGCAAATGCTACAACAAGGGAACATCCCGATTTTTGAGCGAGGACTGCAGGAAGTACTTCACCAGGCTGCTGATCGAATTCAATTCACTGCGGATTGGGACGAGGTGGATGTTTCCGTTGATGCCATCATGATTGCCGTAGGTACACCCTCTCTGGACAGTGGGGAGGTGGATTTGTCGTATGTGGAGCAAGCGGTTGTCCAAGTGGCAGGCCGTCTAGAGGCAGAGCATCGTCCCTTGCTGGTCATCAAATCAACTGTTCCGATCGGTACAGGCAAGAGAATGAGACAGCTCGTTGAGCAAGAGCGGGCCAAGAAGGGGAAAGCAGGAAGAGTGATACTTGCATCCATTCCTGAATTTTTACGAGAAGGAGAAGCGTTACATGACACGCTCTATCCCGATCGCATCGTTGTAGGATTGGAGTCACCGGATGGACATTCACTCATTCAAGACCTCTTTTGTCCTCTGTTAGAACAGAGCTTTTTGCCGCCATCCTCGGTTTCTCGGCCAAAGATGTTCTCCAAACCTGAATTAGTGCTGACGGACATCGCTAGCGCGGAAATGATCAAGTATGCTTCCAACGCTTTTCTAGCAATGAAAATATCTTTTATAAATGAATTTGCAAATCTGGCAGAAAAAACAGGTGCTGATATTGTGGATGTGGCCCGTGGAATCGGATTGGATAAAAGGATTGGACCGCGCTTCCTACAAGCAGGTATTGGCTGGGGAGGAAGCTGCTTCGGAAAAGATACGCAGGCCGTCCTGCAAATGGGAAAGCAGCATCAATGTGAAATGGCACTGGTAGATGCGGCAGTCCAAGTGAATCAGAGACAGCGAGAATGGGTCTTGCAGAAGCTGAGAGCGCGGTTACGTACGATCGAGGGGCGGACTGTTGGCATCCTAGGTCTGGCTTTTAAACCAAACACAGATGATTTGCGGGATGCCCCTTCCTTGGACATCATCAGAAGGCTTGTCGATGAGGGTGCACGAGTGAAGGTATACGATCCTGTAGCCACCCCAAATTGCCAAAGGCAGTTTCCAAACCTGGGGGTGACGTACAGCCTTAGTGCGGAGGAAGTGTTTACGGATGCTGACGCAATCATCCTCGTTACGGAGTGGGAAGAGTTTCGCCACTTGCCCTATGAGAGATTGGCCCTGGAGATGAACAATCGGCTGCTTATCGACAGCCGTAACTTTCTAGATCGATCCAGGGCATCCTCAATCGGATATGAGGTAGTAGGCATTGGGCGAAAACGGGAGGAGCCGACAGCCCGTGTGTTGGTAACAGGAGGTGCAGGCTTTATCGGAAGCCATCTAGTAGACAGCCTGCTTGCTGAGGGCTTTGAAGTGATGGTCATCGATAACTATGATCCGTATTACAGCCGGACCGTAAAGGAACGCAACTTACGGACGCACCAATCCTATAGCCAATACCATTTTGTGGAGGCCGACATTGCCGATCGGGATGCTATGGAGAAGGTCTTTCGGGATTTTCGACCTGAAAAGGTGATTCATTTGGCGGCAAAAGCCGGTGTACGCCCCTCCGTTCAAAATCCATTGGCCTATGTTCAAACAAATGTTGTTGGTACTACACATCTACTTGACCTTTCCGTTGCCTGGGGGGTAAAAAAATTCATTTTTGGATCTAGTAGTTCGGTATATGGAGTCAATGAGAAGGTCCCGTTCTCTGAGAAGGATGCTATCAATCGACCAGCATCACCTTACGCGGCGACAAAGGTAACAGGAGAAGCACTGTGCCAAAGCTATCAAAATTGCTACGGCTTGCCCGTGATTGCATTGCGATTTTTTACGGTATTTGGACCGAGGCAGCGGCCAGATTTGGCCATCCAGACCTTTACCCGAAAAATGTTGAACGGCGAACCGATTCAATTGTTCGGAGATGGAACAACCAGCAGGGATTATACCTTTGTGGAAGATATCGTGGCAGGCATCCGTAAGGCAATGGACTATGAAAGTGACAGCTTTGAGGTTTTCAATCTGGGCAATGATCAGCCGACATCGCTGATGGATTTGGTTGGACTTTTGGAAAAGCTGCTGGACAAGAAAGCCCAAATTGATTGGCTACCCATGCAGACAGGAGATGTGCCGATCACGTGGGCTGACTTGGAGAGGAGTAAACGTCTTTTGGGGTATCGACCGCAGACATCACTGGAAGCAGGATTGGAACAGTATCTGACCTGGTACCAGGAACAGGAATGAGCCGGATTTCCACCTTCGTAACCGGACTTGCACAAAGACAGTTTTTCAGGCAAGTGGTTATTCTCATGACAGGAACAGGAATGGCGCAGGGGCTGACGATAGTAGCCGCCCCATTTTTGAGCAGGCTGTATGAGCCTTCAGCATTTGGCTTATTCTCCATCTACACTTCGATTGTCAGTGTGCTTGCGGGTGTCTCTGCCTGGCGCTATGAGGTGGCAATCGTCCTGCCCGATGAAGAGGAAGAGGCAGGAAGTCTCCTGATTATGGCAATGCTGGTTGTCATTGCGATGACAACGATCGTTTTTTTAGTTGCTTTCGGATTCGGAATATCGGGCATGGTGCCGTTTCTCCAAGGAGAGATCTTGCACGTAATCGGGTGGATAGCTCTCAGTGTGCTAGCAGTGGGCATGTATCAGACTTTGACCTATTGGTGTACACGGAGGCAAGCATTCGCCCGGTTATCGGCGTCACAGGTATTTCGGTCTGCTGGAGTAACGGCGACGCAGGTAACGGGCGGAATCCTTCATACGGGAGCTTTCGGACTGATTGGAGGGCAAATTTTAGGGCAGGTGCTAGTTTCATTTGTTCTGGGAATGCAGGTGTGGAGGGAGGACAGACATCTCATCCGCCGTTCACTATCGATGCCAGCTATACGGAAAGCTGCGAAAAAATATGCTCGGTTTCCTATGTATAGCGCTCCACAAACCCTTTTAAATGCCGTTTCCCAAAATATTCCATCCCTCCTGCTTATGAAAGCGTATGGAGCTACTGTTGTGGGCTGGTATGCGCTAGCAGTCCGCTTGATTGAAATGCCACTGGGCCTGATTGGACAATCGCTTTCCCAGGTTTATTATCAGCGGGCTTCCCGGGGGCAAAGGCAGGGAGAGTCGTTGTATGTCTTATGGAAGAGGGCCACACTCGGCCTAGCTCTTATAGGTTCTGCCCCTGCACTGGCTGTGATCAGCTTTGGCCCCTGGTTGTTTTCGGTGGTATTGGGTGATTCATGGGAAGCAGCGGGGGAGTACGCACGGTGGATTGTCGTTTGGCTCTTTTTCGGTTTCATGAATTCACCGTCTATTGCAACCGCTCAAGTATACGGGCTGCAACGTTTTCTTCTGGGATATGAAATTTGTCTGTTTGTAGCGAGAACGCTTGCTCTTTTAATAGGAATAGCACAACTGGATGCTCTTGGCAGTATCGCGATTTACAGTTTGACTGGTGCTGCATTCAACCTTCTGCTGGTTGTTGCCATCATGCTCTACGGACGCAGGAAGCAAATAGAAGCTGAAATGGTTTCTAGCCGGAGCAATCAACCAGTCGACTAAGGGGAGAGATTCACGTGATCAATTTAAAGGAAATTGCCTGGAAAAGGAGGGTCTCGCTTCAGGGACCGATTCTGAAGCATGTGAGGACTCTGCAGCAAAGGCAATGGCTACCTTATGACCAGCTTTTACATCTCCAGCAAAAGAAATTAACAAGACTATTGCGTCACGCTTATGAGCACGTCCCCTATTTCCGTTCGCGTTTGGAGGAAGCGGGAGTGGTTTCCTCGGATGGCAGCGTTTTTCTGGATAATTTCTCCAAACTACCCGTGATGGAAAGGGGTACCTTTTATCCTTACTATGAAACGTTGAAATCAGATGATTTGTGTCAAAGAAAGTGGTATGAAAATTGGTCGGGAGGCTCGACGGGGGAACCTATTCGTTTGATTCAAGACAAAGCCTATTTTCAATGGAACCAAGCAGTGAAAATCATGTACGACCAATGGAGCAGCAAGGATCTGGTTGACAAGCAGATTGTTCTTTGGGCATCCGAGAGGGATCTCATGGTAGGAAAAGAAACGTGGAAAACATACATGGGGCGCTGGATGCGCAACGAGCAATGGTTAAATACCCGCAAAATGTCAGAGAGCTGCTTACAAAACTATGTGGAGAGAATTAACCGGTTCCGACCTGTGCAAATATTAGCCTATGTAGAGAGTTTATATGAGCTCGCTCGATATGCAGAGGATCGAGGGTTGGCCGTTCATTCTCCCCGTTCCATTATGACAACCGCTAGCATGCTGTATCCGCATATGCGTGGAAAAATCGAGCAGGTTTTCCAGGCACCCGTATTTAATCGGTATGGCTCTCGCGAAATCGGGGCCATTGCCTGTGAATGTGAGCATCATACAGGGCTGCATGTCTCTATGTTCACTCATTATGTGGAGATCGTTGCTCCTGACGGCAGACCTGTTTCACCAGGGGAAACAGGAGAACTGGTCATCACCTCTCTTCACAATTATGCCATGCCAATCATCCGCTATCGAATCGGCGATACGGCAAGTTGGGCGGTAGAGACCTGTTCCTGCGGACGTTCGCTACCGTTGTTAAAGGAGATAACAGGAAGGGTCAACGATTGTTTCGTCAAACCGGGTGGCGAGCTAGTGGATGGGAGGATGTTTGTGATCTTGCTTGGGACACAATCGTTCGTGAAAAAATTTCAGGTAGTACAGAATGAAGTGGGAAAGCTCGACATCTTGATCATCCCGATTCAAGAAATGCATGACCCCCATGCTTTCTATCAGGATGATGTTGAAAGGATCGTTGCCAAGTGCCGGGAATTAATGGGGGAAGAAGTCCACATTCAACTACAATTCGTTCAGGATATTCCGCCGACAGCCTCTGGAAAGTTCCGATTTACGATATCCAACGTCAAACGCTAAAAGAGGAGAGCTAAATGAGCCTTAAGCAATTCGTGTGGAAGAAACGGTTATCCTTGCAAGGAAAAACGTTGGTCTATCTCGATATGCTACGCAAATGGCAATGGCTGGACAAGGAAAGCTTGCATCAGCTGCAGCAAGAGAGATTAAAATCGTTGCTTGCACACGCCTTTCACAACACGACCTATTACCACGAGATACTTCGTGAGTGTGAGGTAGTTGATAGGTTGGGGAATATCCAGTTGGATAATTTCAGTAATCTTCCCTTGCTCGATAAGGAGTTGATTCGACTCCGTTTCGAGGAACTGCTCTCGAGCGATAAGTCTGAGCGCAACTGGTACGAAAATACATCGGGTGGATCGACTGGTGTCCCCGTTCGATTTATTCAGGATGAAGAATATTTCTTTTGGAATCAGGCGATCAAAGCATTGGATGATGAGTGGACGGGGCGTGCCATCATCGACAAGCAGGTTAGGCTATGGGGGTCGGAGCGAGACCTGATGGTTGGTCGCGATCGCTTTCGGACTCAGGTGGGGCGCTGGCTGCGCAACGAAAGATGGCTAAACTCACTTCGTATGACACAAGCGACCATGCGGGAGTATATCGATGAGATCAATCGATTCCGCCCCGTGCAAATCCTCGCCTATGTGGAGAGCTTGTACGAGCTTGCCCGCTATAGTGAAAGAGAAAAGATTTCCCTGTATTCACCACGAGCCATTATGACATCCGCAGGTACACTTTATCCCCATATGCGTGAAACCATCGAACGAGTATTCCAGACAAAAATGTTTAATCGGTATGGCTCTACAGAAGTAGGGGATGTAGCTTGTGAGTGCGATCGACATAAAGGGTTGCATGTTTCTACTCCGACTCATTTTGTGGAAATAGTGCGGCCGGACGGGACCCCAGCAAGACCCGGTGAAGTGGGAGAAATCATCATCACACTGCTGGTTAACCAGGTGATGCCGTTTGTTCGCTATCGAATCGGTGACATGGGCGTATGGAGTGCAGAGACATGCGATTGTGGACGTGGCTTGCCTCTGTTACAGGAAGTTATCGGCAGGAGAACGGATATGTTCATTGATCAACAGGGACGTTGGATTGATGGCAGAGTTTTCTTATTCATCCTGGATCCCAAGCCGTATATACAGAAATTTCAAGTCATACAGGAAAAGAAAGACATGCTTCGTGTCTTAATCGTTCCCGTAGATCGTGGCGTGGGTTATCAAGAGGAGATAGAATCCATCAGGCGAGACATTCAGAAGATTATGATGTGTAGTGTCCATTTCGAATTTTGTGACGAAATCGAGCCAAGTCCTTCAGGCAAGTATCTGTATACGATTTCCAACGTAAGGCGATGAAGGGAAGATGACAGTGGAACTGGACCGTGATCGTGCGCGTGTACTGAATGGGCTCGTCTTTTTGTATATCTTCAGTACCATGGTTTTTCCTGCTGTCCCACTTCTCTCCCGTCTCAGCTTGCTATTCGCCATTGGACTTGGTGTGGTAATGTTCCTCCGCTATTTGCAAGACAGACCATTGATGGTGTCGCCATGGATGGCGTTGCCTCTTCTGTTCATGATTTATGCGCTCGCGTCTATCTGGTGGTCGACCGATCCACAGGTAGCTTTGCAATCATCAATTAGCCTCGTATCCACCATTGTAGGGGCGCTGCTGCTCTGGTTGGCATTGCTTTCCGGGGCTTCTTGGAGTGCTGTGGTTGCTGGCAGTCTCTGGAGCGGGATTGTGATTATTGCCTCGACACTGCCAGAGATTTCTGAAGCGGGGACGAACATGAGATTGGCAGGTATTCTAGGGAATCCCAATGCGATGGCTATTCACCTGACGACAGTGGCATTTGTGCTGATGGCTGCACCTCGTCGCCAATGGCAATTAGGTGCCTGTGCAGTGGGGTTCATCCTGTTTGCAACCATTTTTTCGGGAAGTATCAAAATGCTTTTGTTCTGGATCGTATTTTTGGCATATGCCGCGTACGGGTTGCATAGGTGGTCAGCAAGGTCCTACTTGAACAAAGCCCTTCTCATGGGTCTCTATTTCCTTCTGATTACGATACCACTAGTGATTGGGAGCCTCTTGATCGATAATCTGGAATCGATGACGGTCAGCAAACGCTTCGTCGCCTTATTGGAGGGCGAAAACACGAGTGGTACGACCAGACTGGATATGTTGCAGCAAGCTCTGGGGTTATGGATGGAGAAACCAATGTTTGGCCATGGAATCGACCAATTCAGGGTACTCGGTTCTTATGGAACCTACTCTCACAATAATTATGTGGAAATGCTCGCCGACTTTGGAGTTTTAGGGACTACACTCTTTTATCTGACCAATGTGATCATCCTGGTGCTTTGTGTGAAAGGGATTTTCTCGGATAACAAACTTTACAGGCTTGTCTTCATCATAACGATAGCTTCGCTTTTGTGGGATGTTGGACTGGTTAGCTATGTGGAAAAAAGTGCGTGGATTATGACGAGTCTTTCATTTTATTTGCTGCAAAGAGCTGAGAGCGAGGGACAACAGTGTTTTGATCGCACTGACAATTTGAGCATGGGGGTCGCGCACAATGCCAGAACGAAAACGAGTGGCGCTTATCGTCCCTAATTTGACTGGAGGTGGAGCGGAACGAGTCGTTGTCCATCTCCTTCGTCATCTGAATCGTGTTCGGATCGAGCCGATCCTTATCGTCGTGGATCTGTTCGGCCCGTATGTTTCCAAGCTGCCGCCCGACATTCAGATTGTGAATCTTCAATCCAAACGTGTCCGGTATGCACTACCCAAGCTCATTCGGGAAATCAACCGACTAAAGCCGGATGCGATTATGTCCACGCTGGATTACATGAATCTGGCGCTTTTGGGAGTCAAACCATTCTTGGTCGGGAGTCCTCGATTGATTGTGAGGGAAGCAAATACACCGTCCAAGTCCATTCAGACCCTTTCGTCATTCGGCCAGAAATGCTTTACCTGGCTGTATCGTCTGCTGTATAAGCGCTCCGATGTGATTGTCACGCAATCTGACGGGATGAGGCAGGATTTGTTGGCCTTTTTGCCGGGACTCGATCCGAGCAAGGTGGTGAGAATTTATAACCCGCTTGATGTGGAGACCGTGAAGCGGGAAGCCTCCTTGTTTCATCCCTTTTCCCACGATGGGAAGAAGCTCGTGATTGTCGCAGCAGGGCGGCTAACCTACCAAAAAGGGTTTGATCTGTTACTCCAGGCTTTTGGCAAGGTACGGAGTGTGCACGAGAATGCCCAATTGTACATTCTGGGAGAAGGACCGCTTCTGGTGGAGCTGACTCAATTGGCAGAAGAATTGGGGATAACCGATTATGTGACCTTTGCAGGGTTTCAAAAGAACCCTTATCCCTATTTGAAGCACGCAGATTTATTTGTCCTCTCGTCTCGTTGGGAGGGATTCCCTAACATCCTTCTGGAGGCCATCGCGAGTGGTTCTCGTGTAGTAGCAACCAGATGTCCCAGTGGTCCAGATGAAATACTGGAAGAAGGCCGGTACGGGGTACTGGTCAAAAGTGACTGTGTAGATTCATTGGCGGATGGAATGCTGACTGCCCTTAACAAAGAGACTGTTTTTGATTCTGGAATGCAAAAAGCCCGTCAGTACTCTGCCCCCTATATTGCAGGACTGTACGAGCAAATTTTTACGAATGAAAACGAGCGTAGGGACATTCAGGAGGGATTGGCATGAAAAGAAATGGTTCGAGTGGACGGTTTCTTGCCGTAGGACCGCTTCCTCCACCGATTGGGGGAGACACCGTATCTTTCTTTCGATTGGTGAACAGCCGTGTGCTGAAGGACGCAGGAATCGAGCTGGAGATACTCGATACGTCGCGCAAAGAGAAGGAAAGCAAGCTGGGGCGACGACTGGATATTCAGGATGCTGCTCATGCCTTATCCTTTTTCGTGCAAGCCTGGTGGAGAATGAGGCATGTTGACGGCATATTGATTTGGGCGAACAACCGTTTTGCCTACACGCTAGGCCTACTCCTCATTCTTCTGTACAAATACTCCGGCAGGAAGGTCGTGCTCAAATTGTTTGGGGGTGACTTTGAAGAGGATTATGGCAGACTGCCCAAGTGGTACAGATGGGTGATCAGGCGAATCTTTGAAAAGGTACATTATTTGCTCCCGCA
The DNA here is from genome assembly GCF_947502445.1 of uncultured Brevibacillus sp. GTDB lineage: Bacteria > Bacillota > Bacilli > Brevibacillales > Brevibacillaceae > Brevibacillus. The sequence goes on from NZ_CANMZW010000016.1 coordinate 41,346, forward strand.
AACAAAAGGGCTCTGTCGATTTTTTATGGAGCGGATGGGTATTCCACAAGAACAGGTGATTCATTTCCCCAATTTCCTCCCATTTCAGCCACTACCTCCACATGCAAGCAAAAAGAAGGGCTCTGCTTCTGCTGTTTTTGTAGGACAAATTCGGGAGGAAAAGGGCGTTTTTGACATTTTGGAAGCAATGAAGCAGGACCGAGCAATGACATGCACCTTTCACGGTCCCATTTTTGCTGGCGACGAAGAGCGCTTTCGACAGTTGCTAGCAGAGCTTCCAGGTGCTGGGTACGGTGGAATTCTGGATTCTGACGAGGTAATGCAAACAATTGCGAGCTATGATGTTTTGTTGCTGCCTTCCTACCATCTGGGCGAAGGCTATCCGGCTGTTATCGTGGAAGCTTTTTTTGCTTCGGTTCCCGTAATTGCTACCGCATGGCGGATGATACCTGAGCTTGTTTTGCAGGAGGAAAATGGATTTCTCGTTTCGGTAAATGCTCCCGATCAGATTGCTGCTTGTGTGAAGCGTATGAGCCAAGAGCCAGAGCTTTATGAACGGATGAGAATCGCTGCGAACCGAGCAGCTAGTCAGTTTACGGAAGAACGGGTGGTAGGTCACATCCTGCTGCCGTTGTTGCGCCCACGTGCAGGAGAAGAACAGCCATCCATACGATTACAAAGGGGGTAAGCCGACATGTGCGGAATTGCAGGAATCGTGACGAAAAATCAGATGGATACCATAGTGCATCGCTTGCGACAAGCGGAACAAATTCAGATTCACCGCGGGCCGGATGCCCAAGGAACGGGCATTTACCTGTCAGGAGAGTGGAGAGTCGGATTCGCACACCAGCGCCTATCCATCCTGGATATAAGTGAGATGGGGACACAACCAATGGTCTATGCGACAGACCAGAGCATTCTCATTTATAACGGTGAAGTCTACAACTACCAGGAAATTCGCCAAGAGCTAGAGGGGCTGGGTCATCATTTCGTTAGTGACACGGATACAGAAGTCGTATTGACGGCTCTTCACCAGTGGGGAGTGGATGATGCCTTAGCGCGATTCAACGGGATGTGGGCATTTGCCTGGCTAGATCAAAGAGTACGGAAGCTCTACCTGTGCCGAGACCGATTTGGCGTCAAACCGCTGTACTACGCAATCAGCGACGGGGAGCTCGTTTTTTCATCTGAGCTGAAAACAATCCTGGAGCTGGTGAAGCAGCCTTTCTCTTTGAATTATCAAAGAATTGGCGAATACATCCAGCAGTCCCTCTTGGCAACGTCCGAAGAAAGTTTTTTTGAGGGGATCCAAAAAATTCCTCCTCACCATACGCTTTGTTTTGATTTGAAGGAAGATCGTCTGTCTGGTTCCTTGCGTCCATTTTGGTCCTTTCCTGCTCGGGATACCAACAAACAGTCTGACGAATCGGAATTGGTGGAAGAGGTCAGGGAATTATTTACGGATGCTGTCAGGCTCCGTATGAGAAGTGATGTGCCAGTCGGTGTACTGCTGTCAGGTGGTGTGGATTCATCCTCCATCGCTTCTGTCATGGACACATTGACCCAAAGAGATGGAGCGCTGCATATGCTGTCGGCAGTAAGTGTGGATTCACGTTTTGATGAAAGTCCGTTTATCGATATGATGAGCCGGCATCTCAAGCGGCCTGTAGACAAGGTGGTGCTGGATTTTGCACCAGAACAGGCTTTCGACTATTTGGAACAAGTGACCTGGTACAATGATGAGCCGATTAGCAGCTTTTCCACAATTGCTCATTATTTACTTATGGAACAGGCCAAGAAAATGGGAATTACGGTGATCTTGAGCGGGCAGGGGGCGGACGAGCTTTTATGTGGATATCGCAAGTACCTGGGATTTTATGTGCAATCGCTTCTTCGTCAGGGACAAATTGCTCAGGCGCCCATCGAGTTGTTTCGCTTCTGGAAGCAAGGGACTATCTTGAATCAGTTTTCCATGTCGGAGGCAAAACGGTATCTGCCTGGTGTGTTGAAACCAAAGGAGATCGAGATCGCGGGAGAGGCGCTACGTCAGTATCGATGGATTCCGCTTGGGCTCGCTTCAGGAATGAGTGTAGAAGAGCGTCAAGCCTTGGATATTCGCCGTTTTTCCGTTCCTGCTCTGACTCATTATGAAGACCGGATGTCGATGGCTTGGTCCCGAGAGGTGCGGCTTCCCTTTCTGGATTATCGGCTGATTGAAAAGCTGTTGCCGCTAACCCCCGCCTTGAAGATGAAGGATGGTTGGACGAAGTATGTATTTCGCAAAGCGATGGAGCCGTTGCTACCAAAGCAAATCGCGTGGCGCAAAGATAAACAGGGATTCGTCAATCCACAGAGTGAGTGGTTGAAAAGAGAATTACGGGAGGGGGTCCTGCGTTACTTTCAGGAAGATAGCCTGATTTTTTCCACCGGGATTATTGATCGGAAAAAACTTTTGGCCAAGTATGAACAATACTGCAAACAGTCACCGGGAAAAGGCGGCATCTGGTTCCGGGACATCTTCAATCCGCTCGCTCTCGAAATATGGCTCCGCCGTTTTTATCGTTACCAACGGATTGGTAACTAAGTTCTATTACTGGGACAAACGGAATAGAGTTTGTAGTAAGAGGGGGCCATTTGACCTGTTAGTCGGTGGGGGGGCGAATATGAAAGTTCTGTATATCCATCAGTACTTTACGACTAGGGATGGAGCGCAGGGGACGAGATCTTATGAATTCGCCAAGCATCTCGTAAAAGAGGGGCATGAAGTGACCATGCTAACCGGTGATTCTGTGCTTCAATCCCTAGAACCGACAGAGGAGGGGATATTTACAAGGCAGTATTTAATCGATGGCATACATGTGATCGCTGTGCGTAACCGTTATTCCAATTACATGAGCTTCTTTCGCAGGGTACTTTCCTTTTTTTCCTTTGTTCTGCTTTCAACGATTATCTGTCTGACTTTGAAAAAACAGGATATTGTCCTGGCTACCTCAACGCCTCTGACGGTTGTCATTCCCGCACTACTCATGAAAAAGCTAAAGCGTATTCCCTTTGTGTTCGAAGTGAGGGATTTATGGCCCGAAGCGCCCATCCAAATTGGCGCGATCCGTTCCCCTCTTTTGATCTCCCTGCTACGATTTCTTGAAAAGAAAGCGTATAAAGAAGCGGAACATGTGGTGGCTCTCTCGCCAGGCATGGCAGATGGAGTACGCCAAACAGGAATCGATCCGGACAAAGTGAGCATGATTCCCAACTGCTCTGACCTGGACATGTTTTCACCTGATAAGGTGGATTCCTTGATGGTGGAAGACTTTACCAGGCGTCATGGTTTAGAAGGAAAGCTGGTCATTACGCATGCAGGTTCCATGGGCATTGCCAACGGACTGGAGTATGTGGTGGAGGCTGCACGCTTGTTGGCTGAACAGCAGGAGACAAAAATTGCCTTCGTGCTGGCAGGTGATGGTAAAACAAAGCCTGAGCTAGAGGCGTTTTGCAGAATGCATGCATTGTCCAACGTCATGTTCACTGGCTCCATCCCTCGTAAGGAAATGCCAGTCCTGCTGGCGGCTTCTCATCTTACCATTACTTCCTTCAAAGATTTGCCAATTCTGACTACGAACTCACCTAACAAGTTTTTTGATTCATTGGCCGCAGGCAAGCCCATCATTGTGAACTCTGCGGGATGGACCAAAGAAATCGTGGAGAAGCATGGAGCAGGTTTTTTTGTTGACCCGAAAAAACCGGATGAATTAGCCAGCCTGCTGATTCAAGTGAAAAATGGCTCCCATGACCTGACAGCTATGGGTGTCCATGCACGCGCTCTGGCACAGGATACGTATGAGCGTATCAAGCTGGCGGCGCAGATGGAAGCCATCCTGGGTGAGGCTGTTTCTCGACTGCGTGTGGTGAGTTCAAACAGGAGAGTGTCCCGCAATGAAGGTTAAAAAAGCGATTATTCCTGCGGCAGGTTTGGGCACCCGCTTTTTACCTGCCACCAAGGCGCAGCCTAAGGAAATGCTACCCGTCGTGGATAAACCAACGATTCAGTACATTATTGAAGAAGCCGTATCGTCGGGAATTGAAGATATCATCATCGTCACAGGCAGAGGCAAACGGGCTATCGAAGACCATTTTGACAAGTCGTACGAATTGGAAGCTACCTTATCGGCCAAGCATAAGCGAGCAGAACTAGAAGAGATCGAGCGGATTACCAATCTGGTAGATATCCATTACATCCGTCAAAAAGAGGCAAAAGGCTTGGGACACGCCGTCTGGTGTGCCAGAAAGTTTATCGGTGATGAGCCGTTTGCCGTCTTGTTGGGTGATGATATCGTTGTGTCGGATAAACCTTGCCTGAAACATTTGATAGAGATGTATGAACATTTCCACTCGACGATTATCGGTGTTCAAGAGGTTCGGGAGGAAGAGGTTCACCGCTATGGAATCGTGCAAGCAGATTCATTGATCGGGAGTAGAGGGATGTACCACATTCGGGATCTGGTAGAGAAGCCTTCTGTGCAGGAAGCTCCTTCCCGTTTAGCCATTATGGGCAGATATGTGCTTCGTCCGGAAATTTTCAGCATTTTGGAAAGGCAGGAAGTGGGCGCCGGCGGTGAAATTCAGCTAACCGATGCGTTGCGTACCTTATCCAAACGGCAAGCGGTCATGGCATGTGAATTTGATGGCCGACGCTATGACGTTGGAACCAAGCTCGGTTTTATAGAAGCCACGATTGATTTTGCTCTGAAGCGGCCGGACTTGCGAGAGGATGTGCTGGAGATCCTATCCGAACGATTGGCCATGTTTCAAAAGGTAGAGCAGGTCGTTCAGTGAAAAGGATATTTGATCTGGCCGTTTCGTCTTGCCTGCTCTTCATCCTCTCCCCCATTTTTTTGGTGTTATTCCATCTCATTCGAAAAAGAATGGGTACCCCGGTCCTTTTTTCACAAGAGCGTCCGGGTCTTCATGGCAAACCGTTTGTCATTCATAAATTTCGGACCATGACCAATCAAACCGATGAGAATGGAAAGCTGCTTTCTGACGAGGAAAGAACCACATCGTTCGGTACCTTCTTGCGAAAGTATAGCCTGGATGAGCTTCCACAATTATGGAATGTACTACGTGGGGAGTTGAGTCTCGTTGGACCAAGGCCATTGCTGATGGAATATTTGCCACTCTACAATGCAAGACAGGCGAGGCGGCACGCTGTAAAGCCGGGAATCACCGGTTGGGCACAGGTGCATGGGCGCAACTCTATTTCTTGGGAAGAAAAATTCGAGCTGGACGTATGGTATGTGGACAATGCTTCCTTTGCCCTGGATTTGAAAATTCTGTGGTTGACGGTCTGCAAGGTCTTTCGTCAGGAGGAGACGACACGTGAGGGAGCTTTGGTTGTGAAAGACTTTACGGGCAGCGTGCAGGTAGAAGACCGCAATAAAACCATATGCTAGCGGGAGTGGAATAGGGGATGCCCAATCAACAAAACAAAATCTTTTTGTCCCCGCCCCATATGGGCGAGTGGGAGCTGCCTTTCCTTCAGGAAGCGTTTGAATCCAATTGGATCGCTCCTTTGGGGGAGCACGTCGATTCTTTTGAACAGGAAATGGCTGCCTATTTGGGGGTAAGGGGAGCCTTGGCTCTCTCTTCAGGGACTGCAGCAATCCATTTGGCCCTTCGCTTGTTGGGGGTTGGGCAGGGAGATGTTGTTTTTTGCTCCAGCTTGACGTTTGTAGCAAGTGTCAATCCTATTCTTTACCAAGGGGCCTCCGTTGTACTGATCGACTCCGAGCCGGACACATGGAACATGTCACCCGTGGCATTGGAAAGAGCATTGCACGAGGCAACGTTAATGGAGCGATTACCTAAAGCAGTTATTGTCGTACATCTCTACGGTCAGAGTGCGCGTATGGAGGAAATCAAAATGTTGTGCGACCGCTATCAGGTTCCGATTGTAGAGGATGCCGCAGAATCGCTGGGAGCAAACCGGCATGGAAAGGCTAGCGGTACTATTGGGGAGTTTGGGGCACTTTCGTTTAATGGTAATAAAATGATTACGACATCTGGCGGAGGAATGCTGGTCTCAGATGATGTGGAGGCTTTGAAAAAAGCACGTTATTGGGCGACGCAGGCCAGGGACTTGGCCCGCCACTATCAACACAGTGAAATAGGTTACAACTACAGGCTCAGCAATCTCTTGGCGGCAGTAGGAAGAGGGCAGCTGCGTGTACTGGATGACCGCATCCGTGCCCGGCGCTCCGTTTTCGAAAGATATGAGCAGGCGTTGAGCGGTGAACCGGGGATCCGATTTATGCCCGAAGCGGAAGGCGGTTTTTCTTCCCGTTGGCTGACGGCATTGACAATTGACGAGGAGAGAAGCGGATTTTCTGTCCTGCGACTTCTGGAAGAGTTGGACAATGAAAGGATTGAGGCGAGGCCGGTTTGGAAGCCGATGCATTTGCAGCCGCTTTTTGCGGGTTGCGTCTACTATCCGCACCAGCCCGAAGAAAGCGTCTCGGATCGACTTTTTGCCAATGGGGTGTGCCTGCCTTCTGGTTCCAGCTTGACGGAGGAAGAGCAGCAGCGTGTCATTTCCTGCATACAAAGGTTGTTGCAAAGACGCGGTGAAGGGTGAGGACATGTACGAGCAAGGATGGTTGGAGCATTGGTCAGAGCAATTTCAGTCTCCGTTTTACGTACTGGATGACAAGAGACTGGTGGATAATTACCAACGGATGGAGCGCGCATTCTCATCTCGTTACGATAGGTTGATCATTGCCTATTCCTATAAGACAAATTATTTGCCACATCTTTGTCGGAAGCTACATGAATTAGGCGCTTATGCAGAAGTCGTGTCGCGATTGGAATACGATCTGGCACAGAGCTTTGGTGTCCAGCCGAAACAGATTGTGTTTAACGGTCCTCTCAAACGGGAGGAAGACATTATCCTCGCTTTGGACGGAGAGGCCATCGTGAATCTGGATTCTTTTTCGGAAATTCCCAGTGTGATCCGGTATGCGAAACGGCATGGTCAAAAAGAAGTAAAGATCGGTTTGCGTGTCAATTTTGATCTGTCTGTCAACGGAGAAAGTCCATTGCAGAACGGATATGAGGTAAGCCGTTTTGGTTTCTGTGTGGAAAACGGGAACTTCGAGCGAGCGATCCGAGAGCTCTCCCAATCACCCAACATCCGTGTCGTTGGCTTACATGGTCATTTCTCTACGAATCGTAGTCTTGGCGTGTATGAACAAATTACGCAGGAGCTATGCTTCTTAGCGAGAGAGTACCTAAAGGGTTCTTTGGAATACATCGACGTGGGAGGAGGAATGTACGGCGAGCTCCCCGCATCGTTCGGGAACAAAATAGCACCATCCTATGAGGATTACGCCGAAATGATAACGGCCGTTATGAAGAAAGAATTGCTTCCCTATGGCTTGCACCCGGTATTGATTGTAGAGCCTGGCATTTCTCTGGTGGCTGATGCTGTCCACTTTGCCTGTAGAGTGGTGGATGTGAAAGAAAATCGAGGGGTCCGTTTTGTCTTAGTGGATGGAAGTGTTCACAATGTCAAGCCGACCATGCACAAGCACCCTTTACCTGTAGAGCTGATCACCGCCAGAGAAGACGATCACGATCCTGTCGGTACCTATCATGTAGTCGGATACACCTGCATGGAAAAGGACTACCTGGTAGAAAATGGTCGTGGGAGACTGCCGCAGCCAGGGGATTTTCTAGTTTTTGGACACGTAGGTGCTTATACGATCGTCTTTCAGCCGCCTTTTATACAAGCTCGACCACCGATTATCGCCTTTGGTCCTCGAGGAGTGGTAGTTGCTCGGGAAAAGGAAACCTTGGATCAGTTTTGTCCAGAGCCCAGCTATCAGTTTACGCCTTTCAGAGAATGAATGGAGAAGATGAATGATGAATCTCATGTTGACCAGTGTGGGAAGACGTGTCAAAATAGTTCGCTATTTTTGTCAGGAATGGAAGGCGGTAGGGAAGGTCATCGCAGTCGATTGTGATGAGACAGCCCCGGCGTTGTATGCGGCCGATGCATGGGAACAGATACCCCGGATGGATGACCCTCTATATATCAGTACGCTGCTGGAGCTGTGCCGCCGTCATCGCATCCAAGCCATTCTCTCTTTGATCGATCCGGAGCTAAGTGTGTTGGCAAGCCACGCTGAACGGTTTCGCGAACATGGCGTTACGGTGGTCCTCTCTTCGCCTGCCGTTATCGACATGTGTCTGGACAAACAAGCTACTCATGACTTTCTTGTTAAAAATGAAATCCCCTGCATTCCCACATTTTCCATCTGGCAGGACATCCAAGCCGCTCTGGCAAAAAACACGATCTCGTTTCCGCTTCTAGCCAAGCCGAGGAGAGGGAGTGCAAGTCTGGGAGTCAGAGTAGTGAAGGACGAACAAGAGCTGGAGATGCTCTTCTTTTCTCAGCCTAATTTGGTAGTTCAACCATTTGTCGACGGAGTGGAGTTTGGTGTAGATGCTTATGTCGACATGATTTCAGGTGAGCCGGTTTCCATATTCACCAAGAAAAAGCTACGTATGCGGTCAGGAGAAACAGATCGCTCTATTGCAATCAAGGATGAGCTACTAACAGACCTTATTAGACGGTTGTTGTGTAAATTTCCATTTATTGGTCCAATTGACATTGATTGCTTTTTGATAAATGGCGATTTTGTCATTTCAGAAATCAATCCCCGATTTGGCGGTGGATATCCGCATGCCTATGAAAGTGGAGAGAATTTCATGAAGTTTGTGAGGGAGAACCTGCTTGGACATCAAAATAGCCCGAGTATTGGTCAATATCGGTCGGGAAGCACAATGGTCAAATTTGATGATCACATTCTTTTGTAGTGAGACAGCATTTGATGTCATGATTGCAGACGCAGGGACAAGAGTGAAAATGTGCTCAAAAAATAGATTTACAGAGGAGACATGTTCGCTTCGGAGGAGTAAAGATGGATCAAAAACGACGAACGTTCATATACTGGGGATTGGATGCGGTCTTACTCTCTTTTTCAGTATTCGTCAGCTATCTGATCCGATTTGGCGGTGAGATTCCCGATGCTTTTGGGTCTGGGATCCCGTATGCAATTTTGATCACGACAGGAACTACTTATTTATCGTTTACCATTTTGAAAGTATACCAGTGTTCATGGCGGCAAGCCAGTGTGGGTGAAATGCTTCTGATTGTCAAAGGGACGATAGTAGCGCATCTGATGTCATTTTCCCTATCATATGGATATCGGTTAGTGGATGAACAGGTCGTGATCCCTACTAGTGTGCTGATATTGATCGGCATGACCTCTACGGCGAGCATTGGCCTGTCCCGGTTTGTCTGGCGGTTGTTTCATGTACAGACACTCAAATTACAACCACATCATCGAAAAGCGCTAATCGTGGGAGCAGGTTCTGCAGGAGGATTGGTCGTCAAAGAATTGCTGCAGGCGGAGGAAGTTGATCTCTATCCAGTGGGATTTATTGATGATGATCCAAAGAAATTGCAGCTGAGGATTTTGGGGATTCCTGTGGTAGGCAATCGGAATAGCATCGGCCGTGCTGTCAAGACTTTTGGAGTAGACACCGTGATTATTGCTATGCCTTCTGTGGCAAGGGAAGAAGTGGCCAAGATCATTAACTTGTGCAAAGAGACCGAAGTCCAAATCATGCTACTTCCCCGCGTGAGTGATGTCATCGACGGGAAGGTTTCGATTAGTCTGATCAGGGATGTCCATGTAGAAGATTTACTTGGCAGGGAGTCTGTTGAAGTTGACTTAGATGAAATATCTGGGTACATCACGGATAAGACGATACTCGTCACTGGGGCAGGAGGAAGTATCGGTTCTGAGCTATGCCGTCAAATATCCACGTTTTCCCCGAGTACCATACTTCTCTTGGGGCACGGGGAAAACAGTATCTACGCGATCGAAAATGAATTGAGACGGTCATTTCCTCGTGTGGTTTTCCGTCCCATCATTGCTGACATCCAGGATATGAATCGGATCGAGTCCATTTTTGATGAGTATCGCCCAGCTATCGTCTTTCATGCTGCGGCACATAAACATGTTCCGTTAATGGAGCAAAATGTAGCGGAAGCTATCAAAAACAATGTGCTTGGCACGAAGAATCTAGCAGAATGTGCACACATTTTCGGTACAGAGAGGTTTGTCTCCATCTCAACCGACAAGGCAGTCAATCCGACCAGCGTCATGGGGGTAACCAAGCGGATCAGTGAAATGATGATTCAGAGCCTGGACCCAATCAGCTCCACCAAGTTTGCGGCCGTCCGGTTCGGAAATGTTCTTGGAAGCAGAGGGAGTGTGATTCCTTTGTTCAAGGAACAAATACGCAAGGGAGGTCCTGTTACAGTCACCCATCCTGACATGGTCAGATATTTCATGACCATCCCCGAGGCCGTACAGTTAGTGATTCAGGCAGGAGCACTGGCTCAAGGAGGAGAAGTCTTTATATTGGACATGGGTAAGCCGGTGCGCATCTCCGACTTGGCACACGATCTTATCCGATTGTCGGGATTGAGGCCAGAGCTAGATATCCAAGTGGTATACACGGGTATTCGTCCAGGTGAAAAGCTGTTTGAAGAAATGCTAACAAGTGAGGAAGGAGCGACAGCATCCAAGCACAACAGAATTTTCATCGGAAAGCATAGCCCATACTCCTACGAAGAACTGGGATTTGTCATTCGAAAATTGGAGCAGGCGGTCAAGATGAAATACACCTATTCCTCTGAGAAAGAGCTGTTGTCCTTAATGCATCTGATCGTTCCTACTTATCAAACCTCACTAGAGAAGCCTCGTGAAATGATGAAAACATAGAGATATGTACGAGATTGGAATTTAATATATTAAATGGAAGAGAACGCCTCGACTTTCTTGTCGCAGGCGTTTTTTGTACACGGATTTCCACGAGTAACTACACACTTTTGCCTCCTTTCTGAAATAGCTTGAGAGTACGAACAAGACTAATAAAAGTCTTGAATAACGTTCCCCTATAGGGGAGAAAGGGGAGGCCATTGGGGATTGATTTGCATTTGAACGTAAGAGATTATGGGGCAAAAGGTGATGGGGTAGCAAACGACACCTCGGCAATACAAGCAGCACTGAATGATGCTGTGAAAGGGAATGGGACGGTGGTTTTGTTTCCGTTTGGGACCTACCGGATTACAGCTGCGCTCACTATTACCGGGGGAAATCGGATTTTTGTAGAAGGGGATGGTTCTGTAATTCAGGGGGGGCGAGAAGATCTGTTTCGTGTCCAGGATACCTCTGATTTTCAGGTAAGCCGCCTCACCTACGATACGCCTACGACCCAAGGCGTGGCTCGTTTTTTCAGGGGGATTCGAATCACGAATGCTACCCTGTTTGACTGCCACATGAAAAACGGTGCGCTCGCCTATTTTTTAGGTACCTACGATGGTGACCCGATCGATTACACGGACAAAACATTTTGGAATAGTTTTATCCGTTTGGAGAAATGCACGGCGACAGGATCGTATCTGGTTGATAATCTCGTCATGTGCCAGAAAACCAATAACGTCGTGATTGACCAATGCCTTTTAGAGAAGGGAACCGGAGATGGGGTCAAATTTAATGGGGGGGACAGTGAAAATCTGTATCTCACTCATAATGAAATTAGCTACATGAACGGGGATGGAGTTGATATGTTTGGTTCTGGAAGGTACTTGCATATTAACGAGAACTACTTTCATCACGTTCGTGGCTATCCGGCCAATTTGAAGCTCTCTGGCGATCAGGCCAACCAAGACGGATCGTCTTTCAAGGCCTGGTTTGTGAACAATCGAGTGGAGAACAATGCTCTGGGGCTCGGACTTGCTAACGGCAAAAACATTCTGATTCAAGGGAATATTTTTCAGAAAAATGGCGTCGATCCCGTTGACGGGACAAAATACTCGCACATGATCATGGTAGACGAGAGTGCAGAAGACATCCGCTTTATCGACAATGATTTCTTCCAAAATGACACGAAGCAGGCAGTAATCAGCTTGGAACAAATGGGGCAAGGGATGAATCTGTATACCTTGGTTCAGGGGAACCGCTTCCGGGGCAATTCTGCGCCCGCCCTTATTTCGATCGGAAAAAGTGAATCCACTGCCAATCGGATGATCGATATCGAGGGAAACCTGTTTGACACAATGACAGGACGTGCTGTTCAAGTCCAAATAAACAGAGGCTCGGTAGCCATCAAGAACAACCGCTTTTTGAATGGACCCGAAGCCATCCGGATATCCGCTTTGGGTGCGAGCGCAGAGGTGGTTGTCGTTGGAAACAAGTCGGAGGTAAGTGGAGCTCCTTTAGTAAACACCACGACATCTGCACATGTAGAACATGATAATTCGTGGAATTACCCATTGTTTGGTCCGACATCCAAACGCCCGCTTTATCCCTATCTCGGCCAACAGTACTATGATACAACCTTGGGAAGATTGATGTACTGCCGATCAATAACCCCTCGCCAGTGGACAGCGCTGTAAATCTAGCAGCACAATAGACGAGTGCACGGTTTCCAATCATCTAGCGACACAATCATCGTTCCAATGGATTACCGATCAATTCATCCACAGGGACAACAGTCATGTATCTATCATCTGGGCGTTTCAGGAGAAAAGAAAAACCTGCCTTTCAAGTAAGAGCGACTCTTTAGCAGCGCATGCTTCGAGTCTCTCATAATGAAAGGCAGGTTTTTTTATATTCTCATGCTTAAAACAGCAAATAGATACCCATGATTCCTGTATCAGCCAGCACAGGACTGATGATCGAGTGATGGCGTTGTCGCATGTACCCCCATATTAATCCGGCTAGAAAAACAGGCACGACCATCATGACATTATAAGGCCAGGCAAAGAGTGGTATGACCGAAAGCAAATGATAGAGACTGTAAAACAGTGCCGCAAGCAGGATGACAGTCTGTGGTTTATATTTTCGCGTCAGCTTTTTATGCATGTAGCCGCGCCAATACATCTCTTCCAATACTGGATTGATTAGCATCAGGATGAGGACCAGTCCAGCTGTGAAATCGCCAGTAAAATTCCAGCGATCAAACAGGAACGATTACCTTCTTTCAGGAAAGCCCACCTTTACTTATTGACAGCTGCCAGTAAATTATTGACAATAAATGTGTATTTCAGGGAGCCTTGGAGGGATTTCATGAGTAGCGCATCCTTTTCACGCCTAGAGCCGTTTTTATCAGACGTAAAAAAGCACTGCTTACAGCTCACCAGGAACAAATGGGATGCGGAAGATTTGATGCAAGAAACATTGGCCAAAGCGTATCGATCGATTCAGCAGCAGCCGGAGCGCGAGCTGACGAAAGCCTATCTCAGACAGATAGCGTCCAATGCGTGGATTGATCATTGTCGGAAAAAACAGACAAATGAATCTAAAGAGATGTTCGACGAAGCAGAGTATTTGCAACACTCTACAGCTAGTGATGCATATACCATTCGGGAAAATTTTGAGCAATTGGCAAATCGATTGAATGCCCGGCAGATGGCGCTGATCCTTTTGATTGATATTTTTTCATTCACTGCACCGGAAACGGCGAGGCTGCTTCATATGACACTTGGGGCAGTAAAGGAAGGAGTAAAAAGGGCACGGAATCGCCTGCTCTCTCTGGCAAATCAAGCCGCTGACGGAAGCGAAGAAGCTCGTCACAAGCCATCCACACAACAGGCTCCCATTGCTTCGGTGACCAAAGAAGACTTCGAGCAGTTTTTGGCAGCATTTCGTGAGGGTGATCCTTACGCCATCTGTGATACGTATTTGCGATTTATGGATCGCGGGGTGCGTATAGAGAAGGTAACGGTTCAGGCGGACAAGCTCTATTTTTCTGTTCGCGACCCAGACGGACATTTGATCCATTTTGTTCAAAAATGGTAGCATGCCCGTTTCTTTTTGCCCCAATTTCTCGTTTACGAGTATGAAAGGCAAAAGGTAGTTCATCCACATCTTACAGAAGGAGTGAGTGTTATGAGTACATTCGTACGTCATTTTGCAGTAATTCAGGTGCCAGTAAAAAATGTGGAGGTATCGGTGAAGTGGTACCGGGATGTCCTGGGAATTCCGTTTACCTTTGAGTATACGCCGGGAGATTATGAAGCATGGCTGAATGTCGGAGGGGTAGGGCTTGGTCTGGTTCAAAGCCCGAATGTACCATGCCTCGACTTCACCAATATGGCGGGTCAGGTACAGCCGATCATCTCGCTTCAGGTAGATCAGATTCATGCCGTTTATGAAGAGCTGCGCGGCAAGGGGATTGAAACGAGTGAGATGAGCTATAAAAAAAGCGGCGGCTACAGCTTTACGCTGCGTGATCCGGATGGGCATATCACCAATCTGTGGGGCGGATGGCCATCTGCAGAGGATGAAGAAGCGAATGCATAATAACTGGGCTCTTCCCACGTCTGCGGTATAATAGAGGCAGACGATACGACAGAGGGGGGAATCCGCATGTCCTTGCGTGAGATACAGGAGAGTGTTCAGCAAATTGCTTGGGCAGTAGCGTCCGTTCTGCGCGTCGAGGTAGAAATTGCCGACACAGATTTGATGCGGATAGCCGGAACGGGACGCACGCAGGCAGGTGTATTGCACACGATGGCGGGTCATGATCACATCTATCGGTCCTCCTTGTTTGCTGGACACCCCGTGGTAATTACTCGCCCCGGTGAGGATGATCGCTGTCGACCGTGTGCCCACTTTGGCAATTGTGCGGAGACGGGTGAAATCTGTTGCCCGATTATGCTGGATGGACAAAAGGTCGGTGTCATCGGTTTGCTCGCATTTGATGAGGAGCAAAGAGAGCGGTTGTTCTCTGATGTCAGCTCGATCCTCACCTTTTTGCAAAAAATGGCTGAGCTGATCTCGATCAAGCTGAAAGAGCACAACATGTATGTCGAGCAGCAGCTCGCGCTAGCCAAGCTTCGTGTCGTAATGGATGACCTGGACAAAGCGATGCTTACGGTGGATCAGGCCGATCGAATCGTTCAGGTCAACCAGAGAGCACGTCAGTTTTTACAGCTCGGAGCTGATGACAGCCTTGCAGACATAGATGCAGCAGCGTGGCTTTCGGCCATCAGAGAAGCCGATCAAGTGCAGGCCACTCCGAAAAAGGTCGTTCTGGTGATCGGACAGGAAGAGCAGGAGTTCTTGTTTTCCATCAAGCCGATTGAACTCGACGGTCACATCCGTGAATGGGTTATTACTCTAGATGACGTGCGGGAAGTCGTAGAAATTGCCAGGCAAGTAGGCGGCTATGAGCGTGATGACGCCTTTTCGGTCATTGTTGGAAGCAGCCCCGCCATCCAATATGCCAAGGACGTGGCGAGGCGAGTCGCGGACAGTGATTCTTATGTACTTCTCCAAGGCGAGAGTGGAACGGGGAAGGAGCTGTTTGCCAAAGCGATCCACCAAGCGAGCAGGCGAAATGCGCAGCCTTTTATCTCCATTAATTGTGCTGCCATCCCTGAGCATTTGCTGGAAAGCGAGCTGTTTGGTTACGAGGAAGGCTCTTTTACAGGTGCGCGAAAGGGAGGAAAGCCAGGACTTTTTGAACTGGCTGGAAAAGGTACGCTTTTTCTGGACGAAATCGGAGACATGCCGCTTCATCTGCAATCGAAGCTGCTTCGCGTACTTCAGGAAAAAGAGCTTCAACGGGTAGGTGGAGCTGGAAAGGTGATTCCTGTTCATGCCCGAATCATTGCGGCAACCCATATGGATTTGCAAGAGCGGGTCGCACAGGGACTGTTTCGCATGGATTTGTTTTATCGATTGCATGTGATTCCGATACATTTGCCTTCGCTTAAGAGTCGCCGTGAGGATTTACTGACCTTGGCAAATGGCTGCCTGGCAGAATGTGCGGCGCGATTAGGCAAGCCTGTTTCTGGATTTTCACAAGAAACACAGGCAATCTTGTTTCATCATGATTGGCCTGGTAATGTCAGGGAATTAGCGAACGTCGTGGAGTATGCCGTCAACATGGAGGTCTATACTTTGATTCAACCAGCTAGTTTGCCAGGTGCGATGGTGAAAAATAATAGCAATTCGTTACGATCGTCATGGACGGTGAGAAGCGAGGAACAACAGGACGAGCTGCTTTCGCTCAAGGAAATGGAGCGTATCGCGATTACGGAGGCATTACAGCGCGTTCAGAAAAGAAAAGGCAGAAAAGAAGACGCGGCAGAGTTGCTTGGAATCAGTCGAGCGAGTCTGTTCCGCAAAATGAAAGAGTACGGCTTGTCCAAATAAGGTGGGATGGCAGAGTCAGCTCCGGTAGGTGGGGCTGGCTTTTTGGCGTCTGTCTATCCTTTGTGGTATGATGTGTGGGAAGGTTATTGGAAGAAGGTAATGAGAGGAGTGTCAAATGAGAGTGAAAGAGATTATGGGATGGGTGCGTTCGATTGCCTTTGCAGTAGCTTTTGCCCTGGTCTTAGGAATCTTTGTATTCCAGCCATATAAGGTTGATGGTCATTCCATGGACCCTACCTTGCAGGATCAACAACGAATTTACGTGTCTAAACTTTCACATACGTTTTCCTATTTACCGAACTATGGTGATATCGTCGTTATTGACAGTCGTGTGCAAAGAGACCGTTCCTTTATGGATGACCTCACAAGTCACCCGCTTGTGTCTCTTTTGACAGGAACACAAGAAGACCACTCCATGTACGTCAAGCGAGTCATCGGAAAACCAGGAGACGTGCTTGAATTCAGGGACAACAAGGTTTACCGCAACGGCAGTGCTTTGGAGGAGCCGTATATTAAGGAAACGATGCAATTTGTCACAGACGGAAAGCTGACTGTACCTGAAAATCACATCTTCGTGATGGGAGATAATCGCAATCACAGTACGGATTCGCGGGAAATCGGATTTATTCCGGTGGATCACATCATGGGAACCATGATTGAAAATCCTTTTACATCATAGAAATTTCGATCAAACAAGGTTGTCCAATTGCGGGCAACCTTTGTTTCTACGAATAAGGCTTTGTATTTCTTTTCGTCTAAATCTTCTGGCATTGCAAAGGAGGGGCTGTCCATGCCCAGCATCATGATTGCCGACCGTGATCCGAATGAACGGACAGGAATGGGCTGGCTCGTATCTAGCTGTGCAATTCCATATAAAAAAGTACTCTCTGCTGGGACGATGGCAGAAGTATTTCAACTGATGGAATCCCAGACGCTGGATGTGATCTGCCTCGAATTGGACATGATCGGAAAAGGTCAATGGGAGCGGCTCAAGCTGTTGGTGGAGCAGTATAAGCCTACTGTACTGGTTACGACAGCAGAAGCTACCTTTGAACGCGCGATGCAAGGAATTGAGCTGAATGCAAGGGATTTATGGATTAAGCCTCAAACGCCCGAGTATATCAGACGTGTTTTGACCCGCTGTTGTCAGGAGAGGAGCAGACGGAACCAGCTGAATCAGGAGGAGAGTGGTGCGCCTGGCGTAGTCAGAGAGGTATCGTATCAGGATCTGTTTTTTCCTCGTCCTTTGCAGGGGAGCACATACGCGTTGATGCTTGCGCAACTCGAGGACCCAAAACGTCACCCGGAGCTTCTTCGCTTTTTTGAGGACTATCCTTTTCGAGACAAGCCCATCCTGCTTCCGACAAGTGATGTAATCGTAGGCGTGTTTTCTGTAGAAGATCCTGAAGCCTCGGCCCTTTTGCAGCAAACAGCCAAGCGTCTATTGATGGATTGGGAGACAACGGGTGATTCCCCCCTGTTTCTGGTGATGTATGATTCACAGGAGTTAGAACAAAGCTTGTATGAGAAATATAAAGAAGCGAGTGAGGCTTTATCTATTCGCTTTTTTAAAGGGTACAGGCAGCTTTGGGTAGTGGAGAACCAGATCAATTGGGCGACGATCGATCCTTTTTTGACTCCGTCGGAACAGCGCCTGTGGGTAGACATGCTGCATGGAGGCGATCCGGAAGAGCTGAAGCAGTGGATGTATAAGCACTTTTCCTATAAAGAAGAGCCTTTTCCTGAGCCAGGCCTATTGCGGATTCGTTTGACGAGTATACTCGCACAGGTGCGACGCTATATGAAATCTCATGGACTGGAGCAGGGAGAGCTGGAGCAGGAGTACCACCAGGTGTTTGAAACCATCCTGTATTCGCCGATTCTATACCGGATTGTTGTGGAGCTCCTGTTGTTTATTCAAGCGCTGATGGACCTGGTTCAAAATCAGCGCGATGAGGTCAGACCAGATGTCATCGAACAAGCTATTCGTTACATGGAGAGACGTTATTCCGATTCTGACCTGCGCCTGGAGGATGTCGCACGTCACGTCGATCGCAGTCCTGCCTATTTCAGTACGCTGTTCACTCAGAAGCAGGGCGTAACATTTCGGCAGCTGCTGACCATGCTTCGCGTAAAGGAAGCAAGTCGCCTGCTGATGGAGACCTCTTTGTCTGTCGGGGAGATTGCGCAACAAACAGGCTTTGTAAACGCCAATTATTTCAGCAAAATATTCAAGGAAAAAACGGGTACAACTCCACGTCTGTTTCGAAATCGAAAGAAAAGATAGAAAGCGAATAAAAAGAGAGGATTTCTAATGAAGTGATCTGCTGAGCCGATTCATACCGAAAGAAGTGGCACCAAATCGAAAGAGTGGTGCCTTTTTTGCATCGTTTCGCTTTTCTATACTAGATATAAGCTATTCAATCTGGAGAAAAGCAGGTGGAACTCATGACGAAAACACAAACTATTCAGCAAATGATTCAATCGTATTCTGGTACCGAGCTGCATACAAAGGGCTGGGTGCAGGAAGCGGCGCTGCGAATGCTGTTAAATAACCTGAATCCTGATGTAGCAGAGCGAACCGATGACCTGGTCGTATACGGGGGAATCGGCAAGGCGGCACGCAACTGGGAATGCTTCGATGCTATTGTCGAAACATTGAAAAACTTGGAGAGCGACGAGACGTTATTGATCCAATCCGGCAAGCCGGTGGCGGTATTTAAATCACATACAGATGCACCGCGAGTTCTGTTGGCAAACTCCAATCTCGTTCCTGCGTGGGCGAATTGGGAGCATTTCCACGAGCTCGACAAAAAGGGTCTGATGATGTACGGGCAAATGACCGCTGGAAGCTGGATTTACATCGGCAGCCAAGGCATTGTACAAGGGACATATGAGACTTTTGCAGAATGTGCGAGACAGCATTTTGAGGGAACGCTCGCAGGGACGATTACAGTTACAGCTGGTCTGGGTGGTATGGGCGGAGCACAGCCGCTTGCAGTGTCCCTCAATGGCGGTGTAAGCATCAATATTGAGGTAGATCGCACACGAATCCAGCGTCGATTGGACACGAGATATTTGGATGAGATGACCGAAAGTCTGGATGAGGCCATCCGTCTGGCAGAAGCGGCGAAGCGTGAGAAAAAAGGCATCTCTATCGGCTTGTTAGGAAATGCGGCAGAAGTATTGAAAGAGATGCTGGCACGCAATTTTATCCCGGATGTTTTGACAGATCAAACCTCCTCGCATGATCCTCTGAATGGCTATATCCCGGTTGGTATGAGCCTGAAGGAAGCAGCGCAGCTGAGGGGCAGTGATCCAAAAGAGTATGAAGCTCGTTCGAAAGCAAGCATTGCCGAGCACGTTCGCGCCATGCTCGCTCTGCAAGAAAAGGGAGCGATCACGTTTGACTACGGAAATAACATCCGTCAGGTGGCGAAAAACGAAGGGGTAGAGGAAGCATTCCGCTTTCCAGGCTTTGTACCAGCCTATATTCGTCCGCAATTTTGCGAGGGCAAGGGGCCATTCCGCTGGGTAGCGCTCTCCGGTGATCCTGAGGATATTTACAAAACAGATGAGGTTATCCTGCGCGAGTTTTCGTATAATACGCATTTGTGTAACTGGATTCGGATGGCACAAGAACGCATTCAGTTCCAGGGACTGCCTTCGCGCATTTGCTGGCTGGGCTATGGGGAGCGGGCACGTTTTGGTCAAATCATCAATGACATGGTGGCACGTGGCGAATTGAAGGCACCGATTGTCATCGGACGCGATCATCTCGATTCCGGGTCGGTTGCATCGCCGAACCGCGAGACAGAAGCGATGAAGGATGGCAGCGACGCAGTAGCAGACTGGCCGATCCTCAATGCAATGGTCAATGCAGTAGGTGGCGCAAGCTGGGTTTCTGTTCACCATGGAGGCGGTGTAGGAATGGGCTACTCCTTGCATGCAGGGATGGTCATCGTTGCTGACGGTACGCCAGAAGCAGCACGTCGCCTGGAGCGCGTATTGACTACTGATCCTGGAATGGGCATCGTTCGTCACGTGGATGCCGGCTACGATCTGGCTATTCAGACCGCCAAGGAAAAAGGCGTTCATATTCCAATGATGAAGGAGTAAGAGCCATGACCAAACCTGTATGGATTCGCCATGCCAGCCAGCTCGCTACACTGGCTGGCGGTTCAAAGGCACCTGTAGTCGGTGAGCGGATGAATGAGCTGTCTATTATTGAAAACGGAAGTGTCTGGCTGGAAGAGGGAGTCATCCAGCGAGTCGGGACCGATGAGGAGCTGGCAGAGGTGTACGATGAGCGTGCTCATGAGGCACAAATCATCGACGCCACAGGGAAGCTTGTTACTCCCGGTCTGGTTGATCCGCATACGCATCTGGTACATGCGGGCAGCAGGCAAAACGAATTCAATATGCGGCTAAATGGCGCTACTTATATGGAAATCATGAACAACGGCGGAGGGATTCACTCCACGACGGCAGCGACCAGAGAGGCGACTCATGAAGAGCTGTTTGCTCAAAGCAAGCGCAGACTGGATCAGTTTCTGCTGCATGGTGTGACAACCGTCGAGGCAAAAAGCGGGTATGGACTGACTCTTGCTGATGAAATCAAGCAGCTGGAGGTAGCTAAACAGCTGCACGAGGCACATCCAATTGATATTGTCAGCACCTTCATGGGCGCTCATGCCGTTCCGCGTGAATATCGCGAGGACCCGGAAGCATTTATCGAGCTGGTAATCAATGAGATGATTCCCGAGGTGGCGAGACGCCAGCTAGCAGAGTTTAATGACGTTTTTTGCGAGCGTGGTGTATTTACCCCGGAGCAGTCCAAGCGAATTCTCGAAGCAGGGGCAAAGCATGGTTTGCGCCCGAAAATTCATGCGGACGAAATCGAGCCGTATGAAGGAGCGGAGATGGCAGCAACGATTGGGGCTGTATCCGCCGACCATCTATTGCGTGCATCAGATCGCGGGATTCAGATGATGGCAGAGGCAGGTGTAATCGCTGTGCTGCTGCCAGGGACTGCTTTCTTCCTGATGGCGGAGTCGGCAAATGGACGAAAAATGATTGACGCGGGTGTAGCGGTAGCGATTTCGACCGATTGCAATCCAGGTTCTTCTCCGACAGTATCGCTGCCACTGATTATGAATTTGGGCTGCCTGAAAATGGGAATGACACCTGCGGAAGTATTGACAGCAGCTACGATTAATGCCGCCCATGCCATTCGCCGCGCCCACGAAATAGGCAGTATTGAAGCAGGTAAAAAAGCCGATGTCACGATCTTTGATGTGCCTGACTTTATGACGCTGCAATATCGCTATGGCATCAATCATGTCGATACGGTAGTGAAAAACGGAGCTGTCGTAGCCATGGGAGGGAGATTGGCGTGAGCGGCTATCCATATCCACTGTTAAAACCGCCGAGCTTTGCCTGGGATAGAAGCTACGCCCCAGCCGAGCCAAAAGTAAACGAATGGATTACTACGCTGGAAGTCAGCAATGCGGCTAGTACAGACTGGTCCGCATACGATGTGGCGATTCTTGGCGTGCCGCTATCCCGCTCCTCCATTTCCGCTTCTGCGGCGAGCGAAAATCCGGATGCGATGCGACGCGCCTGGAAGTACTTCACCACGTACAACCTCGACCATGATGTAGATTTGTCTGATCTGCGTGTAGTCGATCTCGGGGATGTGCGCCAGCATGTGACGGACATCGCCGAGTGTCATCGAAACATTCGCGAAGCGATGGGGCAGATGCGCACGCACCATCCTGAGGTGCTGCCGCTGATGATGGGTGGCGATCATTCCATCACGGCGATGCTGATCAAAGGCTACAAGGATGCCCATCCAGAACAGCGAGTCGGAATTCTGCAGCTCGATACACATTTTGACCTGCGTGACTTAGCAGATAACGGACCGTCAAATGGGACTCCCATTCGCAATTTGATTGAGAGCGGGACCATTCGGGCAGAGGATGTACACAACATCGGGCTGCACGGCTTTTTCAATGCCCGTTCGCTCAAAACGTATGCAGATGAAACAGGTGTGCGTTATACGACCCTTCGCCAAGCACGAAAAAAGGGTGTGGGTGAAACGGTAGTAGCAGCCCTTGAGCAGCTGGGACAACAGGTAGATACGATTTACTTCACTGTGGATATGGATGTACTAGACAGCAGCTACGGACCGGGTGTCCCGGCTTCTACGCCTGGCGGGATGCACAGTGATGAATTGTTTGAAGCGGTTTATGCAGCGGGTCTTTACCCCAAAGTAAAAGCGATGGACATTGTCTGCCTCGATCCGTTCAAGGATCAACGAGAAGCAACAGTCAAGACTGCTGTCCATGTCATGCTCTCCTTTTTAACGGGGTATCACCAGCGCGTCCATGAAAAGTAACCAAGGAATCTGAAAAACTGCCTGTAAAAGGGCAGTTTTTTTGTCATTTCTGTCTCGCTGTGGATTCGATTGACAAATAAAATATTCAGTAATACCATACAGGAATTGTAATAGGTAATCCGAAAAGAAAAGGTATCTGTGTACAAAGGGGAACGAAGAATGGAACAGAATAGCGAAAACGAAGGATCAGTTTTAGCGAAAAGTCGTGATGGCTTACGGGGAGATTGCGAGCAGTGCTTTGGCTTGTGCTGCGTGGCCTTGCCGTTTGCTGCTTCCGTAGACTTTGCCATAGACAAGGTAGCCGGTCAGCCCTGTCATAACTTGCAAGCGGACTTTCGCTGTGGTGTGCATACAACCCTGCGGCAGATCGGCTTTCGTGGCTGTACGGTCTACGATTGCTTTGGGGCGGGACAAAAGGTGTCACAGGTAACTTATGGGGGGAAAGACTGGAGGGAGGCACCAGGATCGGCGAAGCAAATGTACGAGGTATTCCCGATCATGTGGCAGCTCCATGAACTGCTCTGGTACTTGTCTGAAGCGCTTATGCGAGAAGAAGCGTGTCCAATACACGGTGAGCTGAGTCAGGCGCACGCCAAGACTGAGCAATACTCGCAGCTTCCTCCAGAATCTCTGCTAAAAGTTGACGTGGCTGCTCACCGGGCAGAAGTCAATGTCCTGTTGCTGAGGACCAGCGAGCTCGTGCGCGATGAAGCCCGCAGGCAGCACAAAGGTCAGCTCGGACGTCAAAAAAACTACGGGCGAGGGGCAGACTTGATAGGGGCCAAGCTCAAAGGGGCAGATCTGCGGTACACCAATTTACGAGGTGCCTATATGATTGCTGCTGACCTCAGAGGAGCGAACCTACGCGTAGCTGATCTCATCGGAGCGGATTTTCGAGATACAGATATCAGGGGCGCAGATCTTACGGGAAGCCTTTTTCTCACGCAAGCACAGCTTAATGCGGCAAAAGGAGATGCAAGCACCAAGCTCCCATTATCACTTGCTCGTCCAGCACATTGGACTGACAATGGGAAGTGACTGGCCCCAAAATATGGTATGATGAACATACGACAATGATCTCAAGAAATCGAGGTGTCTGCCATGACTGGTTTCGGAATATTCCGCGAAGTGATCTCGTCTGAGAGCGAGCTTCGAGAAATGTATGGAGAACCAAGCAAGCTAGTCCAGAACAAGGCCATTGCACAAATGGATAGTCATGTTCGTAACTTTATCGGACAAGCGCCTTTTCTCATTATCGCAACGGCGGATGCAGAGGGAAAATGCGATGCTTCCCCGCGTGGAGATGCTTCGGGCTTTGTGCATATCATCGATGACAACCATCTCGTCATTCCAGAGCGTCCAGGAAACAAACGTATGGATTCGATCTCCAATATTTTATCCAATCCGCAGATCGGTCTCATTTTTATGATTCCAACACTAGAAGAAACATTGCGAATCAATGGACGTGCCTGCATTATTCGCGATGCTGAGCTGCTGGAGAAGATGGCGGTAAAAGGGAGGGTGCCAACGATCGGAATCGGAGTGCAGGTCGAAGAGTGCTTTATGCATTGTGCCAAAGCATTCATGCGCTCGGGTCTATGGAAGCCGGAGTCGTGGCCTGAAGCAGGAACTACTCCGAATGTATCGCAAATTTTGGCAGACCATGTGAAGCTGCCGGGAATAACGGCAAAAGAAGTAGCAGAAGGCTTGGAAGATAGCTACAAGAACCGTCTTTACTAGATTTGATAGAAGGGAAGCAATGGCAGTGCCAAAGGACTTGGCATAGCCAGGTTTTCTAAGCTACGTAATCTATGCTAAAATTTGATAGGTACGTACATAAAATCAGCGTTAGTCGGGAGGAGATCGGATGGCAACACATATCACAGATTGCTCGGTATTGAATAACGGCGTCAAAATGCCGTGGCTTGGCCTGGGTGTTTGGAAAGCAAAGGAAGGCAATGAAACAGTGGCAGTCCGCTCTGCTATTGAAGCAGGTTACCGTAGCGTAGACACGGCAGCGGTCTATGGGAATGAAGAAGGTGTAGCCGAAGGAATCCGCCAATCCGGAATCGATCGCGATCAGTTGTTCATCACGACCAAGGTGTGGAATGCAGATCAAGGTTATGAGACAACGCTGAAGGCTTTTGATACCAGTATGAAAAAGCTGGGGCTCGATACGCTGGACCTGTACCTCGTTCACTGGCCGGTAAAAGGCAAGTTCGTAGATACGTGGAAGGCAATGGAGAAGCTGTATCGCGACGGATATGTTCGTGCGATCGGCGTCAGCAATTTCAACATCCATCACCTGGAGGAATTGCGCCAGAACAGCGAAATCACACCTGTGGTCAATCAGGTGGAATATCACCCATTGCTTACCCAAAAAGAGCTGCTTGCTTACTGCCAGGAGCGTCAAATCCAGCTCGAAGCATGGAGCCCGCTGATGCAAGGAAATCTGGACCATCCACTGCTGGTGGAATTGGGACAAAAATATGGCAAGTCTCCAGCTCAAATCGTCATTCGCTGGGACTTGGACAATAAGGTAGTGACCATTCCTAAATCCATTACACCTGAGCGCATTCGTCAGAACGCTGATGTGTTTGATTTCACGCTTAGCGCAGAGGATGCAGAGAAAATCAGTGCTTTGAATGAAAATAAGCGAATTGGACCAGACCCGGACAATTTCGATTTCTAGGAACAGCAGATAAAAGGGAAAAGGGAAGCCGCTTTGGACGGCTACCCTTTTTTTTACAGAGTGAAGTGTGGTTTTGCCACAGGCATTTATTTGCGATAGTTGACGATAGTATGATACATGGTTTTGTCAGCCAGCTTGAGAAAGAGCGTGATGTCTGGCCGCAGGTTTGCTTCAATAATCCAAACCTTGCCGCTTGAATCGATGCCCATATCCAGTCCAAAAACGCGTTGCTTGGTATAGTAGCCGGCTAGCCGATGTGCTGCAAGCAGGGCGACCCGTCGCAAGCGAGCCATGATGGCTGCCCCCGAGGCGCCTTTGATCGTGGAACGGCGGATGGCGGTAGCGAGAGGAAGAACACTGCCGCCACTTCTTTTTACATTGGTGATGATATAGCCCCTGCCTGCTACTTTTGCGAGCATGCCGGTTACTACCCAAGCGTCGCCGAGCTTTCTTTGTACCATAACCCTTACATCAAAGGGAGAGCCACTGATGCGTGCCAACGAGATTCCTCGTTGAACCAAGTAACTTGATTTGATGTTTTTGCGTAAATAACGGTAGGTTTCTTTTTTGCCATGTGTGGTGCGGCGGTTGGCCCCTCGCTGGACGCGGTACTTGCTGTGACTGCGACCTGTAACCAGGATGACGCCGGCTCCTCCGAGTCCAGAGGCGGGCTTAGCGATCACTTTTTTGTATCGGTCCAGGAATTCGTACAGCGAACGCTTGGAAAAACGGCGAGTATTTGGCAAAGTACCTGCCAATGGAGAGCTTTTACGCAACACTTCATACTTCGTCAGCTTGGATTCACTTTTTTTCGCCACTTGAGGTCATTCCCCCAATCGTGATGTGAAACAAGAACGCTCTTTTACCAATGTACGCCCTGTTCGTTTCAGCGCTTGTGGGAATGTCATCCTCAGAAAAAAATAGGTAGGATTTGTATTCTCTTTGCGGATTCACTCTTTACTATGCTTTATTTTTTCGTATACTGAAAAGTAGCATATTTGTTTCATCAGATGAAACAGACGGATTCATTCAGGAAGCAGGTGTAATAACAGATGGAAGAACAAAAAGCGAACGTTCGAGCCGTCGAACGGGCTTTGGATATCCTGCTCTGTTTTACGGATTCCACGGACTTAGGGCTAAGTGAGATTTCCAGCCGACTCTCCCTGCATAAAAGCACTGTGCATCGATTATTGGCAACGTTGGAAAACAAAGGATTTCTCATCCGGGATATCGAAACGGAGAAATATCGCTTAGGTTTTCGGATTTGGGAGCTATCGGCAAATTTAACTCATAACGACGACCCTGCAACATTGCTTTTGCCAGAGATGGAACGGCTGCGGGATTTGGTAGAAGAAACAATCAGTTTGTATGTACGTGATGGAAGTGAGCGGATACGTATACAGGCTGTACAAAGCAAGCAGCCCATTCGCAGAGTGGCGCCAATTGGTGCGCGCATGCCACTCGCAGTAGGGGCCTCAAGCAAGGTGCTGGTAGCGTATGCTGAGCCATATTTCTTGCAGGAGCTGCTAAATGATCAAGACTGGCCGGATTTTGTCAATAAAGAAGTCTATGTCGAGCAGCTGACTCAAATCAAGCAGCAAGGCTTTGCAACGAGTGTAGAAGAGCGGGAGCTGGGGACGGCGGCAGTTGCTGCTCCCATTTTTAACCGGAATGGACAATTAGTGGCTTCGATTGCAGCTTCGGGGCCATCGAATCGTCTCACCCCGGAAAAAATGAGCGATTACGCGCCTTATATTATGGAGGCAGCGTACCGCATGGGAAAAATGATGAAATAAAAGCAAGCCAACGCTCCCGGATTGTCGGGCGTGTTGGCTTTTTTTACGTCTAGGTTGCACGCTGCCCGATTACATACTCATGCTGCAATGTAGCCCAAAATGATTGCACGGCATTATCGGCGAGGAAGCGTTCACCGCGAGTAGACACGTAGCGACTCATTTCCTCATAAAAAAATGGATCGCAAAGCTTCTCGTATTGCTCGGCAATGTCGTACGCGTCCAGGACAAACAGGGGGTAGTTTTCCCCGAGCAAAGCCTCGTTCCCAATCGTGCGTGTAGTCAGGACAGGAACTCCGAGTGCCATGTACTCCAGTATACGCGACAAGTAGGAATGAGACGGGTTTTGATCACTCGTTGTGTCGTAAAGCAAGGCGATGCCAATGCCGCTCCTCAGGATCAGCTTCTTGGTTGCCCACATTGATTTTTGTCCATGATCCACAACTCCCGGGGTACGCAGCAGCGCTTTTGCCTGCTTCTGATATTTGCCTACGATGGATGGATACAGAACACGCAGCTTTGCCTTTGGATGATTTTTGCGGATGAGGTGAATCGCCTTAGTAGCCACACCGAGCCCGTAGCGAGGACGGATGACGCCTGCCAAAATGAGATCGAGGTGATCAGTAGAAGGTCGTCCATACAGGGAGTCCCTTGGTGGTTCAACAAACTGGGGGAGAACCTGAATTTTGCGGTCGAGCTCCTGGCTGGAGTAATTGCCTTTTTGAAGCTGATAGGTTCGGTAGCGATTGGCATTGGGCTCTGTCTGGAAAAAAACGAGCCGTGCATACTTGAAGATACGGTTGAGTCTGCGCATGATGTACGGATCGTTCAAATTGTATTGAACCGCAAGAAACAACAGCTTCGAGCCTAGAGCAGGCCTTTTATCCAAAAGCTTGATTGCATCGTTACGTCCACGGATGAAGATATAATCGTACCTTTTCTTTTGATCGCGACGAATGATGTCATCGATCGGATGATTAGACTTGTAAAACTGGACGTGCTGAAACGTAAAACCACCCATTCCATTACGGAACTGGAAGGGGAGTACGCAGTCTAAAGAATATTGCTCCCGCTCGTGTGCTGGCAGCTGTGCCACTTTTCGGTCAAGTGCCCGTAGCAGAATAAAAAACTGCAGAACATTCCCCTTTGGCTTAAATTCGATGAGATTGCAAAAAAAACAAATTCTCATGTGATTTTCTCCTTCGAAGG
This sequence comes from uncultured Brevibacillus sp., assembly GCF_947502445.1. GTDB lineage: Bacteria > Bacillota > Bacilli > Brevibacillales > Brevibacillaceae > Brevibacillus. The sequence continues at coordinate 69,738 of NZ_CANMZW010000016.1, forward strand.
GCTCTCCACTATCGTATGGTGTTGGGCGTCAAAGGCTACTTGAAATAAAGAAATAAAAAACGAACTCAAATAAAATACTTTACCTAGGTTAATTTATTTACTATTATTAACACAAGGGGATTCCAACGAAAGGAAAATGGTCATGACGTCAGAAATGATTTCACTACGTGAAAAGAAAAAAGCAAAAACGAAGCTGGCTCTTCTGGAAGGATGTCTCGAGCGTATCGGGGAGGGTACCTTTCGGAGTGTACTTGTGGAAGATATATGTCAGTATGCAGAAGTATCCAAGGTTACCTTCTTTAAATTTTTTCCGCAAAAAGAGGATTTATTGACTTACTTCATGAGTATTTGGCAGGCGGAGTGCTTTGTGGAGCTGTCGAATTCTTCCAAAAGAGGTTTGGAGGCGATTCGCTATATTTTTGCCAAGGTAATTGAGGACGGGAAAAAGCATCCAGGTATCATGCTTAGCCTGATCAGCTTTTTGTCCGAACAAAGAATGCATCCATGTGTCCCTGCTTTATCAGAGGCTGAGCTGATCTTGCTTTTTCCAGATGAGGCAAACAGGTCAGCGATTGTGGAAACGTCTCTCTATGACATTTTTAAAAAAAGTGTGAAGGAGGCGCGGGAGGATGGACACCTTACGCCACGAGTAAGCGACGAGGAAGCTGTTGTTCTGTTGTTCTCTATGTTTTACGGGGCGTATTTGTCGGCACATTTGTTTCGCGCCAATGATTTTATGGCCTTTTACGAGATGCATCTCAAATCTTTAGTCAAGTAGGTGGAGGCTATGTCAAAAATAATGCCAGGAAGATTTACTGCTCAGATGGAAGACTCGTTCGTTGTCTTTATCATCGGGATGCGCATCAATCGATTGCTTGCCGTACACAAATGGGTGCCGGTAGCAAAGGCAATGGGAGGGATGCTACAAGAGCTTTATCAGAACCCGGAGCTTGGATTTCTGGGTGACAGAGGAAGCTTCAATATGCGTACGATCACGCAGATTCAATATTGGCGCTCCTATGAGCATCTGGAGCATTATGCGCGGAACAGTCACAAGCATTTGACTGCATGGCGAAAGTTTAATCAAGCGATCGGCTCTGATGGAACGGTAGGGATCTTCCACGAGACATATCTCGTGGAAGCCGGAAAATATGAGAATGTCTATGTCAATATGCCTGCATTTGGTTTAGGGAAGGTCGGCACGCTCGTTCCTGCCACAGGTAGACGGGAAACAGCTCGAGAACGTTTGACCAATTCGTAGCATCAAGACCTGGATTTATTCGTTCGCAAGACGCAGCAGCCAGTCTTTCAGATCGACAATCCGTAAAGTTTGCGGGCGGGTTCGGGTTCCGACCACGAGCAAAGGTACAAGTGAATCTGCTTCGTGCAGAGAGCCATGTGCACCGCCGCTGAGATGGGTGGGAGAGCTCTCGGTAACTAATTCATGGCCTGGTTTTACGGTAACGATTGCGTATCTGCCTTCCTGGGAGTTCATCGCTCCATAAAGCCTCGCCAATGCGTCGGGATACTTACCATACGTGATATGGTTATTGCGGATTGTCAAATCAAGCAATTTGTCATCTCCATAGATTGTCCACGTCTGACCGTAGTCGTCCTTGATCTGACCTCCAGGCCGAAAGGATAAAGTACTGTTGCTCTTACCTGCCGTGACGATGGTTTTCTGTCCTTCTTTTACCGCGATGATGTCGAATCTCTCTTCCTTCTGCAAACGCTTGGCCATATCAGTCAGGGACAGATGAGAATCGAGAGCATATATGTAGGCCATTCGTTCATTGGTGGCGATCACGAGCTGATCCTTCCGTTGTATCGGCTGTCCGATTTTGGCAATACGGTAAGGACTCAGCAGGCTCCGCAGATCGATGGTTGCCATCTGGCGATCAGGGAGGACAGCGCTTTGCCCACTATCACCCATAACAACCCATCTTGCCTGATTTACAGCCTGCTCCCATGAACCAAAGGCATTCAGTACTGTTTGCAAAGCTAGGTCTGCCTTCACTATTCCTTCGATGGTAGCTGGTCCTTTTTTATGCACTTCCATATCGTTTTCAGGAAAATACGTGATCGTTAGCGGAGGCAGCTTGTTAGTAGAAATGAGAAAGGCTGCCTCTTGCGCGGAAAACTCGTCATTCATCCCGTACTTTCTCCAGATGCGTCTCTGCTCTTTTTGCTCTGGATTCAGCTGGGCGAAAGTGGCGTAGGAGAGCAGTGCAGGTCCAGTCACCTTTAGCTCCGCTGGCAAAGGCGTGCTCAAGGAAATCAGACGAGGGATTTTCAAGACGTGATCTGTTTTTCCTCGCCATACGATAGCATTAATCGAAGCCGAATGCTTGCCCATCTCCGCCATTTCCTCGTGGATTGTTTTCGTTTTCCGATTCAAATGGGTCTGATTGAGGTGATGAACGGCGTCCAGCAACACCTGAGGCTGGTCAATCTTTAGCCCTTCCTTTGGGCCCATACCATAGTAGATCATGCGTTTTTCCTTTGTGCTATACCAGGATAGGCCAGGGATATGATGCTGATTCGGGTAGGTTCCTGTAAGCATGGTGCTGTCAATCGTCACAGACATGGTAGGGAAGGAGCTTACTAGTTGGGGGTAGTAGTGCCCGTGTGCAAACAAATACGCTAAAGCAGGAGCGCGACCTTGGGTAATTGCTTCGCGCAACGGCTTGTCCATCAAGGAATCAATCAGGATGAGAATAGTCGGCTTCTGTACGGAAGACAGGCTGGGAGAGGGCGATGATGGCATGCTTTGCTGATGGAGTGGTGGGCTTGTGTTTGTCTTACAGCTCGTGACAAGCATACAAAACAGGACAAGAAGCACGATAGCATATGTATGTTTGAATCTCATGGGTCGATTCGCCTCCTCCGCATTCCTCTCTATTTTTTTGCTCATTTTCCTAAAATATTCTGGACGTCCTGGAACAGCGCAAATCCCACCCTGTTTATAAAAAAGGTGGGATTTGTTAATTTGCTTTTTTTCCGCTTTAAAAGGTAGGCAGGTTATCCAGATTGTTTTCTTTGATGCCATCAGGCTCGCTTCGCAAAATGTCCCGCCCGTATTTATGAAAGACGTCCACATGTGCTAGCTTGCCCGCTTTTGCATCTTGCAGGGCAGTGACGTAATCCAGCTCCCGCCCTGCGCTTGTTTTGAATGCGATCAAGTCTCCATCGTCATTTTTTCGCACAGCAACAATTTGCTCTTTGCCGGAAGCGTCAGGCGAGCCGGTATTACCACCGTTTTCCTCCAGTGCTTGCTGCGCTCCGGCATTTTTGTAGTCGGCGTATATTTGTTCAAAGCTTTGCTGTTCCATTTGCATTCCCTCCTCATTCATAAGGGTGCCTAAAAGGGGTGGGGAACATGTATTCGTTTTCATAAAATGGGTGGTTGACAAAAGGTTCCATTTGCATGTATCTTTTTGATTAACATGAATGTCAATGAAAATGAGGGTTTAATCATGTCACCACGTACCAAAGAACAAAATGAAGAGATCCGGAAGCAGCGGACACAGGAAATTTTGCAGGCGGCGATTCACGTTTATGCAGAGAAAGGATATGCTGCATCGGAGATTGGCGAGATTGCGGAGAGGGCTGGTCTGGCGCGCGGACTAGTCTACCACTATTTTAAAAACAAGCAGACCTTGTTTCGAGAGCTTTTCGAGCATGTAATGGAAAAGACACAGCAATTTACGAAAGCACATTTCGAGCAAGAGGGCTCCGCATTTGAGCTGTTCAATACGTATGCACGAATCGTTTGCCGACAAGTATTGGAAGAGCCTGCTGTGTCTCGTTTTTTTTCGCGAATCAGCCTGGATGTACATTACTTGTATACGGCGGAGCAATTTTCTCCGTTCAAATGGGTAAAGAGCTTCCTGCAGCCGATGACACAAGCCGTTGAGAAAGGCATGGAGCAAAAGACAATCCGTAGTGGAGATGCGAGTCTGATGGCCATGCAATTTTGGGGTGCGGTATCACAGGGAATGAATTATTTAGACCAGACACAGCAAGACCTCGCTGACCAAGGGGCGACAGCTGATGAGATCAACGAGCAGCTCAAGGGGCTGTTTGAGCAAGTGATCGAGTCGGCATTATTGGTAATCAGACCAGAGTGATTTTTTTTGCTTTTAAAATTGACTTTCGTGTCAGTCAAAAATAAAAAGGAGCTGATTTTTCACATGAAAACTCTCGTTGTCGTTGCGCATCCACAACTGCAGCTATCACGCGTCAACAAACGGTGGGTCGCGGAATTGTCGAAGCATCCTGAGCAAGTAATCGTGCACGAATTGTATGCCCCATACGCTAATAAAGCAATAGACGTCCATTATGAGCAAACGCTTCTAGCTGATCACGAGCGACTCGTGCTGCAATTCCCGTTTCAGTGGTATGGAACGCCATCTCTGTTGAAGCAATGGCTAGATGAAGTGTTCACGACAGCTTGGTTATTTGGCTCTGGTGGTAAGGCAGTAGCAGGAAAAGAACTTATGCTCGCCATATCTATCGGAGGTACGCAAGAATCGTATCAAGCGGGTGGATTGATTGGCTACACGATCAGTGAATTAACGCGCCCGCTGCAAGTCTTTGCCAATCAGGTCGGAATGACCATGCTTCCACTCTTCACTTTTTATGGAGCCGTTCAGGCTACAGAGGAGCAGATCGAGATCAGTGCCAGACAGTACGTCGAGCACATCATGAATCCAGAACTCGATCCTCGCATTGCCAGGCGGCGAATGCTTGCGGAGATGAAGCAAAAAATGAACGGGTAATCACTGATGGTCAGTCAGTGACGAATTTTTAAGCTGTCTTAGAACTATGGTAGGAAAATAATGGCTACCACTTGCCCTGATGGAATGGATCAGTTACAATTTGTTCCCATAGTCCAATCCGTACCGGAGGGTGATTCGCGTGTTACGATTACTGCGTTTTTTGCGGCCTTACCGGTATATGGTCATCATGACCATGGTATTTGTGCTGCTTCAATCGATTGCCAATCTGTATCTTCCTACGTTGATGTCAGATATCGTCAACGAAGGAATCGTCAAGGAGGACACTGCTTATATATGGAGGATTGGCGGGTTCATGCTCCTCGTATCTGCAGTTGGCGCCATCTTGTCAGTCTGTGCCAGCTATCTGGCGTCTCGTGCAGCTTCAGGCTTCGGGATGCGGTTGCGCAGCAGTGTATTTCGTCATATTGAGCGTTTTTCCTTGCAGGAGTTTGACAAGCTCAGCACAGCTTCCCTCATTACTCGTACGACGAATGACATTACGCAAGTCCAGCAAGTGCTTAACATGATGCTGAGAATGATGGTTATGGCACCAATGATGTGTATCGGTGGGATTATCATGGCGGTATCCAAGGATGCCAAGCTGTCCCTTGTCATTATTGGTGCGATCCCGATCCTGGCTTTGGCGATTTACGTGATCGGGTCCAAAGGCATTCCTTACTTCAAGACGATGCAAACCAAGATCGATCGTTTAAATCTGGTGTTGCGCGAATATTTGACCGGAATCCGTGTCGTACGTGCCTTTAATCGAACCGAGCATGAGCGTGCACGCTTTGATCAGGCCAATCAAGACCTTACGGCGACAGCGATCAAAGCAAATCAGATCATGGCGGCGATGATGCCTATCATGATGCTGATGATGAACGTGACCTCGATTGCGATTATCTGGTTTGGCGGCTTGCGCATCAGTACCGGACATATGCAGGTCGGTGATCTGATGGCCTTTTTGCAGTATGCCATGCAAATTTTGTTCTCGCTGATGATGGCTTCCATGATGTTCAGCATGGTGCCGAGGGCTTCTGCTTCGGCGCTGCGTATTCACGAAGTGCTGACGACAGACCCCGTCATTTTGGATAGAGAACAGGCAGAAGCAAAAAAAACCAGGAAGTCAGGAGAAGTTATTTTTGATCAAGTGACATTCCGTTATCCGGGTGCGGAGAAGCCAGCTTTGTCTTCCGTTTCGTTCACAGCGAGGCCCGGTCAGGTAACAGCGATTATCGGTGGTACGGGCTCAGGAAAGTCTACTCTCGTCAGCTTGATCCCGCGCTTTTATGATGTCGAGTGTGGCAGTGTCCGTATCGGGAACATGGATGTACGTGATCTGCCGCAAAATACGCTACGCTCCATCATTGGCTTTGTCCCGCAAAAGGCGCTGCTCTTCACGGGGACGATCGCAGACAACGTCCGTTATGGAAATGAAGGAGCGACGGACGAGGAGGTCGAGCAGGCACTGCAGACTGCGCAGGCTTCCGATTTTGTCGCCGCGATGAAGGACGGACTCCAAACGGTGCTTGCACAAGGAGGAGCAAATCTGTCAGGTGGGCAAAAGCAAAGACTGTCCATTGCACGAGCGCTCATTCGAAAGCCGGAGATTTACGTCTTTGATGACAGCTTTTCTGCTCTGGATTTCAAAACAGATGCCAAGCTGCGGGCAGCTCTGAAGAACGAGACAGAAGAAGCGATCGTCATCATCGTTGCCCAGCGCGTGAATACCGTCATGGACGCCGATCAGATTATCGTGCTGGAGGAAGGCGAAATTGCAGGCAAAGGCACTCACCATGAATTAATGGATACCTGCGACGTCTACAAAGAGATCGTCAAATCCCAGCTGACGGAGGAGGAAATCGCATGAGTGAGCAGCAGCGGCGCACACCTCCTGGACCTGGTGGAGGACCTGGGGCGCAACGACCGATGGGTTTTGGCGGACCTGGAATGATGACAATGCCTGGACAAAAGGCAAAAAATTTTAAGGGAACATTGCGACGTCTGCTTCGCTATTTGAAGCCGTATCGCTTTCGGCTAACGATTGTTTTCCTGGCAGCCGCACTCAGTACGGTTTTTGGCATTCTCAGTCCGAAATTGCTGGGGAACGCCACGACGACCATTTTTGAAGGCTTCATGGGGAAATTAAAGGGCGTGCCAGGCGCGACATTTGATTTTGGTGCGGTTTGGCAAATTATTCTGACCTTGATCGGACTCTATCTCTTTTCCTCCTTGTTTGCCTATGTGCAGCAGTATTTAATGGCTGGCATTGCACAGAAGACGGTTTATGCACTGCGCAAGGAAGCAAATGAGAAGCTTGCGAGACTTCCGCTCAAATATTTTGACGGACGAACACATGGGGAAGTCATGAGCCGCATAGTCAATGATGTGGATACGATTAGCGGTACCTTGCAGCAAAGCTTGACGCAAATGATTACCTCGGTAATTACTCTGGTGGGTGTTATCATCATGATGCTGACCATCAGTCCACTTATGACAGTCATTTTGATGGTAACCTTGCCGCTTAGCTTTGTCGTGATCAAGCAGGTGGCTGCTCGCTCCATGCCGCATTTTAAGGGTCAACAGCAGGCTATCGGCGAGATGAATGGTCACGTCGAAGAAATGTACACTGGACACAAGATCGTAAAGGCGTTCGGGCGTGAAGAGCAGGCGATTGAGAAGTTCGAAGTGATCAATGAAAAGCTGTACAATTCTGGCTGGAAGGCGCAGTTCATCTCTGGGATCATGATGCCGCTTATGATGTTTGTTGGCAACATCGGTTTTGTGCTCGTCTGTGTGGTCGGTGGTGTGCTCGTTACCCGCGGCAGTATTTTGATCGGGGATGTGCAAGCTTTTATCCAATACGCCCAGCAGTTTTCCCAGCCGATTACGCAAACAGCGAATATCGCAAACATCATTCAGTCCACCCTCGTGGCGGCAGAGCGAGTCTTCGAAATCCTCGATGAGCCCGAAGAGTCTACAGATGTGGCTGCTGATTCAGCGTCAGCTACTGCTGCAGGGCTTGCAGGACATGTGCGATTTGAAAATGTTTCCTTTGGCTACAAAGAAAACGAGCCACTCATTCAAAATATGAATATCGATGTGAAGCCAGGGATGACGGTAGCCATTGTTGGACCGACCGGAGCCGGCAAAACGACCCTTGTCAACCTGCTCATGCGGTTTTATGAGATTGGAGAGGGCAGAATCACGATTGATGGAACCGATATACGCGAGCTGCCGCGAAGTGAGCTGAGAAGTAAATTTGGGATGGTTCTGCAAGACACGTGGCTGTTCAACGGCACGATCAAAGAAAATATCGCTTACGGGCGGGCTGGAGTAAACGATGAGGAGATTGTGCAGGCGGCTCGTGCAGCGCATGCGGATCACTTCGTACGGACTCTGCCAGAAGGCTACGAAACGACCTTGAATGAAGAGGCATCGAATATTTCACAAGGTCAGAAGCAGCTATTGACAATTGCCCGCGCCTTTTTGGCTGATCCGACGATTTTGATTCTCGACGAAGCAACGAGTAGTGTAGACACACGGACAGAGCTCTTGATCCAAAAAGCAATGTCCGGACTGATGAAAGGCAGAACATCCTTTGTCATCGCCCACCGACTTTCTACCATTCGTGACGCGGATTTGATACTGGTCATGAACCAAGGAACAGTCATCGAGCAGGGGAATCATGAAGAGCTGCTGGAAAAAGGCGGCTTCTACGCAGATTTGTATAACAGTCAATTTTCCGAAGGCAGTACGAGTCAGCAGGTCAGCTGACAGACAAAGCTGCATAGTACTCAAAACATAGCTGCTTTCAAGACAAAACCACCTTGAGGAAAATACGGGGTGGTTTTTGCTTGGGCTTTTTTACGGGTAAATGATCTGGTAGGCTAAAATAGCAAAAGGGCAGCCTGTCGATTTCTCGAAAGACTGCCCTTTTCGTTGGGTGGGTGCTGCTACGAACTTATTTCAAGCTCTTACTTTGTTGTTACTGGTTTGCCTTCGTCCAGCAGTTGGCGAAGAACGGTTTGCAGAATACCACCATTGCGGTAGTAGTCTACGTCTACCATGGAGTCGAGGCGCACGATTACTTCGAATTTGAAGGTGCTGCCATCTTTCTTGGTAGCTTCTACTTTTACGCGTTGGCCAGGTTGAACATCGTCGGAGAGGCCCAGAATGCTGAAGGACTCAGTACCATCGATGCCAAGGGACTTCCAGCTTTGACCGTCAGCGAATTGCAGAGGCAGAACGCCCATACCAACCAGGTTAGCACGGTGGATACGCTCGAAGCTCTCAGCAATAACTGCTTTGATGCCGAGGAGGAAAGTACCTTTTGCAGCCCAGTCACGGGAAGAACCCGTACCATACTCTTTACCAGCCAGTACAACGAGTGGAGTACCGTCTGCCTGATACTTCATGGAAGCATCGTAGATGGACATTACTTCGTCAGTTGGCAAGTATTTGGTTACGCCGCCCTCAGTGCCAGGAGCCACTTGGTTGCGGATACGGATGTTAGCGAATGTACCGCGCATCATTACATCGTGGCTACCGCGACGAGCGCCGTAGGAGTTGAAGTCTTTGCGTTCTACGCCGTTCGCTTGCAGATAGAGACCTGCAGGGCTGGTTGGCGAGATGTTACCAGCTGGGGAGATATGGTCAGTTGTCACAGAGTCACCGAACAGAGCGATGGTGTTCGCTGTTTTGATGTCTGCGATCGCTGCGATTTCGCCAGCCAGGTCTTTGAAGAATGGCGGTTCTTGGATGTACGTGGATTTTTCATCCCACTCGTACAGATCGCCGGTTGGAACATCGATTTTGTTCCAAGCCTCGTTTTGAGTGAACACTTGGCCGTATTCTGCACGGAACAAGTCAGGGTTCATTGCTTTACCCATTGCTTCCGAGATCTCTTGTGGAGTTGGCCAGATGTCTTTCAAGAATACAGGCTGTCCGTCTTTGCCAGTACCGATTGGCTCTGTAGACAGGTCGATATCTACAGTACCCGCCAGTGCATAAGCGATAACCAATGGAGGAGAAGCGAGGTAGTTCGCTTTTACCTGTGCATGGATACGGCCTTCAAAGTTACGGTTACCAGAAAGAACAGCTGCAACAGTCAGGTCTTCGTCAGCGATTGCTTTGCTGGTTTCTTCTGGCAATGGACCAGAGTTACCGATGCAAGTTGTGCAACCATAACCAACTACGTTGAAGCCGATCGTGTTCAAGGAATCGATCAGACCAGCGTCAGTCAGGTATTGCGTAACTACGCGGGAACCTGGAGCCAGAGAGCTTTTTACGAAAGCAGGTTTTGTCAGGCCTTTTTCCACAGCTTTTTTCGCCAGGATACCTGCACCCAGCATTACGCTAGGATTTGATGTATTGGTACAGGAAGTGATCGCTGCGATAACAACCGCACCTGTTTTCAGTGTAGCTTTTTCACCGTTTGCATATTCAACTGGTACGCTAGCTGCGATTTTCTCTTCGGAGAGACCAAAGCCGCCTTTGTCGATTGGCGTACGCAGGCTGTTATTGAAGGATTCCTTCATAGCAGTCAGTTCTACACGGTCTTGTGGACGTTTTGGACCAGCCAAGCTCGGTACTACTGTAGACAGATCCAGCTCCAATGTTTCGGAGAATACTGGGTCTGGCGTAGCGTCTGTACGGAAGAGGCCTTGTGCTTTGGTGTAAGTTTCAACCAAGGAGATGAGGTCTTCTTCGCGACCAGTTTGACGCATATAGTTGAGCGTTTCGGAGTCTACTGGGAAGAAGCCCATAGTAGCGCCGTATTCAGGTGCCATGTTAGCTACGGTTGCGCGGTCTGCCAGCGAGATGTTGGACAAGCCAGGGCCGTAGAACTCAACAAATTTACCTACAACGCCTTTTTTACGCAGCATTTGAGTAACAGTCAGAGCGAGGTCGGTTGCAGTTGCACCAGCACTCAGAGTACCAGTCAGTTTGAAACCAACAACTTCTGGAGTTACGAAGTACAGAGGTTGACCGAGCATTCCAGCTTCTGCCTCGATACCACCAACACCCCATCCAAGAACACCAAGACCGTTGATCATAGTGGTGTGGGAGTCAGTACCTACGAGAGAGTCAGGGAAAGCTACGAGCTCGCCGTCTACTTCACGAGTAGCGATTACAGTTGCGAGGTACTCCAGGTTAACTTGGTGAACGATACCAGTTGCCGGAGGAACCGCACGGAAATTGTCAAACGCAGTTTGTGCCCAACGCAGGAAGCGGTAGCGCTCTTGGTTGCGTTCGAATTCCAATTTCATATTGTTGTCCAGAGCAGCTGCGTTACCGAAATCATCTACCATTACGGAGTGGTCGATAACGAGGTCTACTGGTACGAGTGGGTTGATTCGTTTTGGATCTCCACCAGCGCGTTTCATTGCGATACGCATCGCAGCGAGGTCAACTACAGCCGGTACACCGGTGAAGTCTTGCAGTACGATACGAGCAGGCATGAGAGGTACTTCTTGGTTTTCGTCGCGGCCTTTTGTCCAAGTCGCGAGTTGTTGTACGTGTTCTTTCGTGATCGCGCGTCCGTCGAACTGACGTACAGCAGCCTCAAGCAGAACTTTAATGGAGAATGGAAGCTTGGAAACATCACCAAGTCCTTGTTCTTCCAATCCTTGCAGGCGATAATACGCGAAAGACTTGTCGCCTACCTGCAGGGAAGATTTTACTTTGTAAGCATCTTTGTTAGCCAATGTATACAACCTCCCTATTGTTACTTGGAGTTTCATCAGATGAAACATAGTTTCGTTTCTTCTTCATCACGACCCTATTATACTCGATTTGTTTCTCGTCTTCTACCCCAAATTCATCATTTCTATACAAAATCAGTGAAGAAAAAACGCCGAAGCCATTTTCCTGCGAAAAGGAAAGGAAAATTTCCAGACTTCCTGTATTATCCCGTTTATATTTCGTTTACATTCATGCGGTATCTTTTCTCTAGCGGGGCTGCACATGCTTCGTTGGCGCCAAACGAAAGCTGTGCGATTCCCACAAGCGAGTGAAGTAAACACGGATAGGAGATACAAAAAGATGACGACAAAACAAAAGCATACGTCAGGAAAGCTGCGACCGTTCTTTCATTTAATAAAGGAAACAAAGCCATCCAAGCTGATGCTCGGGACCGCGCTCTTCCTGAGCATTGCGACCACTCTCGTGAGCCTGGTAATTCCGCTTTTCACCAAGGATCTGATCGATGGCTTCACACTGTCTTCGATAAGCAAGGGACAAATTGTCCTTTTGATCGGGGCATTTATCGCGCAAGCCGTTGTCAGTGGGCTCTCTATATACATGTTAAATCATGTGGGGCAAAAAATCGTTGCCTCGCTGCGGGATCGCCTCTGGAAAAAGCTGCTCGTCCTACCTGTCCCGTATTACGATAACAATCGTACAGGGGAAACGATCAGCCGAATGACCAACGATACAGGTGTAGTTAAAGGATTGATCACCGACCATCTTTCCAACTTTTTTACCGGAACCATCTCTATTATCGGTTCAATTGCTACGTTGCTTTACCTGGATTGGCAAATGACCATGACTATGCTGATTGCAGTACCGCTTGCCCTGTTGATTTTATTGCCGTTGGGTCGCCAAATGTACAAGATTTCCAAAGGGCTGCAAGACGAAACGGCAAGCTTTACAACGATTATGACGCAAGTGCTGTCTGAGATTCGCCTCGTAAAATCGTCAAATGCAGAGCCGCACGAATATGCCAGCGGTAAGCGAGGGATTGACAAGCTGTTTCAGTTTGGTATCCGCGAAGGCAGAGTACAGGCGATGATTGGTCCACTCATGTCGCTGGTAATTATGGTACTGCTTGTCGTGGTGATGGGATATGGAGGAATGCGCGTATCGTCAGGTGCTTTGACAGCAGGTGAGCTGGTTGCATTCATCTTGTATCTCGTACAAATCATGATGCCGCTCGGACAGTTTACGCACTTCTTTACACAGCTGCAAAAGGCGATGGGAGCAACAGAGCGAATTATTACGACATTGGAAGCTGACGAGGAAGACCATACATCAGGAAAAAGCCTGGAAAACGCCAGCTTGCCAATCCAAGTAGAGAATGTGAGCTTTGCCTATGAAAATGGAGAAACGATCCTGAATGATGTCAGCTTTACCATTCAGGCAGGAAAAGTAAATGCGATAGTCGGACCGAGTGGAAGCGGCAAAACGACCCTCTTTTCCTTGATCGAGCGCTACTATTTGCCACAGCAAGGACAAATCAAGCTGGGGGATGAATCAATTGCCGACTTTACACTGGCATCATGGAGAAGCAAAATCGGTTATGTGTCACAGGAAAGCCCATTGATTGCCGGAACGATCCGTGAAAATATTTGTTATGGAGTTTTTCGTGAAGTAAGTGATGAAGAGCTGCGAAAGGCAGCAGAAATGGCTTATGCTGACGGGTTCATTTCTGCATTCCCGGATGGCTATGACACCGAGGTAGGGGAGCGAGGCGTCAAGCTCTCAGGAGGACAGAGACAACGAATTGGCATTGCCAGAGCGCTGCTTCGTGATCCGCAAATTCTGATGCTGGATGAGGCAACCTCCAGTTTGGACAGCAAGTCGGAAATCATCGTTCAGCAGGCACTTCAGAACTTAATGAAGGGACGCACGACACTTGTGATTGCCCATCGCTTGTCGACTGTCGTTGATGCGGACCAGATCCTGTTCATGGAAAAAGGCAGAATTACTGGCAAGGGAACACATGATGAGCTATTCGACAGTCACGATATGTACAAAGAATTTGCGACGCAGCAATTACGTGTAAAAGAGAGGGTGTAATCATGACCAAACTGATGGTAGCAGACGACGATCCGCATATTCGTGAGCTGGTTCGCGTCTTTATGGAGAGGGAGGGCTTAGAAGTCATGGAGGCGGCAGACGGGGAAGAAGCTCTTTCCTTATTTGCTACCGCTCCGGCAGACCTCGTCATCCTGGATATTATGATGCCGAATATGGACGGATGGGAGCTGTGCCGGGAGCTGCGACGATTCTATCCCGATATTCCGCTGCTCATGCTGACTGCAAAAGGCGAAACCTCGCAAAAAATTAAAGGCTTTGAGCTGGGAACTGATGATTACCTCGTCAAGCCGTTCGAACCCGCCGAGCTGGTCGTTCGGGTAAAAGCACTGCTAAAGCGTTATCGGATCGAATCCTCACATACCGTACAGATCGGGCAGCTGCTATTGAACAAGAAAACGTTCGAGATGACAAAGGGAAACAAGGCGCTGACGATTCCGTTAAAAGAATTTGAGCTTCTGTTTAAGCTTGGCAGCAATCCGGGCAAAACGATTACTCGTGAGCAACTGATTGAGCAAATTTGGGGGTACGATTTTGAAGGGAATGAGCGGACCGTGGATGTGCATATTAATCGACTGCGCGAAAGGTTCCCACAGGAGGAATACAGCTTTTTGATTCGAACGGTTCGCGGATTGGGCTATCGACTGGAGCTGGACCAATGAGCAAAAACCCGGATCACTCGTGGAAAATGTTTTTTCTCAGGGTGCTTGGACTCATGGCATTTCTGCTGGCCATGGCTCTATGCTGGTCGCTTGCGTATTGGCTAACGAATTTCTTCTATAATAATGTCAGTCTAAATCTATCTGAATACTTCAAGGGGATCATAAACACAGTCCTCGGCTTTGTCTTCTTTTTCCTGTTAGCATGGATCATCAGATTTAAAAAACCGAGACAATACGATTTTTTTGATGCCTTTCGCAATGCGATCAACCGGATTGCAAAGGGTGATTTCAAGGTGAATCTCGATTTTAAGCTAAAGCATCAGTGGGGTGAGCTGATCGACGGCTTCAATTATATGGCAGAGCAGCTTAACCAGATGGAGCAGATGAAGCAGGAGTTTATCTCGAACGTATCGCATGAAATCCAGTCTCCACTGACGTCGATTAGCGGATTTGCCCGCGCCCTGCACAATGAGCAGCTTACACATCAGCAGCGTTTGCACTATTTGGAGATCATTGAAACAGAGAGCAAAAGACTCTCCAAGCTAAGTGACAATCTGCTGAGACTGACTTCTTTGGAAGCAGTACAACAGCCGCTCGAACGCAAGACATACCGCTTGGATCTGCAGATTCGGGGAATTATTTTGGCTTGTGAGCCGCAATGGCTGGAGCAAAAAATCGAGATGGATGTGGAGCTGGAAAAGGCGGAAATAACAGCTGATGAAGATATGCTCAGTCAGGTATGGATGAATCTGATTAGCAACGCGATCAAGTTTACTCCAGCAGGCGGGACGATCACAGTTCAGCTGAACCAGGAAGGAAATGATCTGATAGTCCACGTATCAGATACCGGGATCGGAATTACCGAGGAGGATCAGGGGCGCATATTCGAGAGATTCTTCAAAGCGGATAAATCGCGCAATCGGGGTAAGGGTGGAAGCGGGCTGGGCCTATCCATCGTTCAAAAGATTATTGAGATGCATCAAGGTACGATTACAGTGAAAAGTCACTTTGGAGAAGGCACGACCTTTACTGTTCGGCTACCCATTGCAACAGCGGATACAAATAGTCCCCATTCGTAGAGGAAAGGGGACTTTTCTGCGTAAGAAAACAAAGAGCGATTACGCTCCGATATATTTGGCGTGCAACGTACGTGCAAGGCTGCTGTCATCCGTTCCTTGGACGAGCACACGTCCATCAGGGAAGACGACAAGTGTATACGACTCGACCCGAAAACGTAGCAAAAATTTGTTACGCTCGATTTGACCGAGAGGGGCAAGTCGCTCAGCAAGCGCATCGAGATCGAGCGAGATCGCAGCAGAGGGAGTGATTTGTACGGTGTCGCGTCCGCAAAGCGATACAGCTTGTCCTTCTGGCGTATCCGGCTGTAAAAACGCAAACTCGCGCTGTCCACAGGCGGGGCAGTCTGCCCGGCGGCCATTTGAAACCTTGATCTGCTGATGACGGTTTTTCCAAATCTCAAAATGCTCCAGGTTTGGATTGAGCGCATCAGTTGCGCCTACCAGCATTTTAAAAGCCTCTGTTGCCTGATAAGAAGCAACGATATGAATAATCGGACCGATGACACCTGCTGTATCACAGGTTGCCATTTCTCCCGGGTTCGGAGCCTCGGGAAACAGACAGCGCAAGCAAGGGGTCGTTCCCGGGCGAATCGCGGTAAAAGTGCCTGTCGCACTGACAGCCCCGCCGTACACCCAAGGGATGCCGTGCTTGACACAAACATCGTTAACGAGATAGCGAACTTGAAAGTTATCGGTAGCATCAAGTACGAGATCGACGTCTGTCAAATATTGCTCTGCATTGTACGCGGTGAGATCAGCAACAATCGGCTCGATGGTGACTTCCGAATTGATTTTACTCAGCTTGGCGTGGGCAGCAATCGCTTTTGGCAAATGCTCGGCAGCATCCGACTCATCGTAGAGCATTTGGCGTTGCAAATTGCTTGGCTCTACAAAATCACGGTCAATCAGGCGGACAAAGCCGACTCCGGCACGGACCATATGATTGGACAAGACGGTTCCGAGCGCTCCCATCCCGACGATGGCGACTCGGCTTTGCCCGAGCTTCTCCTGTCCACTTCGCCCGATCGGAGCAAACAAGAGCTGGCGAGAATAGCGAGTATCCACGGTGTTATTCCACCTTTCCTTCTGTCATCTCCAAGGGGTTCCAGGGACCTTGCTGATGTCCCTTCCATTCACTTCCATCTTCCCACATTTCTTTTTTCCATATCGGAACGATCTGTTTCAGGCGCTCGATCGCATAGCGTCCAGCCTCAAAGGATTCGTTGCGATGAGCAGTAGCGACTGCTACGATCACGGCGATCTCCTCGACAGCCAAATCCCCGATACGGTGATGCATCGCGACCTCGGCACCAGGCCAGCGCTCCTCGATCTCCGCAGCAATCTGCTTCATTTTTTCAACGGCCATTGGGGCATATGCCTCGTAGGAAAGATAGACAGTCCGCTGTCCATGGGTAAATTCACGAACGGTTCCGACGAAGGTCAGAATCGCTCCCGCATGCGGATTGCTGACCAGGCGAACAAGCTTGTCTGCCTGAAGCGGCTCTATCGTAATCGCAAAGCGAGGTTCTTCTTCACCACCGCTGACCGGAGGGAGCAGGGCGACCTCATCAGCTGGTCCGATGACTTTATCTGGTGCAGCGTATTCATGATTAACCGAAACAAAGCAGCTTCCAAGCAGAGGAGAGAGGGTAGGATACTGTTCCCCGATTACCTGCAAAAGATCACGTACATTCGTATTTTCTGGCAGGGTCAATTGTATTTCTCGAACATTGGCTCGCTCGGCTAGGCCAGCAAACAGCAAAATAGTAATCGTCAAGGCAACTCCTCTTTTCCCGTTGAGATAACAGTTCTCTATGGCTTGAAGATATCATAATCGGGCACATCTGCCAATGAGCGAGAGAGGCAAAACCTGCACGCTAGCTTAGGGAGCAAAGCCTTTTTGACTCAAATACACGTCCTCTTTGCCAAATACGCGAACAAAACGCTCATATACAAGCTGGAAAGCGTCGGGATCATACCATTTTTCCTGTCCCAGCTGCTCATAGAGCGATGCTAATCCCAATTTCCTCGTTCTTTTGCCTCCGCTGCCATCTCCCATATAAAAATCGTCTATACACACACGATTGACGAAAGGCCGCAAGCGATGAGCAAACGCTTCGCTGCTCGGCAAAACAGGGGCAATGGCGACTTGTGTGGGGACGCCAGCTTCCGCCAGAAGCTGCAAGGTCTTCATACGTGCCTGAATCGGCGGTGCTTGCGGGGAAAAGTGCTTGCGGATGTCATCCAAATCCGTTTCAACGGTCATGCTGACGCGTACACGGTCCTGCATCGACAAGAGCAGATCGATATCGCGGCGAACCAGTGGACTGCGGGTTTGAACCAGGAGAAAATCGGGTGGGTCATCAGCCATGACCTCCAGCAGAGAGCGAGAAACCTGCTCCTTTTGCTCGACGGGCTGATACGGGTCGGTAGCAGAGGACATAAAGATTGTGACCTTCCCTTTCGTTTTTGCTCGTAGAAGCTCTTTGCGGAGCAGATTTCCAGCTTCCTGCTTGATATCTACCCACGTTCCCCACGGCTGATCGCGAAAAAGCGAGACAGGCATTTGCCGTACATAGCAGTACGAACAGGCAAATGAGCATCCCGTATACGGATTGAGAGAGTGCGTATAATCGGAAAGAAATCCGCTTCCTTTATTCAGTAATGTTTTTGGATGTTTGTAAAATAAAGCAGTCTTCACGTAGACTCTCCTTACTTGGCATCATGAAAGATGATCCCGAGACTGTACCTGTTTCCGGCAGTAATCGTACTAACGCCATGGCGCAGCGTAGCCCGATAATAGCCACGTGCTCCAGCAACAGGTCGATGGTTTGTCGGGAAAATCAGCCCGGCACCTTGCGCAAGTGTAATAACATGCCCTCTGCTTTGTGCCCGAGGGCGCTGCTCCAGCAGTAAAAACTCTCCACCCGTGTAATCGATCTCTTTTTGACTCAGGACCAACACGACTTGAAAAGGAAAATAAACCTCACCATACAAATCCTGATGCAAGCAATTGTACCCGCCAGCCTCATATTTCAAAAGCAGAGGAGTGGGGCGGGATTGTCCATGCTGATGACAGTGATCCAAAAAATCGGATAAAGCAGCGGGATAGATGGCTTCCCCTCCAAGCTGACCAAGCCAGCGGTTTGCGGCTTTGGCAAGCTCAGGATAAAAGCTCTCGCGAAGCTGCTGCAACAGCGGTGGAAGGGGAGCCTGATAGTAACGATACTGTCCAATCCCGAAGCGGTATCTCGCCATATCAATTGTGCTGCGAAAAAGAGCGTCATCGGAGTAGGTCGCGATGATGTCTTCGCATTGATCAGGATTTAGTATGGATGGTAGCGTGGCATAGCCTTGTTCGTCCAGCGTTTGTTGCAGGTGGGCCCAATCGAGAGCGGCGATCCGTTCGGCAAGACGATTAGGCATTTTGCATCCTTCCTTTCGTGTGCTGGCCGGCGCTTTCGAGCTCAAGCAGCTTGATCTTCATCGCTAAACCACCGCGATAACCGGTGAGAGCACCATTTTTCCCGATGACCCGGTGACAAGGAACGGTGATTAATACGGGATTGGCACCGATTGCTGTGCCTACTGCCCGCACCGCTGCCGGCTTTTGAATCTGCTGGGCGATATCGGAGTAAGACTTGGTTTCTCCATAAGGAATTTGGCATAGCGCATCCCACACAGCGAGCTGAAAGGATGTGCCCTGATAATCAAAGGGAATGGTAAATTGCTTCCGGCTTCCTTCTATATACTCGGTGATTTGCGTCGTATAAGGCTCTAGTGCGGCTGCATCTTCGACTAGCGTGCAATTAGGAAAGTGCTTATTTGTCCATGCCACCAGCTCGTCGAATGGCTTGTTCAGTGAACCGACATAGCAAAGTCCTTTTGTGGTAGCTGCCAGAAACAGACTCCATTCCCTGTTAACAAGCTTTGTCCAAAAAACCGTTTGACTTTTATTTGTACGCATATCTATTTCCTCCTCAATCAGCTACCGTTATTCAGGGCGTTCAACCTAAGCACAGTATAGCGCTGCCACGGGCATGATGTACGGATTTTGGAATGGAACAGCAAGATAACGAAATTGGTTGTGATCCTGTTATGATAAAACAAAGAGAGCTGGCGAACGTATCAGGACCTGAATGGAGGATAACGATGTATTCATATACGGAAGATCAGGGGTGGAAAGACTCCTGGGAGGATCATGGGCAGGAGCTGCTGCTGACTGTACCAAAGGAGTTTTCCTTTGCGCAAAATCGAAGCTACTTGGCAGGAGCTCCCAATGAATGTCTGTTTCAACTAAGGGAGGAGCGAATATACCGAGCCATCCCCACGTTGCAAGAGCTGTCGATTGTGGAAATTGGTGAGGCAGACCAAAACACCATGAGAATTCGATTTCTGGGAGACACGGCGCCAACGTCAAAAGTCGGGAGGGCAGCCGTAGCCAGGTATGTACATGACTGGTTTGATCTGGATACGAATTTGCAGCCCTTTTATGAGCTGGCAAAAACCGATGCTCTTCTCAAGCGTGCGGTGGATTCGTTTTATGGTCTGCGCAATGTCGGGATTCCCGATTTATTTGAGGCGATCAGCTGGGGGATTATCGGTCAGCAAATCAATATGACCTTTGCTTATACACTGAAAAGGCGTCTGGTAGAGAGCTATGGTCGGCAAGTAACATGTGAGGGTGAGGTATATTGGCTGTTTCCAGAGCCTGAGCGGATCGCAGCGCTTCGCGTAGAAGACTTGCATGCACTCAAAATGACAGGTAAAAAAAGTGAATACCTCATTGATGTAGCGAGACTCATCGTAGAAGGGAAACTGAGCAAGGAGCAGCTGCTCGCCGCTGGCTCAGGGAAGGCAGCAGAAAAGCAGCTCGTTCAAATCCGCGGGATCGGCCCGTGGACAGCCAATTATGTATTAATGCGCTGTTTGCGAATTCCGTCCGCTTTTCCCATCGACGATGTGGGGCTGCATAATGCGATCCGGCATCTTTTAGAGACAAAGGAAAAGCCTACAAAGGAGGAAATCATCCGACTGTCAGCGGGCTGGACGAACTGGGAATCCTATGCAACTTTTTACTTATGGAGATTTCTCTATTAAATAAGGCACATCCTCCTCTATGTTCTCATTGCATTTCGAAAGCAGCGGGAGTAAGGTAAGAAGTAGATGACAGAGCGAACGATGAATTACACGTAGGCATGGTATTTATGGATACTTGCTTCCATGGAGGATAGAGGAATAGCATGAGTGACCAATTGACGCATTTTAACGAACAGAATCGGGCAAAAATGGTGGATGTCTCCGAGAAGGATATCACGAAGCGTGAAGCTATTGCCCATAGCCAAATCATCATGAAGCCAGAAACACTTGCTCGTATTCGCGAGGGACGTGTGGAAAAAGGGGATGTACTGGCGGTAGCACAGGTTGCCGGTGTGATGGCTGCGAAAAAGACGTGGGAAATCATCCCGATGTGCCATCCACTACCACTGACTGGGATTGATATCCGTTTTTCGTTTGCAGATGGTACGACGCTTGAAGTGGAAGCATCTGTAAAAACAACGGGGAAAACAGGCGTGGAGATGGAAGCGCTGACTGCAGTCAGTGTGGCTGCCTTAACAGTGTATGACATGTGCAAGGCAATGGACAAAGGAATGGTGATTGGACCGACAAGCCTCCTCAAAAAGACAGGTGGAAAAAGCGGTGACTTCATGCGAGGAGAGAAGTAACTCATGAAAGAGAAATGGGAATCCTATCCGAGCAGCATTCGGCTATTGGCGATTGCTGCTGTCATTTTTTCTACAGGTATGGCATGTATTTGGCCGCTTGTAACGATCTATATTCACGATTTCTTAGGAAAGCCGCTTACTGTTGCCGGCTTTTTGTTGCTTTTGAATCAGGGGGCGTTTCTGGTTGGCAGCCTGGTTGGCGGGATGCTGTTTGACCGTTGGGGGAAAATGAGAACGATCATTTTGTCCTCCGCAGGGATCATCCTGATGTCGGTTTGCTTGGGCTTGACCCATGATTTTACGATCTACACGATTTTGTTCTTATTAAATGGACTTTTTTACGGGACATTGTCTCCGGTTATTAATGCACTCGCTGTTGTCTTGTGGCCAGAGGGAGGCCGCAAAGGGATCAACATGATCTATGTGGCGCTCAATGCAGGGGTCGCTGCAGGCGCAGCCTTGGGCGGTGTTCTGGCGAGCGTGTCGTTTGCCTGGACCTTCTTCGGCAACGCCTTCGCCCAAATTATCGTACTTGCCATGTTTGCCTTTATTTTGCCGCGGCATGTGAAAGCGATGGCTGAAAAGGCAAAGAGCGGGGAAGATCGCACGCAGGGTGCTAGGGAGACAGTGGGCAAATCGGCTCCTGTAAAGCCAGTGAAAAAGGTTGCCTGGGGAGCTCTTGTCATGCTCTGTGGGGGACTGTTGATCAGTTGGATCGTGTATGTCCAATGGACGACCGTCCTGTCCGCATATATGCAGTCACTAGGTATTTCCCTACGCCAATATAGCCTCTTGTGGACGATTAATGGAGGTTTGATTTTGTTCGGTCAGCCGTTGATCGCGTGGGTCATTCGTCGTTTTGCTCGAACACTCAAGGCTCAAATGCTGCTCGGCTCGTATGTATTTGTTCTGTCGATGCTCATCTTGTCGCAAACAACCTCGTACGCTGGATTTGTTGCCGCGATGTTCGTTATGACACTGGGCGAAATGCTCGTATGGCCAGCGGTTCCGGCTGTAGCTGCTGAGTTCACACCAGAGGGACAGGAAGGCTTCATCCAGGGCCTCGTCTCAGGTACAGGCTCCGCAGGACGTATGCTTGGCCCACTTCTCGGTGCTTTTATCTTTCAAAACTTCCAGGCACAAGGACTGCTCTACATCATGGCCGGCCTGGCCCTGTTATCCGTCGGATTCTTTGCTTTCCACAGCTCATTCCAAAAACGAAGCCACCAAGTGCCTGTACAAACGGCAGAAAAAATGTAAAACTCAGCAATGTGCCTGATGAAAAGACGCCACGCGCGTCTTTTTTTGTTTTTTCCAAACAGGGGAAAACTCTATAGCTGTCGTGAGGAAAACGGAGAAAATGCGAGGATCTTTGGGATACATCCCAAGAATCCGGAGCATTTTCTCCGTTTTCCTCCCCACCACCACAGCTAGAAAAGTGCTTTTCCCCAGCGCCCCCAGGTGTCTTGACACAAAACACCCGCTCAAGTAATATAATATTGCTAAAACATTATATTCCGTGTGCTTTACTTATAAAGAGAGGCGGAGGGACTGGCCCTATGAAGCCCGGCAGCGGATCTGTTTTCATATCGATTCAGGTTGAAGAAACAGATGCTGTGCCAATTCCAGCAGGAACTTTCCTGGCAGATAAGGACGTGACGAAGCTGATCTACCCCTTTTTCTGTAAAGAAGAAGGGGTTTTTTTGCAGTATAGAATCATGCAGTACCCGACAGAAAGGAAATGAAGAACGATGCGCATCCAACCCTCCGACATGATTGATCGGCTGCCGAACCAGTTTTTCGCTACTTTGGTAGCAAAGGTAAACAAGGTCATTGCTGCTGGTCATGACGTTATCAACCTAGGGCAAGGCAATCCTGACTTGCCGACACCGCCCCATATTATTGAGGAATTGCAGGCCCAGGCAGCTCAGCCGCTTCATCACAAATATCCGCCATTTTCCGGTCGAGTAGAGCTGAAGCAGGCAGTGGCACACTGGTACAAGCAAGAGTTTGACGTCGATCTCGATCCGGAGGAAGAAGTAGCGATTTTGTTTGGCAGCAAAACCGGGCTTGTGGAGATTTGCCAGGTGCTGATGAACAAAGGAGACGTAGCTCTGGTGCCAGACCCGGGTTATCCTGATTACTGGTCGGGCGTAGCTGTTGTCGATGGTCGGATGGTCATGATGCCGCTCACAGCGGAAAATCAATTTCTTCCAGATTACAGCAAGCTATCCCAAGCGGATTTGGAGCGGGCTAAGCTGATGTTTCTGAACTACCCGAACAATCCGACTGCGGTGAATGCACCGTTCGAATTTTATGAAGATACGGTTCGTTTTGCTCGTAAAAACGAAATCGTTGTTTGCCACGATTTTGCCTATGGAGCAATCAGCTTTGACGGAAAAAAACCGGTCAGCTTCATGCAGGTTCCAGGGGCAAAGGAAGTGGGCGTGGAGTTTTATACACTGTCCAAAACCTACAATATGGCTGGCTGGCGTGTAGGGGCAATGGTCGGAAACCGTGAGCTCGTTCGTCTGATCAATTTGATCCAAGACCATTATTTTGTGAGCTTGTTCGGAGCTGTCCAAATGGCTGCTGCACGTGCTATGACTGGTTCGCAGCAGTGTGTACGCGACCTGGTGGCTGTATACGAGGGTAGGCGCAATGCGCTTTACTCTAACCTGCATCGCATCGGCTGGCAAGCACAGCCATCCCAAGGCTCGTTTTTTGCATGGTTGCCAATCCCAAGCGGCTTTACCTCCGTCCAGTTTTCCGATTTGCTGCTGGAAAAAGCGCATGTCGTTGTAGCGCCTGGGGATGGCTTTGGGCCGACGGGTGAAGGCTACGTTCGTGCGGCGCTGCTATCGGATGAACAGCGACTGGCTGAGGCCGTGAATCGCATTGAAAAGTTGGGCTTGTTTACCCCAAAAATATAGGTATTTGCAAAGGGTCAGACCACATATGCTGGTAAGCAGCAGGTCTGGTCTTTTTTGTTGCGATGAAAATGGAAAAGTAGGCAAGAATAGTGGTGAGCGAAAAAAGTAGGGGCAATTCTCAATAAAAATCATTCTCAGCGTTGACAGATAATGATTTTCATTATACGATGTTAATGATAATTAGTCTCAACAAATTACTTGTCATTCATGCAAAGCAGGAGGGTAACATGCGCTATCAGATTAACGGTTACACGGATATGTATACGGTGATCGCCAACGAGCGTAAGGTAGGCGGAGCCATTGAAGCGGGCCAGGTTCGGCTGCGCACAGGTGAGGTTTTTGCCAATGCTGTTCTCACTCGTATGGAAATGTCAGGTGCGCATTTTTGCTCGATCGGTTTTGTGACGGAAGAAGGACAGCGACTCATTGTTCACGTAAATGATATCAGCATGATTGCTGATGCACGTCACGTAAATGTATGTGAGCTAACCAATGATTGTATGCGGGCTGAAAAAACGACAGATCGCCTGAAGCGTCTAAAGCGCCTCTGTGAGTTGAATGAAGGCAGCTGTACACCAACGTTCCAAGAGGAAGCATTGCTTTTGGCAGAGGACATCGGTGTAGAAGAAGCGCTGAAGCATGTGGATCTCTCATTCTTGCCACAGGTAGAAAAGGCACGTGTCTTCCGTATCGCATAGATACTTTGATGAATACATAGACCCCTTTCCTTTTTACGGAAAGGGGTTTTTTGTGTCTGTTTGAAGCAGGAATCGTGATATAAAACCACCAATCGAGCGAACAATCGCTCGACATAGTCAAAACCTATCTCCCCATAGCTAGCGAGGATTGGACATTGTTTAATGACAGTGATAAAACAAATATAACCAAAATCAAGGGGGAACGGAACATGGAGTACAAATTTTCAAAATCGGTAGAAGCATTATCCTCTTCGGCGGTCCGGGAAATCTTGAAGCTGACCCAAGGCAATCAAGTACTCTCACTGGCTGGAGGCTTACCAGCTGAGGACTCTTTTCCCATCGCAGAAATGCGAGAAGCCTTTGCCCGATCATTTAATCTCGGAGCAAAAGCTCTTCAATATGGCTTAACAGATGGATACCTTCCACTTCGCGAGTGGGTTGCATCTCGCATGAAGCAAAAACAAATGAATGTTGGCGTGGACAATATGTTGCTGACTACCGGCTCCCAGCAGGCCGTCGACTTGCTCTGTCGTGTCTATTTGGACGAAGGCGACGTCGTGCTGGTAGAAAATCCGACGTACCTGGCTGCGGTCCAACTGTTCCAATTTCGAGGGATTCGCGCCATTCCGGTGGATGGTGATGAAGAGGGCATGGATTTGGATGATCTGGCACGGAAAATAGCGCAGTATCGCCCGAAAATGGCTTACGTAATTCCGACCTTTGCAAATCCTACCGGAAAGGTCTGGAGCTTGGAGCGCCGTCTCGGCTTGCTTCGGCAATGTAAAGAAAATAACATTTTGATTCTAGAGGACGATCCTTACGGAGAAATCCAGTTTGACGGACAAGAGCCGTATCGTTCGATTCTCTCTCTTGATGAGCATCCCGAGGATTCTTGCGTCGTTTACACCAGCACCTTCTCCAAAATCGTAGCACCAGGCCTGCGTACAGGATGGGCAATTGGCGATAAGCGTGTCATTCAGATGATGGTAAAAGCGAAGCAGGCAGTTGATTTGCAATCCAGTACGATTGACCAAATCGCGTTGCATCAATTACTGGAAAACTTTGACCTCGAGAGCCATATCGAAAAAATCCGCGCCTCTTACAAAGCACGGATGGAATGGATGAATGAGCTGATGCTCGCTCAAAACTGGAATGGCGTGAAGTGGGAAAAACCACGCGGAGGTATGTTCCTCTGGGTTACGCTGCCTGAGCACATCGATTCAGAAAAGCTGTTAGCTGCATCTGTAAAGGAAGGCGTGGCATTTGTACCGGGCAAACCATTTTATGCAGCTGAACCGCAGGCCAATACGATGCGCTTGAATTACACACTGCTGGATCGTGACGATACACAGCTGGCGATTTCCAGGCTGAGCGCAGCATTAGAAAAGTACAACCAGAGCCAAACCGTCAAACAGTAATTCTTCAACTGAATAGATAGAGGGAGGGGCAGCCATATTTCGGCTGTCTTTTCTTTTTGCAGTTTTTTCCTCTCTATCCAACAAAGAATAAAGGCAGGAAGTTCGTGCAAGGATATTCTCAAAAGAAAGGTATGAAGACGTACGGATAAAGCGAGGAAGGGGGAGAGGATGTGGATCGAAAATGGGGAAAAAGAAGCGGGGGCAGAGCTGGGCAGCATACGGATGACATGGACCCGATTCATCACCAATTGAGCTGGCTCAAAGAACGACTGGCTAATTGTTCGGATTTAGTCATCCATACGTTTGAATCGCGATTTCATCAAAAGTGTGCGCTTGTTTACGTAGCGGGGTTGACCGATCAAAAAAACATTCAGGAGGAAGTGCTGCGAGCGATTTTTTCGTTGGATGCGAGCACAGCCGAGGAATTTCGCGCATCCATTTTTGAGCGTAAGCAACTGCCCATTTCAAACTATGCAGTGATTCCGCTTGAGGCAGGACCAAGTTCCGTAGTCGAAGGTCGGGTTCTCTTGGTCATTGAGAATGAGCAGAGGGCAATCAGATTTAACCTGCCATTTGTCAAAGGAAGAGCCATTGATGAGCCAATAAGTGAAGCAACAGTTAGAGGGCCCCGAGAAGCTTTTATCGAAAGTGCTGACGACAACCTTTCGCTCATTCGAAAACGGCTGAAAACACCAGAGTTCAAGACGGAAACCATGCAAATTGGCACCTATACACAAACGAAAGTGATGATTCTTTATATCCAAGGGCTTTGTGACAACGAGCTGATTGAAATGGTTCGAACCGTTTTGTCACAAATCAAGATAGACGGTGTTCTGGGCAGCAGTTATTTAGAGGAGCATCTGGACAGCTCTCCCTTTTCGCCTTTTCCGCAGGTGCAATATACGGAGCGGCCCGACGTTGTCTCAGCTGCACTGCTCGAAGGACGATTGGCCATCATTGTCGACGGCTCACCGATGGTTTTGGTTGTTCCTGTTACGCTGTTCATGCTGCTCCAGTCGGCGGAGGATTACTACCAGAGGTATGTAGCGGGAACCTGGATACGCTGGATTCGCTATTTATTCGTCTTTATCTCGTTGCTCCTCCCTTCCTTTTACATAGCAATCACGACGTTTCATCCTGAAATGATACCTTCCAAACTATTGATTACGATTACTGCATCACGAGAGGTTGTGCCGTTTCCTGCTCTAGTCGAAGCATTCATCATGGAGATATCCTTTGAGGCATTGAGAGAAGCTGCCGTACGAATCCCCAAGTCGATTGGACAGGCTGTATCGATTATCGGGGCATTGATCATCGGGACAGCAGCAGTGCAGGCTGGAATCGTCTCTGCGGCAATGGTCATTATCGTCTCTTTTACAGGGATTGCCTCGTTCATTATTCCACATTTTGATTTAGGTTTGGCCGTTCGATTTCTCCGATTTCCGATCATGATTCTGGCTGGGATATTTGGTCTGTTCGGGATTGCATGCGGGTTAATTTTGCTCTATATCCATCTCATCAATTTACGCTCAATGGGAATTCCTTATTTGACACCTGTTACCCCATTCGTTGTCAGTGATTTGAAAGACACGCTCATTCGCGCGCCGTGGTGGTTCATGCGGAAAAGGCCGTATCATGAGAATGAGAAGCTAAACAAATGGAGGCAGCCCAAAAAAGAAGCCAGCAAGCAGGGCGAGGAAGAAGAGGAGATTAGAGATTGAGAGCTTATAAGCTATTGCAAAAGCTGTTTATCTTTATTGCGATGCTTCCGATGCTGCTGACAACAGGCTGCTGGTCATCTATAGAATTAAACAACAGAAGCTTTGCCCGAATGCTTCTGGTAGATAAGGCCGAGTCTGGTGTTGAATTAACGCTTGCTTTTCCTCTGCCCAATCGTTTGATTCCAGGGCAATCGGGAACAGGTGGACCGCAAACCGGTAAGCCATACACGTATATTACCAAGACGGGACAAGACATCGGAGAGGCCTATCGCTCTATACAATCTGATCTTTCGCGAAGTATTACATTTGGACAAACCAGTGTAGTGGTCATTGGTCACGAGCTGGCAAAAGAAGGGATTACTCCAGTTTTGGAGTTTATTGCACGTGAACCGAGATTTCATATCAATGCCGATCTGTTTGTGACACAAGGCAGAGTGCTGGACTTAACTACGGTTCCCATCGTATTTGAACGATTCCCGGCAGATATATTGATTGCCTACGGGAGAGAGCATGTGACAGTTAATACAACGACAACAGATTGCCTGATCAC
Source organism: uncultured Brevibacillus sp. (assembly GCF_947502445.1). Lineage (GTDB taxonomy): Bacteria > Bacillota > Bacilli > Brevibacillales > Brevibacillaceae > Brevibacillus. The sequence continues at coordinate 98,126 of NZ_CANMZW010000016.1, forward strand.
AACGTATCATGGGGGAGACATGATCATGCCCTTGTTAAAGATCGAGACCAAGCATATGCCGGGTGAAAAGCCAGAAGCAGTCCAATGGTTAGGAACAGATGGCGCAGCTATTTTTAGAGAAGGAAAGCTCCAGCGTACTCTCTCCACAGATGAAATGAGAGGAGCTCTGTGGATTATGGGACAATTAAAGGATGCTGAGATTTCCGTTCACTCTACCACGGATGGAAAGAGTGTGAACTACATGATCAACAAAGCCCGTACAAAGATCACCCCCTCTATTTCGGGTGATAAAGTTTCGATATTGATCAGGACAAAAGCAGAAGCCTCGCTTATTTCATCAGACTCCAATGTCAATTTGCAAGATCCGGTCCAGCGAAAAAAGCTTCAGAGGGGAATTGAAATTCTGGTCGAGGAGAGAATGAACAAAGCGATTGAAAAGGCAAGGAAGGCGGGAGCTGATGTTTTTTCATTTGGTCAGTATGTCGATTGGCATTATCCAAAAGAATGGAATACCCTTGCCACGCGGTGGAGAGAACTATACAGCCGTGAGCTAAAGGTCATTACTGAAGCGGATATTACGATAAAACGGATAGGAAGTGTCAAAGAACCGACGAAAATTCGGAAGACGTCACATCCGGAGGGAAAAAAATGATCATCATCGCGTTCATCTATGCGTGTCTATTATTTTTTGAATGGCGATATTTGAAACGTAAAAACCGGACGGCTCGGACCTATCGCATTGTATTTGCCTTTGTGATCTTTACATTCCTAAGTATGGAAGCTTTGTATTACTTCAGAGATCAATTTACGCTCGCGGATGTCATCGAAATGGTATTTGATCCAATGGAAAAGTTCATTGTGTGGGGTATTGAAAAGAATGAATGATAAGTACGAGAAGGTCACCCCAACCCAACTGTACATGCTCTTCTCGCTATATCTTTTTACGACCATTCTAAGTTTTCGACAAGGCGCGCTGGTGGGTGAAGCCAAGTTTGGCGTGTGGGTTTCCTTACTGATCGGTTCTTTTGGGGGCTTGCTCTTTCCCTATTTTTCATATCGATTGGCGAAGAGGCGACCAACAAGATTCTTTAGTCATTATGGCAGAGAAATCGTGGGTAGCTGGCTGCATTATCCGTTGGTTTCGATCATGATTTTCTCTTATTTGTTTTCAGCTGCATTTGTCTTGAGGGAAATGCAGGATTTTATGGTGGAGGTCTTTTTGCCAGATACACCTGATTGGGCTGTAACCTCCATTTTCTGTATTTGTGTTGCTTACGCTGTGCGCTCAGGGGTTCAGACCATTTTTCGATGTGCACAAGGGGTCTTTTTCCTGACGATGATTGGGATGCTGCTCATTCCTGTATTTGTCATGGGAGAATTGAACAAGGACATGAGCGTTGCCTTTCTCAATCATTTTGATTGGAAGGGCATCGGCAGCGGCAGTTATTTGGTTGCATCCTTGTACGGACAAATGAGCTTTATCCTCTTTCTTTTCCCTTTTTTCTCCAATCAGCAAAAAACGATGAAGTCGTTAATATGGGCGACTGTTACTTCTCTTTTCATTATCTGCTCTAATTTGATACCTACGATTTTGATTTTTGGTCCTGAACTGACGAGTAATTTGATCTACCCTGAGCTAGAATTGATCCGCTATATTCGAGCCGGTTATTTTTTGGAAAACCTGGACCCGGTGCTGATCTCGATTTGGTTGACCAGCCTCTTTATTAAAATCAGTCTTTTCCTGTATGTTGCAATCCTCATCCTGACACACAGTTTTTCCCTACAGGATCACAAACCGTTATCATTAACAATGACAATATTGATGGCAGGAATATCACTTCTGATGGTAAGGACCGGAGCAGACCTTGTACGGTTAATGGGTCATGGCGAAGTGATGTTTTTGATCGTGACGGAGGCAATTCCGATTCTTTACCTGGTAGTGGACTGGATTCGATCACGTTTGGGAAAAAGTTCAAATGAAAAAGCAAAGGCGTAACCAAGGTGACTTTTGTCAATGGTTACGCCTTTTGAATGTATGGCGTTTTATTCTTCAGTTTCTTCCAGTGTGCAAATCGCGCTAGGGCGTTTGATACGCAGAACCACGCACTCATACACGCGGAACAAGCTGTTCATTTGCTCGTCACCGAGGAAAGCAGAATCGAAGTCCTCAGCGATTGCGAGGTCCAGATTATGGCGACCGGTTGCTACGAGAACACCGGAGCGTCCTTTGATCGTAGGGGACTGGTATACACCGTCAGACACCAGATTACGTACATGCTCGATCTCCAGTACGTTGGTGCCTTTATGCACTCGGTGCAGAAGCGAATACAGTTCTGGGGAGACAACCAGGGCGTACGGTCCGCTGTGGCCCATTTTCAGAAGCTTGTTGCGCGCTTCTACGATGTCAGCAAACGCATTGCCGGATTCCATCCAGTCGCTTTTCAGATGAGTGAGGCGACCTTTGACATTCATCAGACCCGGCAGGTCGAATTCTGCAGCACCATTGAAAATGAGGTCGTCTTCCATCAGTGCACCGCCAGCAGCAGCGTTGGCGGCAGCACTCATGTCAAGCGGCATGCCAAGTGTACGAGCTTGTGCCACGTCACGCCAGTAGAGCATGAAATCTTTGTACAAGATCGGGATTGTCATGCTGACACGGCGACTAGGCTGGGTCATTTCGAGCGACTCACCACGCAGGGAAAGTCCGCCAAAACGGGACTCATCGTATACGTCGTTCGTGATGGTTTGGATACCTTCTCCCAGTGGTCCGTATATATCGATAAAACGGCGACCAACCAGCTGGCGGCGGGCCATGTCAATAACAGTTGCGTCCAATTGATTCCATTCGTCGTGGGTCAATGGGGAGTCAGGGTATTTACGAAGCTTGTCCATAGCGTAACCTCCAAGTCATAAAGGATCGTGATTTCCTTACTTTCCTTTCAAGCTGCCTACCGTCAGTCCTTTTTTACCAGGAGCAGGAGCGGGGGAGTGCTTAATCACGGAAGCAACACCGTGCGGGGCAGAAGCAGAGGCTTTTAGGTGATCGACCTGATGAATGTCATGGCCTTCATCGTGATCGGTCAGATCTGCTTGGTACACGTCAGAAAATCTTCCGCTGAGTGTAGCCATCATCTCTTTCACCTGCAAATAGTCCTCATGCGTTTTTTCCCGCATGCCGTCAAGGGTTTGGCGAGTCGCATCATCTTGGAATTCATACAGAGACAGCTCCAGATGCTCGCGGAAGTTGTGCAGTCCAAAACGCTCCAAATTAATATCGGAAAGCATTTGCGACAGCTCGCGGTCACTCAGCTTGTCCGTCTTATTCTCAGCAGCGAGCGATTCTAAATAGGGAATCAGCTCTTGCAGGCGTCCCATACGCTGCTCTTCTTCCTCCAAAATATGGTGGTAGTACAGGCGTGTATGCTCGTCCTGGGCAGCGTCAATAATCGGCTGGATGATCCCCATAAAACGATTGATATAACCTCTGGTTCGATCAAAAATGGCGTGCAGCTGTGTAATTTCTTGCACCCTACGCCACCTCCTTATTGCGATCTATTTAACCATTATACATTTGGAAAAATGCACCGGGCAACAACTATGTACAATTTCCCCTATATATGTGAAAAACAGCGCTTTATTCTCATTGCCCATTTCCTCTAGTTTTCTATTTTTACAAAAAAGTTATCGTGGAGAGTATTGTCAAAGGTAATTGGGAATGATAATATTTATCAATAAGAGTGATATTCATTATCAATTGAATAACTGATTAGAAAACCTGGCACGCCATGTCTCTTGGCGGAGCCGCGGTTGCACTTATACTGGATAGGAATTTTATAAATTTCTATCTGTAGAACAAAAACATAAATCAAACGCACACCCAAATTGAAGGAGGTAGTAAGTATGTCATCCATTTTAGTAATCGGCGGAGATCGCCTCGGAAACATTATTGAGCTGCTGCAAGGACAAGGTTTTCGTGAAATCCACCACGTAACAGGGCGCAAAAGCTCTCAAACGGGTGTAAAAATTCCTTCGGGGATTCATATGATTCTCGTCCTGACCGATTTCGTCAACCACAATCTGGCGAAGACCGTGAAAAGCCAGGCGAAAGACCGCGAGCTCCCGATTCTCTTTTGTAAACGCTCGTGCGCTGCTATAGCAAAAGCATTTGACATGACTGCGTAAATACATACTTCCTGACCTGGACAGACTACATAACGAGTCTGATACCGATGGAGGAATGGGCATGGAACCAAATTCACTCGCTGATCTGCCTATCGCGCAGCTGACGGCCGTACAGCTGCAACAGTTGAAGCAGGCAGAAGAACAAATCAACCATGAAGGTCAAAACATTTACCTTATCGCATTTGAGAAGCAAGCCCCGTCCCGATAGACGGGGTTTTTCCTATTCCTTTACAGCTTCTCATTTGAAAACGTATTGATCCAGCTGAAGCTTCAGGGCGTCAATTCCAATCGCAAAGCCGAGACACTGGCTTGATTGAATGATGAAGGCATTTAATCCGATTACTTCGCCATTCAAATTAATCAACGGACCACCACTGTTACCGGGATTGATTGCTGCATCTGTTTGGAAAATTTCCTCATACAGCCGCTTGGCTACCTGCAAGCGTCGATTTTTAGCACTAATGATACCGGCCGTGACGGAATTTTCCAAACCTAATGGGGAACCACTGATCCTCATAGAGGCAAAATCCAAGCTAATGAAAATTTAGAAGCGTGAGACGGATGCAACGTTGTGGGGCTGTCGGATCCAGCTCAGCCTCGAGGCGTTGGATCAAGCAGCTGGCGAGCAATTTTCGCTCGTCCTCTGTTGCTTCTAGCCAAACATGATTCCAGTTTGTGAGCAGTGCGAGTCCTGTGTCATCGACAGGGAAGGGAGACGGGTGGGGAGAGCTGAGCGCTTGCGAAAAATCTTGGGGGGCTGCTTGCTGCAAATCCTGCCCCTTCTTTTTAAAAGCAGACAAGGTGAGCAGCCCTGCTGCGTATGCCTCTTCCCAGCGTGCTCGCTTTAGCTGCTGCATGTGCTCTCTTTTGCCCTCATTCGCAAGCTTTTCTTGTTTTTGCAGGAGCGCAATCGTCTCCAGGGCAGCTGCTCGGGCCTCCAGCGGAAAACGATTTAGCTCGCCCACAATTTCTTGCTCGATCCAGTCTTGCCGGAGTGGAGGGGCATCACATGTACCAGCTGTTTTATTTTTGCACCAATAGTAGTGATGCGTGTAGTGCCCACCTTTGGCTCGCTTTGTCCGAGTCGTTTTGCCGCGCATGGCCGATCCACAGCGTGAGCAGTACAGTAGCCCGGAAAAGAGAAAGGATGAGCCAAGGGTTCGCGGGTGTTTTGTGTTGCGCGTGTTCAGACGCTGTTGAACGCGGAAAAAGGAAGCTTCATCGATAATCGCCGGATGCGTTTTTTCCTCGATTAGCCAGTGCTCGGAGGGATTTTGCCGTTGCTGTGTGGTGGCATAATTCCAGCGGAGGGCTCCATAATAAACGGGATTTTTTAACAGGCGTAATATGGCACTTGCGCTCCATGGCGCGCCGTTTTTTCCACGCCAGCCTTTGTGGTTGGCTGCATCAGCGATTCGACGCGGGGATTCTCCCTGTGCGTACTGTGCAAACATGGTTCGTACTCCGACTGCTTCCATATCATTGATCAGTAAGCGTCCATCGATAAGATCGTATCCGTAGGGTGGCGGTCCGCCTGGACGTTTGCGTTCTCTCACCATTTGCCCCATTCCCATTTTCACCCGCTCACCCAAATTTTCACGTTCCCATTGGGCCAGAGCGGCAACGAGTGTGATAAACAAGCGTCCGATAGCAGTCGTCGTGTCGTACACCTCTGTACTGCTTTTAAAACGGACACCATGGCGGTCAAACTCCTGCAAAAGCTGATAAAGATCCAAAACAGATCTCGTGAGTCGATCAAGCCGATAGACGAGGACAACATCAATTTTCCCTGCTCGCACATCTGCTAAAAGGCGTGTCAGCTCTGGCCGATTGGTGTCTTTGGCACTGACGCCTTCATCCGCGTAGATGTCGGTTAATTCCCAGTCCTGGGAGTGAATGTAGGAGAGCAGCTTTTCTCGTTGGGCAGGTATGGAAAAGCCTTCTTTTGCCTGATCATCTGTGCTCACCCTCATGTAGACAGCCGTTCTCATCGAATCCCTCCTGCCTTTTCAGGATGCTAGAGTCTACAGCATGAGGAGAGAGCTTATGTCTGTCCAAACAAAAAAAGCCCCGTCATCCGTTATTGGACCAGACGGGGATAGAGCTACATCCATTTTTGACCCCATTCATGTATGGAATCAATGACCGGACGCAAATCTTTTCCTTTTTCTGTTAGCTCGTATTCGATGCGAACGGGAGTCTCAGGGTATACCCTGCGTTCCAAAATCCCGAGCTCCTCAAGCTCCTTCAACCGCTCCGAAAGCATCTTATCGCTCATATGCGGAACCATTTCACGAATGTCTTTGAAGCGCACAGTTCCACGCAATAGGACATGAATAATCAAACCAGTCCATCTTTTGCCGAGAACATTGATCGCACCTTCGTACTTCGGACACATGTGTTCGCCAGCAAATTCATGATTCATGACGGCGTCACCTCTAAATAAAGCATCTTTGCGTAATATTGTACCACAACAACTTGAAAAAAGTAAGTAAGGTAAGTGTACGACAAATGTATGCAGCCCATCTCTTGTTGTCACCAGACTTACAGCTGCTTATGCTGGAAACTTCGTTTTGAAAAAGTTGTCCAAGCCCGTTTCCCACAAGAATCGTCTCTCCTGTTTACGCCAGCACATAGACTGTAGGCGAGAACAATGATGAGGAGAGGGTGGGGAAATGCGTCAAAAGCGGGTGATTGGCATTTTGACATGGCGAGAGGGGCAGCGTTTTTCCGAACCGGATTATTTGCGACGTCTGGTAAAGGCAGGCTGGAAGCTCGGGGCGGAGGTGTATGTATTCTCCCATCAGGATGTGAATGCCAAAGAACGCAGAATCAAAGGTTTTACTCCCAAAACGGGTGGCGGCTGGGAAAGCAAATCGTACCCGTGGCCAGATGTAGTCATCGATCGCTACCGAAAACGGGTTCCACAGTATATGAAGCTGCGACACAGCGGTCTATTCGACTTTGCAAACAGTCCGTTCAGCAAAAAGTGGAGGGTCACACAGCTCTTGGCTGAGGATGAACGTGTGAGCCGATGGGTGCCAGAAACGTATGTGTACACAAAAGGGAAAGTGATGGCGATGCTGCGTCGGCATCCGCTCCTGTACATCAAGCCTGGAAACGGCACAGGCGGCAGAAGTATTCTGAAAGTCGCTGCTGTGGGCAAGCAGTACCAGCTTCAGGGCCGCGACAAGCAGTACGGCAAACACCAAGTACGGGTGGACAATGCAGCTGCTGTAGAGAATTGGGTAAAGCGCTGGGTCACTAAGCAGCGGATCAGTGACGGCAACTTTTTGGTTCAGCAAGGACTGGATTTGGCTTTGATGCCCAACCGGGTAGCGGATGTTCGGCTTCTGATTCAAAAAGACGGGGATGGGTTATGGGATGTGACCGGCTGTGGCGTTCGTATGGGAGCGAGTGGCAGCTCTACCTCGAATCTGCATGGGGGAGGCAAAGCGATACCTTTCGAGGCGTTCATGACCAAGCGCTTTGGGGAGGACGGCGCCCAGCGGATTTTGGATGAGTGTCATACGATGGCTCATCGAATCGCGCACACGTTGGAGGAGAGGTTTGGCAGGATGATGGAGTTTGGTCTTGATATTGGTGTAGATGTGAGCGGGCGTGCGTGGCTGATCGAGGTAAATCCGAAGCCAGGGCGAGAAGTTTTTCGGCAAATGGGGAGCATGGATACGTACGCTGAGGCCATCGCGAGGCCGATGAAATTTGCCTTGTATATAGCCCGTAACGGCGAGGGGTTGCCCGAGAAGAAAAGAAAAGGAGCTGGGTAGCATAGCGTGTTTTTTGTCTCTATGACAACGAGTGGGGAACCGACGCTGATGACCCATTCGCCAACCTTAGTATGAGACGAGTGGCCAAGTGCTAGCGGATACAGCCTGCAATCTGCATCAATTTTAATAACAGCGTAGTCGCGAACACGATCAGCGAGGATGCGTTTGGCTTCAAACACCCGCCCGTTGAAAAGCTTGACGAAGATGTTTTTTGATTTACCAATCACATGTTCACTGGTCAGAATGTAGCCTTTGTGATGAAAAATGAATCCTGAACCAAAGCTACGCTCGGTTGGAGTCGAAGGCTCTTCTTCATTAATCAGGCTGCGGATTAATGAATCTACATCTTTTGTATGGGGTGTGTCCTCTGTAACGATGGAGACGACACCCTCCTGTACGCGCTCTACAATCGGAACAAAAAAATTAAAGGGATGCAAGCTGCTGCTGCTCACAGGGTACTTTACTCGCGTATATTGGGACCATTTTTTACTTTTCAACGATCTCTCCCCCTACAGCAGATAGGTATGTATCATCTTATGGGAAGACGAAAGGGAAGGGACGCCCAATTTAGAATCGTATGTACGATTATCATTATTTTTGATTGATATAATAAAGAAATAGCATTGGTATAATTATTAGAATCGAATTATAATACATATAGTTAAAGAATATTTAGAACATAAAGGCTTTGCAGATACCTTCGAACGAGAGGGGGAGTCTGCGTACAGCTGCTAGAGAGAGAAAAAGAAAGCTAATGGAGGATGCGAAGAGATGGACGTTAAAACGATCATACTTGGGTTTTTGAACTACGGCGAGATGAGTGGATACGACATAAAGCAAGCGTTTACTAACAGCATCGGTTTCTTCTATGACGCTAGCTTTGGTGCGATTTATCCGGCGCTCCGCAAACTGGAAGAAGAAGGCTTTGTGACCAAGCAGGAGATTATTCAATCGGGAAAACCGAACAAAATCCTATACAGCATCACTGACCTTGGAAAGGAAGCTTTCCGCCAAGAGATTCAAACACCGATTTTGCCACCTGTCCTGCGCTCAGATATGTTAGTAAAAATGTTTTTTGGCAAAAGTCGTACAAACGAAGAGCAGAAAAATTTGCTGGAAGGTTGCATCGAGCTACAGCGCGATATGCTGCAACAAAGCAAGGTGAACTTCAAAAAGCTCGAGGTTCATTTTGACGAGTATCAGCGTTTTTGCTGGGAATATACGATTCATCATCTCGAGACGACCATTTCGTTTTTGGAGCAAAAAATGTCTTCGTTAATCAAACAACCAGCCTATTCTGTTCCGGTTTAAACATCGGACAAATAAATAGAAAAAGCGAAGCGACCTTGCGCGAGGTGCTTCGCTTTTTTTCTGTGAAAAACGTCTCGACGTTTGGTTTGTGATTGATTATTTCAGGTTCTCAGGATTGAGGCACTCCAGCTCTGGTACGACAAAACGGCCATCCTTGCGAATCAGACGATCGTCAAACCAGATTTCTCCGCCACCCCATTCTGGACGTTGAATCATAACGAGATCCCAGTGAATGGAGGACTTGTTTCCATTGAATGCTTCATCATAGGCTTGACCAGGTGTGAAGTGGAAGCTGCCATCGATTTTCTCATCAAACAAAATGTCTTTCATCGGGTTTTGGATGTATGGATTCACGCCAATCGCAAATTCCCCAACATAACGAGCGCCTTCATCTGTATCAAACACTTCGTTGATTTTTTCCGTATCGTTTGCGGTAGCCTCGATAATTTTGCCGTCCTTAAAGGTCAGCTTGATATTGTCATAGGTAAAGCCTTGGTAAGGAGATGGTGTGTTGTACGCGATCGTTCCATTAATAGAGTCGCGAACCGGAGCCGTGAATACTTCGCCATCTGGAATGTTGGCTTCCCCGGCACATTTAATCGCTGGAATTCCCTTGATGGAGAAAGTAAGATCAGTTCCTGGACCAGTCAGGCGCACCTTGTCAGTCTTCTCCATTAATTCAACCAGGCTGTCCATCGCTTTATCCATTTTGCCGTAATCAAGCGTACATACTTTGAAGTAAAAATCTTCAAAAGCGGCCGTGCTCATGTTCGCGAGCTGTGCCATAGAGGCATTCGGGTAGCGCAGAACAACCCATTTGGTATCAGGGACACGAACATCCAGTACAGGGCGCATCAAAAGCTTGGAGTACAGCTGCATTTTATCGCCAGGGACGTCAGCCAGCTCACTGATGTTATCACCACCGCGAATCCCTATGTAGCAATCCATTTGTTTCATGAAGGAAACGTCTGCCTCGCGCATCACGCCAAGCTGTGTTTCGTTGGCACCGAGCAAGAGCTCGCGCTGGATGCTTTGGTCGATCAGCTGTACGTACGGATTTCCGCCAGCTGCATAAACCTTGGCGATCACGGCGCGCACGAGTTCATGAACGCTGCCGATTGCATAAATCAATACATTTTCACCCGCTTGTACACGGGTAGAATAGTTGACAAGAACATCTGCTAACTGCTCAATACGTGGATCTTTCATAGGAAAAGGATCCCTCGCTTTCCATGTCTTTTCTGTAGTATTGTACACAACTTGCACAGAAAAAAGCTACCCAATGTGAGTGGGTAGCGTCAGGTGAAACGCACAACAGGATTCGGTTTTACTATATATGCAACTCCCTGCTATAAATTGCTAGTGGTTAGCGAAATTAATCGCAGCCGCAACCAACGATTACCAGCAGGATGAAAAGAATCAAGACCAAAGTGAAACCGTCGAAGTCTCCGTTGAAAATGCTACTCATGTGATAAACATCCTCCTTTAGTGTGTTAAGCGTCTTGTGCTTACATCCATAACATATGGGTTTTCGCATAGCGCCGATACGGGCATTCGCCCATTTTTGGGAAGATTCTTTTTGTTGAATTCATTTTCGGTACTCGCACTTCCACGAAAAATCCGCAGTTCTGCGATTGCTACGTTTATTATTCTGAAAAGCAGGAAAAGCTAGAGGATACCAAAAGACTTTGCAATAACGAAAGGATGTCAGTGATATGCAGAGATCATTATCTAGTCTTCAACACGACCTCTTTCCCATTACAATCAACGTAGGGGAAGATTTTAAATCCATTGTTTGGAAAGCTCAATATGATATGGATTTCAACACAGAATGCCTCTTCTGTTTTTCCGATCAAATTACCGGTTACCGCGTAGAGGATGAAGCGGGTCACGCAGGCAAGGTAGCGGTTTGTCCGCATTGTGAGAAGGTCAACGCGATTTACGCTTGAGCGAAGCACCAGGAAAAGCGATGCCAATGGAGGCATCGTTTTTTTGTTCTTTCCTGCCACTGTATCCACCAAGTACCACCTGTTGTTTAGCAGGATTGAAGGGAGGTTTCACGAATACGTAGGAGAGCCATACATATGGAATAGGGGTGAAATCATTGCAGAAGAAATGCAGCCGCTGCGGAAGTGACATGGAGATGGTGCTGCGTAACGTTGTATACCGTAACCGCGTAAAAATTATGAATGTACCTGTACACGTTTGCGTAGACGATGCGTGCGCTTATTCCCAAGTGGTGGACGTAATAAAAGACGATCTAAAATCACTCATGGAGGAACTGGGCCAACACCCGCAGCGTCAGGCGATTGAGTTCGAAGAAATGTCAGAGTTATCCAACTTATTGGTATTGATTGCTAATGAAGGGGAAGACTCAACCGTACGTGAAGTACTCAGCGAACGGGTCAACGAGCTTTTGGATCTGTTTTTGTTGGCGCAGTCCCTTGGTGACGAAAAGTGGATGTTGGAGCTGCGCGAGCGGTTAACCAAGATCATGGTATAGCATTTTACACAGATAGAGGGAGGGAAGGCGCCTGCATTACGTTAGGCGTCTTTCACTAGTTTATTATCTTTTTCCCTTTGATTTTCTGTCAACCAACTCATAAAGATAAAGCTGGTGAGAGGAAATCGGAGAAAAAAGCGAGGATCTTTGGGATACATCCCAAGCGGAGTGAAAAAAGGGAAACACGCCTTTAAGCGTCCACCTTTGAGAAGCATCTCGAACCTCTACTTTGGACGCGGTTTCACTTTTTTCACGGAGCTGGCCAGTATGCCCCCCTAGCAAGTATCCCAAGAATCCGGAGCGTTTTCTCCGGTTTCCTCTCCTCCACTACAGCTTAACCTCCTCCCACCATAGACTTACAGGCTGTGCTTTTTGTATACTGGAAATCACATGGCATCAGATAAAAAGGAGAGATGGTTTGTGAGCCAGAAACAGCTGCACTCAACTGAAGAGCTGGACCAGTTTGTAAATGAAAATGGTAAACGACTTTTGTTTAAGCATAGCACGATCTGCCCGATCAGCACGTCAGCCTACGATGAGTTCCAGGCGTATGTGAAAGATCATACGGTTCCTTCTGCTGTCATCCTCGTTCGCGAAAACCGCCCATTATCAAATGAGGTAGTGAAGCGCTTTGAAATCAGGCACGAATCCCCGCAAATCTTTTTGCTGGAGAATGGTCAAGTGAAATGGCACACCTCCCACTGGAAAATTACGAAAGATGCTATTGCCCAAGCCGTACAAGAATAAAAACAGGAAAGAGCTACCAACTCGCTTTTGAGTTTGGCAGCTCTTCTTTTTTGACGTATAGGAATTTATAAGCGGGACGCTTATGGATTCTGGAGCGCATGACAAGGTTCCTCAGCGTCCGCTCCCGGCATTGCTTCGGTGAAACTTTCCACTAAACGCGATCGCTCTTCCTTGAGCATGCCTCGATAGAGGTTTTCTTACTTAGGCTCATTACTCCCAAAACAGCTCAAGCTTGTCTCCGCTTTTCAGCTCAGTCTGGAAGGTTGCCAGCTCGCCATTGACCAGCATGACAAAGCCAGAGATGCTTTCCCGATCAGGCTTCTCCAGCGAAACCTCGACGAAGCGAAAAACATCACTGAACACAGGAGTAGCAGAGGGCGACGATTTGACTGTGATTACAGCACCATCCACTACTGCATCCTCTGGGCTTGCCGCACGACCATCCATCGTGATAGCAACCTGTGCGACAGGCAGCACGACCTTTTCTCCGTTAAATAAAACAGTGACGGTCTCTTGTACCCACTCATCCAAAGGAATGACATCGCGAATGGTGGGCGAAGTGATTTCTTCTCTGCGATAAACGAGCTCATCCCCCTGACGGACATAATCAGAGAGTGTGGCGGTTTTCCCGTTGAGGAGGATAACCTCGCTTCGAGACGGAATCGAATAGCTGTGTCCATTCACGCTAAACTGCAAGTAAGGAGTAGTTTCTTCCTCGCCACCGGCTGACATTTCGGCAGAGCGGAGCACTTCCTCTATCGTGCGTGGCAGGCGAATCTCGACCTCACAGCGATCTACGAGAGCAGAATCTAGCGGCTGTGGTTCACCATTAACCAAAATGATCGGACCCAAAGAGAGTGGACAGTCATTGCAAATTAATTCCAATGTATCCAAACGATCCAGCAAGTCCTTTACTTCAGCATGAGCATCCTCACCGTTCACTCCAGCGACGATAACGATCGCATCTCCATCTCCAATAGGTGTATCCAATCCTGCGGCTTCCCCGTTTCTTTCGATAACGGGAGGTGTGCCGTGGCCGCCTGGAATCATTTTGATGCGGCCGTTGATAGTGACGGTCATCGCAAGGCCAGGGCGTCCATACAGACGACGAATGTCCAAACCAGCTCCGATCAGGGCATCACCTAAGGTCATTTTCCGCAGGTCAAAGATACGGATTGGATTGTCGTTGACTGTAATCGTGACATAACGCAGAGGGTGACGGTGTGCAGCTACCGCAATCCCTACAGGGGTGACGAATTCAGGCCCGGACAAGAGTGGATGGTCACCTACGAATTGCTTGATCGCATCGCCACCTCGTACAGCGACTCGTGCCGCCGGAATTTGCAGCACCTGAGCGACTTTTCCCGTCAACCCAGGTGTCAAGCTACCACCGCCGATCAGCATTACAGCCTGAGGCGCTTTTCCATTTAACTCCATGATTTTAAAGGCAATTTTTTCTGCGAGCACCTGGATATCAGTATCGATAGCAGCAATTACCTCAGCAGTGCTCATGGTCTGCTCCAGACCTAAAATATCTGTGAAGGTAACATGTTCAGTGGTGGAAAGCACACGCTTGACCTCTTCTGCCATCGGGAAATCCAGCAGAAAGGCATTCATCAGGGCATCGGTAATTTCGTCGCCTGCGACAGGCACCATGCCATATGCTGTAATAGCGCCCTCCTCGGTCAGAGCGACGTCAGATGTACCCGCTCCGATATCAACAAGCGCAATGTTGAGGCGACGCATGGTGACGGGTATGAGCACATTGATCGCAGCGATTGGCTCGAGTGTCAGAGCCTGCATCTCCAGATCGCAGCGTTTTAGGGCGGCAATCAGGGAGTCGACGACGACCCGTGGTAAAAAGGTAGCGATGACGTCTGTACTGGCTGTATCCCCGCGCTGATCGATCAGGCTGCCAATAAGCTCGTCGTCCAGATGATAGTTCACGACACTGTAGCCTACGCAGTAATAGCGGGTCACATCCTGCTCGTTCAATTCTTTCGCGAGCTGGGCTTGTGCTTCCTGTACAGCGGCAAACTCCAGAGTAACTACATCATCGCGCGTAATAAAGGCGTGACGGGAGAGCGGCATGTCGATACGGACGCGGCGCGTACGAAGAGAGCGGCCGGCAGCAGCTACGGCCACCTGATGCAGCTTTCCATATTTTTGTTCCAGTTCTTCTTTTATTTGTTGGATCACTTTGGCTACAGCGATAATGTCGTGGATTTGTCCGTCGAGCATGGAGCGCTCATCGTGCTCCCGAATCGCGCAGTCCAATACGCGAAACTGCTCGCCATTAGCCTCGACAATCAGCCCAACGACGCTTCGTGTCCCAATATCTAAAGAAAAAATCAGCTCATTAGACGCTGTTTCTGTATGTTCTGACAAAGGTAGGTCACTCCTCGTTCCAGATGAGTATCAGCAAATAAAATATGGAAAACATATGTTATGAAGAGTTCGACTCGAAACAAAAAGAATCCTGTCGAAACAAGGAATCTTCTTCGGATTTGGCGAACTTTATGCAAATGCGGAAAAATATTTACAATTTACTTTCGCGCTTTTTGGCGCTAAACTGCTGACAAGGGACTTCGAATCAATTATAATAACCCTAATTTTAAATGAGCTGTACGCAGAAGCGACTATAAAAAGAGGAGAGTGGAGAGAGATGGCACACGATCAAATCGAAGTTATGCGCAAACAAATAGACGAGATCAACTTGGAAATTCTTGAGCTGATCAACAAGCGCGCAGCCCTCGTTCAAGAGGTGGGCAAAGAAAAGGAAAAGCAGGGAAGCAACCGCTTTGATCCAGAGCGCGAGCGCCAAATGCTCAACCTTCTGGTAGAAAATAACAAAGGACCTTTCAATGACAGCACTGTCCGTCATTTGTTCAAACAAATTTTCCAAGTATCCTTGGATCTGCAAAACGACGAAAAGAAAAAGGTTCTGCTGGTTAGCCGCAAGAAAAAAGCCGAAGACACTGTTATCACAGTAAAAGGTGTAGAATTTGGCGGAAGCAACCCGATTCTGATTGCGGGACCATGCTCGGTTGAAAGCTACGAGCAAGTAAGAGCAGTTGCGCAAAACCATGTTCAGCGTGGTCTGCGTACATTGCGTGGCGGAGCCTACAAGCCGCGTACCTCCCCATACGATTTCCAAGGCTTGGGTGAAGAAGGCTTGCAAATCCTGAAGCGCATCGGGGATGAATTCAATCTGGTAACGATCAGTGAGATCGTGACGCCTGGTGACCTCGAGATGGCTTCCAAGTACATCGATGTCATTCAAATCGGTGCGCGCAACATGCAAAACTTTGAGCTGTTGAAAGCGGCTGGTCGTGTAAACAAACCGATTTTGCTGAAGCGTGGTCTGGCAGCAACGATCGAGGAATTCATTTACGCAGCAGAGTACATTCTCTCTGAGGGCAATACACAAGTCATGCTGTGTGAGCGCGGTATTCGTACGTATGAAAAAGCAACGCGCAACACACTGGACATCTCTGCTGTACCGCTTCTCAAACAAGAGACTCACTTGCCTGTATTCGTAGACGTGACGCACTCCACTGGTCGTCGTGATCTGCTCCTGCCTTGCGCGAAGGCTGGTATCGCCGTTGGTTCTGACGGTATTATGGTTGAGGTTCACCCTGATCCAGACGTGGCTCTCTCCGATGCGAAGCAACAGCTGAACATCCCGCAATTCAATGAATTTGTAGACGAGCTGATTGCTTCTGGATTGTACAAAGGTGAAGCAGTCGCTTCCCGCGGATAAATCAGTCAGGACGAAAGGCCCTTCCAGCCATTGATATGCTCCCCTTTGGGTAGACAGTTGAAATAATAAAACTGTCTATCTGTAAGGAGGAGCATTTTTATGTCTCACAGAGCAAAGATATCCGGGCCGGTAAAAATTACGGCTATTGAACAAATC
>NZ_CANMZW010000017.1 GCF_947502445.1 uncultured Brevibacillus sp.
ATTTTTTCTCAAGTATACAGAAATGTACCCTATAGGTAGACTTTTTTAACGTGTCTACTCTATAGGGTACATTTTATTCGTGGGGTATTCCTTTTTTAGGCTAATGACTGTATCCGCACCAAGGACTTGAACATATCTATATCCAGATCAGGATGGGAACGAAGGGGATGCAGGTTGAAAGGGGAGGGACATTGAAAGTGATTCCAACACGCTTCTGTTGGACCAAACTGGAGACGCTCGCTACGGAAGTATTCGAGCAAACAGGCATTTCCGCAGCGAAGGCCAAGGTGGTTGCAGAGTCGCTCGTGCATGCTGATCTTCGAGGCATTGAATCACATGGCTTATCGCGTATGCCGATCTATGTAAAACGGATTGAGGCAGGGCTGATCGAACGAGTAGAGGAACCACAGCTTGTCATGCAAGAAGGAGCAACAGCTCTTGTTGACGGCAAAAATCAGCTTGGTGCCGTGGTCGGATTGATGGCGCTAGAACAGGCGATAAAGCTGGCACGTCAGACAGGGATCGGCTTCGTAGGGGTACGTCACTCCAATCATTTCGGTACATGCTCATATTACGCAGAACGAGCGATTGCAGAGGGTCTTATTTTGTTAGTTTTGACGAATGCTCCGGAATCGATGGCGCCATCAGGGGGAATTCGTCCTTTTTTGGGAACAAATCCGATTGCTGTAGGTATTCCAGCTGGCCAAGAGCCATCGTTTTTACTTGATATGGCCACGAGTGTGACTGCGCGCGGAAAAATTGTAATGGCAGCCAAAAAAGGAGAAGCGATTCCGGGTGATTGGGCGATCGATAAAGATGGCATGCCGACTACGAAGCCAGAACAAGCACTGCTTGGCTCACTGCTTCCCATTGGAGGAGCAAAAGGTTATGGACTTGCCATGTTTATTGATTTGTTATGCGGATTGCTGACTGGCGCTGCATTTGGTCCAGGCGTCAAAAGCCTGTATGACAACTGGGAGCATCCACAGAACGTAGGACATATCTTTTTCGTAATCGATATTCAGAGGTTTATGCCTTTGCCTGTCTTTCAGCAAAACATGGACGAGTACATCCGCCAAGTCAAAAGCGGCCCCAAAAAAGAAGGGACATCCGAAATCTTGATTCCGGGTGAAATTGAAAGCAGAAAAAGGCAGGAGCGCTTGAAAAACGGGATTCCTTACTCGAGAAATGTCGTGGAAGAATTGACACAGCTATGCGCTACCTATGGCATTGACTTGGGCGGCGCCCGATTGACCTCTTGAATCTGTTATTGACGAATTGCTCATGGTTTCACGGACATCCTTTTCCACATAGACTGGTGTCAGTGGTTGGAAA
This sequence comes from uncultured Brevibacillus sp., assembly GCF_947502445.1. Taxonomy (GTDB): domain Bacteria; phylum Bacillota; class Bacilli; order Brevibacillales; family Brevibacillaceae; genus Brevibacillus. Next base: position 1,336 of record NZ_CANMZW010000017.1, read on the forward strand.
GGAGAGTATGGGCATTGCAACGACATATGTGTAAAGGAAAAATTCATCGGGCAACCGTAACACAGGCTGAACTAGACTATGTAGGCAGTATTACGATTGATTCTCTGCTACTGAAAGCGGCTGACATCAAGCCATATGAAATCGTGCAAATAACGAGTTTGCGCAATGCAACGCGCTGGAAGACATATGCTTTGCCAGCACCAGAAGGAACGGGTAAGATTTGCTTGAACGGACCGCCAGCGCATCTTTTTTCCCCAGGAGATATTGTGATTATTCTCAGTATGGGGATGTACGATGAGAGCGAGGTAGACAATCTGGTGCCGAAAGTGGTTTTTGTCGATGAGAAAAACCAGATTACGAAAATGGAGGAGCACCATCTCATTACGAATGGGGAGACATCGCCATAAAAGCGCCAAATGTAGGGAAATGGGGCAAGCATCAACACCTGATAAAAGATAAGTTCCTGCTTGAGCATCTGCCCAGAACGCAGTTGTTTACCCCGGAAGGCTTATGGGAGTATGCAGAGACTTATAAACGAGTGATGCTGAAGCCCTCAGGGGGAGGCGGTGGAGCGGGAATCATCCAGCTCACGAGTAAAGGGGAAGACCAATATCTCGTGCACGCAGGTAGTAGTAGGCGAGTCGTGGAAGGGAAAGAGAAAACGGTTCAATATGTGAAGTCTCTATTTCGTCCCAAGCCTTACCTGCTCCAACCACGTATCCCTTTAGGAAGAATTGACGGGAAGCCATTTGACGTACGCGTGATGGTCCAGCGAGTAAATAAGAAATCACCATGGATTATCACAGGCTGGGTTGCGAAGGTAGCAGGGGCAGGGTATGTCGTGACCAATGTAGCCAGAAGCAGAGGAAGAGTATTACCAATTCGTACCGCTATACGCCAATCGAATGTCCCCCCATCCATGTACCTGTTGCCGGAGGTGCGGAAAGTATCGCTTGCTGCTGCAAACTGTTTGGGAAAAGCGTATCCGAGTCTGCGAGAGATCGGATTGGATTTGGGCATCGATATCCATGCAAAGCCGTGGATCATTGAAGCGAATTTTCGTCCATCCTTATCTCTTTTTCGCCAGCTACAGGATCAGACCTTCTATCGTCGCATCAGAGCGATGCAGGCAAAATACTAAAAAATGCTTGAGAGCTATCAAAAGGGAGTGCCAGTAAATCGGCAATCCCTTCTTTTTTTAGTGATTTAAACCAGGATTTCGTAGTTGTGTCGCGATAATTAATCGACTGTTTCAAATTTATGAAACAAAGTAAAATCAACTTGCAATTTCGAATAAGGGATAAGCACTGGCATATGCGGAAAAAAGCTGATAGAATCCAGCTGATTATGATGGGGGGATGTATACTTCTTGAGAACAGTACTATCAAAAAAAGACATCATTTTTGTGAGCTTCATGCTTTTTTCCATGTTCTTTGGTGCCGGTAACCTCATTTTTCCACCTTTTCTCGGGCAGTCTTCTGGAGATCAGGCGTGGTTGTCTCTCATCGGCTTTATTCTGTCAGCGGTCGGGCTGCCCATTCTCGGCGTGGTTGCCATTGCAAAAGCCGGGAGCTTTCCAGGATTAGCAGGTCGAGTCCATGGTCTTTTCGCTCTTTTTTTTCCGTTTTTGATTTATGTTTCAATCGGACCTGGCTTGGCTATTCCCCGTGCAGGCAGTCTCGCTTTTGAAATGGGGATGGAGCCTTTTTTACCGGAGCAATGGGCTCATTCCGAATTCAGTCTTTTTGTGTATTCGTTGATTTTTTTCGCCATTGTCTGGTGGTTCAGCTTGTCACCCTCCAAATTGGTAGATCGGTTTGGCAAGTTGCTGACGCCGACCCTTCTGGCGTTGATCGGTATCATTTATGTAAAAAGCTGGATTACTCCGCTTGGGAGCGCCACTGAGCCAACTGGCAACTATGCATCTCAACCAGTCATCCAAGGGTTTTTGGACGGGTATTTGACCATGGATGCATTGGCTGCTCTTGTTTTTGGAATCGTGGTTGCCAATACGCTCAGAAATAAAGGCGTCGAGGATAAAAAGAGCTTGTCTTCCTACATGGTGATTGCAGGTCTCGGAGCAGGTATACTGTTAACCGTAATTTACGTGGTATTAGGCGTTCTCGGGTCAACACATCTTTCTGAGGAGAAGGCTGAAAATGGAGCCCAAATCTTGACGCTACTGATGAGTAAGCTTTTTGGAGAAAGCGGTACTCTTATTCTGGGTGTCATCTTTACTGTCGCATGCTTGTGTGTGTCGATCGGGCTGGTCACATCGTGCAGCCAGTACTTTCATCAGCTTTTTGGCAGGTTGAGCTACTCATGGTGGGTGACAATCCTTTGTATCGCGAGCATGGGTGTTGCCAATTTAGGGTTAACTCAGATATTAAGCGTATCCGTTCCGATACTGGGGCTGATCTATCCGATGGCGATTGTCCTGATTCTCCTGGGGCTAGCAGAACGCTTTATTCCGCCGCATTCGTTTGTGTATATTACAGCTGTTGGGGTAGTTGCCTTATTTGGCCTGGTTGATCTCGTTAATACGACTTTTCTCACGCATCAATGGGACAAGTGGTTAATAGAGCTTCCGTTTTACAAGGAAGGTGCGGGGTGGGTCATGCCTGCCTTGCTGGCTGGATGCGCAGGGATGCTATTCGATTTCAAAAACAGAACGAGAGAGTATTGAGACAGGAAGGAAGCTTCACGAAAAGGAGGCTTCCTTTTTTCTGTGAAAAGCGTCGAGAGGGGAAAACGGTCATGAACGTTTTGTTACTTTTTTCATTTCCAGTCGTAATAAGAGTGTACTGATATAACAAGTGGTAGAGAGGAAGAGAAAAGTGAGAGGTACTCCTGTGCTGGAGGCAGATCGCATCCATCAGTTGGATGGTATACGAGGCTTTGCTTTGTTTGGGATCTTGCTAGTTAACATGCCAACTTTTTTACAGCCTATCTTGTTTCTTCCTCCGAATGGACTCCCTTATGATCATTCGATTTCAGATGCATGGATACGGTTGTTGTTTGATATGTTTGTACAAACGAAGTTTTACACGATTTTCTCTTTTTTGTTTGGCGTGGGCTTTTATATGTTCATGAGTCGTGCAGAGCAAAAGGGACTTTTGATGAACACGATGTTTTTGCGAAGAATTACCGTCCTGTTTTTGCTGGGTGCCCTCCATCTTGTCTTTTTCTGGTATGGCGACATTTTGCACACATATGCGATCGCCGGTATGATGCTGTTGCTGTTTTATAAACGAACGAATAAAACCATTCGCAATTGGGCCTGGTCTTTGCTGATTATGGTGCAAGTGATGTACGCCCTCGTGCTGTTCGTTCCTTCTGATCCGTCCGTGGTCGATAGTGACTCACATGCTCTTGCCCAGAGGGCGGTGGCAGCTTATTCAAATGGTAACTGGGGAGATTGGATGCAATTTCGAATCGCTCATGAATTCCCGATCGTCGCATCCAATGAATTTCTGGCCATTTTGACTGTACTCCCACTTTTTTTGTTCGGTTTGCTCGCTTCCAGACGCGGTGTCTTTTTGGCAAATGAACAAAACCGCGGTGCTATAAAACGAGTCTGGTGGTTGACATTTTTACTCAGTCTTGTTTTTGTTGCGCTCATTCCGCTTGTGAAAAGTGGATATGTCCTATTCCCAGCACCGAATAATGTGGCAGTACTCGTCTTTGTGAACTGGAGTGGCTTGACACTAAGTGCTTTCTACATTTGTTCATTTCTCTTCTTATACGAGAAAGGTGCCTTTCAAAAAGGAATGAGGCATTTGGAGGCAGTCGGTAGAATGGCTCTCTCAAATTACTTGGCACAAACCATCGTTACGCTCGGGCTGGTTGCGGTTTTCAAGATGTATGGATCACTTAGCTTACTGGTCGGGCTTGTGTACTGCTTACTCCTGTTTCCATTGCAGATTGTGGCGAGCAAATGGTGGCTGACTCACTATCAGCTTGGACCAGCCGAATGGCTGTGGCGTTGTTTGACCTATGCGAGAATCATGCCAATGAAAAGAAATGGAGGAAATCATGAGATTTGATACGATTTTGACGATTGTAATCGTTCTTATCCTGACATCCTGTTATTGTTACCTATGGAAATGGTTACGTTCGAAAGCGTCCAGCTAAACTGGGCGTTTTTCTTTTTGGGGAGGTTTTTTTATGCATGGAAATAGCAGGATAAAAGTGGTGCCAAATGGGCAAAATTTCCCTATCTTCGTCCGTAGATCGTCGAGAGGAGGGGTAGCTAGGTGAATCGGAACGCTCGCAAATGGTGGAGGATGAATAAACAAAAGCTGCAACAGCAACAGCAAATGCCCGAGTCAAGCACGCAGATAGCGAAAGAGCTTGCAGCGAACGAAGCTGTCCTGCGCGAGCTATACACCAATTGTACGGATGTCGTTTACCGATCCTTTCTCATTGGCGGCTCGACGAAAGCACTTGTGATTTACATAGATGGCCTCTCAAACACAGAGGAGCTAGACAGAAGTGTCCTGTCCTCCTTGATGAATGGGAAGATATCCAAAGAGACGCATGCACGCAAGCTCGTGGAAAAGACAATTTCGGTCTCAAAATGGCGAGAAATCACTACGCTTGAAGAATGTATAGAGTCCATCTCAAACGGCTGTCCAGTTCTTTTGATTGATCAGCAAGAAGCAGCACTTTCTTTTGGGTTGGAGAAGTGGGAGAAGCGTGCGATAGAAGAGCCTGTCGCAGAAGGAGTCGTGCGAGGACCGCGTGAGGGCTTTACCGAATCCCTAAACGTGAACACCTCGCTCCTGCGCAGACTCATCAAAAGTCCAGCACTGAAGATGGAGCTGATGCAAATAGGCGGGTACACAAAAACAAAAGTAATTCTCGCCTATATTGATGGCATTGTAGACCCGACTCTGGTTACCGAGCTCAAGGCTAGATTAAACCGAATTGATATTGATGGCGTTTTGGAAAGTGGATACATTGAAGAGCTGATAGAAGATCATCCGTCCTCACCGTTTCCACAAATACTTAGCACGGAGAGACCTGATGTAGCGTGCGGGAATTTACTGGAAGGCCGAGTGGTGATTTTGGTGGATGGTACGCCGTTCATCTTGATTGCACCGACCACCTTGATCGCCCTCTTGCAATCGAGCGAGGATTACTACCAGCGCTCCTTTGCCAGTACGGCGATTCGCTTGCTGCGGTACGTATTCACCGTCATGTCCTTCTTATTGCCGTCCCTGTATGTAGCGTTAATTACATTTCATCATGAGATGGTACCGACATCGTTGTTGATCAGCATGGCATCTTCGCGGGAAGCTGTTCCGTTCCCTGCACTAGTGGAAGCTTTGATCATGGAGATAACCTTCGAAGCCTTGCGTGAAGCGGGTGTGAGACTCCCCAAGCAGGTAGGTGCAGCGGTAAGTATCGTCGGAGCACTGGTAATTGGACAGGCTGCGGTTCAGGCTGGTCTGGTTTCGGCGCCAATGGTTATTGTGGTAGCCATTACGGGGATTGCATCCTTCATGATTCCACACTACATCGCAGGGATTGCGATCAGACTTTTGCGCTTTCCGATGATGTTTCTCGCGGGTACGTTAGGACTTCTCGGCATTATGCTGGGAATTATAGCGACGGTCGTCCACTTGTGCACGATCCGCTCTGTTGGCGTGCCATATTTGACTCCTTTTGCCCCAATGAAAGGAAAGGAATTGAAGGATGCACTTGTTCGTGCACCTTGGTGGATGCTGAATACGAGGCCGCGCTTGACTGGAGAATCAAATATGTACCGGCAAGCTCAGGGATTAAAGCCTGATCCATCGAAAGGAGGCGACACATCATGAAATGGGGGCTGTTGTTGGGCATGAGCACGTTGGTTGGGCTAATGATCATGTACGAGTGGCCCAAGCTAAAGTCCCTCCCGAAGAAAGACAAGCTAAGTTTCTTCGTGCTTGTGTTTATAGGGTGGTTTCTTTCGCTGTTTGACCTCCCAAATCTCCCAGGCCCTACCTCAATGATCGAATCACTCTTCAAGCCGTTTTCGAAGATGCTGGAGTAATGTTAGAAGAGGGTGAGAAGATGCAAGGCAACGAGAAAATATCAGCTGGACAGATGGGCTTGTTGATGTATTTTGCCATCTCTGCTTCAGCTGTAACTGTTGTCCCTGGGATAACTGGTAAATACGCTCAGAATGATCTGTGGCTCTCTCCCATTTGGGCGTCGCTCATCGGCTATGTAACGGTGTATATCGCCTGTCGGCTGCACCAGCTTTACCCGAAGCAGTCCATAATCCAATATAGTCAAACCATTTTGGGGAGCTTTCTAGGAAAGGTCACAAGTCTCTTTTTTATTTTTTTCTATTTACATCTGACGGGTCTGATTGTAAGAGCCTACGCAGAATTTGTCGTCGGCAATTTCCTAACGAGAACACCAATTAGTGTTGTCATGATCAGTATGGTGATGGTCACTGCACTTGCTGTCAGAGGAGGGGTTGAAGTATTAGGGAGGACAGCGCAATTGTTTTTCTTCATGTTTCTGATACCTGTCGCTCTCATGCCAACTTTACTCGGATCTATGAAGCTTCAATACCTGTTTCCCATCCTGGAGCATGGTCTAAAGCCGACGTTCCTTGGGGCGGCTTCTCCGCAAGCATGGTTTAGTGAAATTTTTATAATGGCATACTTTCTTCCTCTTGTATCAAATCAGGAAAAAAGTATGCGCGCAGGCATGTGGAGCGTATTTGGGACCATGATGTTACTTACGATTATTAATGTGTTTATTTTACTTGTCATGGGAAGACAGGCCGGAGATTTTCTGTACCCGGTGATGGTCGCATTTCGCTACATCAGTGTCGCCGATTTCTTTCAGAACCTGGATTCGGTCGTCATGGGTATTTGGATTATCGGGCTGTTCCAGAAAATCAGTGTCTTTTACTACGCTTCTGTTATCGGAACGAGTCAGCTGCTAGGGCTTCGTGATTATCGTCCACTTGTCCTGCCATTTGGCATATTGGTCGTTATTATGGGGTTCTGGTCAATCCCGGACCAGCTTCACGTTAGCGCGTTTGACACATTCGCTTTTCCATTTTACGGCCCACTTGTTCAAACGGTCTTTCCTCTCCTGCTGCTGATCCTTGCTTTTTGGCAAAAAAGAGGACAGGCAAGTCATGCAGGGCGCACCGCACTGACAGATGACACCAATTCCTAGTCAGGGGGATCAAGAATACATGCTGGAGACAGGAAAAATATCGGCATTGCAATTGGGCATGATAATTTATCCGGTCATGATGTCTACAGCGATGTTGGCTGGACCTAATGTCATGGCGAAGGCAGCAATGAACGACTTGTGGATCTCACCGATCTGGGCCTCGCTTATCGGATTTCTTTGCGTGTACACTACCCACCAGCTGTATGCAAAATATCCCCAAAAAACGTTTATCGAGCAGAGCGAAGAAATCCTTGGGAAGCTATTTGGCAAGTTGCTAGGTTTTTTCTACGTCTGCTTCTTCCTGCAGCTGAACGGCTTCATTGTTCGCGAATACGCAGATTTTATTTCTATCTTTTTGATCAAGACTCCACTTAGTTTGATTTCAGGAGTCCTGGTGCTTGTTTGTGCCATGGCGGTGATGGGAGGTGTGGAGGTTGTGGCAAGATCAGCACAGTTTTTTTTTCCGCTGTTTGTCATTCCCTTGCTGGTCATGATTGGGCTGATCTTCCCGGATTTGGAGCCGCGAAACATTTTTCCGATCCTGGGGAATGGCTTGATCCCGTCATTAAAGGGAGCAATTACTCCCCAAGGATGGTTCAGTGAAGTGTTTCTCATCTCCTTTCTGATGCCTTTCCTCACTGACGAGAAAAAAGGAAAGCGATACGGAATGATTACGGTTGGACTGGTCATGATCTCTATGATTATGGTTAATCTCGTTACCTATTTTTTGATGGGAGAGGCTACAGGACGGATTCTGTTTCCCGTCATGGACACAGCCAGATATGTAAGTGTTGCTGACTTCTTTGAAAATCTAGAGTCGGGAGTCATGGCGATCTGGGTGATTGGCGCGTTTGTAAAAGTCTCCATGTTTTACTACGCTACGGTCCTCGGAGCTGCTCAATGGCTGAATCTTACCACGTATCGACCGATTGTTCTTCCGATTGGGCTTCTTACCGTGATCTTTAGTTTTTGGGGCTTGCCTAATTTAGCCGTAGTAGGCGATTTGCATCTTTTGGTCATCCCAGTTCTGCTCGTTTCGTTTTGTTGTCTAATTCCAGTCATCCTGCTTGTCATTTCTGCTTTTAAAAAAAGCAACACCGCTTATAAAGGAGCAGGGTCAGGATGAAAGCGAAGTATATGGTTCTTGTCTTTTGCAGTTTGTTGCTTGGCGGGTGCTGGGACCGGACAGAAATCAATGATTTGGCTATTGTTACAGCGGCAGCTATCGATAATGAGGAAGAACAAAAGATCAGATTGAGTATTCAGGTGTTTATCCCGCGAGAGCTTACAAGTGGACAAGGAGGGACAGGCAATGGTGGCGGTGAACTGACCACAGTTTACAGTGGGACAGGGCTAAATATTTCTGACGCGATGTCCAAAGTTCAAGCCAAGCTTTCCCGCAAAATTTTTTGGGGTCATTGCAAGGTGTATCTGTTTGGTGAGGAAGCGGCAAAACAGGGAATGGCGGAGCATATCGACTTTCTCGTCCGACACCCGGGTCCCCGTAATCGAGCCTATTTGTATGTAACTAGGGGAAAAGCAAAAGAAGGGCTTGCCATAAAAACGGTACTTGAGCGCTCTACTGCGGAGGCTCTGCGCGAATTCGCAAGTCTTCATATCGGAATGGCGGTGACACTCATCGATTACCGTAACATGCTAAAAAGCGAGTCAGAGGCAGTCGCGGTTCCGATGATTGAGAATGGATCAAAGCTGCAAACGCCAGCGCAAATCCAAACCAAATCCATTTTAATCGGCACAGCTGTGTTCAAGAAGGATAAAATGATCGGTCACATTTCTCCAAAGGTAACACGCGGACTTATGTGGCTACGAAATGAAGTCACCGAAGCAGCGATAACGATACAGCCACCACATGTCAAAGGAATTGTTTCTGTGATGCCTAGCCGTTCCAGGGTAACACTGGACCCTGTAATAAAAAATGGTAAGTGGAGTCTATTGGTCAAAGTCGACACAGAAGGTGATGTCGTAGAAAACGGCACATTGCTCAATCTTATGAATCCTGACTTACTCTCCATCGTCCAAAAAGCAGTCCGAGATGATATTCAAGCGCGAATTACTTATTCACTCGGCACCTTGCAAAAGGGCTTAAAGGTAGATGTGGCAAACTTCGCAGGTGCTTTTCACAGGAAGTATCCAAAAGAGTGGGAGCAAAACAAAGATCAATGGGAAAAAATTTATCCGGAGGTAGATGTCCGAAGCCAAATCAATGTTAAAATCCGGCGACCTGGATTGATCTCAGCACCTGCGGGGGTTCCTCAGGAGGATGTCATTAAAGAGTAGGCTTTGGAGAAAAAAGGTCCAGAAAGGGGGGGTGAGCATGGATGGTAGATGGATTCCCTTTTTCATAGGCTCTTTCGTGGGAACGATTTTGGCTGCGATTTGTCTGAGTCTGATTCTGTTCCTGTTTTTTCGCTCCATTACTCGATGGATGCTTGGACGTTTCATGAAGCGTTTGATGTCTGATCGTTACCCGGAGAATATCTTTGAAATGGTATCTGCCATGACAAAGGTAAGCCCTCGGATCATTCTGGAAAACAGCTTGCGTGCGACTTCAGGTCAAGCGATCGAACGACCTTTTGGCAGCCCGCGAAAATTCCTTAACTTTGACGGACTTATCTTTTCCCCTGCTCAACTGGCTGTCTTGCCTGCCCATGAGGATGAAGAGGTCGATATGAGCATTACGATTGGTCCCATGGCGAAAAAACCATTGAAGCTCGATATCCCGGTGATGGCTGGGGCCATGGGGTTTGGAATCGGAATCAGTGAGAGTGTAAAGATCGCGATTGCAAAAGGAACAGCCGCCGCAGGGACACTCACGAATACGGGAGAAGGTCCACTCCTGCCAGAGGAACGGCAATTCGCCAAGCATTTGGTGATTCAATACAACTCCGGGAAATGGTCGAAAGAACCCGAGACCTTAAAGCAAGCAGACGCGATCGAAATTCATTTTGGACAAGGAGCGACTGCTGCCGCCGCAAGCTTTATTCCTGGCGAGTTTCTCAAAGGCAAAGCTAGTAAATTGATGGGGGTCGAGGGTGAGGAAATGGTGGTTATTCCTTCCAGACAGCCAGAGGTCAACAATAAAGAAGACCTTTTAAAGCTCGTAGACAAGCTGCGAACAATTACGGGAGGAGTACCGATCGGGGTCAAAATTTGTGCGAGTGCCATTCTCGAAGCGGATTTAGAGATCGCCATTCAAGCGGGGGTAGATTTTATCAGTATTGATGGAGGACAAGCTGGCACCAAAGGCGGTCCTCCAATCCTAGAGGATGATTTTGGTCTGCCAACCATTTATGCTTTGACACGTGCCGTTCGCTATTTACAGGAGCGTGGCGTAAAGGACAAAATTACGCTCTTGTCCGGTGGAGGCTATAACAATCCAGGAGAATGCCTAAAAGCAATCGCATTGGGGGCAGATGGCATCTTTATGGGAACAGCGATGCTTTGGGCGATGACTCATGACCAGGTGACCAAAGCGATCCCTTGGGAGCCGCCAACGATGCTTACTAATTACCCAGGTACGTTCAAGGAAAAATTCAATGCTGATGAAGCGACCCACTTTTTGACCAACTTTTTTCTAGCGTTTGTAGATGAGATGGAAATCGCTCTGTTAGCCATGGGGAAAACTTCTTTGGCAGAGGTCTCGATTAATGATCTAGCGGCTTTAGATGAACTGACAAGCAAGGTAACGAGGGTCCCTCTGGCGTATGAAGCCCCCTCTGAAGGAAAAAATGGGGGATAAGAGGGCTTTGGCGAGGAGGGATTCATATCAAACGGGAGATCATCCAGATCAAAAAGTCTTTTCATAAGCCAGGATGGATCATGACACAGACCTGGGAGCATTTATTGTTTGTTCACTGGGCGGTTTCGCCAAGCTTACTCCGAGGACTCATACCAAATAGACTGGAGATAGATACGTATAATGGCATGGCGTGGCTTGGGATTATACCGTTTTTGATGAGCGGTGTTCGGTTACGGCGAATGCCGATCGTGCCGTTTACGTCTACGTTTCCAGAAATCAATGTGAGAACCTACGTTAAAGCGAAGCAAAAGTCAGGAGTGTATTTCCTCTCGCTAGATGCTTCCAATCCACTGATAACAGCAATAGCGAAGCAATGGTATCGCCTGCCCTATTCATATGCCAGCATGAGCTTTTCCAGGCAAGGACGAACCATTGACTTTGAATCACGCAGGATAGACAACAATAGTCCGTCCGTACATTTTTCGGGCAAATATGAGGCAAGTGGACAGCCGATTGCAGCAGCAGCGGGTACTATCGAAAATTGGCTCACAGAACGCTACACGCTTTTTTGTCAGTGTAGCCGTTCAAATCGCCTCTATTACGCAAATGTCTACCACGAGCCCTGGGTCTTGCAAAAGGCTTCTGTTCATATGAGGGAAAATACGATGACAAGTAGCTTATCGATCCCTCTGGCAGTAAGTCCCGATTATGCTTTTTACTCTCGTGGCGTACAAAGTTATGTTTGGCCGATTACTAGGCTGGACTGAGGGGGAGGCTGTGTGAGCTGATGAAAAGAGTGCTTCTCATTCCGGTTATCTTTCTATGCACCCTATCACTTGCTGGATGCTGGGATCGAATTGAAATTAATGATTTGGCCATTCTTACGGCTGTGGCGTTTGACAAGGTAGACGAGAAAGAAATTGAGCTGTCCGTCCAAATCTTCGTACCCCGTTCGCTAAGTGGCGGCAATGGAACCATTGGCGGAGGAGGAAATATCCCTACGACTCTCATGCGAACGACCAAAGGCCTAAATGTGGCCGACGCGTTATCTAAAATGCAGGCCAATCTTCCTCGAACCATTTTTTGGGGACATTGCAAGATTTACATGTTTGGAGAAGAATTGGCCAAACAAGGGATTGTGGAAATGGTTGACTTCCTAACACGACATCCGGAGCCGCGTAATCGAGCATTCATGTTAGTAAGTAAAGGAAAAGCAAAAGAAATGCTCAAGCTAACCCCTCGGCTAGAAATGAATTCGGCAGAAGTGGTGCGGAAGCTGACAGGACTGGAAGTCAGTATGGAGGTGACACTTCTAAAGCTGCAAAAGATGCTGGAAGGGAGCGCAGGAACGGCTGTTATTCCGATGATATCGATTATGCCTCCGGAAAAGAAGTCACAGCCACTGAAAACCACCCCTTATCTGATCGGAACGGCCGTATTTAAACAGGGAAAAATGAGTGGCATGTTATCGGAGCGATACACCAGGGGAGCGATGTGGATTCGAAACGAAATATCCAACACGACGGTTACCGTAAAAGCAAAGGGAGTCAAAGGCTTTGTCTCACTAAACCCGATTCGGGAAGTAACAAAGCTAGATCCCATCATTGAAAATGGGAAATGGAAAATGGTGGTTGAGGTAGAGACAGAGGGGGATTTGATTCAAAATGGCACCAATTTGAATCTTACTGTACTCAAGCTGATGAAGATTATGGAAACAGCACTGAGAGAAGATATAGATACGCGAATAAAAAGTACACTCAAGGTAGCCCAAAAAGACCTCAAGGCAGATATTTTTGATTTTGCTACTCATTTTCGACGTAAGTATCCGAGAGAATTCGCGGCAGTGAAGGACAGATGGGAACAGGTCTTTCCAACTATTGAAGTCGAGACGAAAATAAAAGCTTATATACGTCGCCCAGGCTTGACTACGATTCCAGGAGGAATTCCTGAATCTGAGGTGAGAGAAAAGTGATATGGTCGGCTATTCTCGGACTTACCATTGTCGTTGTAATCATCTGGATGGTGGATCGAAAAAGAGTAAAGGCAAGCACAGGAAGAACGAAATTAACGTTTTGGTTTTTGACTGTTGTGGGCTGGGTGATTGGAGCTCTCCTCTTCCTTTATCCAGATATGCCCGGTCCTTCTCAAGTGTGGTTATTCATTTTTAAGCCTCTTTCCAACATGGTAGGACTACATTAATAACTTCAGGGTGAAGGACATGGCCGAAAAAAACACAATATCCGGAATGCAAATGGGGCTCCTGTTGTTCCCGGTGATCGTGGCAACAGCAGATCTCATTGTTCCTACCATAACAACGAAATATGCCGGGCGGGATATGTGGCTGTCGCCAGTTTGTGCCTCCATCGTCGGCTTTTTGACGGTCTATCTCATTTTCAAACTACATGAATTGTATCCGAGACAGACGATTATCCAATACAGTACGCAAATAGTCGGCGCTATTCCAGGGAAAATCGTAGCGTTTATTATTTTGTACGATATTCTCTACACGAACGGCAACATCTTGAGATTGTACGGGGAGTTTATTGTTGGCTCCTTTTTACATGAAACGCCTCTCGTTGTTGTTATGGCAAGCATACTATTGCTTTGTGCGTTCACGATTCGAGCGGGACTGGAGGTACTCGCCCGTGCTGCTCAGATATTGGTTCCTCTCCTATTTTTGTTCTACATGGGTGTCGTTCTTTTAATGATTCCTTTTATGAAAACAGAGAACTTCTTTCCAGTCCTCGAGCACGGTATTATTCCTGTGTTGCGTGGGGCATTAACCCCTCAAGGGTGGTTTAGTGAAGTCATCCTGTTTTCTTTTTTAGCTCCATTTTTGCCCGGTCAAGCAAAAGGCATGAAAGCCGGCTTTGTCACCGTGATTTTTGCAGCCATGGCTCTGTTTTCTTTGAATCTGTCTGCGCTTTTGATACTCGGAGGAGAGGTAGGCGCGATGACATACCCCTTCTACACAGCCATACAAATGATTAGTTATGCGGATTTTTTTGAGAACTTCGATGCTGTTGTGATTGCGATATGGGTAGCTGGCGCTTTTGTTAAAATGTCGATGTTCTATTATTCCTTATCCCTCGGAACAGCTCAATTGATGGGAATAGACGACTACCGACCGCTTGTCTTTCCGCTTGGTTTATTGCTTATTTTATTCAGCTTCTGGACGGCACCTGATATGTCAACGTTATCCAGCAATATAGCAAAAACGGCCGGCTTTCAAACCTCAGTGATTTTTTCGTTCTTGCCATTATTGCTCTATATCGTCGCACAGCTGCGAATGAAGCACAGATCAAAAACGGGGAATACCTACGGTGCCGATTCGAAAAAATAGGGTGGCGATAAGAAATAGAAATCAGAAAAACGACGAGAAACGAAAAAGGATTCTGGATGACCGATGGAAAATAGTAGGAGGGAGAAAAGGAAGGAGAGAAAGCTATGCTGCTTGCCTCGCGAGGTGAATGGAAAACTTCTTGGACTAGAGATGAGGGAAAAGTATTATTTTGGCAATCATTTTTCGGCGTATTTTTGTTTAGTATTTGCATGCTTTACGGGGTGCAGTGGACGAGCGCGACAGCAGCGGGGATTATTACTAGCACCGTACCGGCCTGTATTGCATTGTTCTCCTTCTGGATACTCAAGGAAAAGCTGCAGATAAACAATATGCTCGCCATTTTCTTATCTGTGTGCGGTATCGCGTTCATCACCTTCACAGGTGGAAACGTAGAGCAGTCATTTATTTGCAAGCATGCTGGGCAATGCACTTGTATTCCTGGCGGTTGTCAGTGAGGCGCTATTCACCATTTTTGCAAAACGACTGGCTGGGAAGATTACGCCTTTCCAGATGACAGCTGCGATTAATGTAAGTAGCTTTGTCTTATTTTTACCGTTTGCCATCTGGGAGGGACTTCGGTTTGAATGGGGGAGTGAACCTGAATTTTACCTGCCTTTGGATAAGAAAACCTCTAACGTGGCTTCCTCAAGGAGGAGCGACCGCGTTTAGCGGAAAGTTTTACCGTAGTTATGCCGGATGCGTACGCTGAGGCACCTTGTCATGCGTTCCGGAATTCATAAGCATCACGCTTATAAATTCCTATACGTTCAAAAAAAGCGTTCTGGCTTTAGGGCCAAAACGCTTTTTTGGTTATTATTTGGTCAGTACATTTTCCAAATCTTTTACACCGCTGTAGATGAGATTGAACAGCTCGTCAATTCCATTTTCCTCGATGCAAGAAAAGGCAACGCGCAGATCAGTTTCACCCAGAGCAATCGTACCGACTCCGTATTGATCCAACAGGTGATTACGCAATGCCTCTGCATCCACTGTTTTCAATTTGAGGCACATAAAGTAGCCGGAGTTGAACGGGTAGTAGCCCCAGGCATCATCAAACTTGCCAGTATCCAGCAGTTGTTTGACTCGATTTGCACGGCCTTTCATGATCTCAAATTTCTCTTGCTTCTGCGCGTGGAATTCCGGCGAAGTGAGAGCGTGCAGAACGAATGTTTGGGAAGGGTGTGCACCACTGGAAATCGTCGCACGAATGATACCCAATGTTTTTTGTTCGAGTGCACTTAAGAGATCGCTGGATGGAGCCGCATAGGTAATGAAACCAACACGGAACCCCCATACATATTCTTCTTTCGTAGCACCATCTACTTTAATTGGCAGAATACGTGGATGCAAATCGCACAGGTTTGCAAACATCGACTCTGTCATCGAATCTTCGAAGAACAGACCAAAGTAAGCGTCGTCTGTTACAACTACGAGATTGATACCAGCCTCAGCGCCTTCTTTCAGTGCTTCTACGATTTGTTTTCCTTCCTCGGCTCCAGGAGTATAGCCTGTTGGGTTGTTCGGGAAGTTGAGGATAACGATCGCTTTCCCATTTTCTTTTTGTGCCAGAATCGCGTCACGCAATCCGGCAGCATTAAACTTCATTTCATCGTTATATAACGGGTAGTACACCATTTCTGCACCACGGCGGATGCCGAAAGTAAGCTCGTAGTTTTCCCAGTTTTTATCTGGAATGATCACACTGTCACCATGATCTGCGTACAGGTCAGCAACAACACTCAAACCGTGAGTCAAGGCATTGGTCACAATCGGATTGCTGAATGATTTTGTAGCCAGGGAAGGCTGCTCTTCAATCATTTTTTTGCGCCATGCAGCACGCAGCTCAGGTTTTCCTGCTGGAGGAGCATACTCGTACAAATCTTTTGGCGCAAAAGCAGACAGGTTATCCTGAATAACCTTCAAATGCATAGGTTGCCCGTTTTCGAGAGCAATCCCGATCGTAGCATTGTATTTTTTTGCTTTCGCTTTCGCTTCAGCAGACTGGCTAAGAATCCCTTCTTTTGGGAAATAAATCTGTTTTCCGATGTTGGACAGCATGTCAAAAACGTGTGGATTTTCCCGCTGAATCGTCTCGTTCAGCTGCGTTGCTATAGAATGCATGATAGCCTCCCTCTTCATTTAGAACATCTGTATGTTTACCAATAAAGATAGCGTATCTACACGCATTTGTCATCTACCATGGGACGATTTTTCAGATTTTTGAACGGATTTCCTTTGACACCGATGGGGTGGCTTTGCTACCTTGAAAGCGACGAAGTACGCTGTGCGGGAGGTTGAGGAGTATGGCAAAACACAAGATTATCCGCTTGGGAGATCCGGTTTTGCGAGAAGTCTCAAGAAAAGTCTCAACGATTACCACACATACGGAAAAGATATTAGATGATTTGGCACATACGATTTATGCTGATAAAGGCAGGGCGGGCTTGTCAGCAATTCAGATTGGAATACCGAAACGGCTGATTGTGATGGACTGTGGCAGTGGCTTAACTGAGCTGATCAATCCCCGAATCATCGAAAAAGCAGGTGAGCAGACGGGACCAGAAGCATGCCTCTCGATTCCAGGTGTAGTCAGTATCATCACCCGAGCAGCATATGTAAAGGTGGAAACGCTAAACCGCAAAGGGGAGACTGTTACGATCGAGGCTGATAATTTATTGGCTCGCTGTATTCAACATGAGCTGGATCATCTTGAGGGAATCCTATTTATTGATTACGTAGATGAGCTGTATTCGGCACGATCGGGAAAAAAACTGAAGCCGCAAGACGCCCATCCCATATTACTTCAAAGAAGATTGATTCTGAAATAGTGAGAAAACGGGGTAGTACAAAGATGAGAAGATGGAACATTGTCATTACGGGATTTGGGTCAGTAGGCAAGCAAGTGGCTCGATTGTTAGAACAGAGACACACTTCTTATAAAGAAAAATATCAGGCTGATGTCAGGCTCGTAGGCATCGCTCGGTCTGCGAGTGGCTGTCTGCAAGCTGATGGTTTGACTGCCAGGCAGTGTGAAGACTTCGGGGCGCAGCGAGCTCAGGCGAAGGGCATGTTTGATGGAGCTGCTTTTTTGGCTGACAGTCATGCGGATATTTTGATTGAAGCAGGTCCCACTGACATTCAGACAGGGGGGGCAGGACTGATTTACATAAGGCAGGCTTTAGCGCAAGGGATGCATGCCATCACGATCTCAAAAGGGGCACTGGTCGTTGATTATGCGGGTTTGTCGAAGCTGGCTGCGCAAAATAATGTCATGCTCAAGATTAGTGGAGCAACAGCAGCCGCTTTGCCTACCATTGATTTATTGCAGTACAACCTGGCAGGGTGTGAAGTGCGGGCTATCGAGGGAATTTTTACAGGGACGACCAATTATGTATTAACTAGCATGATGGAGAGCGGCTTGTCGCTTGATGAGGCGATTCGGAGTGCTCAAGAGCTGGGGATCGCTGAGCCAGATCCATCCTACGACATAGATGGCTGGGATACGGCTTGCAAGGTCACCATATTGGCGAATGCCGCTTTCGGTGCCTCCTTGGGGGTAGCAGATGTTCCAAAAATGAGTGTGCGGGACGTAACACCGGACCAAATCGCACTTTGGAAGGAGCAAGGAAAGCTCCCTAAGCTAGTCGGCAGTATACGCAAGACAGAGAACGGACTTAGCGCAGCAGTCGTTTTACAGGCGATAAATGCGTCACATCCTTTTGCCAATGTGACGGGTACGACAAAAGCGATTCGTGTCGAAACAGATGTTATGGGTGATTTATTGGTCGTCGGAGGAAAGTCGGACCCGGTTGCTGCTGCTCTAAAGGATCTTGAACATATTATTAGCAGGTAAAGTACTTCTCATGAAACGTTTTTGGCTTCCCATCGTTTTGTGCGGATGCCCGCGGTTGATTCGTTCATACTAAGCAGGCAACAGAGGAATACCACTGTGAGGAGGCCTGCGGGATGAATAATCATTCTGATTTCAATGCCGAGCTGCAGCAAGTATCTGCTTATCCAACCAAGCAAAAAGTTGGTCAGGAAGACGTGGCACTTCTGAATGAACAGGACAGCTGCTGTTGTCCCGGGCAGTCTAGCTGTGACACGCTAAAGAAAGTACAGGCTTCCAAGGCTGAACAAGCATAACGATCAGCATGAAGAAAGCCGAGCTCTCTACAGAAGAGAAGCTCGGCTTTCGCTTGTTGAGCGATTATCCGATAAATTCTTGCACCCAGTAACCATTTGTATATCCAACACCAATTTTAGTGAAGGCAGGATTCATAATGTTTTGGCGGTGACCTTCACTGTTCATCCATTGATTCATAACTTCTTCAGGACTGCGTTGACCCATGGCAATATTTTCACCTGCAGTCATAAAGGAGATGCCATACTTTTTCATCATATCAAACGGAGAACCGTATGTCGGGCTATTATGATCGAAATAGTGGTTGTTGGACATGTCAGCAGCTTTCGCAAGCGCTACATCGGAGAGAGCCGAGTCCAATTGAACAGGCTTGAGACCTGCTTTTGCACGCTCTTGGTTGACCAAGTCAGCAACTTGCTTTACGAAATTGGAGGCTTGAGCCTGGTTTGTTTCGCTAGCTGGTGTAGCTGCTGGTTGTGCAGGCGCTTGTGGCACTGGAGCTTGCACAGGCGCTTGCTGAGTTGGCTGAACAAAATATTGTTTCGGCGCGAATTGTTGGCAATTTACGAAGTTGAACGGTTGATTCTGTTTAGAAACGGGCTGTGAATACGTTGGCAAAGAAGCTTGATTTGATTTTTGCATTTGCTGCAGGAAAGGAACTAATTGAGATTGAAAGTTCGATTGAACTGGGCAATTTGTAGATGCAGCAAAAGCTGAGGTGGAGAAGCCTGTTAGGGCCAAGCCCAATCCTAGAGTCATAGCGATGGTAGCTGTACCAAAGCGTTTCATATTCACATCGTCTCCTTTTTTTAGCCTACGAGGTTAGTTGTCGGATTCGGATTGAGGAAACAACCCGTCGCCAGTGGCGATTCACCCCATGCAGATTTCTCCGCAAAAAAAGTCCCCCGCACTTCCTTTCGAGTGGAAGTTTCGGCTTATTGGTTTGGCATGACCCAGAATATCAGACTATCCCAACCGAAATAAAGGAGTAATATTTGGTAGCTAGCTACTCTTTCTCGTTCTTCTCTGCGTTCCAGGCAGTTAGTCCGCCTAGTAGTGCCGCGGCTTGAAACCCATGCTCACGAAGCAGGGAAGCAGCCTTTTGTGCTTTGTTTCCAGTTGTACAAATCGTTACGAACTGTGCACTTTCCAATTGCTTGGCTGTGTCCTCGTCAAAAGGCTTGTCCTGTTCCTTCATAATGAGATAAGGGACGTTTTTTGTTGGTGCTTTTGTACTATATATACTGCCCATAACGAACTTGTCGTTGTCCCTCACATCTAGTAAAATAAGGTTCGAGTTGTTCTCTAACATCTGTTTTAATGTTTTACTAAGTATGGTATCTGTCATGATTCAAATCCCTCCTTTCATCTAATTGTAGCAGATACGCAAGAGCTTGGAAGAGCTTAAGAGATATTGATTTAATTGGACAGCCATGGTAGAATGATGATGCTACTTGAAAAATCGAGGCCCATAAATTCATCGAGGTGTATGCTCATGGATAACGTTTTTGAATCCCCGATTCACACTGGCGCGGTCATCGGAGCCGCAAGGATGAAAGAGAGGAAGGGCTTTCGTTGTTTTAGGTTTTCAAAAAGCTATACTTTGCAGTTCCGTCATTACGACAATCACATATGATCGAAGCAGATATTATTCACATATCATGAAGGCATATCGCTTCAAGACAAGGGATATTTCTTCATGATATGTGGGTTTTATTGCTTCGGTAAATATGACTAGCATATTCAAATTGACTTTTTGGAGGTTTTTTTAAATGCAAACGAACGGAACAGTAAAATGGTTTAACGCAGAAAAAGGTTTCGGTTTCATTCAAGTAGAAGGCGGAGACGATGTATTCGTTCACTTCAGCGCGATCCAAGGCGACGGTTTCAAAACTTTGGATGAAGGTCAACGCGTTCAATTCAACATCGTTCAAGGCAACCGTGGTCCACAAGCTGAGAACGTAGTAAAACTGTAAGTCTCCTTTATTAAAAAAGCTGTCCGTTCGCGGGCAGCTTTTTTAATTTGCTTAGACATCAGAAACCAACCCCCTTTGATTTGAACAAAGCGAGGTTGGTTTTTTTGATTAAAAGGGATTATTGGCATAAGGACCTTTGGTTGCCATCCGAAGCAGGTTGCTTGTCATGCATTGGCCAAAGCCTCGGCAGTGGAACTCGCCCCGGATAACATCCGCGTAAACTCTGTACATCCTGGAATTATTGTTACCCCGATGATTCAGGAGGCACTGGATCAGGGAGCGCAGCAAATGTTTGAAATGGGGACACCGCTGCCACGTTTGGGCAAACCGGAAGATATTGCCTATGGCGTGCTTTTCCTCGCATCAGATGAATCAAGCTTTGAAACCGGTACTGAAATGGTGATTGATGGCGGTTGGACTGCACAATAATAACAAGATCAAGACGTCAGGAAATAAATCCTGGCGTCTTGTTTATTTATGGGAACAGTTATGCTACAATACGTATTCCAATTCATGTAAATTACCGGTTTTCTTTGCTACAGGCAGGAGGAGATACCATGAGTGAATGGATTGACAAGCTGCAAAAAGAAATTACAGCGCTTAGAGACTCTATCCACATCGAAAAGATTTTAAAAGGATTTTCTACTGATGAGAAGTACCGGGTGTATTTGTCTAATGGAGAGAACCGGTTGCTGCGTATTTTTAAGCTTGACCAATGGGCGCAGAAAAAAGCCGAGTACGACATTATAAAGACCATTCAAACCCTTGGGGTCAAAGCGTCATCGCCAATAGAACTCGGAATGATCCCAGGACGGGACATAGGCTACATGGTATTATCCTATCTGGACGGGGAGGATGCTCGTGATGTCCTGCCAGAATTGTCCGTAGAAGAGCAGCAACAAATTGGTTACTTAGCAGGCTGTGACTTGGCAAGCATGCATCAGCTTTCCGCTCCAACCTCCGTTTCTTCCTGGTATGAGAGGTGCATCCAAAAGCACCGGAATTATGTTCGTGCCTACCAGGAATCCTCCCTCGAAATTACGCACGCTGACAAAATCAATGTTTTCATCGAGGATCACCTTACCTATTTGAAAAACAGGCCTAATCGCTTTTTGCATGATGATTTCCATGTTGGAAACCTGATTGTTCACGAGCGACAATATGCAGGTGTCATTGATTTTAACCGCTATGACTGGGGAGACCCCATTCACGAGTTTACTAAGCTCGCTTTTTTCAGCAGGGAAATCAGTGTTCCCTTTTGCAATGGACAGATTATGGGCTATTTCCACAATGAAGAGCCGCCAGACTCGTTTTGGATTTTATATTCGGTATACACGGCCATGACGATCTTCTCCTCTGTCGTTTGGACGGGACGTGTGGTGCCTTCGCTGCTTGATGATATGAACCAGCGAGTCAATAAAGTCATTGAGGAGCATCAAGCATTCGAATGCACCATTCCGGTCTGGTTCAGCCGGACTGAAACACACAAGTAAAAAAGGAACTATGAAAAAATCATAGTTCCTTCTCAGGTATAGAACGGATTAGAAACAAGTATCAAGTGTTACAGTTTGGAATTGGCTGTCGAGTACAGTAAGACCGTTCACGATACCTCCGCCAACAGATGTCCGGCCATAAGTGGTGAGAAGAACATTTTCTTCAGGATTTCGATTGCCGTGATTGTTGTTATTGTTGTTATTGTTATTATTATTATTGTTGTTGTTGTTATTGTTATTGCAGCCGACAGTAAGGCGTACTTCGTAGTGATTGGAAGCAGGTACTGCTGCATTAAACGCAATGCGAGTGTTACCAGCAAGCGTTTGAGTAACATCAAGCAGCGTGCTGACAGGGTTGGTTTGCATTACAGCGTTACCCCAGTTTAATACTTGTACACGAACCTCTACATCAAAGTTGTTCAGGTTAACCAGGTCAAGGTGTGCTGTTAGAACGACGGCGAGGTTATTTTGCAAAATTCCTGTCGTTCTTACTTCTTGCCTTTTGTTTTTTCTTCCTCCATCTGACATTCACGTTCACTCCATTCATGATGTTTTAATTAGTGGGACATAATACTTTATTTCATCTTGTACCTTTTTGTAACGGCGAACGCATGGGGACGAGTAACCATTTCGAAAAGGAAGGCGTGGAAATCGTTGATATATGCTAATTTGTTCAAGCAAGCAGAATATAGCGCACGGTTTGAATGGGGATATGAAGGGGTCGAACAGCTTGGACTAGGATCATCAATCATAGTCATTATCGATGTGCTCTCGTTTTCTACATGTGTTGACGTTGTAATTGGCAGAGGGGGAAGTGTATTTCCGTATCGCTTTAAAGATGAAACAGCTCGTCTCTACGCCGAGCAAAAAGGGGCGTTACTCGCTGGAAGAAGAGGCGAGCGCATTTCTTTATCTCCGGCGTCCCTGCAGTCGATACCTGTAAATAGCAGGATTGTTCTGCCATCGCCAAATGGCTCCACATGCACGGTGCTGGCAAAAGAAAGCAATGCAACGGTCATCGCAGCGTGTTTACGCAATGCTTCAGCCGTAGCCAATCACATACGTGAGCGCAAAGAAACGGTAACGATCATTGCCTGTGGAGAAAGATGGCCAAACGGTACCCTGCGACCAGCCATCGAGGATATTATCGCAGCGGGAGCCATCCTGTATGAATTAAACGAACACACACTTTCCCCGGAAGCGCAAATGGCTGTCGCCGCGTATACTTCTGCAAACCGAGAGCTTGCATGGTTCTTGGAGCAATCAGGATCAGGGCAAGAGCTGATTCGCAGTGGGTATCTTGAGGATGTACAAGTGGCGGGGCAATTCAATGGTAGTCAGCAAGTTCCTGTTTTAAATGATGAAGGCGCCTATGAGACAATGAGGCTGGAATAATTTCCAAATATTTGTAACAACAAATGCCGTCCGAACGTCTTACATAGATAACAAGAAAGAATGTGAGGAACAGGCGAATGAGGAAGAAAAATCGTGCCTCCTTTATCATGCTGTCATCTTTAACGATCGGGATTGCCATAGCGGGTTGTTCGCAAGAGAGCCAACCAATTAAAGTCAGCCAAGCACCAGAGAAGCCAGCTGAAACAGTATCGAATGCATCTGTGAACCAGCAAATTCCTTCGCAGGTAGAGCTAGGTGCTTGTAGCTTTGAAAGTATGCAGCAGACGACTTCAGTAGATCCAACCGAGAAAAAATGGCGCCAGCTTAGAGCTGGACGACCACTCAGTGGCATCGCTTCGATCAGTGTTGATCCTATTTTTGATGGGGCTGGATATGGGTGGAAGCCAGGAACGTCCTATGCGATAACAAAAGACGGGTCGGTGTGGAAGTGGGGATATGACAATCGTCCAATGGATTTTCCTGTTCGAGTAAAAGGGATAAACGGTGTCAAACAAATTACTGATTCGTTTGCGCTGACGAACGATGGCCAGGTATGGAGGCTTGATCAGGAGGGGACCGCTGATAAAATAAAAGAGCTTAAAAACGTTGAATCCATCCAGCTTGGAGAGATGTTTGATGTTTTGTATGTACTCGGGAAGGATGGGACACTTTGGAAGCTGGAAAATGATTCTGAGAAGCCTGAGCAGCTAACAGGTATCGCAAACATGCAAAAGCTGTACGCCTCTGCTGACTCGTTATATCTCATTGATCAGGCTGGAAGGCTCCATTATCTGAGTGGACGCGAGGGGCCATTCAAAAGCGAGAACAAGCAAGTGATCCCGCTTCCCGGAAAAGTGAAGCAATTCGCAGTGAGCTATCAGGATCATGCCCTCATTCAAGTCGAATCGGGAGAGGCATACGCTTTTTCAGCTGATGAGCAGCAGCCAAAACGTATGCCGTTAGCAGATGGAGCAAAAAGGCTGGCAGTAAATGGCGATGGGATGTATCTCATGGTCAAAACAGATGGATCAGTCTGGGGGTGGGGGACTAATACGAACCACATGCTCGGAGAAAGTCAGCCAAAGACTGTTGAGAAGCCTGTACCGATTCAGACGCTCACTGACATCATCGATATTCAGGCAGGGACAGATCATGCATTGGCACTGGATAAAAACGGGCAAGTTTATTCATGGGGGAGCAATATGACCGGCCAGCTAGGCAGATTGCCTCTATTTTTTGCAAAGTGGACTGAGCTGGGACAATTATCCGACATACAACAGGCTGTAACTAAAATGGAAAAGCCATATTTCCTGCGTAAAGACGGTTCCATCTGGAGCATGCATGAAAACCGCACGACTTATAAAATAAAGGGTCCCACACACATACTAAAGCTGGACAGCATGCTTGGTTTTCCGGTAACAATCAATCAAGCTGGCAAAGTGCAATTGTGGCAGAAGGATTTCTTTTCCTGCCAAACCCTTACACTTCCTTTTTCAGTCAAAGACATGGTCGCAGGTGACGACCATTTGCTGGTGCGGACAATGGACGATCGATACATGGCAATCGAATTCAATTATGAATCTACCGAGCCAGACTCTGTTCAGATTGTTCCTGGCAAGGTGGAAATGGTAAAGATCGACTCTTCCCTCGCCCCTCACATAAAGAATCTGTATGCGAATCTTTATACATTTTTGGCTCTAACTAGCGAGGGCGAAGTGTTATATGCAGATCGCACCAAAGATGTTCCCTATCAATTCAAAAGGGTCCAGGGCATACACAACATCATTTCGTTAGCTCCAGAATTTTTTGTTCGAGCAACACATGATCCGGCATCGGTATGGGCTCTGGATGAAAAGGGGCGTGTCCACGAGCTGCTGCTTCAACCAGAGTTTGAACAATTAAGAATCACGTCGATTCAAGCTGAGATAGGGACTAATATAAAAGAGGGAATTGACAAAATAAGTGGCAGACTTCGATTGACGAAAGACGGTCAAATTTTTGAGCATGACTGGAGTCCGTCAATCAAAGAACGGATATCGGAGCCAATTCGCTTGGTTTCTTCAACGTACCGATATTGGATCGAGGGACCTGGCTCTCATTATCATTTAATAGTTACGGAAAGCGATAAGATCATTGTCATCGGTTATAATCCATTTGGTCAAAGCGAATCGGTTCCTGAAAAAGTGATTACACCATAATGGCAGCGGTGGAAAATCAACTGACTCCTTCCATATTTCTCAGGTGGAATGGAATCATTTGTGAATTCCTGATAAAATGATTGGAAAGCCCTTTCGGGGGCTATTTTTTTAAGGAGGGCTTTTGCATGAAAGACTATACTCTGGTCAAACTCGTTTATGAAAAGCAGCTGGGAGGTGACATCTATTATGAACCATAGTATTATGAGCGGCACACGCAAACATTTGATTAGTCAGCTTGTTTTCTTTGATGAGCAGTATTCGCTTTTTTACGATCAATACGTCCGTGATTATGGTAAGGATAAACAGATTGTAGATAGCTTGGTCAAACGTTACAAGGAAACATTGGAAAAATTACTTTCAGGTGATGACGAAGCTTTATCAAAGTCATTGCATGGAATTACGCTCCTGGGTAGCAGTGTAAAGGTTCTATTTGAAGAGGATGGAGATGAGGAATCATTTACTGTGGTTTATCCGACAGATATTGATCCTGACAACAATCGAATTTCGTTCTTATCCCCTATTGGTAGACAATTACTGTTGGCTGGGCCTGAAGATTCAATCGTTTTAGAAAGTCCTGTCGGCTCCAGCCATGTACAGATCAAGGAGATAAGGTTTACATATATAGGCGGATTTTCGTAATAACAAAATCGAACAACGTATTTCGGAAAAAAAGACACTACGAGCTAGTGTCTTTTTTTTGCACCAATAACGATTTTGAGCTTTAGGAAACCTGGGTAGATAATACAGGCCAAATGGATTCGAGCTGATATCGGATTGGGTTTCGTTCCACTGGTCCGTATTCTTTAGATGGAGTTTCTCTGCTTTCAGGTGTTGATCACGAGACCGTTGATGAAACTTCTTTTAAATGGAACATCTACAAAAATGATGGCAAAATATCGGGGGAAAATCTATACCAGCTCGCAATTGGTGTAAGTGGACTCACTGACAAAGACGGAGATGATTTTTCCTTTTTCAACCACTGAAAACGACAAAGTCTTCCTCACGATTTTTGGATAAACTAACGAGACAAATGATCTTATGAAAGGAAAATAAGGCTTTGAGGAAATGGAGCTACGTTCTCCCCATACTTCTGATTCTTCTTCTCAGTGCAAGCCAAACATTCAAACCAACGCAGCCTGAGCCAAAATTTTTTAAGCTTGACCAAGCACAGGGAAATAGAGGTACATCCGAGCGAATTGTGATGGGCTGGAATGCTTTTGGAACGACGGAAACCTATATCGAACAAAATCGTGCGTCGCCAAATTTGAATGTAGTATCTCCCCGGTGGTTATCGCTGGATTCGGAGCATCTCGTTACAGGGGAAGTAGATCCAGCCTATGTAGAGTGGGCACACCAATCGGGCAAACAGGTTTGGGCTTTTTTTGGAAATAAATTTGACGCTGAGCTGACCGATGAGGTGCTTAGTGAGCAGAGTAACCATGCGAAAATAGCTGAGAAGCTGGAAAAAATACTCACAGAAAATAAAATAGACCGGATTAATGTCGACTTCGAAAATATCAATATGAAGAATAAAAATGACTTCGTGGCGTTTGTTCGGCAACTAAAACAGTCACTTTTCCCACACGGAATTGTCGTTTCCATCGATATTACGCGAGAAAATCCAGACCCATTCTGGTCAGGTAGCTATGATCGTGCAGAGCTTGGCAAGATCGCGGACTATATCATCATGATGGGGTACGATGAAGATTTAGGTGGTGGAGAAAAAATAGGTTCTGTCGCGTCATTGCCTTGGGTAGAGGAAGGAATCCAGCTGTTGATCAAAGAGGTGCCACCCTCAAAGATCATCTTGGCTGTTCCCTTTTATACGAGAGAATGGGTAACGAATTTGAAAACCAAAAAGGAAACGCGGTACGACCGAACGATGATTGAGGTCGATGAAATCATCCAAGACAAACAGTTGCAAAAGAAATGGGACAAAAACGTCAAACAAAATTACGTTGAGTTCGTCGAAAACGATGAAAAGCATCAAATTTGGCTGGAAGACAAAGATTCCTTGCAGCAAAGAGTAGATCTAGTGAATAAATATGACTTAAAAGGAACAGCAGCCTGGTTCATCGGGCAAGAAACCCGGGAAATCTGGCCGATTTTCCATACCAGTCCATAAATGATGATAAAAAAACCTCTATCGAGGCATGCTCGCCGAGGAGCGACCGCGTTTTAGCGGAAGGTTTTATGCGCTCCAGAATTCATAAGCGTTCGCGCTTATAAATTCTTTTACGTTAAAGATGGAACCGCCCTTTTTCGAAAAGATTAAGGGCGGTTTCTGTAGGAGGAAAGCTATTTTGCATCGCGTTTTTTGCGCACAAGCGTAGAAATATTTACTTTCAACAGGTCGGCACATTCCTGCATCGTTTTGGTCTGAGCGAGCATTCGATGAATGTACTCCTTTTCAAAGCGCTGTACAGCCTCTTTTAACGGCATAGGGGCATCGAAATGCTCGTTGTTTACTGGAAGCGAGGCTTTATTGGACCTTTGGATGGAGGCAGGCAGCTGATCCACCTTTATTTTTCCGTTTTCACACATATGGTACGTGCGTTCTACCACGTTTTTCAATTCTCGTATGTTTCCCGGCCAATCATAGTAAGTCAATGTTTCCAAAGCTTCGGAATCAATCCGTTTTTCCTGTTCGTATTTTTGCTCCATTTTTTTCAGATAGTAGAAGACTAAAGCGGGTATGTCCTCACGCCTCTCTCGCAGTGGCGGAATCGTGATTGACAGGACGTTTAACCGATAATACAAATCCTGGCGGAATCGCTTTTGCTCCACCATCGTTTCGAGATCACTGTTGGTCGCAGCAATAATTCGCATTTGCACACGACGGACATTTTTGCCACCAAGTCTGCGGATTTTTCCATCCTGTAGCACATTCAACAGCTTGACCTGAAGTGGGTAAGGCAGGTCGCCGATTTCATCGAGGAAAATCGTCCCATTGTCAGCAAGCTCAAATAACCCCTCCTTGGCATGGTTTGCCCCTGTAAACGCTCCTTTTTCATACCCGAACAATTCGGATTCAAGCAAATGATCGGGGATTGCCCCACAGTTGATTTTGACAAACTCGCCGCCTAGACCACTCTGTGTATGGATGTAATTGGCGAGAACATCCTTTCCGACACCCGACTCACCTAAAAGCAGCAAGGGAGAGTCGTTCTTGGCAAAGCGTTGGGCCAAAGAAACGATCCGGTGCATGCTGCCACTGCGATAAACGAGCTGTTCATTTGAATCGCTGCCGTTTTGGATTTGCTCTAACGCCTTTTGAAACTCTACGTTAATCTGGCGTGTTTCTTCGAGTTCTCGCTGCAGCTGATTTAATTCCGTAATATCCCTGACATTGCCTACGACATACAGCAGCTCCCGGTTTTCATCCAGTACGGGTGTAGCGGTATTGATCGTTTTGCGTCCATTTCCGTAATCAATCGCGGTGCTGTAAATCTTTTTTGTTTGGATCGCTTTGACTGCAGAGGAATCAGAGACGATTTCCATATCCAGCTGTTGAATGAAGCTGTAATGATCCAAGATATCAGCCGAAACACCTGTCAGCTGCAAATAGGCTTGATTATAAAGCAGTACATATCCGTTTCGGTCACATATGGCTAAACCGTCGTGGGATGTATTGAAGATGGTGGAAATGAGACCGAGTAGTTCGTTCTTATCATTGGTTTGAAAGTACTGGGTTTTATGCAAGCAGGTCCCCTCCTATTTACCCGAAAAAATACAGTTCACACATATTGGAAAGAAAGCGCGTACATATGAAATAGTCAAAAATAATCATTCATGTGCATTTTTGCATATGCAAAAATGATAGTTCCTCTCTCGAATCCTTGTACATCACTCAGCATTTGGCAAAAAGTGAATTGGCATACTTTTTGCTCTATTCATTTTATATGATAACGGCCAAATATCATATGGTTTTCATTCGGGGGAAAGAGAGGGATTGAAATGAGTGAGCTGACGAATCTGTATCAAGTGCTGACTCCAGATGGAGAGCTTCTTGAAAATATAGGTGACAAGCTAGACGATGCGATGATTGTAAAAATGTACGAGAGTATGGTACTGGTACGCGCATTTGACCGTAAATCCGTTCACCTGCAGCGTCAAGGGCGGATGGGGACATATGCTCCCTTCGAAGGACAGGAAGCGGCTCAAATTGGAAGCGCTTTAGCATTGTCCCCTGGAGACTGGCTGTTTCCAACCTATCGGGACCACGCGGCGGCGATCGTTCACGGTCAGTCACTGTCTCGCGTCTTTTTATACTGGATGGGGCATATGGAAGGCAGTATTAGTCCTGAGGGTAAAAACATCATGCCGCCATGTGTGCCGATTGCTACCCAGATGGTTCATGCTGTCGGTACGGCATGGGCAAGCAAGCTAAAACAGGAGAAGCATGTCAGTCTCGCATTTTTCGGTGACGGAGCCAGCTCAGAGGGTGATTTCCATGAGGCGCTGAATTTTGCTGGTGTGTTTAAAACGCCTACGATCTTTTTGTGCCAAAACAATGGGTATGCAATCAGCGTTCCATTAGCACAGCAGTCTGCATCCAAAACGATTGCTCAGCGTGGAGCTGCCTATGACATTCCGGGAATTCGCGTAGACGGCAACGATGTTTTTGCGGTCTGGTTGACGACGAGAGCCGCCATCGAGCGAGGACTTGCTGGGCTTGGGCCTACGCTGATTGAAGTGATCACCCATCGGTACGGAGCACACACAACAGCTGATGATCCAACCAAATACCGTGATCAGCACATTCTGGCAGAAGAGTGGAGAAGCAAGCGCGATCCGATCGATCGACTGCGCAAATATATGGATAAACATGGACTTTGGAATGAAATGAGAGAAGCTGCTTTGAACAAGCAGGTAGCTGAGCAAATCGATAAGGCACTGATTGAAGCAGAGAGCTATCCAAAATCTAAACCGTCTGATATGTTCCAGCACGTCTACGCTGAACCGACATGGATGATCAAAGAACAGGAGCAAGAGCTTCCGAAGCCAAAAGGCGAGAGAGGAGTAACGGCATGAGCAGAAAACTAACGATCATACAAGCAATTACGGAAGCAATGGATCAAAAGCTCTCAGACGATCAGCGAGTCATGCTGCTTGGTGAGGACATCGGCGTCAATGGTGGCGTATTCCGTGCAACAGACGGTTTGCTCGAAAAATATGGTCCGGACCGAGTAGTCGATACCCCTCTGGCTGAAGCAGGCATCATCGGTTCAGCTATCGGCCTTTCGATGAACGGAATGATTCCCATTGTAGAAATTCAGTTTCTCGCTTTTATTTACCCAGGATTTGAACAAATTGTCTCCCATGCAGCGCGGATGAGATATCGTACACGTGGTCAATACCATGTTCCGATGGTGATTCGCACGCCATACGGTGCTGGTATTCGCGGTCCGGAGCTGCACTCAGAGAGTGTAGAAACTTTTTTTGCCCACGTTCCAGGGCTGAAGGTAGTGGCTCCTAGTTCACCTTATGACGCCAAAGGCTTGCTCATTTCTGCTATCGAGGACCCGGACCCTGTCATTTTTTTAGAGCCAACGAAAATCTATCGTGCTTTTAAAGAAGAAGTACCAGAGGAAATGTACCGTGTACCAATCGGAAAAGCAAAGGTCGCCCGTGAAGGCAATGATTTATCTATCTTTGCTTGGGGAGCTATGGTCCGGGTTGCGGAGGATGCCGCGAAGCAGATTGAACGCGAACGCGGCTGGTCATGTGAGGTCATCGATCTGCGCACGATTTATCCGCTGGATCGCGAGGCGATTGTGAAATCTGTGAAAAAGACAGGTCGTGCGCTCGTTGTTCATGAAGCGCACAAGACAGCAGGCATGGGTGCCGAAATTATCTCGATTATTAACGATGAAGCGTTGATCTACATGAAAGCTCCCGTAAAACGGATCGCTGGTTTTGATGTACCTGTACCGCAATTTTCTATCGAGGACGATTATTTGCCGACGAGTGAACGGGTCAAACTAGGGATCGAACAAACCATTCAATTCTAGCAAAAGGAGGAGCTTGTTCTATGGTGGAGTTTAAACTGCCGGATGTCGGAGAAGGCATGCATGAAGGGGAGATATTGCGCGTGCTCGTCAAAACAGGCGAGTTTGTTCAAATGGATCAACCGATTTTAGAAGTCCAGACAGACAAGGTGAACGCGGAGCTGTCTGCGCCTGCATCAGGTGTCGTCACTGAGATTTTCTTTGCCGAAGGAGATACCGTTCATGTAGGAACAACACTTTTGACGATAGATAATGGGACGAAAACAGAGAAAGCTCCACCTCCTAAAACCGAAGAAACAAAAGCAGTTGAAGCAAAAGAGGTGAAGGAGCCCGTTACTGCCAAATCCGTCGGACAGGGAGCCAAGCGTGTCCTGGCAACGCCGTTTGTACGGCAAATGGCCCGTGAGATGAAAATCGATATCGAGCAGGTGCAGGGAACAGGCCCGATTGGACGAGTAACAGAAGAAGATTTACGCCGCTTTGCCCAAGTCCCTCATGCGAAACCGTCCAAGGAGAAAATCGTGGAACCGGCATTGCAGCCTGTATCTTCGGCAGCGAAAGGCTCTTCCGCTTCCAGAGAGAAAATAGAAGAGCGAATCTTGCTCAAAGGCATCCGCAAAAAAATCGCTGAACAAATGGTGAAGTCTGTCTCTACGATTCCACATGTTACGTCCGTAGACGAATTTGAGATGGATGAGCTGAAAGCGGTTCGCGAGCGTTTGAAGCCATTCGCTGAGAAAAAAGGCGTCAAGCTGACGTTCCTGCCCTTTTTCATCAAGGCACTGGTGCTGGCGTTAAAAGAATTCCCAATGCTCAATTCTTCTCTTGATGAAGAGTCAAATGAAATCGTACTCAAGCATTATTATCACATCGGTATTGCAACAGATACGCCACAAGGCCTGATCGTACCCGTGATCAAGGATGTCGACCAAAAATCAATTTTCGAGCTTGCTGCCGAGATTAGCAGCTTGGCACAGCTGGCCCGAGATGGAAAGCTGAAGATGGAACAAATATCAGGCGGGACTTTTACGATCAGCAACGTGGGTTCGATCGGTGGTTTGCAGGCAACACCAATTATTAATCATCCGGAGGCGGCGATTTTGAGCCTTCATAAAATGGAGAAGCGTTGGGTGGTTCGGGAGGATGAAGGGGTGATTCGCTGGATGATGAATACGTCCCTTTCCTTTGACCATCGTTTGATCGATGGAGTGACGGCTGTGAAATTTACCAACAGGATTAAGGAACTGATCGAGGAACCGAATCTGTTGTTCGCGGAGATGATATAGATGGTAGTCGGTGAAGTAGCGGTAGAAACTGATGTTGTCGTGATTGGCGGGGGACCTGGGGGCTATGCGGCAGCGATTCGTCTTGGGCAGCTCGGTAAATCAGTCGTTCTGATCGAAAAAGAAGCGATGGGGGGAGTTTGTCTGAATAAGGGCTGCATCCCCTCCAAAGCATTGATCCATGCTGCTGGTGAGTTTCACAAGCTATCGAGTATGGGCAAAATAGGGATTCGATTGCCGCAGG
This sequence comes from uncultured Brevibacillus sp., assembly GCF_947502445.1. Taxonomy (GTDB): domain Bacteria; phylum Bacillota; class Bacilli; order Brevibacillales; family Brevibacillaceae; genus Brevibacillus. The sequence continues at coordinate 34,371 of NZ_CANMZW010000017.1, forward strand.
GTGAGTCCTCGTTTCACATGACCGAATGGCAACAGTGGAAATCGTCGATCATCTCCCAGCTGAACAAAGGAGTCAGCCATCTTTGTGAGGCAAATGGAGTTACGGTCGTGAAAGGAGCGGCTACCTTCTTATCGGACGATCGGGTCGGAGTCGAGACTGGGCACGATTTTGAGACTTTTAAATTTGAACATGCAATCATAGCTACTGGCTCACGGCCATTTCTCTCTGGCTTTCTTGAACGGGACGGAACCCACATTCTTGACTCTACCGATCTACTGCAGCTCACAGACGTTCCTGAGAAGCTAGCGATCATTGGTGGGGGCTACATCGGTATGGAAATGGGGATGGCATTTTCCAAGCTTGGAGCAAAGGTAACAGTTATTGAAGCTGCTGAGCGGATTCTGCCTCAAATCGGTGCAGCTTTCTCGCAAGAAATTCAAAAGCAGGCAAAAAAGCTCGGAATGACGATTAAAACCTCTACGAAAGTGGAGACAGCAACTGTTGTCGATGGACGTGTGGAGCTTCGGCTATTTTCAGAACAAGACGGAGAAGAGCTGCTCATCCAAGACAAAGTTCTCGTCACAATTGGACGAAAGCCAAACACAGAAAAGATCGGACTGTCCCAAGCAGACGTTCATGTCGATGAGCGAGGATACATCCCTGTTGATCAGTCATGCCGTACCAATCGCCCTCATATTTACGCAATTGGTGACGTGACCCCAGGAATGGCGCTTGCACATCGCGCTGCAAAGCAAGGAGTAGTGGCCGCAGAAGTGATTTCAGGTTTACCAAGTGCGAACGATTCCGAACTGGTACCATATGTCATCTTTACCGAACCGCAAATAGCAGGAGTCGGGTTGACAAGAGAAGAAGCCGAGCAGCTTGGATATGATGTCAAGTCTGCTGCTTTTCCATATGGAGCAAATGGCAGGGCACTCGCAACCGATCAGGGGAGCGGCTTCGCTGAGGTAATCGTAGACACGAAGACCCATCTCCTATTGGGAATGCATGTCGTTGGCGCCGAAGCCTCAAATCTGATCGGAGAAGGCGTACTTGCGCTGGAAATGTCTGCTCGGGCCGAGGATTTATCGATGACGATGCACGCCCATCCTACGCTGAGTGAAGTGTGGATGGAGGCAGCAGCAAGTGTACTCGGACATGCCATTCATGTGGTTAATAAGAAGTAATTTACAGGAAACCTAGATGCAAGCCTCAGTGAATCGGCTCGACTTTGAAAAAAGTGAACTGATGGAGCTGGGGTTTTTTTATGATGGTCCATGATACTTTTCAAGCGCTTTAGCAAAGCACAGAATAAACGAATAAAAGGACAGCCGAATCAAAGGATAAACGCGTCAACGTGTGCATTTGCGCAGATTGTATGAGGATAGTACTATCAGATTATTCCAATAAAGAGAACGCTTTCAGGAGTGAACGAAAACATGGGAAACAAGGTTCGTTTTTGTCCTTGCAATCAGCTTACGAGCGCTTCAGAGCTAAAGGTAAAATTGAGAGAAATGCCAGATACTGTAGTAGAAGATCATAAATGCTTGAACTATTGTGGGCAATGCCTGGTGGAGGCTTTTGCAGTGGTAAATGGGAAAAATATCAGGGGATGTTCGGACCATGACCTGATGAAAAACATTTGTCACTATCTGGGAGAGTAGGTCGCGCACAGGGATTGTTACCTGCCTGACGAATTGGAATGGATAGGAGGACTTTCCCCGCAGTGAATTCTTTCTGCTACCGATTTTTATAAGTTACAATTCAAGATGTGCATCCGAGGAGGAGAAATCGTGATCCGTTCCTTTATAGAAGTTAGCCCAGATTCCCATTTTCCTATTCAGAATCTTCCGTACGGTGTCTTTCGTCCCAAAAAAGGTGGCGGGAGCAGAGTCGGTGTTGCCATTGGTGAATATATCCTCGATTTATCGGTGATCGATGATGCTGGACTGTTTGTCGGGACGACTGTAAGCGGCAAAGAGATTTTCAACCAATCTTCTTTAAATGCGTTTATGGCGCTTGGAAAAGAGTCTTGGGCAGAGGTTCGCACAAGTATCCAGCGTTTGCTCAGTGCTGAAGTACCCTCTCTGCGGGATCGTCCTGTGCTTCGAGGTGCGGCGTTATTGCGACAAGCGGATGTCCAGATGCAGTTGCCCGCGCAAATTGGTGATTACACGGATTTTTATGCGTCCAAAGAACACGCAACGAACGTCGGAATCATGTTTCGTGGTAAGGAAAATGCCTTGATGCCAAACTGGCTGCACTTGCCTGTTGGTTATCACGGAAGGGCCAGCTCTATCGTGGTAAGTGGAACGGATGTGCATCGGCCAAAAGGACAAATGAAAGCACCAGATGATGCCACTCCTCATTTCGGGCCCAGCCGCCAGCTCGATTTTGAATTAGAGATGGGTTGGTTTATTGGGCCTGGCAATCAGATAGGTGAAGCGGTCACAGTTGAACAGGCGGAGGAGCATATTTTTGGACTTGTTCTCGTAAATGACTGGAGTGCGCGAGATATTCAGTCGTGGGAGTATCAACCGCTCGGGCCGTTTTTGGCGAAAAACTTCGCTACCTCCATCTCGCCTTGGGTCGTTCCTCTAGCAGCATTGGAGCCGTTTCGTGTGGCAGGGCCAAGGCAAGAGCCAGAGCCGCTTCCTTATTTGCGAGCACAAGACAAAGCCTCCTTTGATATTAGACTTGAGGTGCATTTGCGAGGGGCGGGTATGGCAGAGCCAGAGCGCATTGCGACGAGTAATTTCAGACATCTGTATTGGAGCATGGCACAACAGATTGCGCATCATACCGTGACCGGATGCAATTTGCGGCCGGGAGACTTATTGGCGTCAGGAACGATCAGTGGTCCGGAAAAAGACAACAGGGGCTGTCTTTTGGAGCTCGCCTGGCGAGGAACAGAACCAATTGAGCTTGGAAATGGCGAGAAAAGGGTATGGCTTGAGGATGGTGACCAGCTTTCTTTGACCGGTTGGTGTCAGGGAGACGGCTATCGCATTGGTTTTGGAGAGGTAACTGGTCGTATTTTGCCTGCTACATCTGATCGCCGCACTCACCCGGCTCGTAGTTAAACTGCCATTCGATGCCGAATTTATCGATTAAACTGCCGTAGCATTTGCTCCAGAAGGTTTCCTGCAGCTCCAACCGCACTTGAGCACCTTCTTTTAGCTTATGGAAGTAGGATTCAATTTCTTCACGATTCGCGCTGACCATCGCGAGACTGAAATTGTTTCCTGCTTGATAGGGCAGGCCTGGGAACGCGTCGGAAAACATGACAGGACTTCCATTGATCATCAAACGTGTGTGCATGACGCGGTTTTTCGCTTCCTCGGGAAGTGCAAAATTCGGATCGGGTGGTGTATCCCCGAACGTCATCATTTGGGGAATATCTTGACCAAACACATTGGCATAATACTCAACCGCTTCCCGACAATTTCCATTAAAGCTCAGGTATACATGTATTGCCATTCGTTTCATTCCTTTGTTTTTCGAATTTGTTGAAAGTCGCCTCGATTACGTCTCTAGCTTGTAGCGAATTTCTGGTAAATATACCTAAGAATGCGAAATAGGGAGAAGGGATTGGGCGACGGATATGGAAAAGTATTGGCTGGACATTTCCTGATCGGAGGAATCATAATGACCGCTCAAAAGCCCGTTGGATTAACAGCAAGCGTAGGCTATCAGATTGGCGTAAGGAGAACCATTCCGGTACAGACAAAGCATGCATGGGATTTCTTTTTTTCACCAGAAGGCTTGTCTATTTGGCTCGGAGACATTCAGCATATCCCATTGCAAAAAGGTCAGTCCTTCCAGATAAAAGATGGGTGTTCGGGTGAGCTTCGCGTGGTAAAGCCGGGTGGGCACGTGAGAATGACATGGAAAAGGGCTGATTGGGAAGAGCCGCCCTCCACGCTCCAGGTTCGTTTTTTGACACCTAGCTCTGATAAAACGACGATCAGCTTTCATCAGGAGAAGCTGGCTAATGCGAGTACAAGAGAAGAAATGAAGGAGCATTGGGAGCAGGCTTTGGCGAAGATTGACGCTGCTCTTCGCTGAGAAGCGTGCGAATGACACTCTTTACCGAGCCTAACTGAAAGGTTAGGTCCTTTTTTATGTCATCCAGTAATTGTAGCGCTTATTTTGCCGTTGACTTTACCCTTAGGGGAAGGCGCATAGTTTAGGGAGAAAAACGACAATCAACATACTCCAAAACCTAATAACAAGTGAAGAGTGGAGGCGAACCATTGCTATCAATTGGCGAATTCTCGAAGATATGCGAAGTATCTACAAAAACGCTTCGCTATTAGGAGGAAATTGGATTATTGAATCCCGTGGAGATTAATCCTGATAGTGGTTATCGGTATTATTCCATCGGGCAGTTAAAAACGATGCTCTTTATTAACCGGTTGAAATCGTATCATTTTTCTCTGGAAGAGATCAAAGAGATTCTCGGTACGCAGGAGGATCAAGCAGAAGAGAAGCTTTATTCTGCCCTCACTCGCAAACGAAGCGAAATACAGGAGAAGCTGCATGCTCTGGAATATACCCTCAAGCAAATGAATAGTGATCTTCTCCATTTGGAAAAGGGCATTCCGGTTATGTCCTATCTCGATGATATAGACGTTAATGTGATTTGCTGCATTCCAGAAAAAGACCTGGTGGTCGCTATTGTCTCACAATTTATAATGAATCCTCGCGACAGGTGGGCACTCATTAAGGAACAAATTATCTCAACAATCCTTACGTAGACAAAAAATTCCACAAAAAGATAGAAAAAGCCAGTCATAGAAAACTGGCTTTTCATCTCGTTTTATGAATTAGCTCGATATATTGGGAATCTCCATATCCGATTGTGGGGAAAAGCTTAAATAACCGTTTCACTAATTCTGATACCGGTACATCTTTATGGTTCGCAATATACTTTACGACCGCATTATTCTCTTTTTGCATCTCAAAATATAGCTCGATTGCCTGATACATGACGGGAAGCAGTTCAGCTGATGGTCTTACACGATTTACCAAAACGTCATTGTATACAGAAGCATAGTGACCTAATTTAAGCTCAGTCTGACTTACTATAAATTCGTCTTCTCGAAAACTGTTTAAGAGAACTTTTCCAGCATAACCGGACTGTTCGAGATAAGCAAGGATGGTAAGCAGGTTCATTTGACAAAACATGTCTTCCCCAAACCATAAAACGATACACATATGCTTTTTATGAAGAAGCTTTTCTAATGGATCGATAACTTTCTTCCTATAATTATCAACTGAATCATGATGCCCACCTGCTCGTGTCTGGATAAAAGCCTCATCAAAAACCTGCGACGTAACCGCGTTTATACACATCGCTTCATTAAATGGCGCGTAATCAGACTCTCCCATCAGCTTATTATCTGTAAATTCTTCATACATTGCCTGACCATTCAAGATGTTGAGTACGTCCTTGTCAAACAGCTCACTCTTCGCATTTTGTAACTGTTGAACCTCCATTTTTCTCGAGATATTCAATCTATACCATTCCTCTCCTTTTTGAATCGTGAGCTTTGCAAACGATTGAACAGGCATTTTGTTCCGTTGAAACTCTCTTGGATTGATACCAAAAACCGTCTTAAAAGCTCTACTATACGCTTCTTGCGATGAGTAATTGTAATCGATAGCGACATCGATGATTCTTCTGTGATTGGCCAAGTCTATCGTAGACAAATACAATCTCCTAAGAAGAAGATAGCGCCGAATACTCATACCTGTTACTCGGTGAAATGTAAACGAACAATAATAAGGGGAATATCCCATATAGGTAGCGAGCTCGCCTAAAGAAAAATCTTTTACATGGCCTTCCATCCAATCAATCATACGCTGTATTTGTTCAATCATTATCCTCACTCCTACATGCAATGATAAGAGAGCTCTATTTTTTTCTTTTGATATTTCTTGTGGTAAGCCGTATATTTCAAGAAAAACCACGTGAACCAAGCAAATACAGTCTAACACTTCACTATTCTGTGAGTGGGAGAATCTTAGTAATATAGCAATCCAACCCCATTTCACTTTCTAATCTAACAAAACTCAGAATCATACTGGCATTAATGGGAAGCTCTTATGGCTGGCAAGTACATTGTCATGAGTAGAGGATCTGCGAATGTGGGACGTACTGAGCTATCAAAAGCGAATCAGGCATGTTTGGATTATCCGGATACCTGGTTAACGATTTTTCTTGATATGTTTGAAGATAAGAGCTGGGCAGAAGTACGGGACCGTCTTATACAAAAAGGATGCCATCCTTCAATTGTGCCAGGAGTTATAAAAACGAATGCTGACCTGATTATTATATTTTCGGTGCCATTCTCCACCTGGGTATGTACATGTTTGATCACTTCTTCCACTATAAATTTCCATTTATTTGCAGTGAACAGTGAGCAAAACGCTATTACTTACGTTTTTTTAGGACCTAGAATGCCATCGAAATGGTCCTTGGAGCAAAGTCAGGAAGAGGTAGAGGGATTACCTAGCTTGGCCGACTCTGACATAAAGGATTATTCAACAATCGGGCGCTATTATGAAAGGAACCAAAGCCCAATTTCTCGCTTACAACACCGAGAAATTGGGCTTTGTTATATTTGGAGGGTCTTAACGTTGCACGTTCAATGTAACCAGGGGCTCTGCCGAGAGTTGCGAGAGTCAACCAGACGGGAAGTTAGTGGTAGGTTCGAATAGGATTTTACGACATAATGCGATTGGTGAAAAACATCGATAAGAAGCTGTAATTGCTTGAAACTCAGTAACAAGAACGAAAAGCAACGCGGCAGGAAGCGCTAGTAAAAGAGACAATTCCAAAGAAAAAGGGCATACCAGTGGGAGATCAGCAAGCAAAGAAGAGCATGGAGAAGCAGAACGAAGAACGAGCGCTCCTGGACACTTTCTTGCACATGAGTGCCTGAGCATCCAGAAAGAAGTGCTGGAGAGAAAAGCAGACGAGCTAAATCCTACAACATAGTGGCTCAACCAATCATGTTTATACTTTATACAAGAAAATTTTGGGGTCATTGTCTTTTTTTGTACGCCCCTATTTTTCTGTCTATTTGAATTTTGATAATTTATTCAATAATGAATAATTTGTATGATACACTGATTTCATTAAACGATTAGCATTATTACAATTTAAATTATTTAAGAATGAATAATTAGACGTATTATTGTTTACACTCAAAAACCCCTGGAGGTGTACAAATGTCAGTTCAAGACGTGTGGAATAAAAATGAAGCCATTCTTCATTCTCTTATAGAAGATATTATTGTGACGAACGCCCAAGGCATTGTACAAAGCGTAAGTGCAGCGACCGAAGAGGTTTATGGTGTCTGTGCAGACAAAATGGTCGGAAGATCTGTATACGATCTTGAAGAGGAAGGATTGTTTACACCGCTTGCAACTTCACTAGTTCTTGAGAAAAAGGAGAAGGTAACCTTTATTCAAACGACGAGGGAAGGGAAAAAACTGTTGATCACTGGTATACCGGTCTACGGCCAAGGAGAACTGATTCATATTGTTAGTTACTCCCATGATGTCACGGAACTGATTGAAATGAAAAAGTATTTAGCTCAAATGGAAGATGAAATGGCACGTGCCAAATCTGAACTGGAAATGCTTCGTGATCAACATCTTGATCATGAAGGATTCATTGCGAATAGCAGTGAGATGAAAACGATCATAAGTACGGTACTCCAGGTATCAAAAGTAGATGTGAATGTTCTGTTACTAGGTGAAACTGGTGTCGGGAAATCACATGTAGCGAAACTAATTCACAAAAGCAGTCCCCGAAAGAATGGTCCGTTTATTGAGGTGAACTGTGGTGCTATTCCTGAAAATCTTTTTGAAGCGGAGTTTTTTGGGTATGAGGAAGGTTCATTTACTGGTTCAAAAAAAGGTGGGAAGTTAGGCCTGACTGAACTTGCAGATGGAGGTACTCTTTTTCTGGATGAGTTAGGAGCACTTTCACTTACCAACCAAGTTAAGGTTCTTAAGCTGATTCAGGAGAAACAGTTCTATAGAGTTGGCGGGACAAAATTAAGGAAAGTGGATTTCAGACTGATTGGTGCAACGAATGAAAACCTGGAAGAGGCGGTAAAAAAGAAGACATTTCGCGAGGATTTATACTTTCGTTTGAATGTGGTTCCAATTACGATTCCTCCGTTAAGAAAACGCCAGGAAGACCTCATTCCACTCATCAATCATTTTGTAGGGGAATTTTCGTCGAAATACCAGCTTAAACGTATCCTTGATGAATCGGTCATCCAACAACTGCTAGCTCAGGATTGGAAGGGAAATGTGAGAGAACTAATCAATCTTATTGAACGGTTGGTAGTGATTTCACCGTCCAGCATCGTGACAATGGATCATCTACCTGAGTCCTATCGGCGTGATTCTTATGTGTCGCTTCTCAACGATTCAGAGGAATCATTGTCGGAAATCCTTGAGCAAGTTGAAAAATACGTCTTAACAAAGTCAAAAAAGAAGCACAAAACTACTGTCAAAATGGCACAATCCTTAGGCATCAGCCAACCCTCCGTTGTTCGAAAGCTAAAAAAGTACGGAATCGATTAATATTGGTACGAGAATTGCATAAATGTTTTGTATAAAAGGATTAGGAGGCAAAATAGATGAGAACAAGAAAAATGTGGGAAATGACATGGGCGGAGGTGGATCATGCAATAAAAGACGATATGGGAATTATGCTTCCTGTAGGTTCTGTGGAACAACACGGTCTACATCTACCTTTATCAGTAGATTTTCTAATACCTACTGAGCTATGTCTTGAAATTGCAGATCAAGTGAATATGTTAGTTGCACCTCCAATTACCTATGGAACACATTCACGGCCGTTAAGTGGTGGTGGGCAAACCTTTGTTGGGACCACTTCAATTAGAGCAATAACTTTCATTAATCAGGTAGAAGACATAATAAGGGAATTTATCAGACAAGGATTCAAAAAGATCGTGTTGTTCAATTGGCATATGGAAAATTCGCATTTTTTATATGAAGCTGCTTTTACTGCTACAGACAGAGGCACCAACAAAGACGTAAAGGTGTTAGTTATGGAGACTCCTTTCAGTAGTTTTGACGAGGAGACAATGGATTTTTTATATCCTGACGGCTTCCCAGGTTGGGGCCTTGAACATGCGGCAATGTTTGAAACCTCAATTATGATGCACATTGCTCCTGAGTTAGTTCAATTTGATTTGGCAAAAGACGATGGTCCTGCAGAAAATCCATTTTATGACGTTATACCTATAGATGAAAGATTCGTAGCCAAGAGCGGAAGCTTGTGGAAAGCATCATTGGCTACAAAAGAAAAAGGTGAAAGAATTTGGAGGGAATTATTAAAAGAATTGGTTCCTATAGTGAAAAAAGAATTTCGGTAGTACCATTTTTTTGACCAGCTGCTCATGACAGACCCGCCAATGGTTTAGTTTGTGGAGATCAAGGGCGAAGGGTAGTTCAGTTCGGTTTGTCATGAGCTTGCTTCGCCGATGCCGATTCAGGGCTAGGCTAAGCAAAAGGGTTTTGACAATTCGTAATTTTTTGAGGGAGGATGACATGAGTAAAAAAGATAAGACTATGAGCGCTCAAGAGAGACTAGAACAATTAGGTTACAAACAAGAACTGAACAGATCTCTTTCCGTTACAGGTAATGTTACGATGACAACTGCAAACGCTTCACCTATAATGGCCATCTTTGTATTAGCGATTGCTCCTTTGGTCGTCACAGGTACAGCCACGGCCGGTGCAGCTTTATTTCAAGGTATTCTAGTGCTTCTGATTGGACTTACCTTAGCAGAGTTAGGTTCTATTTATCCAGTATCGGGAGGGACCTATTCTATTATCAGATATGTCTTGCCTAAACCGTTAACTTATTTGGGAATAGCATCGTTTGTATTGATTTCACTTATAACTCCGCCTTCTATAGCGATTGGTGTTGCAACATATGTACAACTACTATTTCCACAATTACCTCAAACCGCGTTTGCAACCAGCTGTATTGCAGCAGTTTGTCTAATTTTCGCATTAATGGTAGGTCTCTCAAGTATTGCAACCAGTGATAAAATGACAAAAGTTTTAATGGCAATGCAAGCTATTCTAATTGCTGTTCTATTTTATATATTTTTAGCAAATCCACAGAGAGATGTTACAGAAGTGGTGTTTTCACCACAGGTTCTTAACGAATTAGGTACAGCATTAATTCCAGGATCAATCTCTGTAGTGCTTGCATCTATAGGAATGCTATTTGGAGTAATAGGAGGATATGACGCAGCTCTTGGTTTTTCAGAAGAGACGAAGGGAAGCTGCAAAAACATTGCGAAGGCTGTTATCATTTCATCAGTAGTGACAGTTATTTTTATGGTTACACCAATCATTCTCTCCATGGTAGCTGCACCAGATCTATTAGCATATTTACAGGCAAAATCACCATTGCTTTATACTGTTCAATCCTATCTTGGAAGCACGGGAACTACACTGGTAAATATTGGTGTATTAATCGCAGCATTTAATGCGACGGTAATGCTCATCGTTTGGCAGGCTCGTATTTTGTACACAGGAGCAAGAGACCGGGCTTTTCCTGATTTTATTGCAAAACAGATGATGAAAGTGTCTGGAAAAGCACAGGTACCTTGGGTGGCAACAGCATTTATTTGTATAGCATCCATTATTTTAGTATTTGCCTCTAGTTTAGTAGCACTTGTAACATTTGGAGCGATTTTGTTTTCAGTGATGTTCCTGCTAGTAGCAGTTGCGTCAATTATCAGCAGAATGAAAGAACCGAATATTGAAAGGCCTTTCAAAATGCCATTATTTCCTCTAATTCCAATTGTGGTAATAATTGGGTTGTCAATTGCAATATTTGCCCAGCCACTTAATGATATTCTAACGGCTGCTGGGTTTTACGGGCTAGCATTACTTTACTATTTTGTATATATCAGACCTAGAGATAAAAGAGAGAAACAATCGTAAAACCGCAAAACTAATCAAACGAAGTGAAAGGAATGGTTATTTCAATGAAAAAGCTAGAAGGAAGAGTAGCAGTTGTAACCGGTGGAGATAGAGGGATAGGCAAAGGTATTTGCCTTCGTTTTGCAAAAGAGGGTGCAAATATTGTATTTACGTATTTCAACAGTGAAGAAAAGGCTAAAGCTACCTTGGAAGAAATAAAAGCTTTAGGAGTAAAAGCGATTGCTGTAAAGGTTGATGTTAGAAACGAAGAAGAGATTATTCAAATGCGAGATATAGTTGTGGAAGAGTTTGGGAGAATAAATATATTAGTAAATAACGCAGGAATATATCTAGCCGAAGTACCTGTTGTGGATATGCCTGTAGAAGATTGGGATAACACAATTAATACAGATCTTAGAGGGGTTTTTCTAATGGTTAAGCATTTTGGAAAACTTATCGAAACAGAGCCGACTAGAGGAAAAGTCATAAACATTTCTTCTGAACTATCTCTAATAGGAAGAGCAGGAGGAGCGCATTATTGCGCAGCAAAATCTGCCGTCAATGGATTCACGAAGAGTATAGCTTTAGAATTCGCTCCGGAGATTTTGGTTAATGCAATTGCCCCAGGACCTGTGGAGACTGATATGATTATGGCTTATGATGATCCTGAGTGGATTGAGAATGAAAAAAATCAAATCCCGCTGAAAAGATTTGGAACAGTTGGAGAAATTGCAGCATTGGCAGCATTTTTAGCTTCAGATGAAGGGGATTTTTTCTGTGGGCAATTAATAAGTCCAAACGGTGGAGCAGTATTACATTAAGGAGGACCGCTGCAAATCGTGTTTATCGATTTATTCAAACATTTGCACATCGTATCTTTAGTGTAGGGGCAGATATCATTGTTGGGAACGGCCCGTACTTATTACGGGGTATGGAAATGTGCAACAGAAAACCTATTTTCTACAGTCTAGGCAACTTGATTGTCTATAATGAATCTGTCTACAAGCTACCTGCCGACTCTTAGGGGTACCGCCAAATTATGCGGATTTTGTACGCTAAGGATTACTGGCTTCGACTTTTTCTTGAGTAAGTGGTAACAATGCGTTGCGTTGGTTCTCTTTTCGTCAGGCAATCCGCTCATTGTCTTCGGAGGAGCGATTGTCCTTCTCCTTGAAGGAACCCGTCGTTTGGGCTTGTTTGATCCAGCGTTCGAAAGCGGAGGCTGTGAGGTCATATTCCTCCACAATTGCTGTTCTAGATTTTCCGTTTTCATAGAGTTCCACCATTTGTTTTTTGAATTCTGCTGTAAAGGTACGTCGTTGTTGTTTTGGCATTGTAGAGATCCGCTCCTTAACATAATGGATGGGTGAAAAGTGAGAAAATGTAGCTGTTTTCTATTCAAAAGAGTCAGTTGGTGTAGGAGCGGCCCCCGCTCCTTTTTGCGTTTCTGGGTCAAAGAACGACAATGCTAGAGGCGTTTCGAAACATCAAGAGAAATGGGTATTTTTCGCCATTTTACAATTATCAGACAAGATACGACAAAACTCCTGTAGTTTGTCTGATATAGTAATGAAAATGGAAGAAAATCCAATTATGGTTAGGCTCAGTTAACCAATACTCGGCTCCATCTGGGTGGAATACTGTTGGTAGCATTAGGTTGGATGCTGCTAAAGCTTCCGTTACTGTATATGGAAAAGATTACAGCGGAGCTTCTAGCACAAGAACAGGTGCAGACGCTGCTTCGCTCTAAAATATTGTAAAGGATGTGATGAAATGAAGAAAACGTATTCTGTGATCCTTGCAACTTTATTAGTTGGTTCGGGAGTAACTGGAGCTTATGCCGTTACAAGTTATGCAGAGGAGTCTCCAAAAACCGAAGCAGCACAACAAAACGAATTAGAACTACAAACTGAAGTTGAACAACAAACTGAAGCGGTTCAAACCACAACTGAATTGACTCCAAGCGCTATAGATTCAAAATCTCTTCAGGAAAAAATGCTCAATGCCATTGATAACTACCAATATATTAGTGGTTCGTACCGAACAATCCTCACCCCTATTGGTGTAGACGAAACGGTTGAATTTGAAGTTCAACAGGGAACGAATCCACGAAGCAATGTAGTAGTACAGAGCAACACATCTGACATTTTGAGAGAGACCGCATTTGACGGTGAGTACTATTGGAGTGTCCAACATGACAAGAAGATGTATAGGAAAGCGAAGGCTAGCAAACAAGTAGAACTTGCTAATTTTGATAAGAAAGCCGAACGCACGTTTAAAAATGAAAAAGGTGAAAAGGTGTTCGTAAAGAGACCTGATCCAGCCTTCTCATCACTCGCGAAGGATGTGATTTTTCCTCAGGACTATGCCTTCTGGCTAACGCCTTCCAATCACAAAATCCTTGGTGAGGAAAAAATACTCGATCGCACGGCAGTTGTCATTGAAGGAAAACACACAGATCTTATTTTGGCAGAGAAGCATCAATCTACTTACTTTAAAATGTGGATTGATCAAGAAACCGGTGTATTACTTAAATTAGAAGAAACCAATGGTAAAGATGAGGTTACAAACAGTATAGAAGTACTCTCCATTGAGTTTAATAAGAAAGCTAAAAAAATGTCTACCTTTAACGTTCCGGACGATTACTTTATGATTGAGAAGTCCGGAAGTAATGAAGAAAAGCCATCTGCAAAAGAATAGGTAAGGAAGAGATATCCAATAATAGTTGGGTATCTCTTTGATTTTATGGATGACAGGAGTGTAGTAGATGGGGTGATGAGATGGTTTATTTCGTCTTGTCTTCTTCTATCTGGGTTATTTTGCGTTCCTCGAAATTGAGGAGAATGGTTATCTGTAGATGAGGAGTCGTGAGTATAAATGATATAGGGGGTGAAGAATGTTAAGCGTAATTGGAGCAGCTGCCTTACGTTTTCTCACTTCAAATAGTTTATGGTAATCTTCACGGGAGCTTGTTTATACCATTGGGCAGAGATGGACCAGAGTTGGCGGAAGATGATTATGTTGGTCCTTTTTCTTATAGGGGATAGTAAAAAATGGGGACCTCATTTAATATAAATGATAGTAATTATCATTATCTGTCAGTTTCAAGACGGTATTGAGGTGAATACAGAATGGAAACGTTAGACTTTCACCAAAATTTTCATTTGTTCTATGATGAGCTATCGCAATCAGAGCCCCAGCATGAAGCCAGTACGTTGTATATGCAGTTGCAAAAGCAAACAGGTGAGGGAGGAATTCTCCGGTTTATTCCTCGCTACGATATGGAGGTGGTTGTGACCGATTTCAAGTTCCATCGGGAGCATCACGTACCGCTGTTTAACCCATTTGCTATGGTCGAGCTCAATTTTTGCTTGCATGGTTCTCGAGAAGTAGCTGCGGATGGGAAGACCTATGAATTTACAGCAGGTATGAGTACACTGCAATTCATGAATGAGATGAGCGCACACTTCACTTATAGCGAAAAAGAGCCGTTTCTGATGCTGGGAATCGGGATTCCGGTTTCGACCTTCGATCATTTTATGCAACAGGCTGATGGTGCAAGTTCTACCAATTTTTCTTCGTTATTAGGCAATCGAGCATTACGTATTTTTCAAGAAACAGTGTCACCATCCACCGAGCTTTTACTTAAGCGAGTCATCGACACGGCAAGCAGTGGGACCAGCAAAAATATCGAAATCGAGAGTGGGGTTCTACAGCTGCTCGCTGCTGCTTTTCAATCATTCCTCGTAGACACAAACTGCCATTCGTCGGTGCTTTCCACAAGCGAGATGCGAAATATTCAACAGGCGCGAGACATTATTATCGAGCGCATGGTAGATCCTCCATCCTTGATTGAGCTTTCTCGAATGATTGGCATGAATGATTACAAGCTAAAAATCGGTTTTAAAGAAATGTACCATACGACAGTGTTTGGTTACCTCAGGGAAAAGCGTTTGGAAAAAGCGCTGCTCTTGCTTCAACAGGGAGAGATGAATGTGACCGAAACATCATTTGCTGTCGGGTATTCCAATTCGAGCTATTTTGCCGAGGCATTCCGAGAAAAATATGGGATCAATCCGAGTGCATTCGTACGTCGTTCTCATTTATAGCCCTGCGTAAACGAAATGTAATATTGCTCTTCTGAGTACGTGTTATGGATAGAGATGATGGATATTGAGCGTGTTTTCCCTCCAACCAGTGAAGTACTCTGTCTACTGGTGGAGAGGGAAGGTCGGGTGTCAGTATCTCTATTGATAATAAATCTCAATGATCCTGTTCATGTCCAATACACCTAGAACGTTTGGACAAATCGAATATGGTTGGAAAAGGAGGATAACACCGTTTGGAGGATAACATAACGGGGAACAGTCAGGTGAGTGTCTTTTCATTTCTAGATGTCAGGCTCATCACAAGTCGTTCTGAAGCAATGAAGCGCGAGACATTCGTAAAAGAGTACACCTTGCTCTACATTCTGAGCGGCACAGGGCAGCTGTTTATAGACGGTCAAAAGGTTGAGTTACATCGGGGAAAAGCAATTCTTTTACTACCTGCGATGCTCATAAAGTGGAATCAGAGCGCTAATCAACCGCTTCGATTCTATAGCTTGACGTTTCAGGCATTGCGGCAGGTCGCACAAGCCGATCAGATCCTTTCATTTGAAAAGGTGACAGACGGCTCTATCTTTTCGCAACACAAGCAATTGTCGCCGGCTTGCAGTAGTGAATTATCTAGTCTCCTTCCTCACATGCATACATGTCTTATGCGTAGGAGTGAGGAACAGCCGTACAAGCATCAAACCATTTTTCATCAAGTGTTGGGTATATTATTGGAACGAAAAGAGACGGAAAGCTCGATAGATGGGAATGAAGCAATATCCCTCGCCAAAGCTTATATGGAGCAGCATTATAATCAAGAGATGAGTCGAGATACGTTAGCTGGCATCGCTGGAATGAGTCCCTGGTATTTTTCGCACAAGTTCAAGGAACTAACGGGATTTAGCCCTACTATCATGCTTCGGGACATCCGCATTCGCATGGCAAAGAAGCAGCTGCTGCAACAGGATTGTTCGATCAGTGAGGTAGCACATCGGGTTGGGTATCGTGATGATGCTTATTTTCGTAGCATTTTCAAAGAGCAGGTAGGACTATCCCCTACGATGTTTGTGAAGCGGAAACGGGATAAAATTGCTGCCTTAAGCTATCATTACGCCGCTCATCTATTGACCTTAAACGTCGTGCCCTATGCTACCTATGTCGAGCAAAAGCGCGAAAGCCACCGTAGCCAGTTTCATTCATCCATTGCTTGCCATCTGAGACGGGCGAGGTATCTGGATACAAATGACGTGGAATACAATCTGCAAGCATTAGTGCAAGCGAAACCAGAAGTAATTCTTTGCGATGAGCTATTTGACGCGCATGAGAAAAGTATGCTGGAAAAAATAGCTCCAGTTGTGGAAATCCCTTGGCTAGCTTTGGAGTGGCGGGAGCATTTTCGGGAAATTTCCGCTTTTGTAGGGAAAAGAAGAGAAGCGGATCAATGGTTGTCTGCGTACGAGCGCAAAGCGCAGCATATTCGCAAACAACTCAAGACAAGTCTTGGCTCTGAGCGTGTTGCGCTCTTGCATGTGATGAATGGAAAGCTGCTTGTATATGGGATGAGAAACGGAGGCTCTGTCTTGTATCAGGATTTGGAGCTCGTCCCAGTGCAAAATGCGAGTGTCATCGAGGTGTGCGAAGAGATCGGGATCGATGAGCTTTCTTTTTATGATAGCGATAGATTGCTCGTCGTCATCGATGAGGACAAGCTATCCAAAAAAGCATGGATGGATCTGCAAAAGAATGAGAAGTGGTCTGCTCTACAGGCAGTGAAGCGTGGGCAGGTTACGTTAGTGCCAGAAATCCCGTGGCTGGAGTATTCGCCTTTTACACATACGATGGTGCTTGATGAAGCAGTGCGACTGTTTGGGTAATCTGATCGCACAATTCCCCCTGTTTATTTCGCACCGATGCCCATGGAGGGGAAAGCGGGCTTGTGCTACAATCTTCTGTGATAATGAGAATCAATATCTCGGGAGGGCACCATGAACGGAAAGAAGCAGGGCAATCGCTTACTAGGCTTTATCCTTATATTCGTTTTATTCCTGTCAGCTTGCGGGTCCAAGGAGTCCCATAGCTCTGGAGAGCCTGCTGTACCTGCAGTCCAGGAAGCTGCAACCGATGCCAAAGCGCAAGTAGAAAATACAAGCCGCCGCACTTACCAAGACATCATCGGAGCTGTCGAGATTCCGGCTGAACCAAAGCGAATCGTAGCTCCTTACGTAGAAGACGCCCTCATCACACTCGGGGTAAAGCCAGCTATGCAATGGGCGTTGGGAGATTTGGTCCAAGAATATTTGCAACCGCATTTGAAAGACGTACCGCAGCTCGATTTTACGGATGGTGTGAACATGGAGGCCTTGATTCAATCGAATCCGGATCTGATTGTGCTCTATACAAAAAATTTGGCTGAGAATGGAGCGTATGAACAGTTCAATAAGATTGCGCCTACCTTTGCATTTGAGGACGCAACGGTAGATTGGCGGGAAACGTTACGCATATTCGGACAAATGCTCAATAAAGCAGAGGCCGCGGAAAAAGCGATTCAGCATTATGATCAGAAAGTAGACGAAGCAAAAGAGAAACTACAGCCCGTCACGAACGGTAAAACGTTTGCTGTCATTCGAATCAAGCCAAAAGAAGTCTTATTAATGGACGGCACCTACTATAGCGGTCCTGTTCTTTACCAAGATCTTGGCTTGCAGCCGCATAAGCTCGTGCGTGAAGTAGCATGGGAGTACCATAAACCTCTTTCCTTAGAGGTTTTACCTGAGCTGGATGCCGATTATGTCTTCTTGCTGGTGCAGGGAGAGGCCGCGAAAGTAAAAGCGAAGGAATTGACAGATAGCTCGATCTGGAAGGGTCTGCCTGCAGTCAAAGCTGGACATGTCTTTGAAGTCGACAACACTTATTGGATGGCAAGTGGAGCAATCGCTAACGAAATGAAAATAGATGATGTCTTGAAGTATATTTTATCACCATAATTTGTTAATCACTCCCTTGAATGTATGCCCAAATCCTGCACATACTACCTCTACGTTCAACCAATAACATCCAGAGGTGGTAAACATGGCAAACTCCAACACGATACTAAAATACCAAGCAAGAGCAGCGCTTGATCAGCTCAAGTACGAAATCGCGGCAGAATTTGGCGTGAATCTGGGCGCTGACACGACATCCCGCCAAAATGGTTCTGTTGGCGGAGAGATGACAAAGCGGTTGGTACAATACGCAGAACAACAAATTTTTCGGTTGTAGGGTCCCTCATTTTGAGGGATTTTTTTTCGGGATCAAGCTGGGAAGCTTACCTGTTGAAATTTTCCAGAAGGATGACGTATGATTGTGGAGAAATGCCTCCTGATCTAGCTACGCAGAGAAAGAGTAGGCAGGAATACAGAAAAAGAAGGGGTTCTATGATCGTCATTGTGTTTGTTTTCGTACTCTATTTTTTATTGTTGTGGCTACAACCGTACATCCAAAATTACGCGGATTCAGTTTTAAGTTTGTCCGATAATGCCTTTGTAGTCTATAAAGGCTACGAAATAGGAGCTTTAGAAATGTTCATCGTAGCCAGCACGCTCGCCTTGCTAATCGGTCTTCCTCTACAAAACAAATTCAACAGGCGTAAGTCCGAGGTACTGATGAAACTGACTTTTTTTAACAACCTGGAAGATGAAGATGTTTTATTCGTGCTTAACTTAGCGCGCTCAAAAAATGGTTATGTGACTGCGGCTGATATTGCCGCGCGTTCCAGTTTGACCCTCAACCAATCACAAAAAATTTTGAATAAGCTGCAGGAAAAAGGATATGCGGATCTAAGCGTAGCTGAGGCAGGAGATATTTTGTATTATTTTCCTGGTCTTCACAATATACAACAGAAAAAAGGAGAGGCATAAATAATCGATGAAAATATTCGGCAGTGAGATACGTATCGGAAAGCTTCTCCTTTATTTAGTAGGGTTGGTTGTGATCGGCTATCCTGTTTTTCGGATAAGTGAATACCTTGTTTTTCCGGTTTGGATTTTCTTTTTCTGCACGTTTATGGAAAATGTGATGTTGCTCGGTTTTCTTGTGGCTGCGATTTTTCTCGTGTTTTTCCTGTTTACACGGGAGGAAAGGAGAATTTCACAAAAACAGTTACAGCGCGCACACCAAGCTTCGGCCATAAAGATTGCCAATCTGAATGGGGGAAGCATTTCAGTAGCATCGTTTGCTCTAGGTTCGAAGCTGGAGCTGCCTCTATGTGAGCGCATCCTGGACGAGCTTGCGCAAGCCGGCTTGTTTCATTCTTCTACGAAGCCAGGTTTAAGTCCTGTATATCAGCTCGATCCCGAGATTCACCGTGAATTGCCGAACGAGCTTGATGAAGAGCAGGAAGATGACGCCGAAGAAGAATACTATGATGATAGGGACGAAAACTTCGAGGAAGAGGAAGACTATGATGATGAGTATGAAGATTTCGAAGACGATGTTGAGGACGATGAATTAGAGGATGAGAACGAAGCTTCAGCTAATTACTTTGAAGGAATAGATGAGATGCGTTACATTTCCTTTGATGAAGAGGAAGAGCTGGAGCGCGAGTTCTTTTATCAAAAGCGAATGAAGAAAGTAATCTGGATCACGTTGGCAGTCATGGTGCTTTTTCTTTTGATAATCGACGAAGCGCATCTTTTTAGGCATCTTGGCGTGTATCTTATGGCTGCATGCACAGCACTGATATTTTTTGTTTTATTTGGAACGCATATTTGGCTGATGCAAAGAAAGGAGGCGGAGCGATATTCTGAGCATAGCATCTTGCAATATGTGATGGCGAACGTTGGAGAATTAAATCCAAAAGCAGTTCCGTATTATACAGGTGAAACATTGCAGTCTATTGAACCGATTTTGAAGAGATGGCACCGGAATCAATACTGTGCACTCACACAAACTGAGGAGAGACAAACACTTTACTTGTTTCCGAATTATCAGCTTCGATCGAATTATTACTTCTACGACTATCAATACAACCCCATTCCTCCGTTGTTGAAAAGAAAAACAATGATGCTGCTGCTTTGCTGTTTCACTTTTCTCTTTACGTTTGCAGGAGGATATGCTCTCACTCATTGGCACAGCTCTATCTATGTCATTACTTGCATCGTGATTGGAGCCTACTATGGCTATATTGCGATTTCAAAAAAGAGAGCAGAAGCAGAACGGATCGAGAGAATCGGTTTGAAAGTGGCAGAATATAAGGATGGCTCATTAGCTGTCTACGAATTGGCGTACAATGCCCTGATCACCATGAAGGAAGCAGCGAAGGTCCTAGAGAAATGGGAGCAGATGAATGTAGCCAGAAAAAAAGAAACGGATGATAACGTTCCAACGTACATGATCAGTGGTGTTGTACCGATGGAGCAACGACTGCGTTCAGAGCATGTGTAAATACGGCTCTTGCCCTAACTTCCTCCTGAAAGAGGGAGTTTTTCTTTTTCCACAAGCATCCATCACTAATATTTGGTATGATGTAAGAGTACGATACTCTCATGGAAAGGGGGTGAGAGACGATGAAGAACAAATTGATTGTATTGGCAGGCATAGCTGGTAGTGGAAAAAGCATGTGGGCCAAAGTAATTGCCAAAAAAGAAAGAGCAACAATCGTATCCACAGACGAAATCAGACAGCAGCTCTTTGGTGACGAAGACAGGCAAAAGAGAACGGCACAAGTGTTCTACGAGGTATATTCGAGGATCGAGGCAGAGCTTGCCAGCGGAAAGAACGTCATTCTTGATGCGACGAATCTTGACCGGGAGAAAAGGATGAAGGTCATCTCCAAGTTTCCTGATCCACTCAAGGAATGCTATTACCTAGACGTGCCGTATGCACTGTGTGTAGAGCGCAATCAGGCGAGAAAACGGACGGTGGACGAACGCATCCTGAGTAAAATGCGAAAAAATTTTCATTTCCCGATCCGAAGCGAAGGCTGGGATCATCTTCATTTGTTACATGAGGCTGCACCTTACCCGATAAGTAATGCGGAATTTGTGGAATTGGTCGCAAGTGAGCCAACTTATGAAGAATTGTGTGAAAAGCTAAGTAGTGTTCCCGTTTTTCAGGAGATGTTCGGTTTCAATCAAGAAAACCCGCATCATCAGCATACGCTTTGCAAGCATACGTACCACGTGCTGGATTATGTGAATGCTTTTTACACAGAGCATGATAAGTTCCTGATGCAGGTAGTTGCCTTGTTTCACGATGCTGGCAAACCGTTTTGCAAAACGTACAAACCGTTAAAAGGTCATTATTCTTACTACGGCCATGAGTACGTTTCAGCACAAATTGCTTGTCACTTCTTGAAAGAGTTAGGATTCGAAGATGATTTTATTTTCCAGGTCGTTAACTTGATTCAAATGCACATGAAGATCAATTACGGCACTCAAAAGGATCTTTCTGAAATTTATCATTTACTAGGCGATGAGGCTTTATGGAGGTTGTATTTCTTTAAAGAAGCGGATGCCTATGCCAAGTAAGAAGGTGTATAAAGCATGAGGAAAAAATACCCGAGAACCTTCCATTTACCTTGGTCGCGAACCAGAACTGACGATGATAAAATCTTGCGAACCGTCGCTCACTTCGAGGGAAAGGAAGTCGTAGTCACTGAAAAACTAGATGGCGAAAACACTACACTATACCGGGATTACATTCACGCCAGGTCCATCGATAGCAAGGACCACGAATCGAGGCATTGGGTAAAAATGCTACACGGTACGATAGCCTTCCACATTCCTGATGGCTGGAGAATATGCGGGGAAAATGTTTTTGCCAAGCACTCTATTCATTATGAGACGCTCACAAGCTACTTTTACGTGTTCTCGATCTGGAATGAGAACAATGAATGTCTGTCCTGGGATGAAACGATCGAGTGGGCTTCACATTTGGGCTTAGAAATAGCACCTGTTCTGTACCGAGGGGTCTGGAATGAGCAAGTGGTAAAAAGCTGCTACACGAAAGTATCGAGGTTTGGCGGTGAGCAGGAAGGATACGTAGTAAGAGTCACAGAGGAATTTCGTTACGAGGACTTCAAGTGGTCAGCAGCAAAATTCGTCAGAAAAAATCATGTGCAAACGGATAAGCACTGGTTAGCGCAAGCAGTTGTACCAAATGGATTAACATCAAGCGTTTAGCTACGCTTTGTATGAAGGGATTGAGAACCATGTAATAAGCTCATGGAAGTTTCTGCTATGATCGCTCTTTGATTCGAAAGATGGTTTTATACAATTCCCACACGATTGGGGATTGTCGAAGCTATTTTTGTTGCGATTCCCTATAGGTAGCTAAAAGCATGAAAATCCCTTATTTGATAAGGAGCTTTCATGCTTTTTTGTTACGTTCCTGTAGAGGACGATTAGAGATGTGACCCGCCACTTGCATCGATTAACTGCCCGGTAATCCACCGACTTTCCTCTGAGGCAAGATATGCGGCAATATCTGCCACATCGTCTGGCTCGCCCCATCTGTTTAAAACGGACAAACCAGCTGCATATTTCTGTCCATCCGGGTTATGCAAGGTTCCAGCATTCATTTCTGTATTAATGATCCCCGGAAGAATGGCGTTGACCGTAATATTGCGACTTCCAAGCTGCCGAGCCAAAGCTAGTGTAAATGTGTTGATTGCCCCCTTCGATACGCTGTAGGTGAAAACACTAGGGGAGGCAGCTCGTGTAACAAAGGATGAGATATTGATAATTCGGCCGCCATCCCTCAGACGAGTCAACGCTTGCTGCGTAACAAATAGGGGTGCCTTGACATTTATGTTTAGAACCTCGTCAACCGATTCCTCTGTCGCTTCTTCCAGGGTCAAAATTTGCCCGATCCCTGCGTTATTCACCAGAATATCAAATTGATTCTCCCCGGTTCGTTTTTGAAGCTCTTCATCGAGTGTCGTATATAAATCACGTATACCATCTTGTGTAATCAAGTTTGCACCAATAGAAAAAGCGAAGCCACCATGCTGCAAAATCTCATCAACCACGCTTGCTGCTTCCTTTTCTCTTTGGCCGTAATGCACAGCTACGGTCGCGCCTTCACGCGCCAGTCGCAGCGCAATTCCACGACCAATCCCCCGACTAGCCCCTGTTACTAAAGCAATTTTTCCTTCCAGCTTGCTCATATTCTCATCTCCCTGTTGTGGATTCATGTCAGTTATATCACAGGCTGATGATGGAAAAGTTGCTCTGTCATTCCACAGCTCATACCGAGCTTTTTTGGTGTGGTTCACGCAGAGTCAATCCCCAGAACAGCAGTGCGACGGCACTAACAGAAGCACCCAACAGACAAACACCGTACCAACCAGCATAGCCATACACAGTGGTAGACGCGATTGAGCCTGATGCGCTGCCAATCGAATAAAAAATCATGTAGCTGGCTGTGAGTCTGCTGCGAGCCTCGGGACGGACAGCAAAAATGAGGCTTTGATTCGTTACGTGTACAGCCTGCACGGCAAGATCCAGCAAGATAATACCTGCCCCTAAAGCCACTAAAGAATATTCAAGCGAATAGATCGGCCACCAGGATAATAGCAACAACAAAAGTGCAATACCTGTCGTCTTTTGACCGAGTCCACGATCGGCTAGCTGACCTGCCCGCGCTGCTGCGATCGCGCCTGCAACTCCGGCTAAGCCAAAGGCTCCGATAGCGGTGTTGGATAAAGAAAAGGGGGCAGCATGAAGTGGCAGCACGAGCGAAGTCCACAATATACTGAACGCCATGAAAATAAGCAGAGCTAATATCGCACGGATACGCAAGATGCGTTCCTTGGCGAAAAGAACGAGTGTGGATGTAAGCAGTTGCTGGTAAGATAGCGGCTCTTTCTTGCGTGCATCACTAGGGAGCCTCAGGTACAAAAGAATGGAGATGGCCACTGTAAGTATAGCGGAGGCGAGATAAACGAAGCGCCAGCCAGCCAAATCAGTGATGATGCCGGCAAAAGATCTCGCTAGCAAAATACCAATCACGACACCACTTGTGACGAAACCGACAACACTTCCTCTGTTGCTTGCTTCAGACAAGGAAGCGGCATAGGAGACAAGTGTTTGAGTAACCACAGCGAGTAGGCCGACGACAGCCAAACTGGCAAACAGCATGTAGCGGGATGACGAAAAACCAACACCGATCAAAGCAAAAATCATGAGAATCATGTGAGTCATGATTAGGTGCCGACGATTCATGAGATCACCAAGTGGCACAAGCAAGAATAGTCCGAGGGCATAGCATATTTGCGTAACAGTAATGACAATACCGACAGAGGAGTGACTAATTCCAAAATCACTTGCGAGGTTATCCAGTAAGGGGTGGGCAAAGTAAATGGTAGCAACAGCCATCCCGCACGAGGTTGCGAAAAGAATAGTCAGAAAGCGCGTGAAGGAAAAGGCAGAGTGTGTTGTTTCTATGTCCGTTTCAGAATGAGACAATTTCTTTTGCCTTGCAGATACGTCGCGAATCGCACCGGCTTGATGAGGATCTATCATGTGAGTATTCCAGCTCCTTTTTCTTTTGAGTGAGTGACAATCAAGTTAATTACCGTTCGGTACATAACAGCTGTGAAGCTACTTTACTATCCGATTCAACCGATTGTCAATGGTCATTTGAATTTTTGTGAGCAAACAACTTTTTGGGAAATAAAATTTATGAATCAATTAAAAAGATCGCTCTTCATTTTCTTGCTTTGTTCCATTTGACACGAAAAGAGTTTGTTGGTACTGTAAGTGTACCGAGTGGTATTTAACTATCGATCCCTATTGAAAATGGGATTATCCATAGAGAAAAGAGGAAAATGCTATGGTGCGACCACGTGAGTTTCAGGAGGACAAGGCACTGGAGAAAGCCATGCTTTTGTTTTGGGAGAAGGGATATGAGGCTACTTCCTTGAGCGACCTCACAACCAGTATGGGGATTCAAAAACCAAGTATTTACGCGGCATTTGGAGACAAAAAGGAGTTGTTTGAAGCAGCCCTTCGTAAATATATTCACGAGCATGCGACCTTCTTCAGACGTCACTTGCAGAGCGGCTCCTCTGTGAAAGAGGCGATTCACACGCTTTTTCAGGAGATTGTGGCCCAAGCCTATCAAGACGACCGGAGTCGGGGATGCTTTTGTATAAATACGATGGTAGAACTAGCCCCCCATGAGCCAAGATTTGAAGTTCTAACACGAGAACACCAGTTGTATTTGACCGTTATTTTTCTAGAGACAATTGAGCGCGGGAAAAAAGCGGGAGAGCTTCAGCCGCATATCAATGCAAAGGCTCTGGCAAATACATTGGTAGTGTCGTTAATCGGATTGACCGTCATGATGAAATCTCGTCCGGATCGTACGTTCGTCGATCAGTCTGTTGAAACAGTCATGCAATTATTGGATTAGACGGTGGTTCGAGGCGATGCAAACAAGGTCAAGGTGGAATTTCGTTAAAAATTAAAGACTGTCGGTCTTACTCGTCGACAGTCTTTTTGTCATGGATGATGGCCGTCCAGCCATCCAGCAATATATGTATGGCATTTACAGCAAGCTCCATCGGAGGATTTAAAATCACCTCATCAAGACGATTTTTTGCATTCAAATTTGATCTACATAACAAATGTTATGTAACCTAAAGCTTGCTTCACCTTGGTTTCCGTTTAGTCACTGTTTTCTAAGAACAGTCTCTAAGACGAGGTGCACCTCTGCCATTTCTGGATGTTATTTGGAAGCACAGACAACAATCGAATCAATGAACACAACAACTTGCAGGAGAGCAACACAAAAAAGCATCAAAGTCAGCTTTCGGTTTTTATCGAATTCCAACGCAAGGACAGACATAAGTGACCATGTAAACGCTGCGATAATCAGGGATAAGCCACCTAGCTGACTGGAGGTATCGATTTGAGCAGTCCCGACAATCACATAAACGCCAACTGTCAACAGAACCATAAAGGCAGGTGTCGTTGAAGTAAGGATGGCTCCCATTTGTGCGGTGGAAAGCATGGTTCCAACCTCTTGGGTTACGATCGAAATGGTATTCCCAATGAATCCAATCAAAATGATCAACAGCCAGTCACGTTTTGTTATGGTACCGATCAGTAGTAATGCGAAAAGAGCAATTACATAGCGAAGCCATACTAATTCAAGTAATGGTACGATATCGACCACGACTTTCATAACCACATACATACCGCCCCAAATACTCGCGGTGAGTGATAAATATAAAGAACCAAGTAACGTATTTTTCATAGTTGCCCTCCGTTTTATAGACAAGGATTTATGTCCCTAACGGAGACGTAATTATTCTTCCGTTAAGGGAGAATAACTACAGGTACATCATTTACAAAAAGGGGTGAATACTCCTATTGGTGCACCGGGCTTGCACAGACAGAATCCGTATTTGGCAGAAGCGCTCAAAGCGGTAGAGGATACGGGCGATGTAACCGGATCTTTGGAAAAAGTAGTGGAGCTGCAGCCGGATCTCATTGTTACTGGCGGCAACCAAAACAGAGATGAGTCTTTATCCAAAATTGCTCCGACTATCTCCATTCCTTACGGCAAAAGCAGTGGGCAGAGCTATCCAATGAACTGTTACCCAAGTATGCCGGTGACTATATCATCCTGACATCAAACGATCGTACCATCGAAGACCTCAAAGCAGATCCGATCTGGTCGACTTCGGATGCGGTGAAGAAAAATCGTGTCTACATATGGAAAGAAGAGCGGTCGTAGGCAACCCTTATCTTCCCCGGTGCTTTTCTTTTGCCTTCTGGACCTTCAGAAGGTATTTTTTCTCCCTCAGCGAATGTGACAGGTTTATTTGTTCCAAAAAGAAGGCAAGCGACTATACCGCAATGACGTTGATCACGTATTTATAGAAAAGGTGCAATGGAAAAAGGAAATGAGATACCCTCACAGCGGAGAGAAGGAGGTCAGAGATGGCTATCCCGAACAAGCGTATACCGGCAAAAAAGAAGCCCTATATCAATCATCAAGGACTCCAGAACACGCCGAAAGCGCCTCGTCAAAAAATTGCCTACGTAAAACAGGCAGAACAGCAGCAAGAACCTGACCATGACAAAAATCTCCTCAAGCGAAGCATACATGGGAGTAAAAAATCGATTCCTCTCCAAAAGAGGCAGAAAAAATATTCAAAACCAGTGACGATGGCTCGGTCAAAAGTGACGAAAGCCAGCTCACCATCAACGGCTCCAACTGTTTTCTATCAGAAAGAGATGGATGATGAACAAAAGCCTGACAACCGGGAAGTACATTCGGAACTACCGGAGGATACCACTTCAGCTCAAGAGGGCGAAAAGTCATCCACCTTTCCGAAACAGGAGATCGGTAAGCCAGTATCAGATGGTCACACCACGGAAAAACGGTTGACCGAAAGCTCTACAGCACCGCAAGCCAGAACAAACAATCAAGTCATCCTGGCAAATATAGCCTACAAAGACCAAGCTGGCGCTTCCTTGATCCAGGTGCCGCTCCTTGAAGAAATATGGGAGGTGGATTGGGTCCAGCCGATTGATGTGATTTGGAAAAAAGACTGGGTAGAGATTCAAACAGCTATTACGATCAACATCCAGGACATTCGCCAGGACTTCCATAAAAAAATTGTATGGGTCAAGGGCGATTTAGAGCTAACCGCTAGAGGGATGTCCACCGAAACGAACAAGCTCATACATGAAACCTTATACTTTCCATTTACCTCTACGATTTTGCACCCTGCCATTGCCAAGCGTAGCATGGAACCTAAAGCGATGTCTGATCAAGACCCCGCTGCGCTAGATGAAAGATGGATGGAGACCGGAGACTGGAAAGCGATGCTTTTATCAGATCCGTTCAATCATTTTTCGTCAACATCGGGAGAGTACCATGGGCTTGCATCGATTAGCGGGCGTGTATGGTGGTTTCGAAAACAATTCATCCCCTTGCACATGATTCACATAAAACCAGGTTCCTAATGTGGCAGCCACGTAAATGAGTGGCAAGCTATTCTTTTCCTTCCTTAAACGAGTTGGGAGCCACAACAAAGTGGAAACGACACGAGCAATTTTGCAATGGCACAGGGGATGAATCTTGAGCCACACGCAAACAGGACATACCTCTATTCTCATGCTCATTTTTACGCTTCCACCATACATAATCGGAGCTCTTTACAAGAGCAAAAAAGGCATTTAACGCTTGGCAATCGCCAATGCCACCTTACTGCCAAGCCATATAATAAAGGGAGGTATGGTAACTTCGAGGAGGAAGGCAAATGGGGAATCATGACGACCAGCATGAGCACCACCACAATCATGAAAAGGATCATAAGAAAAAACCGCCATCGAATTCCTGTAGTGTAGAAAGCGTACGTGTATTCGGAACAACGACAACCGATACTGTTTTTCCGAAAACCATTAAAGTACCGGTGACGCTTGCAGAGATTTCCGTAGTCGTTGCTGTAGAAGCAAATATCCAGTTGGAAAAGCCAGCGTTGGAAATCATTCGTGTATGGAAGAGTGCAATATTGCAGCAATGTGAACTGGTACCCACGTTTAATCCATACGCGGCAAAGCTTTTTGTAAAAGGGTTCATTCGCAAAAATATTGAATATACAACAGTTGACCATACCTCAACAAGCTCGGTATGCGGAGATATTCGCCACATGACGGCGATGATTCCTTTTGATTTTTGTACAGATATTACCTTTCCGCAAACGGGACCATCTTTACAGCTTTCTCCAGACTTCTCATCATCCGGAGAGCTGCTAAATCAAAGTGGGAATGGACCTCTGCTGAACGAGGGGCTATTCGGTAACCGGCAAGTTTACAATGAGAAGCCATACTGCGAGTTGGTCTATACAGAATTTACTGAGCTGGATATCGGTCACAATCTGAAACATGTCTCCGGATTCGCGCAAGCATTTACGTCTGTTCAGGAAAATATCGTACTAAAAGTAGGGCTCAAAGTTTTGCAAATTCAACAGGTTCCACTGCCCGTTATATGTCCTACACCTCCTCCGCATCCTCCACATTGTAAGAAAAAGTACTAGGTTCATACTTACCGAAAGCAGATCATGTAACGGAAAGGATAAATGATGTGCTTGGAATGCGGGACAAATCTAGGCACTCTACAAGACACTGACCAAGATGTTAGTGTCTTGTTTATTTTCCATTTATTCCTTTGGTTGCATCGTACTATAATAAGACCAACGTTCATTTTGTATAAATTGGAAATGTGGGATGAGTATGTGGAAAGTGAAACGTGTCATTTGGGGTATGGCAGCTGTAGCAGTACTGTTGTCAGGATGTTCAGTGGCTAAGAAAGCTGAGAGCCAGTCAAGTATTTCGGTAGCGGGTGAAAGGGTTCAGCGAAATATTTCAGAAGTCAGTTTGCAGCTTTTGGAAGACATTATGGAGTCAGCAAAAGAGGGCCGCATAAATGGTGTGGACATACCATTAAGATCGACCTATGGAGAAGTAGCAAGCATGTACGGACAACCAAAAACGATCGGGAATAACGAGTGTTGGACATATTCGTACGACCATCCTAAAAGTGCTGCAGCTTTTTACTATGAGCATGATTCTTGTAACTCTGAAGCAGTTCCACTTCAAAACGAAACGATTGTGAATCAAATCGCTGTTTCACCGGAATTTTATGGAGTGCCGCTGATCGTGGATGAGGTGAAGCAAGTGTTTGGAAAACCAGATGAAGAATTTACGAGTGAAGCTTACGGAGGTCATTATCTCGTCTACAAAATCGATTCTGTACAACTGCGTTTTGTTGCAGAAGAGGAATCTTCATCTCAACAGATTTATCAGATAAGTGTAAGCTGGATTTAGGACTCAAGAAGAATGGCGGATAGTAAGAAGGAGATTGCCATTTGTAGAGTGTAACTTTGAATGAAATTTCTTTTTCAAGCGTAAGGAGAAAAGGAATAAAGAACGCGTATCTAAAATACGTATATTATTCATT
This sequence comes from uncultured Brevibacillus sp., assembly GCF_947502445.1. GTDB lineage: Bacteria > Bacillota > Bacilli > Brevibacillales > Brevibacillaceae > Brevibacillus. The sequence continues at coordinate 64,418 of NZ_CANMZW010000017.1, forward strand.
TGAATAGATTAAAATGTTCGGATTATTTTCGTTTTAAGTCATGGTGGTGAAAAAAATTACGGGGCTTATACTTTTGGTATGGATGGGCGTATCACGAAAACACGAATGATCCTTTGATTTGTTTTTCCAAAAAAATCTACCAGAAGGTGATAAAAATGACGGATATTGCGTCATTCTAAAAAAACATTGGCTAAGCTGCCGCATGGAAGAAGGTCTGGTGTTTAAAAAGTTAGATGTTCGCGGAAAAGTATTTATCGAATACATTCCTGCGGAGTATGCGTGGGTTCCGAAAAAGAATTCCGAATCCGGTTACAAGAATCAAAATATCCAGTAGAAATGAATGTAAATTCTTGTTAAATGCGGTATATTTGCACATGGAGTCAGATTCGGATTCATATACCAATAGCTATGATTGCCCCCGCTGCTCTGCAGTCATGCCTTCAAAGCCGATAGATGAAGAGATCGAGGCCGTGGTCTTGGCTTGTCCTGGCTGCGGCAATGAAAAGCTGACATGTCGGGCGTACATGGATTGGGATTAGGAGAGTCTCCGAACAGCGAGTTTTCAATAATTGCATTCTTAATCATGAATCGTGTTTAACACATGATGCTATCTGAATGGAGAATTGAATTAATATGAACATTTGGCCAAAACCTTTGCTTGATCCAGAAAAACTAAAGCAGCAGTTGTTCGGTTTAAGTGCACTCGATATTGTCCTGTGCTCAGAAGACTGGCTGCGTAGGTATCAATTTTTCCCGCAATGGGATGAACGTGTAACGATGGCGAGCATCAGCAACGGCTCCGGAGATGATATGTACATCCTGTTTGCTCCTGAAGGTGTTGTTGTAAAAGGATTCGATCATGAATCTGCGATGAGTCCGCATGCCCGAGACGATTACGAGGTATGGCCTGGCATTTACGACCAGGTACCTTCTGCACTTCTACATAGACTGGAGGACGAAGCGCTTACAAAGGAAGACGTCACTTTTTGTATATGGAGGGAGCCTGGTGATACCGAGTGGAGAGCAGGTGAAGTAGCGAATCCAGAACAACTCGATGACGGATCAGATTTTTTACTAGGCATGATTTATGAGACGGCACAGGATTACATAGAGTGGGCTGAGGATTATTACGAAATCGAGCTTTCCATAGATGCGGTGAATCTCATTTTGCAGAGCCACACCATCAGTGAAAAAGCCATCCAGGAATTAAATCCGGAACGAAATGTGGAGTTAGCCGTAAAAGAATTAGAGGCGATTGGTATTTCTGTAAAACGTGAGATCCAAGGCTGACGATAAATCCCGAGCTGTTCGCAATTCAGATTTGACACGGACCGCCTATATGTAAAAAAACAACCAACTGAATGGAGTTGAGCCGATATGCCAAAAGGCTTTTTTTCTCAAGGGATTGCTGTTCTTCTGTCTAAGCCAGTATCGATTCATAGCATAGCAAAAGCACTGAACGAATCGTTTGAAATTACGAATCTAAAAGACTCATCCGAACAATGGGTGTTCAGCGGACCTAGCCTGCTCATCCCATATCGCCCAGAGGTAAATGGAAATATTCAGGTGGATGTTGTGGACAATCCTTGGCCGGACGGAATGGGAGACCCTACAGAGGATACGACTCTTTTTGGTGCGTGGACGATGGGCTTCTTCGGACCTCATACGTACCCGCAAAACCTGGAGCGGGCTGCACAACAAGCATGGGGTTATCCAGAGGGGAGACAGGCTGTTGCCGAGCATACCGCATTCATCCGCGTGCGCTCTAGCTATACGTTTGGCCAGGTAGACGATCAGGCTCCAGTACTGCCAGAAGATTACGACCCGTTTCCAGAGCTCTTGGCTGTAGATGCAGTTGCTGGAGCCTTGCTTCAAATGCCGGAAGCGCTCTGCTACTTTAATCCAAACGGAGAGTGTCTCGCATCAGCACAACTGATGCAGGAGCTGAAGCAACGCTATGCAGAAACACAACTGCCTCCGCTGGAGCTGTGGTCCAACGTCCGGTTGTTCAACCTGCCAGAAGAGTGGCTCATGATGGATACAGTTGGTATGCTGCAATTAGATGCGGTCGATCACGAAGCGATTTTCCATCAAGACGCATGCGATCCGAATGAAGTGGCAGGTTTCCTGCGAAATATTTCCAACTATGTGTACGAGAATGGACCTGTTATTAAAGAGGGCGACACGACAGATGGTCCGGGTGGAATTCGTTGGCAAAGTACTTTGCTGGATGAGGGCTTGACGAACCCGCCACGTGGGGTGATCAGATGGTACCCGCTCGATGGAAGAGAAAAACCGGCTGGCTTGGAGTAGTATGGTTTGCATACCATAGTCAAAATGGAGGTCGCTATGGAAATCTTGTCAAGGATCAAAGACATTTTAGCCAGTAATATTAACGCGCTGTTGGATAAGAACGAGGACCCGGAGAAAACCATCGATGACTTCATGAGGAAAATAAACAGCGATCTGGGGCAGCTAAAAGCAGAAACGGCATCAGTGCTGGCGAATGAAAGAAGGACAAAAAGCGCGCTTGATGAATGCAGCGCTGAGATCAGAAAGCTCCAGCGTTATGCCGAGAAGGCTGTGGAATCCGGAGATGAGGACAAAGCCAGATTGTTCCTGGAGAAAAAGGCTACGCTGGCAAAAAAAGAGGTTCAGCTTCAAGCTGCTTATCAAGCAGCAGCTTCAAATGTCACTGGCATGCGGCAAATCGAAGAAAAGCTGTGCTCGGACATTGGCGAGCTGGAAGCGCGCCGTACGAAGCTGAAGGAGAAGATAGCGGCAACGAAAGCTCAGCAAAGCTTGAATTCCCTCGCCTCTCCTATGGGCGGCGTAGAGAATGCATTTGACGCCGTGGAGGAAAAGGTAGACAAAGCCTATAACGAAGCTATGGCCATTACCGAGCTTCGTACGGAAGCAAAGGACGATTTTGACGAGTTGTTTGCGGAATTTGAAAAAAGCTCGAAAACAACTACTGAAGATGAATTGGCTGCGCTAAAAGAAAAAATGAAAAAGAAGGATTAACCAGCTTCTTTTAGAGGTGAGCGGATGCAAGTTATTGATTTCAAATGCCCGAATTGTGGCAGCGACATGGTTTATGACAGCGAATCAGGAATGCTGTCATGCCATAGCTGCGGGAGAACCGACGATATTAAACTGATGCCCGATCCACTGAAAAGAAATGTTTTTTCAGAAGGTGAGGCTACCGAGTACCATTGCAAAAGCTGCGGAGCAGTAGTTATCACTGATGCGGATACGACAGCGACGTCTTGCTCTTTCTGCGGTTCTGGCATAGTCCTTGGCGATCGGTTGACTGGGAAGCTGGCTCCAGCCCTTGTCATCCCCTTTTCCATTAGCAAAGAAGAAGCGATGCGGGCTTTTCGAAAATGGTGCAGGAATGGTCGCCTGACGCCAAACGGATTCATGACAGCGGATCGAGTGAAGGGAATAACCGGGATGTACGTCCCCTTTTGGCTCTACGAGTTAAATAATGCCGTTGAGGTTCACGCTCATGGGACGAGGGTAAGCACTTATACAAAAGGAGACTATCGGTATACAGAAACACAGCATTTCGATGTATACAGAAAGATTCGTTTGAATTATGTCGATGTTCCGATTGATGCCTCGGAGAAAATGAACGATGAACTAATGGATAAATTAGAGCCATTTCCTTATGATCAGTTAAAAAGCTTCAAAACGGCGTATCTGGCTGGCTACATTGCTGAAAAATACAATTTCGATGAGAAAGAGCTTTTCCCACGGGCAAAAAGTAAAATTCACCCGTTCATCGAAGAGTATATTCGATCAACGATGACACAATATACCACGGTGAATTACACCAATAAGCAGATTGATACAAAGCTCGGGCACGCTGAGTATGCGCTTTTGCCTGTTTGGGTGGTGCACTATGATTACAACAAACTGGAGTATACGTTTGCGATGAACGGTCAAACGGGCAAGGTAGTTGGTAAGCCGCCTATTAGTAAGCGCAAAGTGATGACCTGGTTCGCGGGTATCTCCGCTTCGTGCTTCCTTTCGCTGAAGCTTATTTCCTGGATGATGGGAGGTGGGTTTTGGTGAGAAGGAGCGGTTTGATTCTGTCGGTAGTCTTTTTCTTCTTCGCTGTTTTTCTTGCCTCTCCCATGGAAATGAAGACGGCTATGGCACTAACGCCGGAAGGGAAACAGCTGATTTTTGATGAAGCGGGGTTATTAAAGCAGGAGGAATATCATGAGTTAACTACGCTTGCGAAACAGTATGGGGCACATCGAGAAACAGACATTATCATCTTAACAACGAACAATGATGTTAATGGCGACGTCATGAAATTGACGGAAGACTTTTATGACGAGTATGGGCCAGGCTATGACAAACCTCACGGCAATGCGGTTATTTTGACGCTGGACATGAATAATCGAGAGGTGTATCTGGCCGGCTTTTATAAAGCAAAGACGTATCTCGATGATGAGAGGCTTGATAAGATACGAAGCAAGATTACCCCAGATTTGACAAGCGGAGATTATGCGCTAGCCTTCCAAACCTATATGCAGACAGTCGACAAATATATGGGGTATGAACCAGGTGTAAACCCGGACAATCCACTATTTAATGTGTGGGTTCAATTGGGAGCCTCATGCATCATCGGGGGGATTATTGTCGCGGCGATGGTCATCCGTTCCGGCGGGCGTATCACCATTAATCGGAGCACCTATGAGGATGCGAATACATCAGGAATTCTCGATAGACGAGATCAATACATTCGAACAACGGTAACGAAACAAAAGATTCAAAGACAACAAAGCAGTGGCTCGGGCGGCGGCGGTGGCGGAACGACTGGCGGCGGACACTCGCATAGCGGAAGCCGAGGATCTTTTTAGCTGGAAAGGATGGATTTAGAATGTCTTTTTTTGGTAATCAATTTGCCAACGTAGTGGAGTGGGAAGAGTTTAGAGATGACATGATTTTTTGGAAATGGAGCAATCGGGAGATCAAAAAAGGCAGCAAGCTAATCATCCGTCCTGGCCAAGACGCGATTTTCATTCATAACGGCAAGGTCGAAGGGATTTTTGAGGATGAGGGAGAGTATCAAATTGCCTCTGAAATCATTCCGTTTTTATCTACATTAAAAGGGTTTAAGTTTGGTTTTAATAGCGGGATGAGAGTCGAGGTCTTGTTTGTAAATACCAAGGAGTTTACGGTCAAGTGGGGAACAAAAAATCCGGTTCTCATCCCTACTCCACAACTCCCTGGAGGTATGCCGATTCGGGCGAACGGTACCTTCAATTTTAAAGTGAACGACTACGTCACCTTGATTGACAAAGTCGCTGGGGTAAAAGAAAGCTATCTGGTGGAGGATGTGAAAATCAGGATCATTTCCGTGCTGGATCAGTTGCTCATGAAGTGGATCAGCAGAGAAGGCAAGGACATGTTCAATCTACAAGCGAATGCGTTTGATATTGCAAAGGGAATTCGGGAAGATCTCGACATGCAAGTAATGGATATCGGAATGACGATCACAGGCTTCCAGGTCATGAGCTTCAACTATCCACCAGAAATACAAGATAAGATCACAAAAGTTGCCTCCTACGAAATGGTCGGCAATCTGCAAAAGTATCAACAGATTGCCATGACGGACGGGATGGCATCTGGTAATGTTAAAGGCGGCGGGGCCGCTGCGGACATAGCAGGCATGATGATGGGGATGAACCTTGCAAACGAAATGATGAAAAACATGAATGCGAATCAAAAACCATCCCGTGATAACCAGTCAGAACCGAATCCTGCACCATCAGCATCGTCTTCAGAGGGAAAGAAACCGAACTTTTGCCCGAACTGTGGTAGGAAAAATGAAGGGGCGAATTTCTGCCCGAATTGCGGGCAAAAACTGGGGTAAGTTTCAGAACAGTTATTGGTGGAAGTACTAGCGTGACAAATGCGCCCGCGGCATCACAATCCTGCACAACGTAGACAGCCCCAAGTACCCAAAAAGCGGATACAAAAACATCAAAAGCTGGCTATACCCAATGAGGCAAAGCACGAATGCCGAGGAAAAGAGAAAGAGGTACAGACGAGATTCGGGGATGTTTACCAGCTCACGCAGCTGTTGACCGATCCCGAACACATTGGAAATCAATGTGGTAAAAATCTCGGAGTACAGAACAAACACAAAGAATAGCTGCAGCCACTCGTTCCATTGCTCGGTCACAAACAGGATCGGGATGTCCATAAAGCGGACATCGTTCCAGTTTGCAAGCATGGCGGTATGTACAACAAGCAGCATAAAGCCGAGGACAACACCGCCGATTACCGCAGCACGAAGCAGGATGACTGGTTCGCGAATCGCATAACCGATCGGGATCAAAACAGATTGCGCCATAGCTAGATTGAAGGACACATACAGGACCGTTTTCCATAGAAACTCATAGCTGACAGGAGCTGTGATCGGCAGCGGCGAATCGACCGTTCCATCTACTAATATGAACATGGCAAACAAGAACATTGACGGAACGACGATGGCATTTACGATCAGAAGCTGATCCAGCCCTTTGCGAAGGATCAGGAGAGCAAAAAAGGCAGTAGCAATCGTCCCTGCCAAATAAGGAACATGGAATTGCTCCTCCAGAACAGAGCCAGCTCCGGCCAGCATCACCGTTGTGACACCAAATAAGGTGAGAAAGACGAGAATATTCATCGTTCTGCCGATCAAAGGACCGAACAGCTTTTGGTTGAACGATTCGTACGAGGGTGTACGCAGTGTATGGGCCAGCCACATCATTTTATAGCCAAGCCAAACGAAAAACGCTGTAGCGATCAGGATGCCAATCGTTCCCGCATGACCATAGGATGTGAAAAAGGCAAGAATTTCCTGTCCGCTCGCAAAGCCTGCCCCCACTACCGTCCCAATGTATGTAGCGGCGACCTGTATACTTTTTCCCCAAAACTTCATACTTTGTATTCCTTTCCAAATAGAATGCTAGTACAAGTGTATGAGCTCCCAGCAAAAACAGAATTTGATCGCAGAAAAAAAGGCGAACGGTGCGAAACAGCCACCATTCGCCTTTTCAAATAGATTGGCGTACTCTTATAGGAGAAACATGGCAACAATAGTAGTGACGAGCAAACCAATGGCCACGGGATATAGATTGCGTCTCGCCAGTTCGAACGGATCTACTCCACAAATTGCAGCAGCGGGGATTAGCGCCCATGGAATAATCGTGCCGCCGCCTACCCAAATAGCTGAGATTTGACCAAGGGCAGTCAACGTTGCTGCTCCTGCCCCTAAAGCTGTAGAAAAAAGCTGTGCTAGCGAGCCGGCAAGTGTAATGCCGGAGAAGCCAGAACCGTCCAAGCCTGTTATGACACCAACAGCAGACACGGTGAGAGCAGCTACCTCTTTACTGATCGGGATGGCTTGAGCAAGGGCAACACCCAAGTCGTTCACTATTCCGTGCGACCCACTCGGCAAGACCTCACCGAATACTTTGAGAAACCCGCTATCTCCCATATAGAAGAAGGCTGCGATCGGAATAACAGGACCAAACACTTTAAAGCCAAATTGAAAGCCTTGGATCAAATGCGTGGTTACTTGTTCGAGACCTTTTTTCTGATGGGCCAGCATGGTTGCGATGATTAAGATCAGCAAAGCGGTTCCACCGACAAGTGCAGTCGCATCGCCACCGCGTAAATCAAACGCAAACATGGCTACCACATCAAGCGCGAAAAGAATTGGCACGAAAAGAGCCAAGCTACGCCGTACACCATCTCGCAAGGGAACCTTTGCAGACGTAAATACTGTATCCGGTATGGATGTGTCCTTTCCGGGTGCAGGAACAATCCCCATTTTCATGTCCTTGTGCAAATACCAGAATGCGGTGATCGTCGTTACTACCCCCATGACGATGACAAGCGGGATGCTCGCTGAAATCACATCACTTACGGGAATGCCTGCCGCTTTTGCGGTTAACGTCGGAGCGCCCTGAATGACGAAGTCTCCTGAAAGAGCAATCCCGTGACCAAATAGGTTCATCGCAACCGCGACCCCAATTGCTGGCAAGCCCGCCCGCAAAGCAACTGGCAGCATGACGGCCCCGACCAAGGCTACTGCAGGTGAGGGCCAAAAAAACCAGGAAATGACCATCATGACAATACCGATGACCCAATACGCCAGTGTTGCGTTCCGAACGAGGTGTGTCATGGGCCTGATCATGGTTTCATTTACACCGGTATCTGTTAGAACATGGCTCATTGCTACGATGATACAGATCACGAGGATAGTTGGTAATAACTCCGTAATCGCATAGATAAAGCTGCCAAAAATTCCGCCGATTGCTGTCGTGACAGAGCCTGTCGCGACGAGCCCAAGAATCGCAATGCCTACGATACTAATTAGACTTGTGTCCCTTCGCATCACCATCATGAAAATAATGCCTAGCACGAACAATACATACACACCATGTAGCCAAGCAAGCTCAATCCCCATGCGAAACACCCTCCTTTTTCTGTACTCCGTCTTGCAGCCTTTTGCCACAGAATATGCGTCAGGGCAGATATGGGTGAGTGCACAGGGGGGAGGATAATCCTTGTAGATAGAAAACTGGCATTTTTGTCCACATTATGCCACTATAAGAAAACGACTAGGACTCCAATCAAGAGGGGGGAAGCGGCGTTTTTTCTTACTTCTACCATGAGAGTGAGGGCGCCTATTGCTATGAACACACCAACACCAATTCAACGAAAAATGGACCAGGCCATCGAACTATTAGAACGCCGTTTTCTGGAACGTAGCGAGCTCATTCGCTTGCTAATGCTCGGCATGATGAGTGGAGAAAATGCTCTCTTAATAGGACCACCTGGTACCGCAAAATCACAACTGGCCAGGTCAGTCTCGCAGCTGTTTGGCTCTGAGCACTGGTTTGAATATTTATTGACCCGTTTCACAACACCTGATGAAATGTTCGGTCCTGTATCTCTGCAACAGCTCAAGCTCGATCACTATGTGCGTAAAACGGATGGGTATCTACCCGCTGCCCAGTTTGCTTTTCTGGATGAGATTTTCAAGGCAAACAGCGCTATCCTGAATGCTCTTTTGTCCATCCTTAATGAACGAATTTATTTCAACGGAAGAGAGAAAGAAGCGGTACCCTTGCAATTTTTAATAGCAGCCTCGAATGAGCTTCCAGACGAGGACGAGCAACTGACAGCGCTGTACGATCGCTTCTTGTTTCGCTATGAAGTCAACTATTTGCAGCAGGCATCCAGCTATGAACGCATGTTTTCGTTGCCAACGACGACATTGCCAGTCGTCTTTTCGTTGTACGATGTAAAAGATATTCAGGCTGCAGCGCGGCAAGTGAAAATCCCCGAGCCGATTATCTATTTTCTCTACCGGCTGAAGCAGGAATTGGAAGCAAAAGAGTACACTTTGTCCGATCGTCGCTGGAGCAAAATCGCTCATGTATGGAAAACATCAGCTGCCCTGCATGGCCGTGATGAAGTAACGATCTGGGATACGGTATTTACACCGCATATGATGTGGGATGCTCCCGAGGATTTGCCAGTGATGAAAGAGCTGTTTGAGCTACAGTTTACAGAAATGCTAAAAACGGAGATGGAAAATGACTTGCCATTACTGCGTTTCCAACAAGTAGCTGACAAATGGCGGGAAAAGGAGTCAGAGCTGCATGCCTTCCAATTTAAAAAAGAAGTAGGCGCAAAACTAGGGAAGGATGCTTTGGAGCGTAGCAGACAATTGCTTGAGCAAAGTCGTATCGAGCTTGAGGAAGCAGGCAAAGACCTCCGTAACCGCCTGATTCAGTGGCAACGACGCGAAGAGGACTTGCAGCCTTTCGTTTTGGAAAAAAACCGCCTCATCCACAATGTGGAAAAATACACGGTTAAGTATGCCTACCTGCGGGTTGAGGGAGAACGGATCTTGCAGCAGCTGCAGCGTACTTATCGGACGGTGTTTGACAAGGAAATCGCTGGGACCGAGTACGACTTTACACTGTAGGAGGTGCGAGTCATGATTATTCGTGCCAGCGGTGTAGATCGGTATCTCTTTGAGAATTACCTTAAGTCATCTCGAACTGCTCAGGAATGGGTAGAAGAGGCACGCGCACACGCTTCTTGGTTTGATCTGGAGCTTCTCGCAGACTTTTTTCTCGTTTTTTATCTCGAAAAGGCTGAGGTTGATCAGACACAGGAAGCAACACCGTTTCATCATTGGATGATTCGAAGCCTGATGAAGCAGTACTTTACAAAAATGATTCAGCCACGGACGGTTGGGCAGGAGAGTGCTGCTTTTAAAACAGCGATCAAAGCGCTTCTCTGGTTAACCGAGACGTTTCACAAGGAAGTGAACGAGCGTGAAAAGGATAACAAGCTCACTCCACTTATTGCTGGACTCCAGCAGCAGCTAGGACAGGAAGGCAAGCAGCAGGCCCAGATGGCAGAGCTTTTGTCTGAAAAGCAGATGGAGAAGCTCCAACTGGTCGGTTATACGCTTCAGCAAGGGAAGCGCATGGTTGAAGATAAGCAGGAGGCAATCGACACCAAGCCACTCGTAAAGGCAGAAGTCAAGGCACTGCAGGAGCGGATCGCGAGCCTTCGCGAGGAGATGAGCGTACAGTTTACCAAGCGGGCGAAGCTTATGCAAAAAGTGAAGAAGCTGGAAGACGAGCTCGCCCAACGTGAAAAGCAGCTCGATCGTCTACACAAGCAGGAGCGGGAGGCCATAGCTGCTTTTGAAACTGAGCTAGGGCAGTGGCTTGAGCAATCGCTGAAGGAATCGTTATCAAAAGAGGAGATCGACAGCCTTTTTGTAAATGATCTCGTTACAGCCAGTCAGCGCTTTGCGAATCGTTCCTGGGGACACGAGCTGGGCAAGCTTCGGAGACAGAGCTTTGAGCACTATATGAAATGGATGGAAAAGCTAAAACGCCATCCCGACCTGATCGCTTTTCTCAATGAGGTGGGGAGAAACGTTCATCATTTCCGGATAAGACGCAAGGAAATTCGTTCGAAGCAACTGCCCGAGGAATACTACGATTTGCGTCAATCAGGGGATATTGCACACATGCTACCTGGAGAAGCGGTACTACTCGCCGATCCGGACTACGAGAGCTACTTCATGCTCAAATGGCTCGAGCAAAAGCTCATGACGTACGATACGTCTGGATGGGTCGAACAACCGCTAAAAGGGCCAGTTATTTGCATGCTGGACACCTCGCACTCGATGCGCGGCCATAAGCTGAGGCTAGCGCAACTTTTTGTAATGACGTTCGGGGCTCTTTCGATGCTGGAGAAGCGAGATTTTGTACTCTTGTTGTTTGGCGCAAAGGGTGAGCTGCGTGAACAAGCTCTGTATCATCGAAAGCCTGATTGGACGTCGTTTTACAATCTTGCGCAGATGGCTTTTGGTGGCGGAACTCATTTTGATGCTCCGATGAAAAGAGCCATCGAAATAGTCGATGGTCAAAAATTAATGCAGGGTGCCGATTTTGTTATGGTTACGGACGGGATCGGTGGAATTTCTCCTTATGTGCAAGAAAAGCTTTCTATTCTTGGGCAGCGAAAGAAAATTCGTCTCCACAGTCTAATTGTCGGCTCTGCCCGTCAGCATCTCATCCACGAGTACGATATACTAGGGGTTTCCCATCGGGTACGTTTTGCATCCACCTGGGAAACGGATGAGGAAGAAAATACGGGGCTTTTGCTCGATGTTTTTCAATCTGCCAAATAAAAAACCAAAAACCCTGATCCCGCCGAAGACTTACGTAAGATGGCGGATCAGGGTTTTTTATGGGGACTAGCTGACTCTGCTTGCCATCGTTCTTCCGAATTCCAGCTCGTCAAATTTGCTATGAACAGTAGCACGATCGTATTGCCAAGCGGCTTTCTCGTAGGAAAAATCTACTGGGACATCACGAATAATCGTTGCTAGTCTTTGGCTGAGGTATACCTGTTCGCGATTCTCTTCTAATTTGCTCCGCATTTTCGGAGTACAGCTACCCAGATTGGTGTATAGGTTGTCCAAATTACCATGTTCGGTGATGAGCTTTGTCGCTGTTTTCTCTCCAATTCCAGGACAGCCTGGAATGCAATCGGAAGCGTCGCCCATCAATGCCTTTACATCTACTACCTGCTCAGGAGTGATTCCGCGCAAGGCCAAAAGACTTGCAGGATCATAGTGCTCATGCTTTCCACCATTTTTTAGTATCTTTACACTCACATTCTCGGAAACAAGCTGGAGACTATCGTAATCTCCTGTGGCAATAATCACTTGATGCCCGTCCAACGCGAGGCGTGTACTTACCGTTCCCAAAACGTCATCGCCTTCAAATCCAGGGCAACCCAAATTTGGAACCGAGAACGCCTGAGTTACTTCCTTTACTAAATCAAACTGTGGGATCAGCTCATCCGGTGGTGTTTGTCGATTCGATTTGTAGCCATCGTACCATTGGCTGCGAACCAGGGATTCTCGTGAAGCGACATCCCAGCCAACTACGAGATGGGTAGGGCGTACCAGTTCAGCGTAGTCCAGCATCATTTTGGTAAAGCCATACACTGCATTCGTGTACACCCCGGTAGAGGTTTGGCGATATCCACCTCCCCATGCTGATCCATAAAACGCGCGAAATAAAAAGCTCATGCCATCAATGAGCAAAACCTTACCTGACTCGTTCACAAAAGCTAACTCCTCTCAACCTAAGCTATACGGATCATTATAGCATAATGCTTGCCCACAGCTTTGACAGATATTACATTTGTCTATCGATGTATGGATGGCGAATGTGGTGGGATGATAGTATCACAAGAGGTAAACAAACACCTCTTGTACAACAACTTCCGGTCTCGAAAGCGAGAAGCAGCGATGCCGACGGTTCATAGCCGTCCAGGAAGAAATAAAGCGTCGGGAGGAATCAATCATGGCTAACAACAACTCTGGCAGCAACAACCTGGTAGTTCCTCAAGCGAACCAAGCTTTGGATCAACTGAAGTATGAGATTGCATCTGAGTTTGGTGTAAATCTCGGACCAGACACAACTTCTCGTCAAAACGGTTCTGTTGGTGGCGAGATCACGAAGCGTCTGGTAAGCTTCGCAGAGCAACAAATGGCTGGCCGCTAAGCCAAGCTTCTTACAAGTAAATAGCTGGATGTGGAAAGGTCCCTTCTACGGGGCCTTTCTGTTTTACGTATAGGTATTGATAAGCGTGTGACGCTTATCAATTCCGGAGCCATGTCAAGGTACCTCAGCGTCCGCTACCAGTATTACTTCGGTGAAACATTCCGCTAAAACGGGGTCGATCATCCTCGGGAAAGCTTCGATATCGATTTTCTTATTTTAGCCCTTTTCTTCCTGTTATAGTGCAAACACACAAGCACATCCGCGGACTAGTCATATGGTGTAACGAACAGAAATCTATCTTTGTTTGTACATCGGAAAGGAGTGACAAATTCGCGGATGAAACGAAAAGAAGTGAAACGACTTTTAAAAGAAAACCCTGAGTTTGAGGCGTGGGTGTCCGAAGATTCCATGCGTGTCACGGCGGTGCGTAAAAATCCCGGAATGGCCGAAGAGATGTTCAAGCAGTGGAATGATCGGAAAAAAGGCAAGCTGGATTTTGATACCATCTCGCAAAAAACGAAGCGGGCAAGTGAAATGCTGACCGGTGTGCAATCCATCATGGATATGATGGCAGAATATACTAAAAAACTGTAAAACCATGTTTTGTTCGAAGAAGGCTTCCTGTATAGCCTTCTTTTTCTTTTTCATTTCGAGTTGTCTTTTGTTATACTGGAAAATGGGAGGGAGCGTGCTATGTTACATTCGATGGTCAGTTTCATATTGGTCGCTGCATTGACTTTCGTTTCGGGGACAAGCACGTACGGCCAGGTGGTAAAGGGTGCTCAAGCTCAACTCGAAAAACAACAGCCATCACTGAGCGTGTCGCCAGCCAGTACGTATCCGGGCGATGTTATTTTTGTGCGCAGTAAAGAAGCGCAAACAGTAACGCTGTTTTCGCAATCCTATCATCTACAGCCTTCTCAAGGAGAGTATGCCCGTTTTATCCCTATTCCATTTCATGCGAAGCCGGGATCTTATCAGGTGCAATCTGCTGATAAAAAGCTTTCCGTTTCACTAACCATTTCACCTAAAAAATTTGAAGTCGATTCCATAACAGTCAGCCAAAAAATGAATCAAATGCGTCAAGACACAGCTCGGATTAATGCAGATCAAAAAAAGATTAACGCAGCCAGATCTGCTTCAGCCAAGACTGCATACTTTGACGGCCCTTTCAAGCAGCCCGCTAACGGAAAGCTTACGACACCATTTGGTTATCAGCGAGTCGTAAACGGAGTACCTGCCAATCGACACGCAGCAATCGATATCGCAAATAAGACGGGTACACCAATTTGGGCTAGCAATCACGGTAAAGTTGTTTTGGCAGACTCGCTGTACTTAACTGGCAATACGATTATTATTGACCATGGCTTAAACGTCTTTTCAATCTATGCTCATATGTCCAAGCTCGAGGTTACAACCGGGCAAGAGGTAAAGCAGGGACAGGTGATTGGGCAAATGGGCACCACAGGTTTCTCCACGGGTCCTCATCTTCATTACGGTATGCTGATCGGGAATACGTATGTGAACCCGCAGCCGTTTTTTGAAGCATCACCTTTCCTCTGGAAGTAAAGAGAGGTGTTCTGCAATGAGAGCTACGCACGTGCCGAGCAAGGTATTGAACAACATGGTTCATTTTTTGGCACCTTATGAACAGGCAGTAGAAGAATTAAAGTTGAAATTAAAAGGCATCAAATACGGCTTTCTCAAGAGCGGTCGATATTCACCGATTGAATTTGTAGTCGGTCGAGTAAAAAAAGTAGATAGTCTCTTGAAGAAAGCAAAAGAAAAGGGCATCGATTTTCAAAATGCACAGTGGCAGGATGAGGTCGCTAAAGAAGTACAGGATATCGCAGGTCTACGTATCGTTTGCCGCTATGTAGATGATGTGCGTGAAGTGCAGCAGCTTTTGCAGGAGCGGGAAGATATCACGATTCACGATATCAAGGACTATATCGCTACACCAAAAGAGTCTGGGTATCGTAGCATCCATATGATCGTGTCCTATACCGTTTATCATGGAAGCGAAAAGAAGACGTTGTATTGTGAAATTCAAATTCGTACGCTTGGGATGAATTTTTGGGCTACAAACGAGCATGAGCTTCGTTACAAGTACGATGGGAATATCCCGGCGGATGTCCTACAGCAGTTACATGAAGCATCCGTGATCACTCATCAGTTGGATGTATTAATGAACAATTTGCGACAGGAGATTCTAACGCCTGCTGAAGTAGACTCAACATTAGAGGAAAAGCTGGAAGAAATCTTTTCGTTGTACGTCAAGCAGGATTTGGACTCAGCAGCCGCACTGTATCGTGAGCATGTAAGCGGTTTTGAAGAAGCGTTTGCAGATAATCCCAAGTTTAAAATGATTTATGACCTGTTAGGTAAGCGCCTTAAGTAGGGAAAGATAACTTCATACGAAACAAAAGCCATCTGTAAAATAGCAACAAGCAAGGAAAGGATATAGACTACCATGCGTTTTTTTCTAACGAACCTTCTCGTTGTGGCCACGCTTCTTTGGAGCTGTGACCTGCCTATGGCTTTTGCTGAAGAGGGACAAACACTCTCGCCGGAAGCCATATTTGGAGAATCAGCTATTTTGATTGATGCTACAACCGGACAAGTCCTGTTTGAAAAGAATCCCCATGAAAAGTTGTACCCTGCCAGCATTACCAAGATCGCAACCGGGATTTATGCCATTGAGAAAGGAAACCCTGATGATATAGTCACGGTATCCAAAAAAGCACGATATGAAGAGGGAACTCGGGTATACCTGGGTGAAGGGGAGCAAGTCTCTCTGCGAAAGCTGGAGTATGGTCTATTGATGCATTCTGGCAACGATGCTGCTACAGCGATTGCTGAGCATATGAGCCAGACAACGGAGAAATTTGCCGAAGAGCTGAATGCTTACCTTCAAGAAAAGGTCGGTGTCACAGAGACTCATTTTGCAAATGCTCATGGTCTGCACGATCCCGACCATTACACAACAGCTTCTGACATGTCCAAAATCGCTCAGTATGCCATGAAAAACTCTATCTTCCGTGAGATAGTCGGTACGAATCGACTTCCATGGGACGGGAAAGAGTGGAAATCGGAGCTGATTAATCACAATAAACTATTACGTGATTATGAAGGAGCCACCGGTATTAAAAATGGTTTTACGGATCAAGCCATGCACACGCTAGTTGGATCGGCTAAACGAGGAAACACGGAATTGATTGCGGTTACAATGAAAGCCGCATCGAGTCCTTATGCTTATAAAGATGTAACGAAGATGCTAGACTATGGTTTTGCGGGATTTGAAACGAGACAGATCGCGACACGTGGTGCAGCTTACACGGAGTCAGCTGTTCCAGGTAATGACGCTGTTGTTACGTATACGGCAACGGATGATCTGTATGCAACTGTTCCTATTGGTAGTGAACCATTGGTTGAATTAACCAACGATGGGCAGCTTTCGGTCCAAGCGGGATTACTCACTGCGTTGTATCCGTTACATCGAAATTCACCACCGGCTGCACCTCAGCAAGCGGCAGAAACTATGACAAACGAACAAGTGCATCCATTTGCTCGCTATGGTCTCATGTTTGTCTGGTTGGGAATGAACCTCTTTTTGATCGCGTATACCTTTAGGAAAACAAGAAGACAAAGACGCATGAGACAGCGCTCATTACAACGCCGTGCATACTAACTGTACGTGACACACTCAAACTCAAGGGGACGAAGACTTTTCTTCGTCCTTTTTTGTTGCGATTGTCAGAGTCAGCAGATGGGTATAGGTGCCGTGTCCGATTGTCGTTTTACAGCGTAAAGTAAGAGTATAACGAATTCTCTTGAGAGGGAGGGATGAGATGGACATCCTAGACAATGCTCTTCCAGACGTGTCTGTCATCATCCCGTCTACTGACGAATCCTCAACGATTCAACGGACCATTCTATCGGTAAAAAATATTCAACCGACCCTCGAGGTAATTGTCGTTTGCCCTGGTTTGACATCCCGCACTACTCGCCACGCATATGCATCAGGAGCCAAGGTAATTCATTCGTCCTCACTCATAACGTATGACGAAGCAAGAGCGCTAGGTGCCTTGCATGCAAAGGGAGAAACGATCCTTTTTTTAGAGGAAAAAAATAGCGCCTCTCCAGCGCTGTTGAATAAAATCATAGACGCTTCGAGAAAAGGCTGGGACCTCGTCCTGACAGCCTATTCATCCTCTCCGACAAAACGAAAACAATCCGCACAACGATTGGCTGCTCGTTTGCTTAACCATATTAGTGGGAAAACAGAATTGGAAGCCGCCTCGTTGTGCTTTGTACCATATGCATTGAACAAAAGTGCACTAAAGAAAATTGGCAATCAACTGCTTTGTACTCCACCTCTTGCGCTCGCGTGCGCAGTAGAACAGGGGCTTTCCGTTACAACTGTTACGTCCCTTTCTGCTCGGAGAGGGTACGTAGGGAAGCATGGCGTCATGAAGAAGCAAACGCCGCTCATTTTACGGGAACACGCGGAAGCAATCTGTTACCTCATGCAAGATAAGGGACAGCGCGCTGGCTTGCCTGATGGAGACCGATTTCGAGTATTATTACAGGCCCCCGAATTGCTTCACTTGCGCTCCGTTTTCAATCAGGAACCCAGTGAAAGGGAGGTGGATGGATGGGGTGCCAAACGCAAAGCGAAGCGCTCGTCCCCCAAGAAAGCAGGGAGGAGAGTGCATAAACATCTCCGAAAAAAGTGAAAACCAAAGCAAGCTAAGCGTCATTCTTGGTGTATCCCAATCCGAGAAGACATTGAAAAAAATATTGAAGCAGGTTGAAAAGCTTTGTCCGAAAGAAATCATCGTGGTAATGAACGGAAGCAATAATCGCTCCATTGATCTCGTCTTGTCTTATTCCACGTACGCTCTCAAGATATATATATATCCATTTGCACTTGGAGAAGATGTGTGGCGCTCCATTGGTGCCAGCGAAGCGAGTGGCGATGTATGCTTATTCCTCGATACTGATACAATTATTCAAGCCGAGGAGCTGCAGCCTTTTGCCATGGCATGTTATAAAGGCGTTGACATCGCCTTGCAACGGTCCCGGAATAGGATCTTGGAAGGAGCACAAAATAGGGAGGCAATCATGCTGGCGAGAACGTTTTTAAACAATTTGCTCTCCCGAGATGAATTAGGAACATCTTCCATGTGCGATTTGCCTTTTGCCATCACTCGGCAGGCAGCTGCCCAGATCGGGTTCCAGCATCTACTTGTTCCTCCTTTGGCGCACGCTATGGCCATTGATAGAGGGCTTCGTATTGAACGCTCGCATCGTATAAAGGGGGCAGTAATAGGAGTAAAAGGAAGGCAACCAGAAGGAAAACGAGCATGGAGGGAGCTCACTTGCTTGGGTGATCATATAGAAGCCATACATTATATTGCCGAGCGAAATAACCATCTGATTCCATAGATACGGAATGAAAATGTGCCGATGACACAGAGTGCGTGCATCGGCTCTTGCAACTTTCATTTTGCAATGTTCGGTTTTTGTAGTACGATATTCTGGTAGGTAATTTTTTGAAAGTAAAGGGGCAATAATTATGAGTATTCATATCGGGGCAAAGGAAGGCCAAATTGCTGAAACGATCCTGTTACCGGGCGATCCGCTACGTGCCAAATACATTGCAGAAACATTCCTAGAGGGAGCAGAATGCTATAACAACGTACGTGGCATGCTGGGCTTTACAGGTACATACAAAGGTAAACGCGTATCTGTACAAGGTACGGGTATGGGCGTGCCGACGATCTCCATTTATGTGAACGAGCTGATGGAATCGTATGGTGTGCAAAACCTGATCCGTGTCGGAACATGCGGGGCGATTCAAGAGGATATCAAAGTTCGCGACGTCATCATTGCCATGAGCGCTTCGTCAGACTCACAGGTAAACCGTCTGCTGTTTAATCAGATTGATTTTGCTCCTACAGCAAACTTTGATCTTTTGCACAAAGCCTACCAAGTGGCTACTGAGCGTAACATGTCTGTAAAAGTTGGAAACATCTTTACGAGTGACAGCTTCTACCGTGAGAACTTCGATTTGTACAAAAAGTTGGCTGCTTACCAAGTGTTGGCTGTAGAAATGGAATCTTCCGCATTGTATACACTAGCAGCGAAATACAAGCGCAATGCTTTGTCGATTCTAACGGTTAGTGACCACATTCTGACGGGCGAAGAAACATCCTCCGAAGAGCGTCAAACGACATTCAACGAAATGATCGAGGTAGCCCTTGAAGCAGCTTTGAACAAATAAGCACAAGGAAATCAGATATCCCGCTGGCCGTAAGCTCAGTGGGGTGTTTTCTATGTAAGGAGGACAACGCATGAGTGTTACGTATCCTAAACTATTTGAAACAGCGTTCGTGGAAGATACGGCGTTTGAGCAAGATAACTATGAATATCGTCTATATCGCCAAGATCTTGGAAATCTGCAGGTAAAGACGGGAAAGCTTATCGCTAACGATCCATTCGTCATGTTTGAAACGGAGCCGTTTAAGGAGTTAGTTCCAAAAGGCTCGTTTCCCGTTCAATTGGCCATCGCAAAAGTATCACCAAAGGATGCTTCTTCTGAGGCGGAGGTTCAGGAGCAAGATGAGCGCGTAGCTTTTGCGAGAATTGTTTTTGCAGATAAGCCGGTTGCATCCTGGAAGATGGCAATTTGGGAGAACTCCGATGTCTCGCAATTGGCTGCGAACGAATTTTTTGGGTACGGAGTTGATTCAGGAACAGGCTCTTTTATGGATGAAAGTACCTGTCAGCTTCTGGAAAAGAAGATGGACAAAGACGACACGTATGTAGAACAGCTATCGAAAGAAATGGACCGTACATATAAGCACACACGTTCATGGCTGACGAAAGAACTCGGTGAAGGGAACAACATGATGATGTTTTCGACCGGTTGGGGAGATGGAAGCTATGCGAGCTATATTGGATATGATGCAAATGGAGAGATTGTTCGCCTGGTAACGGATTTTTACCTGTTCGATTGGATGGGAATCGCGGGAGAATGAGGTAGAAGAGAAGAGGGCTTCGAGTTGTTATCTTTGATCATCTAAATAGTTTCATACACGACGAAGCAGAGTGCCGCCCTTTGGCACTCTTTTCGTTTTTATTTTTTCTTGGTTCGCTCCAAGTATACGGCCAGGTTGTTCAAGGTTTCTTCGTAAGATCTTTTCTTTGGTGTAGAAGAGGGGGTTTTAGATTTTGTTTTTAGTTTTGTCATGGGGAGCCTCCGGTCATTTTTAAGTATAGTTATCTTAATTATAATATAAGTTAAAATACATTATTTGTAAATAGTGTTTTTTAAAAATATTTAATTTTTTTAATTCGGATGTATTTGGCTCATTGTTGAGGTTTTGGGAATATATCAAATTTGTGGTTTGATAGCTATTGAGGATTTTGGGTCGGATTGGTGATGTAAGCTTACCTAAACTGGCGACATATATGAAACGATTTTTCTAAGTTTATGTCGTTTGTATATTTTGATGAACACGCGTGACTAATATTGACCACATTTTTCGAAGTGTTTAAGAATGCTCATGCCAGTTGTAATAAACGCAGCATAGGAGGCTACTCTTCTTGTCATTTCCTTATTTCACTTTGAGTCCGATAATATATATTATGTAAACTTATAAAAAGAGCAAGTGGGACAATAACTGAATGGTCTTGTGTCGAGTTGTCGAGTGACACAAACATGAATACCGAAATGACACAAACAAGTACACTAAAGAACGGTTTTTAGTATACATGTTTGTGTCACAGTTTTACTGTCTGAGGACACAAACATACTGCTTTAACCAAGCGTCATCCTTGTTATATATGTTACAGTATAGGTGTTACGTATCTCATGGATTGTACAATATGATCATTGGTATAATTATTTGTGTCACAGTTTTATGAAGGTATTACAAATACCACTCAAATGTAAAGTAAGCATATGTTTTTTGATTTTTCCATTTCAGTTCATAAAACAGCCATTTCATGTACTGAAATAAGAGACGGTTTTCATTCTTAACATAATTCAAATCGTTTGATGTCTGGTGATACAAACAATATTCTTTTAGTTTAAAAAAACATCAAGTGCGCGTCTCTATTTCACGACACATACTTGATGTTTTTGCAACGTTTTCAGGTCAGACCTATTTCATTTGAGTTAATATAATTTTCCAGTATTTCCGTAATGCTTGGTTTCCCACTTCCCCAAGCGCCAATCACCCAGCAAGAAACATGAGATCCGGAAAATCAATCCCAATACATCTCTATGGTTTTCATAGGTGTACTTCGCCAAGAAAATTTTTTCCTGATACTTAGTCGAAAGATATTCCTTCAAAGACATTGTTCCCTGATCTTGCAAGAAACCAACTCGCTTTAGGTCAGCAAGACGCGAAAATTCAGTGAGAATCCTCAGTTCGAATTCGTCACTTTCTTTGAAGGAAGCATAGTCTTCAACATCTTTTATGGAAGTCTCTACAAGCGTTTTGTATTTTGAGAAGAATTCTTCGATCTCCATTTCTATGATGTCTTCTTTAAGCGCTGATAATTCTTTATCGTATCCGTAGTCATCCTCGTCATAATAATTGTCTCTTATTGTTACCTGTTTGAAAATGGATACCTAACTAGCTCGTAATAAGCTTTTGCAAAGTTTTCACGGGTTTCTCCACCATATGAATTCAAGTCTCCACGAAAAAGGCGTTCCACGGTTTTGACCTTCGCCTCTTCCGCATTACATTGAAAAACACGCATAACATGGGTTAGGTAGGCGAGAAAGTACTCTTTGCTAAGCACACTACCCCTGTTCACTTTCATTACTTCTCTACCTCCTCAAAGAATTTTTTCCATGGCCATCACATCAACAAATTTCCCATCTAAAATACCCTGATTCTGAAAAATCCCAACTTCTCGATACCCACTTTTTTTATATAGTCCTTGCCCCAGTCCGTTAAAAGGAAAAGTGAACAATAGAATTTTGTAAAATTGTTCGGATCGAGCAACCTCCTCGAGCTTTTCTAAAAGAGCCTTTCCGACGCCTTTTCCTCTATAAGATCGATCAATATAAATGGATAAATCAGCAACTCCATCATAGGCACTTCGATTAGAGTAACGATTAAGGGATGCCCATCCTATGATGCCACCCTCCAAAACTGCGACAAGCACCGCGTATCGTCCCTGATGTTCATCAAACCATTTTCGGATGTAAGTGTAATCCTTCTCCTCTGATTCCAGAGTAGCAATTCGATCTGCAATGCCTTGATTGTATATGGATAAGATGATTTCAAGGTCTTCTTCGCTTACTTTTCGAATAGAAAGGTTCATCAGCTGTTTCCCTCCAGACTAGTCTACTATCGGCAACTTATTGTTCGTAATAATGGATTTCCAGTTTACATTCTATTCGAGACCCAGTTTTCTCTTTTTCCTTGAGGAAGGTTATATAGGCCATAACTTTTACCTTTCTGGTCTGATCCATTTCGTATTTCATCCTTCTGTGTCTTGCTTATAAAAGATCCCCCATCTGGAAAGACAGGGGACCTATTCATGCTAGTCGGTTCCAATAAAGTGATCTGTGATACTTATCCGCAGCAATTGGACGATTTTACTGGCTGTGGCGTGCAGCTTGATGCTGTTTCCTGTGCGCTTCTTTTTTGGGGCTCCAAACTGCAACAGCTGTTCGATTTTACAGGTGTTGGTACGCAACAAGACGACTCTTCCTGCAAACCTAACCCGGCATTGCTACTACATACCCCTGTCTCTGGTAGGTGGAGTTCTACTCTCTTCGCCGCGTCCCAATCCCCTACAAGTGCTGCAACAACGGATCTCACTTGCTCGTAGCCTGTCGCAAGAAGGAATGTCGGCGCACGCCCGTAACTCTTCATTCCCACGATATAAAAATCCTTCTCTGCCTGACGAAGCTCCGCTTCACCATGTGGTCTAACTGTTCCACAGCTATGAATGTTGGGATCAATGAGATCTGCTAGTGCAGGAACGCATTCAATAGCCGGATCTACTTGGTATCTAACTTCTCGCAGGAAGTGAGTATCAGGTCGAGATCCCGTATTTGTGATAATTTCATTGACGCCCTCCAGTTGGAACGGTTCACCGTTCATCATTCCCTGAATGACAAGAACGTCACTTTGGTTTGTAATCTCCTGAATTTGAACCGGTGTATAGACGGTTAGGCGGCCGTTCTCCACTAAGTTCTTCATCGAAGTTCCTAACGCTCCACGTGCTGGTAATTGGTCAGCGTCTCCTCCACCGTACGTTTCCTGAATGCTTTTTTTCCGCAGAGCCCACACGATTTCAGTGGATGGCACCTCATTTTTCAAACGATTTAATTCAAGAATCGTGTTGATAGCAGAATGCCCACTCCCAACGACCAAAACCTTCTTCCCTGCATAGCGATCGCGTTGTTTTCCATATACATCAGGAATTCCGTAGGTGATGCGATTAGAAGCCTCAGTCTCACCTTTTGCGACAATACCTCCAGATCCAACCGGATTAGGATGTTTCCAAGTTCCGGATGCCTCTATGACAGCTCTTGCTTCAAGTGTTAGTTGTTGGCCATTTTGTTCATAGTGAATGACGAAAGGTACCTGATCTCTTCCCTTGGTTTTCATTTTATCGATGTCTTTTTTTCCAATGGAAATGACTTTGCTGTTTACGTGAATGTATGGTGCCAATTCCGGAAGTGCCGCAAGTGGCTGCATATATTTTTCTACGAGGTCCCTACCCGTTGGAATGTCATCCGGATTTGGTGCAACCCATTTATGTTTGGAGAGCAGCTTAACTGCAGTTTTGTCCATGTTATATTCCCAAGGTGAAAACATGCGGACGTGTCCCCATTCCAAAACGCTGGCCCCAACTTGACTTCCTGCCTCCAGGATTACAAATGGCTCTCCTCTATCAATAAGCTGTACCGCAGCTGCTAGCCCGACTGGTCCTCCACCGATAATGGCAACAGGTAGTTTCATCTTTCATCAATCCCCTTTTTAAATAATTGATATTTGCAACTATATCTGTTAAGTAAACTCCTCTAGGTTATAGAGGAGGGGTACAACAATCTGCGCTATTCCTCATCGCTTCACTAACTAACTGAAGACTTTCCAAAACCTGCTCATGCTTTTCTGCTGGAATTTGATTAAAGACATTCAAGATGTAGGTTTCCATGTAAGCCGCAATTTCTTTGTGTTGCTCTTCACCTTTTTGCGTTAGCGAGAGAACAACATACCGCCTATCTTTGGGGTCAGGCAACCGGTTAACCATCTCCATTTCTACAAGATAATTAACCTGGCGACTAAGTGTACTTGTATCGATGGATAAGATGTCTGAGAGTTCGTTCAAGGAAATATTAGGCCTCTTTTGGAGCTCATAAATAATATGACTTTGAACAACTGAGATGCCACAGCATTGTGCCCCATCCTTTTGTAAAACCCCAAAGCGCCTTACTAATACCTGAAATATTTCTCTAACGTTAACGTATTGAGCTAACTGTTTCATCTTCATCACCTGAATCCATCTTACATCACAATAATTGATAAATGCAACTATTGTTTTGTGAAATTTTCCAATTTCTTATGCGTTATAGGTCATACGTTTTTTCATGTTTGGATGATATGCATAACCATTTCATCCTTGTCTCAAATTGGTCCGAAGGACTACTACATCCTTTTCTTCAGAGAAATATCTATATGTTTAACTACGTATTTCGCGTCTGGCCCCACCCCCCTTTATTTGGTTAGGAAATTCGCCTCTTCCATCGCGGAGTCACCGCCGCCGGCAATGATGACCTTTTTCCCTCTAAAGAAGAAACCATCGCATGTAGCGCACGTGCTTACACCGCGTCCGATATTTTCTTTCTCACCTGGAATACCTAGTAGCTTTGCGGACGCACCTGTAGAAACAACTAGGGTCTCCGTTTGTAATTGGTCAGACCCATCAATGGTTAGAGTGAAAGGGCGTTTCGATAATTCGGCTTTCGTTACCCACCCTGTTTGAAATGTTGCTCCAAACCGTTCCGCCTGTTTACGCATGTTCTGCATAAGCTCTGGTCCCATTATTCCATCAGGAAACCCTGGAAAGTTCTCCACCTCTGTTGTGAGGGTTAATTGACCTCCTGGTTCATTTCCCTCAATAACTAGCGGATTCATATTGGCGCGTGCAAGATAAATGGCAGCAGTAAGTCCTGCAGGCCCTGTTCCGAGGACAACGCCTTATGCATGATTTTCCCTCCAGTAATGTTTAGTAAAATACCCCTCGTGCTCGAGGGGTATGATGTGATTACTTTTTCCATGAACCAAATTCAATGGATACTGGTCCAGAAGGCGGCGCGCAGCATAAGGAAATATCGCGTTGTTCCCCGGCAGATTCAAATTCAGAATCTGCTTTTGTGTAGAAGATCTCCCACGCATTTCCATCTGGGTCATATACCCACACCTTATCTTGAACCGCATAACAGCAAGTGGTCCCCATCTCGTCGATGGTCAGCAAATTTGCCTGGCGCAGGCGCTCTCCCATTGCGATCACATCCTCCGTGTTATCCACCTGGAAACCTAAATGGTTTAACACTCCTTTCTTTTCAAAAGGGCGTACATTCAAGGAGAAATGCAATGCCGGAGAATCCAGCTCAAATTTGGCGTAGTTGTCTTTTACTTTTGTCGGTTCTGCATTGAAAAAAAGACGATAGAAATTCAAAGAGGCTTCCAGGTCGCTGCAATTCACAGCCACATGCATCCGTTTGATCACGTTTATCCCTCCAATTACTTACCTTCTTTTACGAACTGCTCCATTCGGTTTTTGATGGCGTCACGGACCGTGCGAAAGCTGTTCATGATTTCCTCTTCTGTACCTGTCGCTTTCGCTTTCGCTGGATCGTCAACCGATGGGGGTGATTTTCGGGCCCAAATCACTTCCAATCACGTTTGCATAAATCAAAGCTTCGCGGATGACACCCGATGTGTTCGTTCCTTGGATGGCCAGAGCGTCAATCATAACGGTCGGCATGTTGTTCATGATTGAGGAAAGAATTGCAGCCAGGAAACCCATGCCTACTGTTGCTGCAAACAAACCCTGATCTGCAAGTGTTTGAATCAATTGTCCGAGCATGTCGGTCAATCCAACATTGCGCAAGCCATAGACAACGACATACATCCCGATAGAGAAGACAACAACTGCCCAAGGTGCTTCCTTGATGAGCTTTTTCGTCTCGATGCCTTTGCTGCTTCGTGCAGCCAGGATGAAGATAATAGCTGCAATTCCTGCGGTGACGGACACCGGAATGGCTATCACTTCGTTCAATAGATAACCCACTAGCAAAAGGCCTAAAATAACCCAGGAAAGCCTGAAAAGACGGACATCCTTTAACGCTTCATGAGGTTGTTTCAACGAAGTCAAATCATACTGTTTGGGTATATCATTTTTGAAATAGAGATACAAAACGAGTAAGCTAGCACCCAACGAGAAGAAGTTGGGGACAATCATCCGGGTTGCATACTCAACAAAACCGATATCAAAATAGTCCGCGGAGACAATGTTGACTAGATTACTCACGATCAATGGCAACGAGGTGGTATCCGCGATAAATCCGCTGGCCATGATGAAAGGCAAAATCATTTTATCCGGGAACTTCAGGGCACGCACCTGCGCAAGCACGATCGGTGTCAGGATAAGTGCCGCCCCATCGTTTGCAAAGAATGCAGCTACAGCTGCTCCCAACAAAACTACATAGACGAACATCCGTCGGCCATTTCCTCTGGCCAACCGGGCCATATGCAGGGCTGACCATTCAAAAAAACCGATTTCGTCTAAAATTAGCGAAATCAATATAATCGCGACAAACGCCAGTGTTGCATTCCAAACGATTCCCGTTACAGTCACAACGTCTGCAAAGCTAACCACACCAAAAACTAAGGCCAAAATCGCTCCAGCCGTCGCCGACCAGCCAATGTTAAGTCCTTTCGGTTGCCAGATGACAAAGGTCAGTGTCACAGCAAAAATCAGAAAGGCAATCCATACAGAAAGCATGCTCTCTCTCCATTCTTATCACTATTCGCAGGTTACGAGGAGTCCCTGTGCAGCCAATTTCTCGAACTCCTCTGAGTAATCGGGGAGATTCCCTAAAGCGAAGCGAAGCTGTTCTACACGCTCTTGATTTAGAGAGTAGATGACCCACTGTCCTCTTCTAGATTCAATGACTAAGTCTGCACTTTTTAACTTACTCATGTGCTTGGACACGGCAGGCTGCGATATGCCAAAAATGGGGACTAGTTCACAAACACAGCAACTTCGATGGTTTAATAAGCTAATGATTTTTAACCGGGTAGGATCTGCAAGTGCTTTAAATGCGTTGACCAATAGCTTTGTGTCCATGTCTATTCTCGACCTCCTCTCCATTCATTTTCAATAACCATATGCTATTATAACCATATGGTTATTTCAATGTGTGAATTGTAAAGGTTTTTTAAAGAACATATTCTTATCGCTGTATTTATCTCTGTTTTCAAACGTTATTGCCTCTTCATTATTCCGATAGATCGTAGCGATCCGCATAAATAATACGTATAGTACTCTGGGTTTGTAAGGAAGGTTCTCAGACCTTAATCAATCGATTTAATAAAGCC
Organism: uncultured Brevibacillus sp.; assembly: GCF_947502445.1. Taxonomy (GTDB): domain Bacteria; phylum Bacillota; class Bacilli; order Brevibacillales; family Brevibacillaceae; genus Brevibacillus. The sequence goes on from NZ_CANMZW010000017.1 coordinate 92,190, forward strand.
GTTGGCTTGATCATCCCATTTTAATGCGTTGGAATATTTCGGCTTACTTTTTGTGTAGCAACGCGGCTGTTGTTTGGCATGTTGTATTTTTTCCTTCCTGGTAGGATCTCTTCTGCTCTTTACAGAGTGAAAAGGACATATTTGATCACTAATGATGTTTTTTTTGTCAGGAATTATTTCATAATGAATCTCATATACCTTTTGTTCACCGAAAGGAAGGACGAGAAAAAACGTTGATAGGTACTCGTATGAAAATGGTGGCAACCTTAGCATTAAGAATTTGGTCATATTATTTTTAGCTACAGATAACCACGTCCAGAAGAAGGAAACAGCAACATGAGCAATGCTTCGCCCTAGCACCCACTTTAATGCAGCTCTACTTTCGTAGCTAATATCCTGAGCTTGTTCTCGCCATAATTCAAATACATTTGTAAAGAATTCTGAGTATAGATCGAACGGAAAATCCACAATTCGAGGGTCCCCCGTTTTGGGACGCTTATATCTAGCGGTGACATGTCGTGGTGACTCAAATCCTTGCACAAATGCTCTCCAATGTATATAGGCAAAGGCATAAGGACACTTGGATGCTGCTGTATCGCCTATGAAATAACGTTCTATACAAGTTTTATGTTTCATGAGGACCGTTTTCCGTAGATTTCTAGCAATTGAAGAAAGTAATTGGTTATACGAATGAAACAAGTCCTTTTGTTGTTGACGCAATCGATTTTTGTTCAATGAATACTCACTGATTCCGGGATGACCCTTCTTGGAATGCTTTTAAATAGCGAATATCATTTGTATTGACTAGTAAATAAATTTCTTCTCCAATCAGATCAAATGTGTTGGAAAGTAGTTCATTTCTATATTCAACACCTTCAAATGTGATGTACGGTCTTTTCCCCTGTTTAATACTTCCACGAACAGTACGTATAGAAGGTACACCAAAAAATTCAACTTCTTTTCTTAGCTCTTCAGGCAACCATCTTGGCTCCATACCTCTATGCACCACCCTTTGTTCCATTACTTCAAGTGGACTCAGATATCCTAAACTACTGTGTGGCTCGTGATTGTAATTCGCGATCAGAACGGCTGTGATCTGTTCAAGCTCTTCCACATCCATCTCATACTTGATTGCCATCTTTTCAGGATGAGTTCGACGGGGATCAGAAGGATGGCTCCCCGTTGTATTCACAAAACGGTGATAACCATTTTCTTCAAGGAGACCAAAAAATCTCTCTACAAATGGCCGGCGCTCCGGCATGTTTACGGGACCAGGATTCATAGCACAACCGACGACGTTCGCTAGTCTGTTTGTCACAATCTTAGCCAGATTGGCCTTTCCATTGTCATAGCAAAACTCACTCCAAATCGCCCACTGCGTTTGAGGAATGGCTTCAAAATGGAAACCGCCTTTTGTAGGATACTTCAATCCTGGAATCGTGAGTTCTTTGGGAGATGTTGGAACAATTGAATTACGGATGCAAGCTAATACGTCACTTGCTGAATACTGTGATTGAAGACAGATATGGTAGCCGATAACGACTCGAGTAGCAACGTCTATGATAACGAGTAGCTATATCCTTTCTAACACGTCTACGCACTCGTCCCCGAATTGATTTCTAAATTTGATAGTGAGAATAAGATCAATTTGATGTCCGTCAAACTCAACTCGTTGGAAGGGCTCTAGGATATGATCCGCATTTTTATTACCAATACCAGTGTGCCGGATATGTCGGGCAGCTTCATCACCGTATCGATTAGCAGTTTGATTTGGAAGATTTAGCTCTAGTTTTTTTAAGTATCGATAAAGCGAGCGTCTTCCTAAATCTCTTGTACTAAAGGGATAGTCTTGCATAGATAAACCTAAGGATCTACAAGCATTTAGGAATGTCGAGTGAATATGTTTGGGTTTTTTCACAGGATCAGTAGCTTTTCCCTGTTTGGTTGTCAAATATTGATCGTGGATAAGTTCCTTAATATGGGGATGTTTGCTTAAGAAGTGGCTGAAGATTCCTGTGAGTTTTTCTGATTTGGGGGATAGATTGGTACGCGTGTAAGACTTTAGATTTTTATGGGGGATCAAGGCACGAAAGCCCCAAACCAGACCGTTTGAATCTTCAGATAAACACCGTTTTACAAAGCCTATAAGTCGATTCCTTGAAACCCCTGTCTCCCTCATTATCTGATCTAAAGTAAAGTGAGGAGACATATACATTTCAATGGCTCGTTTTCGCGACAAAAAAGTTTCCCTGTCATTAGCAGATAGGGTGTCAAGTAAGACTCCTGGCCATGTAGCCAAATTCAAGTCTGAAGGGTCAATGGGTAGCCTCTCAAGTATTCTCCTTTGTGCCATGAATCCAGACCTCCGTATCTAATCCCAAAAGCGTTTTGTCAATATTCGAGCACAAAACTCCGAAATAGATCATTTTATAGATCGTTTCATTTAGGCGGGATGGTAACAAGTGTGGAAGTTCTGATCGAAGTTGTCTTATTGACTTTCGGTGATTACCAACGATTTTAAATACTTGGTGCCGGTCAATTTCATTAGGGATTGATTGATTCTTAATATTTGGAATTAATTCTCTTAGGTTATCCAGAAGTATTTGATTAGAACGAATATCTTTCTCTGTTTTGATTTCATAATTGAAATTATTATGCTCGCACCATTTTCTTTGAATGGTAGTTTGCCTAATAGAGCGCTCGGATCTTGGGTTTCGTGGGTCTAATTCTTGCGTATATTTAACTTCAACAAAGCTCTGGCTTCCGTCTACTCTTTCAATCCACATATCCAAAATACTACTTACTTTAGCACCATTGTACACACCGTCAATTCTAACAGGCTGTTCACAGAACCGCTTAACCGTTTGATCAGCTTCAACTAATAACCAATGTTCATACTCAAGGTCACTGAAAAAATGAACCATTCGTTCCAGTTTGGGGCTAAAAACATGCCAATAATTACTTCCATACCGTGTACTCCGTTTTGTTATTACCGGTTGATCGTACATGAGTCACCTCCTCAAGTTGTTGATTTTATTTTTTCTGAAAATACAAAAATTTATACCTTTCTGTAGAAATTCTCTCTATTGTTATCTTCTCCTCCCAAACGATAACAGAATTTCGTTCCGCACCTTTGGTATACATGTTTGTGTCACTAGACACAGATGTCTGGCGACACAAACATACGATCATTCCGCGACGCAAACATACTTTCAAATATTTTAACGACACAAACATACTATCAATCGAGTCTGATTTTAGCGTATAGCAGTATGTTTGTGTCGAAATTGACGACACAAACATACTGCTATAACATACGAGATTATTGTGTTTATAATCTTATACGAGATCTTAAGAATACATAAATTTCGTGTGACTCCAAAGGATTTATACTGATATAAAAGGTGGTTATACAAGAATAGACACCTAAATACATGTTCCTCTCCTGATGTATCATTCGTTTCATTTCAGTTCATGAAATAGCGTTTTTATGAACTGAAAAATGAACATATAAATTGTTAACATAACATATATATGATGTAGCATCCTTTTTCTTCAACGTTACCTTGGGCTTTTATTACAATTGCGTATGTAAGACGATTTACAATGGGATTCTCTTGGTGATTTAGCCCGAGGGACTATGCAAGAATAAAAACCAGCTTTTCTTGGTATTCTCCCCTCTAGGCAGACAAGAAAAAAAGACATCTGACGTTACTTGAATTCGTCCTTTTTCATTGCTTAGATATGTTCCAAGTACATCATACATACTTGCCACCCTGCACACCCCAATAAGTAAAGGATTTAGGCTAAATCTTCTCCTTTGTAGAATCCTTCACTTTTCAATTTCTTTATTAACTCTCTGACTGCTTGCTCTCCATATATAAAAGCTACTACAACATCGTTTGAATTAGTTACTTTTGCCCAATCTCTTAAAAAATTTACTTTTAGTGTACGTTGATTTTTTTCAAATTCACTAATTGTACTGGGAGTGCAATTAAGCAATTCTGCTAGTTTCGCTTGAGTAAATCCCGCTCTTTTTCTACACGCTTCCATCACTGGCCCAAGGTAAGTAACGAGTTTGTCTATGTCATTATGATTCACAGGATCAAGCTCTTTTCCCATATTAACTTCCACTCCTTTTTATTCTCCATTTTCAAACATCATCAGTGCTTGCCATATGTGTTATCGCAAAATTGTAATCAATGCTTCTCCTATCTCTGATTCATCTAGTGACTGAAACAATGATCTTTGTTGCTGTAATCTCTACAGACTGCTATCCTGCAACAAGTCATTCCAGATAATGTGAAGATACATAATGAGTCTCCTTTAAACAGAATGATGCTCCAGTTCTAATCCGTCTCCAATTATACTATATATTACCTTTATGGAGTTTCTTAGCCTGCACTTGCGACTAAATTCAGACTTTTGTTTTGAATCTCCCAATCAAGTCCGTCAGCATTGTAAAAACGTCATGTTGCCCCAATGTCTAATTTATAACGATTTATATCTTTGATAAACATATGAGTTACTCTTTTCCATTCTATTTCAATCAACCTCACATTTTTATTTAACATGACCCCATGTCTTTTTCAATTTGACGCTTCTAAATTTGTAACTACTCACTTAACATAAATGCCCTCGCTGTCCTTTGGAAGGACGCCGAGGGCGTTGTCATATTTACGCTTAGCTATGTTTAATGACTTTTAACATACTTGAAATGTTTCCAAGATGCGTAGCCTCATGCATCAATGCGGAGTTGACCAGCTCTCCCGCCGTTTCAAAGTGCATTGTACCCAAATCTACCGGTGATTTCAGCTTTTCTTCCAGAGCACTTGGAGATACGCTCGCCAAGCTCTCAAGCTGACCCGATAAATACATGATAAGCTCTTCCTTTGTAGGAGGTGTCACAGTCCATTCCGATGGCTTGGTTCCGCCACCGAATAATCCACTGTATGATTCCGGAATTTCAAAGTCAAACGGCACGGCTAAAGAAAGAAAATAATTCAAACTGGCAATAATGTGCCCTACATGCCAACGGATTGTATTGTTAAACTGTGGTGGCTGAATATCAAATAGCTCCTCCGGAATCGCCTGGATCTGTTGAAGTGCCATGTTATGAACTAGTTTACCTGTGTGTAAGATATTTTGGGACATGAAAAATTCCTCCCTTTCCATATTAGGCATACTTTATGGCAAGCAAGGGCTTCCGATACTGGAAAGCCTGCACGCCTTCTTGCAAGGCCGACCGGTCCTTCTGGACATGACGGTTGACTAATCCATTCTTGCTTTTATTGGTGTGCTCCGCAACCTTATTTGGCTTGGTCACATTCTGATAGGTGAGCAGTTACCTGTACGCTAGCGATCTTGGGTAACGGCTCGAAGAAAAGCGTGATCGTAAAAATTAGGGTCGCCTGAACGATCGCCAGAATGGCGAATGCGGCACGCTCCCTGGCTAAGGCTTATGAGCTCCAGCAAGGGAGCGATTGGAAGGTTTCTCAGTAAAATATACCGTTTGTCGTTATCGATTGGACGAAACCCATGCTGTCAAAGCTACTTTGGACATATAGCCGATTTCTTTGTCGACAGGCTTCCCGTCCTTGAATAAGATCGTTGTCGGCAGAGACATTACTCCGTAGTGGGATGAAACCTGCTCGTGCTCATCCACGTTAATTTTTACAATTCTCACGTCTTCCCGCTGTGTTGTATCATAATCTTCGAGTACGGAACCGAACATGCGGCAAGGCCCGCACCAGGGTGCCCAGAAGTTGACCAGCGTAAGTCCCTCGCTCCTTACATCGTTTGTAAATGTACTGTCTGTCGAATGGCAAATCATCGTTCATCTTCCTTTCTAAGTATTTCCATTCTGTACACCATAGATATATTATATCTATGATTAGTTACAAAAAACTCTGATTACATGGCATGCCTCCCACTAGCACCATACAATCTACTCTACAAAAGGTATTAAAGACATTTGATATCTTCGATTAAGCGAAATCACCAATAGAAGACTTTATATGTCCATAATAACCACCTAATTTCGGTACGTCAAGTCGTTATTTAGGAGGCCATCCTGTTATGTGTTTTAGTTATAAAATAAAAAGCCGCGATTTACGCGGTAATTAATGAGATATTGTTCTTTTTATAATAATAAAAAGGTGTGTGACCATTCCATAAGTCACACACCTTTATTTAACTGATCTAATATTACTTGAATCTCTACTATTTTATTGTCTGGGAAGTTTTACGATAAGAGCTTCTCCAATACTCCCGAAACTGCGGGATCGTTACCCGAGTAAATGATTTCATGATGGAACCAATGCAAAATATGGTGTCAATCGTACTCTCTTTCTGCATCTTCATAGCAAAAAAACCAAATCCTTTTTATAAACAATCTGACCATCTTTGAATCCGGAGTCAGTGAAACCCCACTCACTTCTGATCCTCTTTTTCCTATGCTTGAAGTACCCATCCTTTTGCTTCGAGTTGATCGCGATACATCGATGCGTAGCGGGCATTGAGAGCTATCAATTCTTCATGGGTCCCACTCTCTTGAATCGTTCCGTTTTCAAGGAATAAAATCTGATCTGCATGTTGAATGGTATTTAATTTATGAGCGATGACCACAACCGTCTTCCCATTCACTAATTCACCCACTGCTTCTTGAATTGCCATTTCGTTATCAGGGTCTAATGAAGCTGTCGCCTCATCGAGTAAAATAATCGGAGCATCTTTTAAAAAGGCACGTGCAAGCGAAATCCTTTGCTTCTCCCCACCCGATAAAGTCGAACCGCCTTCTCCTACAACCGTGTTATATCCATGCTCTAATTTCATAATAAAATCATGACAATTCGCACGGCGACAAGCTTGCTCCACCTCTTCTCTCGTAGCATTTGGCTTGCCGATAATAACGTTCTGATAAATCGTATCATTCAACACATACGCATTTTGGAACATAATACTCATCTGTCCCAACAGAGCATCTGGTGCAATCTCTTGAATATTTTGTCCACCGATGCGAATTGCTCCGCTGTCGATATCCCAAAAACGAGCTAACACATTCAAAATCGTGCTTTTCCCCGATCCAGATGCACCGATTAAAGCGGTCATCGTGTTAGGTTGCATCGTAAAGGACAGATCGCGTAGTACTGATTGCCCTTTTTCATAGGAAAACTGCACTCGATCAAATTCGATTTGGTAATGCCCAAAGCTTGCTGTCTCTTGTGTATATTGCGCTGTATCCATTTTGTAGAGCGACACGATGTGATCGACCGCCACAGACAATACTTTATACTCCGTATACAACATACTAAACGGACGAAATAACGTCGAAACACCTAACGAAATCATGACGAAGATGACCATCACATTCGTTTGAATCTCATCTGCTAACAACATATAGGAACCTACAATAAAAATAAGCGGTACGATAAAGTCAATGATGATAAAAAATAAAAAGTTAAGTGGCACTAACTTTACTTCAAGACGAATACTTTCATCTCGGTAACGTATGAACGACTCATTCAATCGCCCGAAAGCAGTTCCTGTTTGATTGTACGAACGGAAAATACGAATCCCATCAATGTATTCCATCACACGTGCCAATACATCGCTCACGACCATCTTTTTCTGCAGTCCACCTTTTTTACCCCATTTTCCAATCCATAGGATGAGTGGCAACGTGAGGACTACTACTATCAATTGAATGAGCGCGAGTTTGGGTTCTACAAAAAAGGACACGATCAAAATGTAACTCGTAACAAATGTAATTTTGAGCATATCTCCAATCAAATGCGTAATGATACGCTCTACTTGTGTCACATCGACAGTGCATGTATTAATGATCATTCCGATGCTTTCTTTTGAAAAATATCCGAGTGGCAATTTTTTCAAATGATTGGTTACGTTAAGACGAGCATCGCGAATTAACATGGCTCCTCTTACTTGAAATAAGTATTGGGAAAAGCCCACTGCCAAAAGACGAATGACATAGCCAATCCCGAGAATAAGCATCACTGTTTTCAAAGTATCAGGTGTAAATATCCCTTCAATTAAATGAAGTAAAACATAATATACACCGCCATAAATACTCGCTGTTCCAAAGGTATCCAAAATGGTTAACACAATCGGCAAGTATAGGCGATTCAATTGTTGATTAAAGATGAGTTGTAGTTTTTGATACAAGTAAATCTCTTCCTTCCTGGAATTTTGTATACGCAGTCCACATGCTTCGGTAACGACCTGGTTGGGATTTTAACTCTTCATCTGTTCCTTCTTCTACAATACGTCCATCTTCAAGTACATAAATACGTGCCGCATGTTGAATGGTATGCAAACGATGGGCAATAATAATCGCCATCTTATCTTGCAGTAAGGAATCCAATGCTTTTTGAATTTTGCGTTCGTTTTCGACATCTGAATGAGAAGTTGCTTCATCCAAAATGATAATCGGCGCATCTTTTAAAACTGCTCTTGCAATCGCAATTCGTTGTTTTTGACCGCCACTTACCTTGATACCCGCTTCTCCTAATCTCGTACTATATCCCTGTGGCAATGATGCAATAAAATCATGGATTTCTGCTGCTTGGCATGCTTTTTCTACTTGTTCTTTTGAATAAACGCCACCCATCGTGATGTTATTCCACATCGTATCCTCCATTAAAAACGTATCTTGAAAGACAAATGCGATATTCTCCATTAGTGAATGTTGGTCAATCTCCTGTAATCTCACACCGTTTATACGGATTGCTCCTTGTTCAACATCGAAAAAACGTGCAGCTAATTCAGCGGCAGTGGACTTGCCTGCACCAGAAGGTCCAACAAAGGCAATCGTTTCACCACGTTTCAGTTCTAGTGAGATATCACGTAGGACATATTGTTCCTCATATTTAAAGAATACTTTGTCAAACGTTAAAGATTGAACATCTTCTTTTTCAAACGTAACCGTTCCCGCTTTTTGAGCAGGTATTGTCCAGAGAAGCTTTAATCGAGACACTCCCTCTACTATCATTGATACCCCTCTACCTAAATCCAACAGCTGTTTGAGAGAAGCTAAAAATGTCATACTCAAAATAATAAACAATAAATACGCACTCACATCCAACGTACCTTGAAGTACACGATATCCTCCTACTGGGATAACAAATAATGGTGCTGCATCTGTCATGACAATAAATAATGAATAAAAAGGTGATTGTTCCTTAGCCATTTTTATCCACATCTTTTCGTAATTCAAAATAGATTGATGCAGTTTTTGAAAAGATGCTCCCGTCATATTGAATGCTTTAAACACTGCCATTCCACGGATATATTCAATGAAGGATGAGTTCATCTCAATCAAATGGCGATGGTAGAGCTTTACATTCTCTTCAACGTTTCGGAACATCCACATTTGGATGCCATAGCTCAACACGAATGGGACAAGCAATAATAAACCCAACATCCAATCAACCGTTAACAGGTAAACAAAAATAACAACAGGCGCAAAAAATGCAGAGGATAAATCAGGTAATTGATGAGCCAATGAATGTTCTACTTTTTCGATATCTTCATTAATCGTTTTTTTCAAATCCCCCGATGTTGTTTTTGTAAAGTAACCGAGGGGTAATTTCCCTAAATGTGCCATCGTCTTAGAACGCAATTGATATAAAATGTTGTAGGCAGCAATATGTGAGTACACACCTGACAACCCTAAAAATAAAAAACGTACGAGAATAATTCCCGCAACGGTGAATGCCCATTGGTTCACTTGTTGGAGCTGAGGATCAGGTTGTAATAATTCATGTAATATAAAGTATGCAACTAAAAATGGAGCGTAGGTCAATATCGTACTTAGCGCGCTAAAAATGACTGCGGCTAACAATTTCCCACGTTCGCCTTTGGTCTCGCTCCATAGAAATGCAAAATTCGTTTGCTCTTTCATCTTCGTCTCCTATTTTTCATGACATATTTCTTTTATAATGGAAAGTAATTTTCAATCGCCACTCTAAATAAATGAAAAACAATCCAAAAAGACCTTTTCAAAAGAAAAATACTTTTGAAAAGATCTTTTTTTTACGAATTGAATCCAAAAAAATTGCTTTTAACGAAAACTCAGCTGCAGGGGAGACGATATTTCCTTCGATAGTGGAGTGGTGTCTCACCATAATGCTTTTTAAACACTGTTGCAAACTTGCTTGGGTTGTCATACCCTACCTTGATTGAAATATCTGTAATACTTTGGTCTGTTGTTAGTAACTCTTCTGCTGCTACATCCATTCGTCGTTTTTGAATATATCGGTACACGGTATAACGGTAGCTTTGCTTGAACTGATTCTGAAGTACAAGTGTTGGAATATTGAACTCTTTTGCCAATTGATTCACTTGTAATGGGGAATGATAGAACATATCTATTTTTTCTTTCACTTTGCGAATGCGATCATCAGGATAAAATGTTGTCTCCTTCCCTAATTCATCGTTCACACAATGGGATAAAAACTCTAAAGCTTTCGATTTTAATAGAAAATGATTCATGACATTTTCCTCATATGGCACCATTAGTTGCCTTGTAATGGAACGGTGGATGGGGGAGCTCTCTCTTGCGAAAATACGCAGATTTGTTTTAAACAACCGTTGCAACAATTGCGTCCAGCTCTGACTATCCGAAATCCCGTTCGTCAACAACTCCATATTCAAATAGAGTCCAATACCGTCTGCTTGTTCACAGCGGAAATCATAGTACGTAATTGGATCTGACCAATTAAAATAAATCAGCTGTTGCTTGTCGCATCTCGTCCATTCATCAGTTGGATGATAGCGCACATATAAATTGCCTCTCACAAGCGACGTAATTTCAATCATATTCTTTTGATAATAAGGCAATGATTCTGCTAGTCTTTCATGCGTGCATTGACGGAATACCGTAAGTTCAATGCCAGGTTCTAGCATGTAGCGTTCAATCTTTCCCTTACCATAACGAGGAGAATATTCGTAGATCTCACCAAGCCACACATTGCGTATTTTTTGGAGGTATACACTCTCGAGCGATTCATAACTTTTATTTAAAATGTCATCCGCCAAGGAAAACATCCTTCCTGAATGATCTTTACGATCCGATTGGATTATTACGAAAATAATGGAGTAGTTAATAGAAATGATAATCGTTATCATTTATTTATTCAAGAGAAAAAAGGAGCTAACTACAATGAAAGCAAATAAATTATTTGCAAAAGACTTCATTACGATCGGGTTGTATACGATTTTGATTTTTATCATTCAAACCATTGTCAACATGATCATGACACCATTCACAGCGGTGGCGATGCCCTATACTTCTGGTACAAGCCTTTTCCTTACGAGCTTAGTGTATATGCTCATGGCGATCCGTGTTGGTAAACGGGGTACCATTTTCTTTATGGCTATTGTGCAAGGACTTATTTATACGGTTATGGGTGCACCATTGATGCTGCCATTCTTTGCTATTGCAGGTGTATTAGGTGAACTTACTCTAAGTAAAGGCGATGGCTCCCAATATCGCAATGTCAAACGTCAAGGAGCTGCGTTCGGATTATACGGTGCTATTTATGGAATGGGCGGCGTGATGAACATTTATGTATTCGGAAAAGAAAGTTTAAACAAAATGCAATTTTCGCCAGAAACAATTGATCGCATGGTGACCTATGCCTATACACCAATGTGGCTGGCTATCGGAATTGGTTTTTCTTTCTTAATGGCGATGATTGGTTGTCATCTATCGAAGAAATTACTTAACAAGCATTTCGTCAAAGCAGGTTACATTCAATATAATTAAACACTTCCGAGATCCTGATGAGCATATCCATTAGGATTCTACCTCTTTTCAAAAAGTCATGTAGAGGATGCATTAGGAGAGGTTTTATGTTTGATGTTCGCTTACAGTTTAGTTTATTACTCATTTGTGGATGTTTAGCAATTTTTGTCACTGAAGCAGGATCTCTTGTCCTTGGATCGATCGCTATCCTTCTACTTGTATGTCAAAGCCAATACCGATTAGGGTTCAATTGGCTACTCATCTACAGCGGATTCGTACTCCTGCAGTACTTCATTGAAAATTATATGAGCGATACGTTCTTGAATATCTTTTTATTGATGCTCTCTATTACACTCAAAACATTACCGACACTCATTATCGCTTCTGGCTTAGCAAAAGTGCCTTCGGGAAAGCTTCTCGCAAGCCTGCAAAAGCTTAAAATCCCTGAAAATATTTTGCTCACTTTTACAATCGCATTACGATTTTTCCCCATTTTGCGCACAGAATCAAAAATAATTGGTGAGAACGCAAAAATTCGCGGTATCTCATTCAAGCAACCCCAAAATTGGTTGCAGCCTCAGAAAATGTTCGAATATGCGATCATTCCGCTTCTCATGCGAACCATTCGACTAGCAGATGATTTGAGCGCTTCTGCCACAACACGAGGGATCGATGCTCCTTGTCAAAAAACAAGTCAGTATGAAATTGCTTTTCGACCAAAAGATGCTGTCGGACTAATAGTTGGTCTCAGCATGCTTAGTACTTTATGGATCAATAAGGGAGTATTACTATGATTACGCTTCAAAATGTTCAATTCGAATATCAATCGGGGAAACCTCTTTTACAAGACATCGATCTTCATATCAAAAGAGGTGAATGTGTTTGCATTACAGGTCCATCTGGTTCAGGCAAGACAACACTTGGTCGTATCCTAAACGGACTTATTCCCCACTTCTATGAAGGGCATGTCACGGGTGATATAACAATCGACGGACAATCGACACAATCGTTGCCCATTTGGGAATGGAGCAAAAAAATTGGTAGCGTCTTTCAAGATCCGAAGTCACAATTTTTTACGTCAATTGTTCAAGATGAGCTAGCCTTTGAGCTCGAAAACTATGGAATTGAACGTCCTATTATTCGGCAACGCTTGGAAGAAGTGATCACCCAAAAAAACTTACAAGCGATCCGTCATCAAAATGTGATGAGTCTTTCTAGCGGTCAAAAACAAAAGGTGGCTATCGCTGCTACACAGCTTATTGAGCCGCCTATCTTTGTAATGGATGAACCATCTGCCAACCTTGATTTATCATCCACACAAATACTTCATGATGAGCTCGTAGCATTGAAAAGACAAGGAAAAACGATAGTGGTTGTCGAGCATCGGCTCTACTATCTCATGGATATAGTGGATCGCATCATCTATATGGAAAATGGTCGGATTACAAAAATGTTCACACCAGACGAACTGCAAAATATGTCATCTTATGCTATCCGGCAACTTGGGCTGCGTTCACCTTCTCTTCAAACGGGCGAAGTGAACAGATGGTCACTTCCAGAGCCCGAGCCGAAAATATTAATAGAAAAACTCACTGTGCGTCACCCGAGAGCCAAAGATTTTGTATTGCAAAATGTGAACCTCACATTACGTACACATGAAGTAACTGCACTTATTGGCAAAAATGGTGCAGGTAAAACAACACTTGCTCGTACATTAATCGGACTCACAAAAGAAAAGTCTGGAAAAATATTTCTAGATGGACGCCCGCTAAATGGGAAGCAGCGTATGAAGGATATTTGGTTTGTTATGCAAGATACGGTCTATCAACTGTTTACGGACAGTGTTTGGAATGAGCTGTTGTTACATCAAAAAGGAAGCGAGGATGTGGCTTCACGTTTGCTGCGTGAGCTTGACCTATGGCATCTAAAAGACCACCATCCCGCTACGTTATCCGGGGGTGAAAAGCAAAGGCTCGTCCTTGCCATTGGTTTAATGCATAAGGCGTCTATATTCATCCTGGACGAACCGACATCAGGCCTAGACGGTATGAACCTCCAGCGCGTTATCAACATCATCCATCAACTCGTCAAACCTTCCTGCCATGTACTCGTCATTACACATGATCACGAGCTTGTCGCAGGGGCATGTCAGCGAATCATACAGCTTGAAAATGGAAAAATTACAAAAGATCTGGCAACGAACGAACTAAGCTATCAAGATATTTTTCGTTTATTGGAACAAGTTGAACGGTAAAAGATTTAGCATGTAAATAAAATTAGCGGTTATAGGGAAACGGCAGCTTTGAAACTCTTCCGAAGCTGCCGGTTTCATTATATTTTCTTCCCCAAATCCCCCATCTGTGATGTGAACGCTGTTCAGATGTCGAGTTGCACTTGCGAATACTGTGATAATGCAAAATATTCTACAAAGGTGCGAGTATTTGGTACTCATGCCAACACCTCATTGTCCTACGCTCTGGAAGCTGATTTGTCGGTCAAAGACCTGCGTTAAGTTACCTATGCTTCGTAGAAATTTCATTAACTCATCCTCCTCTCACTCCCTCCTTGGAGGAAAAAATTCATTAGGTACGGAGTTTGCTATTAACTGGTGTAAAAAAGGAGCAGTACCTACACCCACTGCGCTTCGCAACCTGTTTGATCGCAAGAACCCCAAGCACTTCACACAGACCGGCGGTCAACAATGCCATCCACTCCATTTTCATTCCCCCTCTTCTCGCTACCGTCACTTCGGGTCACCAGCTTGAGCCCGATCACACCCGTCAAAAGCGGAGCAATGAACACGAGCTTAAGCGGATGGACCGGCTCATTGAGGAGGAGGATTTCCGTCATCACGGTTCCTCCTGTACCTAATCCCGTAAAAACCGCGTAAACCGTGCCGACTGGTAGTTTTTTCGCTGCGTCGATCAGAACCTTGAAGCTGTACAAAATCGCCGCGATGGTAATGATCCATTCCCACCACGCGGTTGCATGCTTCAACCCAGATACCCATATCACCTAGAAAATTCCAGCCAGCAGCAGAAACACCCACTCTTTTTGCAAGCCCTTCTTCCCCCTGTTGTTGTCGATTTCTTACCAACAGTGTAAATCAGCCATCGCATAACGTATAATGATTGATATCAATGTATATATCATTTTTTTTGATACCTTATGCGAAGGGACGAACATGCAGATGGAATAAACGGACCCTAAAGTGTTTGTGGCGGTTGCGGAGGAGGGCAGCGTATCCGGGGCAGCAACAAGACTGGATTATGTCCAATCGAATGTGACGGCCCGGATTCGCAAGTTGGAAGCGGAGCTTGGCGTTCCGCTGTTTCACCGTCATCCCAAAGGGGTGAAGCTGACCGAAAAAGGGTGACATCAGATTGATTTTTGCCTCATTGCCCCCCAAATAATAGAAAGGTGCCCCTGCATAAGCAAGGGCGTGACGTGAATTGAGGCTCATGGTGTATTATTGCGGCACAGGGTTATTTGTACCGAGCTTACATCGTTTCAATCCATTGCATATTTGCATGACATATAGCAGTTATTTCAACTATTATGATTCGTATTGCTTGTAACAATACCTCCATCAGGGACTTCCAAAAAAAAATGCAACCAAATCCTCAATTGGCTTATTTATTTTAATAACAAATTCGAGCGGATTGGGAATATTTAGATGAAAGGCTCGAGCAGTCCCTATGGCTAACCCTGCAATTAAAAAAAATGAAAAGACCCCCATTTCCTTCCACCATTTATTTTTAATGAGGGTGGGAACGTCAATCAGGACGATGACGACTGAAACACCAACTACCGCTAACAAATACAACATGCTAACGTTACCTCCATACTTATTTGGCTCGCATTTTGATCCATTGCTTACGGAAAAAATCGACAAGTAGCAAAATCACCGGTATTCCTAAACCGAACGGTATTGCATGGGACAGCCAGTGTATAGTACTCCATTCTTCAAAAGAAGCTCTGCTCGGAAAGAGAATCCTTCCTATGAGCACCATCACAAAAGCGATGGGCAGTGCAATGATCTTATCGTTTTTCAGCCCGAATAATTTCGAAACACCCTGTGTCGTGGATATAAAGAAAAGGTAGGATTTGAAAAACAATGAAGTAAACCATAATACCGTAAAAATAATTTCAATACGTTCGACAAAGTTTCCTATGCTAATTTTTTTACCGAGCGTATAAACGGGAAAAGCATGTCTTGAAATGGTATCGACTCCGAGAACAAGTACCGAGGCGGTCGAAATGAGGATAATAATAACACCACCTATAGCCGTACCTTTATAAAAAGATTTTGTCGCGGCGTTCGGCTGCTTGACGAGAGGAAAAAGAATTAATAACGCCACTGAATCCAAAAAAAAGCCAAAAAGAACTCGACTTGCCTTTATCACCGGGAATAATCCGTGGGCCATTATCGGCTGGATATTTTTCAATTCGATCCGCGGACTCAAAGCTATAATCATAAAGAGGAAAAGAACAACGATAAACGGAAACATCATTTCCGATGTTCTGTGTGTAGCTTCTGGTCCGAGGCGTGCCGCCAATACAACAATCGACATGAAAAGCAATAAAATCACATCTGTCGGCGTCTTGGGAAATATCTGGCTGCCCATAAAATCCCCAACTTCCATCAACAAGATAGAAACATCCAGAAAGCAAAAAGCAACGAAATACGAGAGTAATATCTTGCCGAAAAATTTCCCCAAAATGCCTTCCATATAGTCAAGTAATGATAAACCGGGATATCGTTTACCCAGGACAGTGAGGAGAAGCACGACAGAAAAAATTTCCACTATAGAAAATATAGACGCAATCCAAGCATCTTGCTTCGCATCCATGATAAATTGACCCGGCAGGTACAAGATGGCATCCCCCATCGTATATAGCGCAACCAGGATTGTAAATTGTCTGGCTGTTATTTGTTCTTCCCTCCCCATCGCATCACCTCCTCCTACTCATCATGTGAGATATGTGCCGTCATTCCTTCGTAACATTTTCAAGGAAACTTTTTAATGTTTGACCGCTGCTTCTCAGTTTTGTTTTTACTGTAATTTCAACAGGCAAATCCACAAAAAAAGCATCCCAGTTTTTCTTGAACGCTCCCCATTTTTTGGGATTTGATCGATTCAACTCCTCACCAAAACCGAAAATATCCGATCGTAAGCTTTTTTGACTCTTTCGTAGTGCGCTACTTACATATTTTTCAATTTCCTTGTTCGTATTCTTCTCTAGCAACAGGATTTTTTCAACTTGGGAAACGTCAATTGGACAGGGAATTTCTCCGATGCTTCCTTCAATATACAGATCGATTCCACCATAAGGTTTTTCATTTTCTATCCAGCTCTTTACTTTAGCTTTTGTGTGGAAGATATCAACAGCCATATTCCCTTCTTTTCCGCAAGGGACATGTACTACGGTTTCTTTTATCGCGTTTTGCGTAAAATTTAATCCAATGCTTTCCATCTCATTAAGCCAACCCCTAAGACGGTCTTTTTTAAAGACAGCCATTCCGCTCAGTTTTATGTGCGCTGGTGCTAGGCTGTTCTGTATGTTGCTCATATTTTTTGAAATTTCTTCGTCACCTGAATATGACAATCCTGGTAATACTGCCCCCGTGTCACTTTCCATTTTCGAAATGAATTGATCGATGGATATTTCTTGAAATTCGCCCCAAGTTCTAACAGAAGATCGAATCGAAGAGAAAATACTGATTCCTGGTATTTTTTCAATTTGCGTTAAGGTGGTCAAAATATTTATTACCTCGCTTTTCCGTGCTATAAAAATATTGAAATCTGTACGGAAATTAGCATACCGTGAAAAAAACTCCAGAGCTTTCCCAATCCCTTCCTGGGCCAGTTCTTCACTTAGTACAACAAATCGTAAGTGTGAAACATAAATTTCCCTGGGCGAAACGGTGGACATTTTCCTTAAAGCCTCAAAGACGGTTTTACCATTCGTTTGAAAGGTTGCCACGGGGGCACCCGTGCCGGAAGCGCTTTTTTTGGCTATTTCCCCGGCATTTTCGATTTGTACGATAACCCGATAGTGACCATCTTTTTTTTCGATTCCAATGGCGGAGGCAATCGCAAGATTATTTAATTCCTTACGGTCCCAGCAGCCCGTTGTTAAAATAAGAATGAGTATAATGATTGGCGAAACACGAACGAATGTCCTTATCATTTTTTCACCTTATTATTTATCGTTTTTTTTGTGATTGCCGTCCCCAAGCGGGAAAACGTAACACACTATCGTTCAAATCCTCTTTGCGTAAGGGAGCGATCGGTGACATATAAGGAACGCCGAACGAACGTAAACTGCATAAATGCAGGAGCATAGCTACAACACCGATATAAATTCCGTATAGTCCAAAGGAGGCAGCAATCGCCATAAATCCGTACCGCAGCAGACGGACAGGAATGGCAGCTACTATGGAAGGAATAACAAAACTGGAAATGGCTGTACTCGAAACGACAATGACCATAGCCGCTGAAACAAACCCTGCCTCAACTGCCGCTTGACCCAAAACAAGAGCACCTACAATTGATATGGCTGAGCCGACCGCTTTGGGCATTCTAACGCCAGCCTCATTGAGAAGCTCAAATGCAGCAATCATAATGAGTGATTCAATAAACGCGGGAAACGGTACTCCTTCGCGTTGAGCGGATAGGCTGACTAGCAGTGATGGAGGCAAAACCTCATGGTGGAATGTGGTTATGGCTATGTAAAAGGCTGGCGCTAGCAGCGAGTAAAGATAGGAAATAAAACGCATCAGTCTCGTGAAGCCGTAATCCCATCGATGATAATAATCCTCGGCGGCATGCAAAAAATTTATAAACAAGCAAGGTATGATTAAAACAAATGGAGTGCCGTCAACTAGAATAATAACCTTGCCTTCAAGCAGTCCCGCTACGGCTGTATCTGGTCGTTCCGTGTTATATACGGTAGGAAAAGGAGAGTATTTTGCATCCTGAATAAAATCTTCTATGTAGGAGCCTTCCAGTATTCCGTCCAGATCGATTCGCTCGAGTCTTTGAAAGACTTCACTAACGACATCGTTGTCGGCCGTGCCACTAAGGTATAACACTGCAACATTTGTTTTCGTTACATTCCCCATTACTTTTTTTGTTACCGTAAGATTCGTACTGGTGATTTTTTTTCTGATCAGGACTATATTGGTTTGCAAAGCTTCAGTAAAGCCTTCCTGAGGTCCTCTGATGACTGTTTGACTTGTAGGTTTTTCTACACCCCGATCTTTGGCTTCTCTCGTATCGGCAACAATACCTATGTTCAACCCTTCAAACAAAATAACCGTTTCCCCGGTTAAAATCGAGCTGAGCAAGGAATGGAAATCACCTATTTGTTTGATGTTGGCAATGGGTACGGGAACACGGGGTAAGCTGTTTGTTTGAAAAAAAGAATCGGTATCATATTCTGTCATTCTAAACATAAGAGTATCAATAATACGTTCGTTAATTTCCTTTGTATCAACGAGCCCTTCAACAAAGATGACAGCAACAGATAGCGTTTTCTTGGTTCCTATTTCCAATTTCCTTATCACAACATCCGCGCTGTGATGAAGGGCAGATGAAATCTCTTGTAAATTTTCCTCCAAAGTGGAATGAAGCATTTTTGAAGCGGGCACCAAAACATCCATCCCCTCCACTGGTTAGTACAAATAATCCCCTTGCTCCCCTCTTTTTATACGTCTCCTGTGACAAGCAGCAAGCAAGAGAATCGAAGTCTTGTTTCCTTTGAAAGTGATATAACTTATGCGCCGCAAGGAATTCTTTCGAAAAACGTGCCCTTGTTTATGGTACGGTTCTCCTCTCTTCACTCACAGGTATAGCACTACTTATGTTTTAGCTGTCTTGTGTAATTCGAAAATAATCGAGATCCATTACTAGGTCGAAATCGGGTAGGAGGCTACCCATTAGTTGAGTAGCCGACCTCCCACACCACCGTACGTACCGTCCGGTATACGGCGG
>NZ_CANMZW010000018.1 GCF_947502445.1 uncultured Brevibacillus sp.
TTTGAACCCACGAGACGGGTCGACCCCGCCTACACGATTTCCAATCGTGCTCCTTCGGCCGCTCGGACATCCATCCACAATCTATACAAAGTGGATCGAGGTGATCCAACTTATTGTTGCCTTCCAGATCTCAAATGTTATCACGTTTATTCTATAAAAGCAAGAGTTACTTTTAATTCGGCTTAAAAAGTTTATTGTGATAAAACTTCTCTGCTAGGCACAATAGCCATTGTATCCTCTCATGTACCTGGTGTCAACGAAAAAATGATAAAAAAACACACTTCTTTTACACGCTCTCAACAACCACGAAATTATCATTACCAATGCTCCTGATAAATACCCTTGATTCTTTTCCTCGTTATCACGCTTTTCCAGGATTATTCTCTACTCTAGCCGCATATGGACTAACAAGGCAGACAAACTTAGGACTTTTGCAAAAGGAGGTGATCCAAATAATTCATGCCAGCCCCCTAAATGCTATGATGATTAGCATAGGAAAGGAAGTGCTATGATGACTCTCATCCGTAAAGCCACCTCTCAGGACTCTGCAGCCGTCTGTCGAATCGATGCCATGATTCTCGGCAATACGAGCCGCTCCACTGAACTATGTAACGCCATCGCAGCTGGTCAATGCTACGTTGCTTCTTTTGATATGGACGTCATCGGTTTTGCTCTTATGGATCAGTCGTTTTTTAAACAAAGTTTTGTTTCACTAATCATGGTTCACCCACAGTATCAAAAACACGGTGTTGGTTCTGATCTTCTTTTGTATTTGGAATCCATCTGTCCTACCGACAAGCTGTTTACCTCCACCAATCTTTCCAACAAACGGATGCAACGGCTCTGCCACAAGTTAGGCTATGATTACAGTGGAACAATTGCACATCTCGACCAAGCCGATCCCGAATTATTTTTTTGCAAAAGAGTCTAGGAGGCACAAAAAACAGCCGTAGCATTTTGCGCTACGGCTGTTACTTATTTCATATCTGTTATTGATTCCGCTCATAGATCAAACGGAGTCCTTTTAACGTAAGAATCGGATCAACAACGTGAATACACTCCGTCTCGTCCGCAACGATCGATGCTAATCCCCCGGTGGCTACCACCTTTGGCTCCGTACCGAATTCAGCTTTAATCCGACGGACGATCCCCTCCACCTGTCCGACGAATCCGTAATAAATACCTGACTGCATCGCTGTTATCGTGTTGCGACCTACGACACTCGCAGGCCTTACGATCTCGATCCGGGGCAGCTTGTCTGCACGGCTAAACAACGCTTCTGTCGAAATCCCGATGCCCGGTGCAATCGCTCCACCCCAATACTGCCCCCGCTCGTCCACATAACAAAAGGTAGTCGCTGTTCCGACATCGACGACAATCAGCGGTGTTCCATAGTGATGAATCCCGGCAACAGAATTGACGATCCGGTCAGACCCTACTTCTCGCGGGTACTCGTATTTGATATTCAGCCCCGTTTTGATTCCTGGCCCGACAATCAGCGGTTTTTGTTTCAGGTATTTGACACACATCCGCTCAATCGTATCGTTCAGTGGAGGGACAACCGATGAAATAATGATCCCACTCACCTGATCGAGCGCCATTTCCACACTGTCAAAAAGACTTTTCACCAGCATGCCATACTCGTCTTCCGTCTTTTGGCGATCCGTGGCAAAACGCCAATGATGCCGCAGTAAATCACGCTCATACAAACCCATGACCACGTTGGAATTGCCGATGTCGATCACCAATAGCATAGCGATTGCTCCTTAGCGCTTCCGCGTATTCAAATCAAGACTGATATCAAACGCCTTAACAGAGTGGGTCAAAGCCCCGACAGAAATAATATCAACGCCTGTTTTGGCAATAGCCCCAATCGTCTCCAGGTTCACTCCGCCAGACGCCTCGACTAATGCTCGTCCATCGATGAGTTGCACCGCTTCTGCCATCTGCTCGTTCGACATGTTGTCCAGCATGATGATGTCTGCACCAGCTTCGAGCGCTTCTCGTACCTGCTCCAGCGACTCTGCCTCTACCTCGATCGTCATCGTGTGCGGGATTGCTGCACGAGCTGCCGCAACTGCCTGTGCGATACCACCTGCGCCCTTAATATGGTTGTCCTTGATCATAACCGCATCATACAAAGCAAACCGATGGTTATAGCCTCCGCCGACACGAACGGCGTACTTTTCCAAAAAGCGCAGTCCTGGCGTTGTTTTGCGTGTATCAACGACTCGCGCTTTTGTGCCAGCAACTGCAGCTGTATATTCGCTCGTTTTTGTCGCAATCGCGGAAAGACGCTGCATCAAATTCAAAGCGAGACGCTCACCACTCAAAATCGAGCGAACCGAACCACTCACCTCAGCAATTTGGTCGCCAATCCCTACGCGCGTTCCTTCTTTTACTTTAGTGCTAAATACCAGTTCAGGGTCCACCATCTCAAACACCTGCTGGGCAATAGGCAAGCCAGCCACAATCCCAGCTTCCTTGGCATACAGAATCCCGACTCCTTGCTCAGATTCCGGGATAGTACTCATGGTCGTAACGTCGCCAAAGCCCACGTCCTCGTGCAGCCATTCTTCGATTTTCCGGCCAAGCTCTCGTTTATTCCACATCATATTGGTCACTCTCCTCCTGAACACCTTCGCTCACCGATTGTATCAAGTGCTTGCGCCAGATCAAATCGTCCTTGTTCGGGAAATCAATGCGATAATGCCCGCCCCGACTTTCCTCGCGCATGAGTGCAGCTTTGGTGGTGAGCACCGCTGCATTTAATAAATTGAAGAATTCAAACGCTTCTTTGCCATCTATTTGAAAACGATAGTATTGCTCCATACGCTCCAGTTCTGCCAGCGCTTTTTTCAGTCCTTTTTCATGGCGCTTCACGCTGACGTGACGAAGCATCAGCTTTTGCAGCTTGACTCTTTGTTCACGTGTATTGAACGTCCGATGCTCACACTGTTCCGCAGTCACGGAAAACGCTCGAATAACGGGAAGCTCAGGCAGCTCCTTGATCCGCTCCGAAATTCGATGTCCAAACACGACTGCTTCTGACAACGAATTGCTCGCCAATCGGTTCGCACCATGTACACCCGTGCAAGAAGCCTCACCGCAGGCAAACAGACGTTTTGTCGTCGTTTCGCCGTGCAGATCGGTTTGTACCCCACCCATAATATAGTGGCAAGCTGGTGCTACGGGTATCCAATCCGTTACCATGTCCAAGCCGTATTGCAGACAAAAGTTATAAATCGTCGGAAACCGATGCTTAATCAATTCCTCGGATTCATGCGTAATGTCCAAATACACAAACGAAGCATTCGTCTGCTCCATCTCCGAAACGATCGCCCGTGCTACGATATCACGGGGAGCCAGCTCTTTTTGCGGATGGTACTTGTCCATGAAGCGTTCGCCATTACTATTGCGTAGAATAGCCCCTTCTCCGCGAACCGCCTCAGAAATAAGGAAGCGAGGTGCTCCCGGGTAGTAGAGAGCTGTCGGATGAAACTGAATAAACTCGACATCCTTGATACGCGCACCCGCCCGATAAGCGATTCCGATCCCATCTGCTGTGGCAATGTCCGGATTCGTTGTGTAGCGATAAAGCTGACCGGCACCACCTGTTGCGAGCACAGTCGCTTTTGCCTCCAGGAAAAAGAGCTCCCCGTTTGGCTTCTGCACAATGACCCCCACCGATTCGCCATCCTGCGTGATGACATCTATCGCAAAATGATGCTCCAGCACGTGAATGTTTGGCTGCTCCTTGACTCTTGCAGACAAGGCTCTTACGATT
This sequence comes from uncultured Brevibacillus sp., assembly GCF_947502445.1. Classification (GTDB taxonomy): domain Bacteria; phylum Bacillota; class Bacilli; order Brevibacillales; family Brevibacillaceae; genus Brevibacillus. The sequence goes on from NZ_CANMZW010000018.1 coordinate 3,788, forward strand.
TCTGCCCCTGTCGCATCCCCGTTTGCATGCAAAATACGCCGCTTACTGTGCGCCCCTTCTTGGGTCAGCTCGTATCGGCCTTGTGCATCCCGGTCAAATTCCGTTCCATATGCAATCAATTCTTTCAAGCGCTCCGGACCTTCATGCACCAATACATCTACCGCCTCAAACGAGCTAAGACCCGCTCCGGCAACCAACGTATCTTGGCGGTGAAGCTCGGGCGAATCGGATTTTGCCGTCACGGCTGCGATTCCTCCCTGTGCCCAGCGCGTATTGCTATCATCCAATCCCTTTTTGCTAATCAGTACGACATCGGCATATTCGCTCGTTTGCAGTGCCGTATACAAGCCGGCGATGCCTGCTCCAATGACGGCTACATCGGTTTTCATTCGAGGCAGAGCTTGCAAATCAAAGTCCACAATATAGCGGGGAATCATAAGTGTCCCTTCTCTCCATGTAATAAAAGGTTCATGAAAAAACGGATGATTTTCCACTCATTATAGCAAATCAGCGCTGGAAGAAAACGAAAAAAGAGTATCTGCTTATAACAGATACTCCCCTGGTTAAACCATTCGCTTAATTTGTATGTGAAACGCAATCTTTGCATGTTCCGTACACTTCGAACTTGTGGCCCGTCACCTCAAAATCATCAGGTACCGCTGCCATGATATTCATCGGACAGCCTGGCAACGATGATGTTTTTCCACATTCCATACAAATGACGTGGTGGTGATGGTGACCGTCTGCCGAACAGGCAAGTCGGAATTTGCCCTCGCCATCCAGCTCCGTTTCCTCCAAGATCCCCAGCTCAACAAAGGTAGAGATGTTGCGATAAACGGTATCAAAGCTGAGCGTCGGATACAGCTCCTTGATTCGCTCCATAATATCCTTGGCTGAGAGATATCGCTTCTCTGCGGCGCAGATGCGAATCATCTCCTCCCGCTTGCCGGTATATTTGAACCCATTGTCTTTCAATATTTGCAGCGCTTCTTCTACTTTCATCGACAAACACTCCTTCCTTTTGTCTTATCCAGATGACCTTATCGCAAAAGAACCCGTAGCTTTTTGGCACCCAAAACGACAAGTAAAATCAATACTGCCATCAATACAATTGTACCACCAGATGCCCAGTCCAGTAGATAGGCAAAATATAAACCACTCAACACCGAAGTTTCGGCAAACAGAATGGAGAAAAAGATCGTCTGGCGAAAGCTTCCCGCAATTTGCAAGCTAGCCGCAACCGGGAGCGTAATCAGTGCCGAGATCAGGAGTACCCCGACGATACGCATGGAAGCGGCAATCGTCAATGCTACCAATACCATAAACCATAAGTTGATGGAACGTCTAGCCACTCCTGAAACCCGGGCGAACTCTTCGTCAAAGGAAACAGCAAACAATTCTTTGTAGATCAGTACAACTGTACCTAAAACAACGACAGCCACACCAATCAGTGCATACAAATCCTCGATAGAGACAGTCACAATTTTACCAAATAAGTACGAGTACAAATCAGCATTGAATCCATCTGCCACACTGATCAAGACGGTGAAAAGCCCCAAGCCAGCCGATAAAATAATCGGAATGGCCAAGTCCTGATATGCCTTGTACACCTTGCGCAGGCGCTCAATAAAGAGCGATCCCACTACGGCAAACAGCATCCCGAAGAACAACGGATTCACAGCTGAGAAAAATGCGATCTTCTTGGATACCAGCATCCCTGCCGCTACCCCAGAAAGCGTTACGTGCGACAAGCCATCCGCCATCATGGACAAACGGCGAACGATGAGAAATGTCCCAAGTACCGGACAGATCAGTCCAATTAAAATCCCTGAAAACAGGGTATACCGCAAAAAATCATACTGCCACCAATCAGCAAGCATGGTCATACTCCCTCTTTTAACGTGTTTACAAGCTTAGTGATGATGAGACAGCAGCTTCATCGAGCCGCCGTACATGCTTTCCAAAATCTTTTCCTGGTTATGCTCAAAGTCATGTGCCGTTCCGTGGAAGTGAATTTTCTTCTGTATACATGCGACCTTGTTCACCCACTGGGTCATGACACCGACATCATGGCTGACAATCATCATCGTCAAACCATTTTCTTCTTTTAAAGAACGCAGCAAGCCATAAAACTGCTCGATCGACTCCTGATCGACACCCACGGTCGGCTCATCCAAAATCAACAGCTCCGGCTCGGCTACCAAAGCACGCGCAATAAATACACGCTGCAGCTGGCCACCAGACAGGCTGCCAATCCGTTGATCCAGCTTTGCCGATAAGCCCACACGCTCTACCGCATTTTTCACACTCTCATGGTGACGAGTGGTCAACCTGCGAAATAGCCCAACCTTGCCGACCAGACCTGAGGCGACGACTTCGCGTACCGTCGCTGGAAATCCTCCAGCGCCATGTGCCACCTGCTGAGCAACGTAACCAATTCGGTTCCACTCACGGAATTTGGGTAGAGGCTGACCAAAAAGCTCGACGGTTCCTTTGGTAGGCGACAGCAACCCGAGAATCAGCTTCATCAATGTAGACTTCCCTGACCCATTCGGACCGACGATGCCCACGAAATCCCCGCGCTCCAGCGTGAAGCCGACCTCATCGAGAACTACTTTGTCTTCATATTGAAAGGACACTCCTGTGAGCTTGACGACAGGTGTTCCTTGTGTTGTCCGTTCCATGAATCAATCATTCCTTAAATCGGATTTGTTCTGATTTGATTTCATCCTACTACGATTTTACGCCAATCACAAGTACATCTTGATCAAAAAGCACTTGGTAGGAAAATAGAATGTCGCTCCAAAGAGAAGCGACATCCCTTTTACCTTGCTTTATTTTAATGCTGTCCGCAATGTTTCCAGATTATCACGCATAATGGACAAATAATCCCGATTTGCCTTGATGTCGTCCTGTGTCAAACCTTCCAATGGATTGAGGGTAGCCGTCTTCACACCCGCTTCCTTGGCAATGACCTCCGCAACTTTTGGCGATACCAAGGTCTCAAACAGGACATAGGAGATGTTGTGCTCTTTGACATGCTCCACCAGGTTTTTCAATTGCGATGGAGATGGCTCATCAGCAGGATTCACTCCGGAAATCGCTACCTGCAAAAGTCCATAACGACTCGCCAAGTAGCTAAACGCACTGTGCGAAACCATGAATTCTTTTTTGGACGTTTGCGCTACCATGTCTTTGAAGTCTTTATCCAGCTGATCGAGATCACTCGCCAGCTGTGCAAAGTTCTTTTCATAATCCGCTGCATGTGCCTGGTCTTTCTGCACCAAGGTTGTCTTGATCTTTTCTGCCTGTGCCTTTAGCTTGGTCGGGTCGAGCCATACATGTGGGTCAAATTCACCATGCTCATGCTCGTGCGCCTCCTCAGCGTGCTCTTCGGCTTTCCCCTCTTCCTCGTGCATATGTTCAGCTGCCTGCAGCAAATCCATACCCTCAGTAGAATTGACGATCACCGTTTTGTTCTTGTCGAGGTTTCCGACAGCCTTATCAACCCACAGCTCCAAACCGCTGCCATTGAATGCGAAAATATCTGCACCTGCGAGCGCCACCATGTCTTTTGCCGTTGGCTCATAGTCATGTGGCTCCACACCTGCGGGCACGAGATTGGTTACGTCAATATGTTCGCCACCGATGCGCTTTGCTACATACTCCAATGGATAAATTGTTGTATACACTTTTGGTTTTGCTGCAGCTTGACCGTCCTCGTGCGGAGTACTCGCTGCCTCTTTTGCCCCGCAGCCTACCATGCTCACTGCCGTTAATAAACTTATCATAGCCAACAGGCCCTTTTTCATCTCTGGTATCCTCCTAATCCAATTCAAAATGATTCCGATTTACTTTTCTCTCGTTTTTCATTATACGGACAGGTGCCCAAAAAGTAAATAGGATTTATTCCGATTTAACGGGAATATGTTCATTTCCTTTGGCATAGCTTCATATTTCCTCCATTTGATTGTGATAATATAGGGGGTAGGGGGTATGTCCACAATGAAACGTAAATCATGGTTAGCCATTAGCATCGTTACCGCAGCCCTTCTCACTGGTTGTGGCGCTACGGATAATGCCAGCAATGAACATGATCACACTCAGCACGCACCGAATGGTGATCTTCAGGAGAAGACGGCCTCGGTAGATCAGCTGCCCAAATTTCTGGATAATCAGGAACCGGTCATAATCGAGTCCTACAAAATTGCTGGCGCCAATCGCGAATTGCTCAAGTCGATTCCTTGTTTTTGCGGATGCGGCGAAAGTGCAGGCCATCTACACAACGGCAATTGCTTCATAAAAGAAGAGCTGCCTGATGGCTCCATCGTTTGGGACGATCATGGTACACGTTGCGGCGTGTGTATGGAGATCGCCGTCATTTCGTCCAAGCTGAAAGAGGCAGGTAAAACACCGTTAGAGATTCGCAACTACATAGACAATACCTATAAAGAAGGCTACGGCAAACCTACACCTACACCTATGCCTTCGTAAATCCTCAATCACAATGAAAAAGGCTTCCGGTAATCGGGAGCTTTTTTCGTTTCGGGGTCAAAGCGCTTGTCAAACGATGCCAAATTGTTTTAGAATCATACCTAGATATTCTATGTATCGGATTTCTATGCATAAGGAGGTATCTATGAAAATTAACAAGGAATTGATGAAGGGCAGCACAGTTATCCTCATTCTGACTCTGCTGGAGCAAAAGCCGATGTACGGCTACGAGATGAGCAAAGCTATGGAAAAGAACTCGAATGGCGTACTCTCACTCAAGGAAGGTACGCTCTACCCGATTCTCCACACGCTGGAATCAGACGGAATGGTCCATTCGTATTGGAGTGAGGGAGACGGGGAAAGAAAGCGGAAATACTACGAAATCACGCCAGAAGGCAAAAAATATCTTCAGGATAAAAAACAGGAGTGGGTCACTTTTCGTACAGCCGTAGATCATGTACTGGGAGGGGGACAGGCATGAAAACAAAGGAAAAGATCGACCATTACATACAGCTTGTCTGTAAACAAATCCGCAATAAAGAGGTACATCCCTCGATTACGCTAGAACTGGAGAATCATATTGCCGACAAAATGGAAGACTTTCGCTCCATGGGGGTTGGCGAGGAAGAGTCCGTCGAAAAAGCGATAGCTGCCATGGGCGATCCTACTACATTAGGACGACAGCTTCATCAGGCACATAAGCCTCGCATGGAGTGGGGAATATTTGGACTTGCGGCCGTTTTGATCTGGTTTGGACTGTTTTCCATGTATTCGATCACGTCTCTCGGGATGAGGGGGGACTGCTTGAACGGCAGCTGATTGGGGTATTGCTTGGCAGCATCGCTTTCATCACGATCCTCTTTGCCGACTACACCAAGCTCAAACGATACAGTAAGCACTTGTATTTCCTGACGCTTCTTCTTTTACTCTATACCTTGCTAACGAGAAATACCATTAACGGGCAACCACAATTTCTATTAGGAAGCTGGTATTTCAATATCTTTGCCATCGCTCCCTATCTTCTCATCGTGTCGCTGGCAGGGATCTTTGCGGAATGGAATTGGAATGCACGCTACTCTGTCTTAAAAATTTTTGCTTTTTTTGCCCCACCCTTGCTATTACTGATGGCGGGAAACAACAAATTTGCTGCCTTTTTGTATCTCGTTGGGTTTCTTGTGCTTTTCTTCTCTACACAGGTAAAGAAACGAATCATCCTTTCCTTCATGGGAATTATGGTTCCCGCTGTTGTCGGTATGATCTTACTGACAACGCGCCGCTACCAAATAGACCGATATCTTGCGTTTCTTGATCCTTATGCCGATCCACACGGCAGCGGATACTTGCTCGTACAATCCATGAAAGCTTTATCATCGGCAGGGCTCTGGGGCAATGGCTTCGGCTCACGTCTGGATGTACTCCCTGCCATCGAATCCGATTTCATCTTCACCTATCTGGTCTACAGCTTTGGCTTGGTAACCGGGGCTGCACTGGTGCTAATCGGAATCATCCTGTTCGCCCGTCTGCTTCGCGCGACAAAACTGGTAAAGGACCGTTACGGCTTCCTGCTGCTGTCCGGTTGGATGGCCGTCTTCTTCACTCCGTATTTCTGGAGTATTTTTATGACCATCGGACTTGTGCCACCTACCTCCGCTACGCTGCCATTCGTCAGCAACGGAATCGTGCACCTCGTCCTGCAAATGGCGCTGATCGGGCTGGTTCTCAATGTCTATCGTCGTAAAGATATCATGCAGCTAACGAAACAGTAAGGATAGCACATGCAAAAAGGGAGTGGAGCCTACAAACGGCTCTACTCCCCTGCTTTTTTCTATAAATGAATCGTTTACTTACGCCGGAGCAACTTCCAGCATACGCTCCAAAGAAGCACGCGCAGCATCTGCAACATCTTTTGGAACAAAAATCTCTGGCTTCATATTTTCCAGTGCTTCCACACATTTTTTCAGGTTGTTTACCTTCATGTTCGGGCAAACGAGGTACTTGGAAGCGAAAATAAATGTTTTGTCCGGGCTGTCTTTTTCCAGCATATAACGCGTGCCATCCTCGGTACCGATAATAAACTCTTTGTGGGACGATTCGCGGCAGTATTTGAGGATTCCTGTTGTAGAACCGACATAATCCGCCAAAGAAACAACCTCTGGACGACACTCCGGATGTACTACAACGACAGCTTCCGGGTGCTGCTGCTTCAACGTCATGATGTCTTCTACAGATAGCTGGTCATGCGTATTGCAGTAGCCTTCCCAAATAATCATTTTCTTGTCTGTAAACTGGGAGACATAGTGGCCCAGATTTTTATCCGGTACCCAAATGATCTCGTCACTGTCTACTGACTCGATCACCTGCTTCGCGTTGGACGACGTACAGCAGATGTAGGTCTCTGCTTTGACATCAGCAGAAGTATTAATATAAGCCACTACCTTCGCATTTGGATGCTGTGCTTTCAGCTTGCGAAGCCCCTCTACATTCACCATGTCCGCCATCGGACAGCCTGCTCGTTCGTCAGGGATGATCACTGTCTTTTGGGGATTGAGAATTTTTGCACTTTCTCCCATGAAGTGAACTCCACAGAACAAAATCACATCTGCATCGGTTTCTTTCGCTTTTTGAGCCAAGCCAAATGAATCACCGATAAAGTCGGCTACTTCCTGAATCTCTGGGCGTTGATAAAAGTGAGCTAGAATAATGGCGTTTCTCTCTTTCTTCAGCTGCATCAGCCGCTCACGTAACTCAGCATTTCGCTGGGCTTTTTTTTCTAACGCTAAAGCGTCCATGGAAAAAATCCCCCTACGGTGGTGTCATAATTTACGGTCATTGTAAGCTGATTACCTAGCCTTGTCAATGTATCGGGTTTGCCTATACAAAAAACCGACCTTTTCCAGATCGGTTTGTACATTCCCCTGCCTGCTTATTTGCCGATGATGTGTTCTCGAATAAATGTAGCGACACCGTCTTCGTTATGATGGGGAGCAATATATTTCGCTATCTGCTTGATTTCCTCAGATGCATTTTCCATTGCTACGGAGTACCCCGCCTCGGTCAATGCTTCCCTATCGTTCTCTGCGTCACCAAAAGCCATTACCTTCTCTGGCCCCACGCCCCATTTATCGCAAAAATACCGCAGACCCTCCCATTTGGAAACGCCCTGAGGGATGACCTCGACGTTGTGGCTTCCGGAAGAAGTGATGTTTGCACGTGTACTCCACGGTTCCAGCTGCTGGCGAACCCATTCCAATTTTTCGGGATTGCTGTGCCAGATAAAGATTTTTACGATCTCGCTTTCACCGGAATTCACCTTTTCCACCATTTCTGCCAAGGGAACGATGCGAGCCAGCTTGTAAAAAGCAAATCTGCGCATAAGCATGCCTTCGACCGAGATATCTTCCTCGATCAACTTTTCAAGTCGCTCGCGGTCTTCTTTCACCATCATGCGGCTACTGGCTGTATCGTGCAGCTCGTAGTAAATCGGCTCCGCTCTGAGCATATGAAGCATATCAAACACGATGTCCTTTGGCAACGAAATACGCTGAACCAACGTCCCGTCTGCCTCGTACAAAGTCGCTCCGTTACTGCATACATAGCCGTCGAATGGAAAGGAATCGATGGGGATTTGTGCCGATCCATACGTTCTGCCCGTAGACAAAACCAGTTTGCAGCCATGCTCTCTTAGTTGACGACACGCTTCCTTGGTAACCTCTGTCATTTGTGAATCTTTGTTTAACAAAGTTCCATCCATATCAAAAGCAGCCAGGCCCGGTGTGAGTAGCATCCCTTTTCCCCTCTCTCATGTCTTTTTTTATCAATATCCTTCATGTGAAAAAAAGGAGCACCTGAGGCGCCCCTTATTGTTTCGGTTCTTCTTTTGTATCTTCTTCTTGCTTTTGTTCCGTTCCTTGTTCTTGAACGGTCTCTTGAACTGCATCTTGTTGAACTGGTTCTTGCTTCGGCAAAATATTGACTACCACATCTTTTGTTTCGAGTGGGTCATTTGTCATTTCACCAGTTTCGATGAGTTGTTTGATTTGTTCTGCATCCAACGTCTCTACACGAAGCAGAGTGTTGGCAATCAGATCGAGCTTGTCACGATGGGTAGTCAACAGCTCTGTACACTTCGCATAGCACTCGTTAATAATATCGCGCATTTCCTGATCAATCTCATAAGCGATTTGATCGGAGTAGTTGCGCTCGTTACCATAATCACGGCCCAGGAATACCTGTCCTTGGCTCTTACCGAACTGCATCGGACCGAGCTTGCTCATTCCGTATTCGGTAATCATGCTGCGAGCGATAGCCGTCGCGCGCTGGAAGTCATTGTGAGCACCGGTACTAATATCACCGAGTACGATTTCTTCTGCAACACGTCCACCCAACAGACCAACGATCTTATCAAGCAGGTCAGTCTTGGTAGCGAAGAAACGGTCTTCTTTTGGCAGCATCACTGTGTATCCACCGGCTTGGCCGCGCGGAATGATTGTTACCTTATGTACCATTTCTGCATTTCTCAGGTAGTAGCCGATAATCGTATGACCAGCTTCATGGAATGCAACCAGGCGTCTTTCGTCTTCGCTAACCACACGAGACTTTTTCGCCGGACCAGCAATAACGCGGTCAATGGCTTCGTCCACTTCCAACATATTAATTTGCTTTTTGTTTTTGCGAGCTGTCAAAAGAGCCGCCTCGTTCAAGAGGTTCTCCAGATCAGCACCTGTGAAGCCCGAAGTACCGCGAGCAATCACATCCAGTTTTACGTCCTCACCAAGTGGCTTGTTGCGGGCATGTACCTTGAGCACCGCTTCACGTCCCTTGATGTCAGGGCGATCTACTGTAATTTGACGGTCAAAACGTCCCGGACGCAGAAGTGCCGGGTCGAGAATGTCAGGTCGGTTGGTCGCAGCCACCATGATGATGCCTTCGTTTCCACCGAAACCGTCCATTTCTACGAGCAACTGGTTGAGCGTTTGCTCACGCTCATCGTGGCCGCCGCCGAGTCCAGCTCCGCGTTGACGACCAACCGCGTCAATCTCGTCAATAAAGATAATGCAAGGTGCATTTTTCTTCGCATTTTCAAACAGGTCACGCACGCGGGATGCACCCACCCCGACGAACATCTCCACGAAGTCAGAACCAGAGATGCTGAAGAACGGAACGCCTGCTTCACCGGCTACCGCACGAGCGAGCAAGGTTTTACCTGTACCTGGAGGACCTACGAGCAGGACCCCTTTAGGAATACGGGCACCAACAGCGTTAAATTTGCGCGGGTCTTTCAAGAAATCAACGACTTCTTCCAGCTCCGCTTTCTCTTCGTCCGCACCCGCTACATCGTCGAATGTAACGCGCTTCTTCTCTTCGTTGTAAAGCTTCGCGCGGCTTTTACCGAAGTTCATTACTCGGCTTCCGCCACCCTGGGCATTATTCAAAAGGAAGAAAAACAGAATGAAAATGATGACAAACGGGATGATGGAAGTCAGGAACGTGAGCCAAATGCTGTTGCCCTCGGCCGGATTGACCTCTACCTTCTTCACTTTTTGTTCATCAATCTTCGCTTCTACCAAAGAGATGATATCAGAGTCATACAAAAACACGTTGGTAAAAAATTTGTTGCTTTCCTGTCCCGGAATTGCCTTGGCCAACGTACCTTCGATGCGGTATGTACCGTTCTCTGGTCGAATAGACAACTCAGTAATGTTGTCGGCCTTCAGCTGTACCCGGAAATCCTGATATGTAAGTTTCCCAACCTTATCAGTACCGGAGAGGATGAAATTCACGATCCCGACCGTGACAAGAAAAATCAGTAGGTAGAACCCGGTATTACGAAAAAAGCGATTCATGCCTTACCTCCTCTCACGAACAGACACTTTTCACATTTTATCATAGTAAGCATAGTCTCCACAACAAACCTACTTCGTGTAGACTTCAGGCTTCAACACCCCAATGTACGGCAGGTTACGATACTTCTCGGAATAGTCCAGGCCGTATCCGACAACGAATTCGTCTGGAATATCATAACCGCTGTAATCTGGTGATAAATCCACCTTGCGACGCTCTGGCTTGTTCAGGAGAGTAACCACTTTAACAGAGGCTGCCTCACGATGGCGCAGCAGCTCAAGCAGTCGGCTCAGCGTCAGTCCGCTGTCCATGATATCCTCTACCACCAGTACGTGCCTGTTTTGCACGGAGGCATCCAGATCCTTCAGGATTTTCACCATGCCAGAAGACTCTGTTCCGCTTCCGTAGCTGGAAACGGCCATGAAGTCCATCTCGCAAGGAATATCCATGTGACGGATCAAATCAGCCATAAACACAACTGCACCCTTTAGCACGCAGATAACCAAAGGATTTTTATCCCGATATTCTGCAGCCAATGTCTTGCCCAATTCCTGTACTTTGTCTGCGATTTCTTTCTCTGATAGCAAAATCTTCTCGATGTCTTGATTCATGAAAAAACCTCCCGCCAATCTTCTCCAAACTCTATCCGCACGTGTAGAAAACGCCTGGTCTGTTCACTTACTGGCGCTACGGCGGAACGGCGCACGCCCGGTACCAAAATCACCTCATCGCCCGCCGTTAAAAGCGGAAGTTTGTCCCGCCAGACTCTCGGGAATTTGGCATCAATCAGTAAATCCTTCAGCTTTTTTCCATCTGCTGAGCCAAACAGGGTGAGACGGTCTCCAGGCTTTCGGTTACGCAAATACAGCGCTCCAGGCAAATGATCGGCATCAAATACCGCTTCATTCTTCGGAAGTCGCTCCAAATCCATGGGACCCTCAAGGTAAGTAATATGTACCGTGGCCTTGCACTCATCGATCCAGGTACTACCCGGAACCGCGAGTTCGTAACAATACGTATGTATGCGATCTTCCCGCCCGCTACGACGAAAAAGAATTCGGCCGTACATCCGGCTTACAACCAGCTGCCCCGGCAAATGCAATTCCGCAGAGGGGCGACTTCCCCCTAGCATGTGCAAAACGGTCTCCACATGCTGCGAAGACCATTCGGTTTGTTTTGAGAGATAACTTAATATTAGAGTAATCATTCTCCTTTGTAAAGCAACGTCACAAGTTTGAAACTTGTCTTTCTCAATCACGACAGAGTCGTGTTTTGTCTCCATCGCAACCTGTTCCAAGTGCTCGCGTGCAAGCTTCATCAGAAAGACCTCATCCTGACCAATGGCAGCAGCTGCTTCGAGAATATGCTCGCGGTAGCGATCATTGACTTTTGATAGTAGCGGCATCACATCCAGCCGCAATAAATTGCGCGAATACTTGCGTGACTGGTTGCTGCTATCCTCTCGTGGCTTCAGCTCATTTTCCAGACAGTAGGCTTCCAGTTCTTTACGGGTTTTATGCAAAAGCGGCCGAATCAGCTCCATCTGACTGTCTTCAAGCATTCGCCGTCTAGGCATTCCCGACAGCCCCTGAAGCCTAGTCCCACGCACGAAGCGAAACAGGATCGTCTCTACCTGATCATCCGCATGATGGGCGACTGCCAGCTTTGTCGCTTTGTACCTGGCGCCTACCTCCTGATACAGGTGATAACGAATTTCCCGACTGGCTTCTTGCCCTCCCATACCCGTTTGTTCCATATAAGCGGGCACGTCATACTCAAACAGGTGAAAGGTAACGCCTAGCTTTTTACACAGCTCCTGGGCGGATAATGCATCCTGCCTCGCTTCCTCACCGCGAAACCCATGATTCAGGTGAACTGCGTGAAGCTTCCAACCGTAGTGATAGTTTTTATTCAGAGTCGCCAAGATATGCAAAAGAGCTGTAGAATCATTTCCGCCGGAAACTCCTACAACAACTGTTTCGCCTGGGATCAGCAGTTTTTCTGATTCAATCTCGTTGCGTACGTCTGCCAGCATGACGGGCTCCTCTCCAAATCGTCAACACAGAAATGCCAAACATCAGACCGGAAGCGATCGCTCCTGCTACCATCATCGTCTTGGTAGCGAGCGTAATGCCTTCTACATAATCATTGTTCACAAATGCCAGCATGGATTTGTAGGCCAACGACCCCGGAACGAGCGGAATAATTCCCGCAACGCTAAAGTTGGTAGAAGGGACACGCAATATGATGGATAGTAACTGGCTTAACAAGGAAACAACCGCAGCAGCGACAAATGTGGACAACAATACCTCCGACCCCAACGTAGGAAGATAGGAAAAGACCAAAAATCCGATCATTCCCGCGAATCCTCCTGCCAAGATCGTACGAATCGGGACGTTGAACAGAACACACCACGCAGTTGATGAAATCAGGCTAAGCACCATTCCCTGCAGCAACATCGGGGCTCACCTCATAAACCAAAGAATAATTGCTGTAGCTACCGCGACGGAAACAGCTGTTAGCATCGCTTCCACTCCGCGTGATACTCCTGCAACCAAATCCCCCGCCATCAAATCACGCAACGAGTTGGTGATCGCAATACCAGGGAACATCGGGAGCATCGCACCAATAATAATGATGCTAATGTGCAGCTGCGGAAATATTGTAACCGTCAGTAATGCGAATAATCCTCCCAATAAGGCCGCAGAAAACTCCGTAAAAAACTTCATTCGTACAAACTGTTCCAAATATTCCTGACTCAGGTTGACGATCAGCCCTGCCAGAGCGGCCGGAGCGAGATCGTACCAGGTTCCACCAACCAGCATAGAAAAGGAGCCGCTGGCTATCGTGGCTGCCATATGCTGCATCCATTTGGGATACAGCGGCTTTTTTTGATCAATTTCACGCAGGGTCAAATACGCTTGCTCCAGATTGATTCCACCACTGACAAACTTTCTGGAAACATCGTTGACCAATGTAATTTTGTTTAGATTGGTTGTTCTTCTAGGAGTACGAACCATACGTGTATGGTCCTGCCCCTTGCAGCGAAAAGACAAAATGATGCTCGTCGGCGTAGCCGAGCTGTTGACATCATCCATTCCTGCTGCCTGTGCTATCAGCGCCATCGTCTCTTCTGTCCGGTAGGTCTCGCCACCGTTCTTCAAAATAATCGAGCCAGCCAATAAGCATGTATCCATCACCAAATCTGAGGACACGACTGTCACACCCTTCACATGAACCATGCATAATACAAAGTTCCAGCCAAGAGCAGCAAAGAGGCGACAAACAGGCCACTGATTCCTTTGCCTGCAGGTTTGGATGCCCGCTTTGGTTTCTGCATAGCGGCAACAGTCCGCTCTCGCAGAATGGCCAACAGCTCTGCTCTCATTTCCCCCGCCGTTGCGAACTTTCCGTGGAAGGCCTTAAGAAGAGACACTCGATAGGGGTATAGTCTGTCACTTTTCCGTATTATATCACAGAGCAATGCCGTTTCGCGCGGGTCGCCCAAGCTACTTTTCCACGTTTCCTTGTCAACCATAAGTCGCACCATCATGACAGCAGTTGAGAACAGGTCGTATCCAATCTCTGCTCGTCTGTCACCTGCGTGCCAGGCAGCCCGATCATACTCTTCGGTAAATTGACGAACGGCATTGCCCAGCTTGGTTACTCCACCAAAATCGATCAGGCGTACCTGCTTGTCAGACTGGGTCACCATGATGTTCTCTGGCTTCAAATCGCCAAATACCCAGCCGTGCTTGTGAAGAATGTCGAGCCGGGCAAGCAGTTGGACAATCATCACTGTCACCCACTCTGTCCCGGCCCGTTGTATATAATGGTCCAGCTGTTCCCCATCCAGGTATTCCATGGCATAAAACGTACAAGGCTTGCCGTTTAGGACAAGATCATCCACATCACACAGGAGCGGTCCCACTCGGGAATCCCGCCCCTGCTGTACGCTTTTTAACACGTTTACTTCCATTAAGATATCTATGCCCTCGATCCCGACTTTAACCGCCCGCTTTATACCGTCCTGAGAGGTTAGATACACGGCTCCATTCGCACCACGTCCCAGCTCCCTTAGGACGTGATACGACTTTTTGTTCCATTTGCCCTGAAAATACTTCGGCAGATCTGGAATATTCACTTTAGAAGACATGGTCACGCAAGCTTCCGTTGTGATCGTCATCCTCTTCCATGCTGGCATAGCGGTCAGATAACGACTGAGGGAGCTTTACCTGCTCAAACAAAGCAATCGCTTCGACAATCGCTGGACCGGTAGGAGTAATCCCACTCATCGCCAAATCGCTGGTGATTTGATGGGCCTGCTCTACTTTTTCTGTCCACGGAATGCGAATGTCCAAATATTTATGTTTACCCGGGAAAGAACCTACTGCCATTCTGCTCTGTCCGCTTCGAGAATGCAGGCTGATACTGAAATCGTGAATCGCCTGTTGCACAGCGGACAGCTTTGGCTTCATGCTACCCGAGGTGTCTACCAGCATGACCACGTTGAGGCTGCTTTTTTCGCCCAGCTCATCTACCATCCCCGCAACTTGTACCCTTTTCTCCGGGGCCAGCTCCTCTATTCCGGAATCGCCCAAAATCTCTTTCAATTCTTTATTGACCACTTGATGAATCGTTCGCGTCATTGCCTTGCGAGTCAGCATTTGTACCGTTTGTGCCAACTGCTGCGGATAGACGATATCACACAGACCGCCTCCAGCTTCTGCGATATCCCGAATCTCACGTTCTCCCTTTTCACCCAGCTCGCTTTTATCGATGACGCCAATCACGTTAACCGTAATGCCTTGCTCTCGTGCCAGGGAAGCCGCAGCAACTGGACTCATACCGGAATTCGAGCAGCCATCGGTCACCACCAAAATTTGTTTAAGTGTCGCTTCTTTCACAAATAATCTCCCCATTCTGCCTGTTTTAGCAACAGTATCGACGGGGAGAGCGGAAATCATACTCTTAACTTACAATCCGTGGACGCTCCAGCTTCGGCATCCCATGGACCTGAATCGCTGCCCATTGAGGTACAAATCGATCGATGCGGGCTACGAGTACTGTCATGTCATCGACAATATTTCCGGAGTGCTGCCGTATCACTTTTTCCAGCAAAAGATCAGCCACTTCCTGTGGATCATCGGTTTCAAGTTCACTAATAATCCGCTTCATCCACATCTGGCGATTCTCGATATGCCGCGGAGCCTCATAAATACCATCAGACATCATGATTAACAGATCTCCAGGCTTTAGCATACGGGATACGACATCTACCTCGATTTCTTCCAGTATACCCACTGGCAAATTGTTCGCTGTGATCGTTATGACGTCATGGCTTCTTTTCACAAAGCTGGGGGTAGAACCAATTTTGATAAACCGGGTGTGAGCGGTTTGAAGGTCAATCAGTGCCAGGTCAACAGTGGCAAACATCTCCTCAGTTGAGCGCAGGGCAAGCACGGAGTTCACTGTTTTGATCGAAATTTTTTCATCCATTCCCGAGCGCAACAGCTGCTGGAGCATGTCGAGCGCGGATTGGCTCTCCAGGGAAGCACGCTCCCCATTTCCCATCCCGTCACTAATCGCCAAGGCCATTTTTCCATTCCCTAAATCCATTGTGCGGAAGCTGTCACCGGACAACAGCTTGCCGTCCTTGGCTGCCCCAGCCACGCCGATATCAATTTCAAACGTTTTGGCGGAAGCGAGGCACATCGTGCACGAACCGTCTTTTTGCGCTTCGCAATGCCGCTCCCTGACCACGATATTCTCTCCCAATATTTCAGTTAGCATGGGGGCAACAATCTTGGCGCACTCATCCCTTCCATAGCAGGTGGGCTGACTGATCTCGATATCTACCTTGCCTTCCTCCAAGCTGTGTATGTCAACGCGGCGTACAGAAAGACCCAGTCCTTCCAGCGCCTTCGAAACTTGCTTTTCCTGTAGGCTCAGCTCCATACCTTCCCGTTGAATTTCCCGGGCAAAGTCACTCATCACTCGCGATACACCCGACAGCTGATCAGCGACGAGCTTGCGGCTTTCCTTTACCTGCTTCTTCAGTTGATCAAACGACTCCTGGCGATCGTACTCCTGCTCGATCACGGTCATCACTTTTTCCGTTTTCACGCATTTCCGTTCCCAATCTCGAGGCGGTGTTACGCCAGCAAGCGTACCATTTTCGTACACCTTATCCATAAGATGGCGCATACCTTCGTAGGTAGACTGCATATCCTTTTCCCAACACTGTTCTTTTTTCCAGCACCTCTGGCATGTAAATTCAGTTACGCGACTGAGGAAGGCATCCGCCTGCTCCTCAATCTCATCACGATCCGCTGTCTGGGCAAAGCTATGCGACAGCTGCGTAAACAAATCAGAGAACTGCTGAATTTTTCCTGCAGTAACATCACGGACACGGCGCATATATTCCTGATGGGATTGGAGATTTTCGGGAGTTCCGGGTATAAATCGGGCAACCTTTTTCCACAGAGCTGCCGGTGTCAAAATAAACAGGGCGATCGCAATTGACGTTTCAACTAATGAGAGGTAAAGCGTCTCTTCTGCACCGCCATAAATTGCAAGTATAGCTGTTCCAATCAAAAGTCCCGCGGATACCCCTACTTTGCCGCCTTCCTTCAATAAACCAGCCAAAAGACCGGAAAACGCCAGCAAATTAATTTGCAAAAGTGCACTGACATTTGCCAAGCTTAGAATCAAGCCAGTCACTACACCTACAGCCGCACCTATCGTGCCACCTCCCACGAAGGCAAATACGAGGAGCAGATAACGTGAGAGTACATGCTCCATTGACACGCCCTCTACCATCCAATCGACCGTTCCTGTCATCAATGACGCCAGCAAGATGACCAACGACACGATCTCTTCGTTTTTCAACGGCTCATAGGGCTTGGCCAAATGGATAATCGAAAGTGACTGGATAAAGATGAGCGTCAAAATAAATCCGAGTACCGCTTCGACTGCGATCATCACCAGCTCATAGGTATTAACCTGGTTGGTCAACACGGCATAAAGCAAATGACTGATGAATACCGTCGTCACGACTAAAAGAGGCGTACGGGAGAAATCCTTCCTGCGTGTTCTCTCCATGATCTTGCACACAACCAGCGCCAGCACCACGCTGAGGACTGTCTGCAAGCCAATGGGAACCGAATGTGTAAAAGCTCCCAGAATCAGAGCAAATCCGGTTGTTAGGATACAATCTCGCCGGATATAAAACATGACAATGAAATAAGGTATGACAAAAGGGGTCAGTTCTTCAAGAATCAACGCACGTCCGAGCAAAAAGCCCATTAGGAGCGGAAGGACATTCCACTTCTGAGCGGCATCAGCCACCTTCTCTCCCCACGTTCGTGTAGTTGTATCCATTCGTTCTGAAACTTGTCTGGTCCATACCTGTCCGGCTCCAGTGACATTTTTGTTTGCGATCATTTCGTACCACCCCGTTCTTGTTCAATGTGTTTCTCAATTATACGGAGGTGGTATTGTAAAATTTGTCAAAAAACCAAAGCGTATTCACAGAATCGTGCGACAAATTCATTAACGTATTTGGACAAAAAAAACCGACGTTATGGCGGATAACGTCGGCTGACAGGTGATTCGCGCTTTGCGAAACGGGCTTACGATACGTATTCGTCATTACTTTCAAATGCCCTTCCTGAATTTGCAGTAAAATACACTTTTCATGAAGAAAGAAAAATCATAATTTTCTGAATCGCATTTACCGACCGCGCCCCTTTTTGTCCCCGCTCTTTTTCAATGGGGATTGGCGGTCTTCGCTTTCTTTTAAAAAGCGATTCAATTTATCTTCAAAGCCTTCTCCACGTTCTCGGTGGTTTCGCGGCGGACGTTCTTTTTCTTGTGCTTTTTTAATCGACAAACCAATCTTGCCATCACGGATACTCAGTACCTTTACAATCACCTTATCACCAATCTTCAAAAACTGATGAATATCTTTGACGTAAACGTCCGAAATCTCACTGATGTGGACAAGACCGGTCACATTCCCAGGCAGCTCTACAAACGCGCCAAATTTCGTGATACCTGTCACTTTTCCTTCAAGTTTGCTCCCGACCTCGACTCCCATGTATGTGGAAAGCCTCCCTCTCCTCGAAGATCAGATAAGGTAACTTATTCTGGAATCACGTAAATACTCTCGCCCTGCTTGGTATAGAAAATTCGTTTGCGCGCTAGCTCCGCCAGGTATTCCTGATCGTTGAGACGGCTCGCTTCATAGGTAAGCTCCTCTTGCTTTTGCTGCAAGGCCGCTGCTTCTTGCTTCAGGGTCTCCAGCTCGGTTTTCTTCTGCGCCAGCACACCACTCTGCAAGTAGAGGGTATAGCCAGTCCAGATGAAAAAGCAGAGGACAAAAAAGAAAAAGAGCCTCATTCTACGCCGTTGCCCTTTTCGATTAGTTCGCATGGATATCGCTTCTTTCATGAATAGGCCACCTCGTTTTCACTCCCGCTTTCTCTTTGAGTGAAACCAATTCTTCCAATTGGTCCAAATTCCTGTTGTTTTCCCGAACATTTTTTTCCCCAAAACTTGACCCCATTTGGCAAACGGAGAAATGACAAAACGCGTCACTTTCCATAAAAAGCCTGTGATCGCAAGCAATACGGAATACAAAAATGCCAGCAACATCAGGATCACTCGGTACAAAAACAACACGGGACGTACTACGAGGGTGTCAATGATTTGTATAATTGTTCGGTATAACCACTGACAAAATTTTATCATGCGGTGTAAAAAATGGATATACTTCTTACTACCTATTAAAAAATACAGCCACGCACCAAAGATCATTCCAAAAAAGATGGGGAATCGAATGACACCATCGTTCACTTTTAAAAGGATGTAGAAAACAGCGCCCATGCTGCCGACCCAAAAAAGGATGTCAAAGATGAACACGAGCCAAAGCGGCAGCCTGCTCTTTCCTTTGAATACATGATACGTATCAAATCCTATTCCCATTAATGCTCCACACGTCGACATGGCCAGCACCGTCTGCAGCTGAGTGACGATACTCACTTGAACAGTTTGCCGAAGAATCCTCTCGACCGATCTGACGCCTGCCCTTGCTCCAGATAGGCCATTTCGTGAACCAGGCCCTCGATCGCTACTTCTCCGGTTTCCAAACTCAGATTTTTCATATGAAGATTTTGGCCACGTATAGTTAAAAAGCCGCCATCCGTCTCCAAGAGGAATTCTTCGCTGTCAAAGCTTTCGACGTTTTTCACTCCCGAAATCGCCAAGCTGCGTCGATTGATCATTACGATTTCATGGCGAGGCCGCTTCATGTGGTCATTCATGATTACTCCCCCCTAACGTACCCTTCTTGTACAATCGTATGGAGGGGGATGTCCTTTTAGAACAAAAAACCCCGCCAATAGACGGGGCTTTGCTTGCACTCTATTTATAAACGGTGTAATTTCCGTTCACATAAATGATTTTATAGCCTGTACGGTCAGCAATTGTTTTCAATGGCAGCGTTGGAATATTGTTTTTCAATTGAACCGCTGCGGGAAGGGTTACGTTTTGACCGTTAATATTGACTACGTTCGAACCCACTTTAAAATTCATGACCGTATTTCCGCTGACGACCTTCGCTGTCGTTTTCGTGTAGCTGATTTGGAAGCCTAGCGCATCACGGAAAAACGTAGTAGGTATCAGCGTGTTGCCGTTTACTGTATAAGGAGCCACTGCCAGAGCAGTTGTTTTACCCGACTTGGTAAAATTCGCCACATCCACTTTGAAGCTGACACCATTCAGTGCAACGATGGTCGTTGGGCGAGCAAACAGCAATCCTTTTTCCTCTGATGTGTACACACCGATGCTGTATACACCAGCAGTCGCCGGATTCACGACACCTGCTGTTTCCGCGATATTTACCTGAACAGCGGTTTGTGCCGGAATATCTTGAGAAGGATAAATAATGAGATTTTGTCCACGCACACCCACATAGTTGGCAGCCACACCGTTTACCGTCACCGTGTTTGCTGGCAGATAGGCAGGTACGCGGAATCCAACAGGAAGTACGACCTCCACGAAGCCTTGGGCACGGGGAACCGCAACACCCAGACCTTTAATACCGATCGAAAGACCAGCAGGCGTAGCAGCTGTCGCTCTTGTGAGGCCGATAGTTGCCAGCGAATTGTCTACCGCAATAGGAGTAGGTATTGCCGCACCAGTAATCTGGAATTCTTTGGAGCGATACGTTTTGCCATCCACTTTGGCCGTGATGTTATAAAATCCCGCCGTTCTAGGATTGGTAATATACGCATCCTGGGTAAATCGGATCGTTACGTTGTCTGTGCTCTTGAATCCGCTTGGCGTACGAAAGCTAACCCTGCTTCCACTGGTAGACAGGTTCGACACCTGGTCTCCGTTCACCGTTACATTATAAGCGGAGAGCACAGGCGGCACCATATCTGCTGTTGGGAAGTCAATTTGAATGTCTGTATTCGAATACAGTCTTTCGGATAGTTCCAAATCAAGCGTATAGCTGGCGCGTGCCCCTGCTTTATAATCGGACATCCCCACCGAGATCGATGAAGAACTGGAGGAGGAAGATCCGCTAACCTCTACATCTTTTGATTTATACTCTTTGTCATCGTATTCAATCGTAAAGGTATAATATTTATCTGCCTTTGATGGATTCACGATTCCTGCTGATTTCGAAAATTCAAGATCAATATAGTTGTCTCCATCTACTCGACTTGGAACCTCGATGCGAACCGAATTATTAGACAAAATCGATACGTAATCGACCTTTTCTCCATTCACTCGAACATCAGACTTGTTAATGCTCCTGGGAAGCATGTCCTTGGTCGGGAAGTTCACGTAAATGTATTTGCCCTTTTTGAGCTTCGTCTTGGAAGCGAGGCTCAGCTTACCCAGCGTCAGCGAAATTGCGGCTTCTGAGTCTTTGCTGCTAAGTGAGACGCCGAATTTTCCGCTGCTGCTACTGCTGCTCGAAGACTTGCCAATGCTTATTTTTTTATTTTTGAACGTATCCTCAGCACTTGTCTTCACACCGATCGAATAACTGTCCTTGTCGTCCGGGTTGGTTACTTTATCAATGGTCAGTACGAGGGTTGTGCCTTTTTTGATCTTTTCGTCTACTTCGATATCGACAGTTGTCTTGGATACATCCACCCTGGAAATCGCGATTTTATCGCCGTCGTCATCCTCTAGCGTAACATCCTTCTTTTTCAGGTTCTTGTCTACCTGATATCCAGAAGGGAATTTAACGGTGATCGTACCGTCCGATTTCAGTTCCTTGTCGATTTCGAACTCAATTGTATATTCTGTTTCCTCGTCTACACCCGTATCGTCCGCCGAAACCTTTTCAACGGTAAGTGCATATGCAGCATTCGGCACCAAAACAAATGGGCTAGCCAACACCGATGTTGCCAGCAGTAATGATATCCCTTTTTTCGCGCTCTTGTTCAACGGTAACTCCTCCCTTTTCCGTGAAAAACGCCCCTGACGTCTTTCAAAAAATTGGATGTGACCGCTTGCGGTCAGCACAACACAGCCAAGACTGTGATCTGCAATTCCTTCTATGATAGGAAAAGTTCGACAAAAAAAGGTTACAGACTGGTAACGAATGGCTTTACCCAAAGCATGCGAAAAAGCTGCCCAGTATAGCGAGCAGCCTCTTTCTACGTCTCTTTACTCTGGCGACAAGCCCTCCAATAGGGCATCGCCTTTGCTTCCTATTTTGATGATCGCGTACTTTGCGGTTCTCTCGACCTCCAGACCGGTTCCTTCAGGGACAAAAAAGCTTTCGATCCCGTACTCGATCCGTTGGTAGCCAACTGTTGTCCCGTTGATGATGACATCATCCGCCTGTTTTTCATATGGCTGATTCCACACACCATCTTGTTCGTAGAACCCGCTATATCCATGTATCCCGTTTTCCTGTTTCCTCAGCACGACCCGAAGCTTCTTGCCTGCCTCGAAGTCAGTATCCGGCAAGGTAGCGATTGTATAAGACAGCTGCACATAATCCCCTTGCAGCAGGGAGCGCGGGTCTACTGGTGCCAGCTCGAGCTTTACTGTCGTTCCGTTGGTTAGGATGGACTCGCTGCTCCATACCTGATAGCCGAGCAGCGCAAATTGCAGCAGGATTGTAGCACCAAGCAAGAGTCGTTTATGCTTTTGCGAAAAAAACGGTGTCTGTAGCGGTGCTTCTTCTGTCGAGCGACGTTCGAGCCAATAGCTGACCGCAAAAAACAACAAGCTGAGTAGTATCAGTGAGAGCGATTTGTGCAGCAAGCTCCAGAGGAAGTCGTAGTATTTCATCAGTAAAAAGGCGAACCAAAAGCCAAGGATGATGCCAAAATCAACTCGCCTGTTTTGATGCAGGGTACGATAGAGCATATACGTAGTAAATCCGAAAAACACCAGATTAATCGCCACATTCATAGCAGGACCATACGAATTCGTCTCCGTCAGCGCTAAAAAGCTGAGCAGCGCATAAACCAAGGAGCTGTTTTGCAAAACGACTGGCAAACGCGGAAGGAAATACATCGCTAGCTGTGAGACAATCACAATTAGCAATGCTAGCTCTTCGCGAACCGCATATTGATGACCCAGCTGAAAATACAGAACGAGCAGAAATGCCAGCTGAGTCAACAGTCTCGCAGCAATACTCGACAAAGTAAACCATGCATACAGAAGCACAGCCAGAAAAAAGATCCAGTAATAGCCCTCCAAAAAGATCGATGAGCCGGCTGCGAGGATATATCCCATCGTAAGCAGCGTATACTTCACCGTTGCATTCATCCTGGAGTAGAACAGGACCGGCGCCACAAAGCCGATCAAGGACAAGAAGAAGATAAAATTAACAACTGTTTCATCCTCTAAAATCAGGAACAACAGCCCCGTCAACGAGATGGCTCCAATCAAGGAAGCAATCGTGGTGACCAGAACCGTAAACGCCTCCTGGAAAAACCGCACCCAACCGCTCTGTTGATATGGCGATTCCTGACGCAACCATTTGATACCGGCCACCGCTCCCCATACGAGTCCAGCCGCTACCAGCAAAGCAATCACAAAGAAGCCCTCTGAGAAGTGCTTCATCATGAACCAGAAGAAATTCGCCAGTAAAAACAGGGCCAAAAATGCAGACGTGGCGATCAACAAGCCCCGATTCG
This sequence comes from uncultured Brevibacillus sp., assembly GCF_947502445.1. Taxonomy (GTDB): domain Bacteria; phylum Bacillota; class Bacilli; order Brevibacillales; family Brevibacillaceae; genus Brevibacillus. The sequence goes on from NZ_CANMZW010000018.1 coordinate 27,301, forward strand.
GTACCCCTTTTAAAAAGGTGATAAACAAGCCTACCCCAAGTAGCATATATAAAAGCTCTGGAAACGGGCCATATACATCCACAAAAGAAGAGGTAAACAGGCTTACCTGAAAAACAAAAAAGGACAAGTAGTAGATTGGACGCGATTGCAGTCTCCCTGTCGAGGTGAGCCAGAATAACGCGATATTCACGAGTGCAATCAGCCAGAAAACCATGAACCACCATTCATCCTCGCGAGCCACATTGACAACAGAAGGGTCCAGAAAGAAGAAGACTGCCAGATGCGCGAGAACGTAGCTAATCACGTAAAAGGGCTGATAACGGGTCCATATGGCAAAAAGCAGATTGGGGATGAACCAGACGACAAAAAGCATGTAGCTATCCGCGTGGGAATTGTATATTTGCCCAAGCAGGGCTACGCTCAGCCCAAATGACAACCCTCCTGCTACCAACAGCCAATTACTAATGAACGAGTGGCGTTTTACTATGAATGCTCCCACATAGGAAAACAGATAAAAAAGAGCCAGCACCGCAGCACTCACACCAATTTTTCCCCATCGATCGAGCGCAGGCCAATTCGAGGCAAAGAAGTAAAACAAGGCTGAAAGTAAAAGCGAAATGGCTAGGAAGTAACCCATACGCACTCCTCTTTGTTGCATTTGTTACCACATCCTTTCTTTTCGCTTTCATTTACCCCCATTATATCCTTTTTTTTCATGAACACAGTAGTCTAGAGATCTTCCTCTTGATTCTTTATATAGGCATAGCCCTTTGGCGTTAGTTGACAGCCCGCTCGCCCTATTTGTACGTTAACCAGTCCTTTTTGGCGGAGAGCATCGACCTGCTTACGAATCATGTTCTCTGTCAAAAGAACTCCTCTTTCTCTAGCCAGCTGCATGAGATGCTTCCGCCCTGTATGAAGCCCTCTCACTTTGGCTTCCAAAACTAGCTCCAAAAGGAGTCGCTCGACGTTCATCTCCACATATTCAGCAGGCACGAGCTTTTCATCTCGCCGATTCACCGCCAGTCTCGGCTGGGCCATCTTGTCGCTCGCGCTTGCTACCTGCATGACAGCTTCGCCAATGCTAAAGGGCAGGTCCTCTATTTGTAAGTCTCCATCGTTCATAATCGTTACATATTCAATCGTGTTCTCCAGCTCCCTGACGTTTCCGGGCCAATGGTACTGTGTAATGACGTCCATGATGGGCTCTGGCAATTCCATGAGCATCTTCTTTTTCTTCAAAAAGTGCTGGGCCAAATAAGGGATATCCTCTTTGCGTTCCCGAAGCGGCGGTACCTCGATTTGCAATACTTTGAGCCGATAGTATAGATCTTCGCGGAATTTTTCTTCCTTTATCATCGTAACCAGATTGCGATTGGTCGCTGCGATGACGCGAACATCGACCGGGAGCACCCTGGTTCCTCCTACTTTAATAATCTCTTTTTGCTGAACGACCCGAAGAAGTCTAGTTTGCAGATGGGGAGAAATATCGCCGATCTCGTCCAGAAAAATTGTTCCTCTATGAGCTTGTTCAAACAGGCCGGGCTTTCCCCCTTTTTTCGCACCAGTAAAGGCCCCATCTTCATACCCGAACAACTCGGATTCCAACAACGACTCAGGGAGCGCGCTGCAATTGACAGCTACAAAGGGAAAGTTGGCCCGAAGCGACGCATTGTGAAGAGAGTGAGCAAACAGCTCCTTACCCGTTCCGTTTTCGCCCAGGATGAGTACACCCAAATCGTTTGGCGCCATACGCTGTGCGCGGCTGACCACCCGCTTCATGCTCGGTGAATTCGTTACGATGTCCGAAAAGTGAAAGCGTGCCGTATGTCCATTCGTTCTGAGCTGGGTCCTGAGCTTTAGCTCCAATTCCTCGACTTCCTTGGCAATCTTGAGTGTAATGACACCTTCTGCCACATTCCCGCGACTCAAAATCTTCATATTATTAACCAGAATATTCTGGTTTCGAATCGTAATTAATTGATTTTGCATATCCTCATCTAAAAAGCTGGTATCAATCAGCATTTCTCTGCACACACCACGAATATCGCGATTGGCTACGCGAGAAAACGGCAAGGCCAAAATTTCCTCTGCTACTTTGTTCAGGAATGTAATCTTTCCTCGCTCATCATACGTAATGACGCCGTCTTGCACCATGTTCAGCGTTTCTTCGAACATGTTTTTCGTGTGAATCAAACCAGCCATGGTCGCTTGCAAGCCTTGGCTACGCGATACGATTTTTTTCGCGTATTCATTTAAAATGAGCGTCGTCTCATGATTGAGCAGGTGAAAGCGTGTCAGCATCTCCACCATCGTACTAATATCAACGACTCGTTCGCCTACATCAATGACATGCTCGATATGAGCGGGAACATAGCTGCGCTCGCCAGGCGTAATTGCGATAGCTGATTTTGGCTGCTCTGGAACGCCAGGATAGCATGGCAGCAAATTGACATTTCTGAGCCCTAATTCATAGATCAACGAGATCGTCTCCACAGCAGAGTCGCGCTCATCATTGACCACCATATAATTTCCGTCGGGCAGATTTTTAATTTTTTCCCACCCTGCCTTGGACAATGTTCGACCGATAATTTGTACATCTGTCCGTTTATTGATCACAGCAGGTGAAGAACGAGTAAAAATAATATGGGAACTGATCAAAATCAAGTCGACATCTTGTGCCATACTCTCTTCATAACGGCCTGCAGCCATCGGAATGAATGAGATATATGCTCCCCAAAGAGCCGTGAGCTGATCACAGATTCGTTGACTGGTTGTTTCATATCCGGCAATGATGGCAACTTTTACGATTGAAATGGGAAACACCCCCGTAAGCTGATCGCATCTGTTCATTTTTATTTGAAGCAAAGAAAAAACTTCACATATTTTCATATATGAAGTAAAAGATACGATCCCATCATGCGCCTTTTTAGCTGATGGTTCTATTTAGTTGTAACACAATTCTGTTTTCTTAAACATCCCTTAGTGTTGGAGGTACTTCTTTGTATCCTTTTGATTTCACCGCACCCATAATGATACCGATCGCCATCCAGACGAAACCAACCATGAACGTCCTAGCGTCAAAGCCAGACCAAACAAACGCGATAATACTAAAACCTATTGCCGGAAGTACCGCGTATTTCAAAAAGCCCTTGAAATCTCTTTGGCGTTTTTTAATAAAGAAGTAAGCAAAAACGGTTATGTTCAAAAGCATAAAGGAAGTGAGCGCGCCAAAGTTCAACAGCTGTACAATCGCTTCGATTGAAACAGTAACTGCAACGACCAGTGTAACGATCCCGACAAAGATGGTCGCATTGAACGGCGTCTTGTATTGGGGATGGATCTTGCCCAAGACCCCAGAAAACGGCAGCAGCTTGTCTCTGCTCATGGAATAAATAATACGGGAGATAGCGGATTGAATCGCGAGCGCGTTCGCTACACCTACCGCAAGCACACCAACGATGATGAACGTATAGTAGAGCCAGTCTCCACCGACCTCTCTTGCGATATCAAACATCGCCATGTCAGGGTCGAGATTCTCGTATTGGGGATGAGCCAGCGCCGCTACATAGGTTTGAACCACAAACAGCAGCCCGATGATCAGAAGAGACGATACGGTAGCTCTTCCGACTGTTTTGACCGGATTTTTGACTTCCTCGGACAACGTACTGATAACGTCAAAGCCTAAAAATCCTAGAACCGCAATCGAGGTAGCTGTTGCGAGAAAGCCAAGGTCCATTTTGTCAGCTTGGAACAACGGCTCCAAGGAAAATCCACCTGCGCCATGACCATCGATAAAAACGTACTTTACGGCAAAAAAGATAAAGAGTGCGAGAATGATCAGCTCCATGGCAAGGAAGATCCGATTGGCAATCGCAGTCAGCGTAATTCCGCGCGCGATAATGAATGTATTGATAATTGTAAATAACAGAATAATTAAATAAATAGGGATAGATGGAATGATTCGGTTTAACCACAATGCAGCAAAGCCTGTCAGCAGCGCTGGACACATAATGTAATCGATCATGATCAGCCAGCCTGTCACAAAGCCCACATGTGGATTCAAGCCGCGCTGTACATAGGAATAGACAGAGCCTGAAATCGGAAACTCTCTACTCATTGTATTGTAGCTCAATGCCGTGAACACCATCGCGACGATCCCGATCATGTATACGAATGGAACCATCCCGAAGCTCGAACCTGCTACGAGTCCATACACCTCAATCGGCGCAATCGGCAGCATAGTGATTAAGCCATAAATGATAAGATCCTTTAATGTCAGTCCGCGATGCAGCTCCTGCTTATACCCAAACTTCTCGGTATCGTGGCCTGTTTCAGTGCTGCCCTGATTCAATTCTGCACTCGAAATACTTCCCATACGCCATTCCCACCTTATTTGAGATGTTCTTTGGTCAAAGTGAGGCGGGTACAGACTGGCTTGCTGCCACCCGCTCACTCTGCCACTGTCTGTCAGTTCATTGCTTTTTTGCCCGGTCTACAGGGTCAACGCAACGTATTTGGACTCCAAATACTCATCCAAGCCGTGACGGCCGCCTTCTCTGCCCATACCGCTTTCCTTTACCCCGCCGAACGGAGCTTGGACGTAGGCAAGCGAGGTTCCGTTTACGCCGATGTTTCCCGTCTCCAATTCCTGAATCACACGATAGATACGCGCTGCGTCTTTCGTAAAGAAATAGGCTGCCAGTCCATACGGCGTGTTGTTTGCGCGCTTCAAAACTTCCGCCTCATCCTTGAACGAGAGAATCGGCGCCACTGGTCCAAAAATCTCTTCCTGGGTGATGTTCATCTCAGGTGTTACATGATCGAGCACAGTAGGCGCATAAAAGCTTCCTTTTTGATACACGCCATCCTGCAATCTCTTTCCGCCTGTCAGCACCTTGGCACCCTTGGCAATCGCGTCCTCGACCAATGCCTCCACCTTTGTGACAGCTCCTTGGTCGATCAGCGGTCCGATATCCGTCTCCGGATGCGTGCCAACGTCTACCTTCAAACGACTGACCAGCTCTACGATTTTTTCAGCCAGCTGCTCGCGAATATCTTCATGTGCATAAATCAGGTTAATTCCGTTGCATACCTGCCCGCAGTTTTCAAACTTGTTGTCCACGATATCACGTGCAGCTTTGTCCAGATCGGCATCCGGGAAGACGATCACAGGTGAGTTGCCGCCAAGCTCCAGTCCGAGCTTTTTGACCGTTTTTGCTGCCTGCTCCATCAGCAGCTTGCCTACCTCTGTAGACCCTGTGAAGGAAACCTTGCGCACGCGCGAATCATTCATCAATACCGTTCCAATCACGTTGGAGCTGCCCGTTACGAGATTTGCTACCCCTTTGGGCAGGTTCGTATCCATCAGAAGCTCAAACAACGCAACTGCGATGAGCGAGGTAGTGCTCGCCGGCTTCAAGATCGCTGTGCAGCCCGCTGCAAGTGCGGGCGCTACCTTGCGCATCAGCGTAGCAGCAGGAAAGTTCATCGGTGTGATCAGCCCGACAACACCGACTGGCTCGCGATAAATCAACAATTGCTGGCCTGGATTGGAAGGGGGAATGATTTCTCCGTAAGCGCGCTTGGCCTCTTCGGCATACCAGCGAAGAATTTCAACCGATCCTCCGATTTCTCCCCTTGCCTCTTTCAAGGCTTTTCCCTGTTCCTGCGAGAGAAGCTGTGCCAATTCTTCTTTGTGCAAAAGAATGCGCTCTCCCCACGCTAGCAAATAGTCGCCCCTTTGTTTCGCGGTTAGCCGAGACCAGCCTGGGAGCGCCTGGCTGGCTGCATCCACCGCACCTGTGACCAATTCCTCGGTGAGACTGGGAACATGGCCGATCACCTCACCCGTTGCCGGATTACGTACGGCAACGACCTGATCGGTTTCTATCTTTTCACCATTCATCCAGTTATGATTCCAACGGTTCAATTGATCGACAGCCATCTATTTCCCTCCTAAATAAATTCGAAGTACTTCTTTCTCTCCCAATCTGTTACAGCAGTCAAGAAGTCCTGAAGCTCGTTTTGCGCTGCCTGCAAATAGTGATCAAACACGTCTTCGCCAAGCAATTCTTTTACGCGTTCACTCTTTTCAAACAGGCGGATCGCATCAAACAGGTTGGTGGGGAGACGCGGAACTGGCTGGTCGGCGGCATTTCCACTCACAGGCTGTGGAATGTCGAACTTATTCTCGATCCCGTACATGCCTGATGCCATCATCGCGGTAAGCACCAAATAGTGGTTCGCATCTGCTCCGGGAATTCGGTTTTCAAAACGGCTGGACTTGCCTTTACCGTCATAGCGGAAAGATGTACTGCGGTTATCTATCCCCCAGCTGACCGTATTCGGTGCGCCGGAGCCAAAGCTGCTGAGGCGCTTGTAGGAATTAACGTAAGGGGCATACATCAGCATCATCTCAGGTGCCAGCTCCAGCATGCCGCCAAGGAAGTAGCGACCGAGCTGTGAAAGCCCGTACTCCATGGAAGGATCGTAGAAGAGGTTATTTTTTTCTTCGGTATCCCACAGGCTGATATGGGTATGTCCACTACTGCCGGAATCATTGGCATCCTGCTTCGCCATGAAGGTCGCCATTAAATTATTCAGTGCAGCAATTTCCTTGATGCCATTTTTATAAATAGCCGTGCGGTCCGCCATCTCCAAAACCTCGGCATAGCGAACATTCAGCTCGATCTGACCATTTCCCCACTCCCCTTTGAGAGCTTCGATCGGTACTCCTACTGCCTCCAAATTACGAGTCAGCTGGCTAAGGAACCAGTCATCCACCGTCAATCGATAGAGAGAATAGTCAATCGGATACTCAAATAGTGGCGTCAAATTGTGGTAGTTCTTTTCGCGCACGGAGGAAGACGTTTCCCGGCACACATAAAATTCGATCTCAGAAGCTGCCTTTGCCATGAAGCCTTGTTCCCGTGCCTTGTTGATTTGCCTTTTCAGCATGTTGCGAGGTGCGATGGAAACATCCGAGCCATCTTTATTTTGCAAATCAGCTAAAACAAACGCCGTTTTGTTTTGCCATGGATACGGACGAAGTGTCGACAGATCAGGGACTGTTTTCATGTCGTGTACGCCCGTATCCCAGTTGCAAAACTTGAAGCCACCAAAGTTCAAGCTGACATCCCAAGCCAGATTGAGCGCGCATGTGTGAATCCCGTCCTTGGCATCCTCAATAAAATAGGACGCCGGCACGCGTTTTCCAAACAGCTTGCCTTGCATGTCCACACCAGCAATGATGATCGTATCAATCTCACCTTGTGCTTCCAGTTCTTTCAGACGGTTCATATCCAGCCTTGTCATATCTGATTCGCCCTCCAAAATTTATTTAGTGGATTGTCCATCCGCCATCGACAAACAGCGTCGCGCCTGTCACGTACTCTGACTCAGGCTTTGCCAGGAACAGAACGGCATTGGCGATATCATTAGGCGTTGCCACACGTCCTACCGGAACGCGATCTAGTACCCATGCTCGAATCTCCGGGTTTTCCAGACCTTTTGCTGTGAACGGCGTTTCTACTACACCCGGAGCAACGCTGTTAACCGTAATTCCATGTGGGGCGAGCTCAAGCGCGATCGCTTTGGTCAGCAAATTCAGACCGCCCTTGGAGGAATTGTAGTGTGGCTGGCAATGACCGCTGCTGGATACGATGCGGTGAGCCTCTACGGACGTAATATTGATAATTCGACCACGCGTATTCGATTTGATCATTTCTTTAGCTGCCGCTTGCGAGCACAAGAATGGTGCTTTCAGATTCACGTCATGCACCAGATCCCACTCTTCCTCTTCGATCTCCAGGAAAGTGGAGAATTTGACGATTCCTGCGTTGTTGATCAAAATGTCGAGCTTTCCAAAATGCGCGATCGTTTGCGCAATCATGCTCTCGACTTCCGCTTTTTTCGTCACGTTTACTTTGACGACCAGCGCATTGTCACCATGTTCGGAGAGGGAAACAGTCTCGTTTGCTCCATCTACGTTAATGTCGGCAATCACCACTTTTGCCCCTTCAGCCAGAAATTGCAGGGCAATCGCCCGCCCATTACCCGAACCAGCACCTGTTACAATCGCTACCTTGTCACGAAAACTCATGTCATTCACCCTTTGTTTTTGAATTTTTAGTCAATTCCTTCAAAATGTCTTTGTACACATACAAGGAATGGATTTCGACATACTCATCTGGCCCGTGATGATTCGCACCAACTGGACCAAACTCAACAGCAGGCACCCCTTTTGCAGCGTAAAAGCGTGTATCCGCTGATCCATCCTGCCCGAAGAGAATCACCTGATCTCCCGCGAGCTGAGTGGCAGCTTCACATAATCTTCTAACAAATTGATCGTCGCTTTTGGTCTCTACTGGTCTGCCCTGAAATTCAACCTTGATCTCGGCATCTGGCAGCAAGGCTCTGATTTGATCCATAATTTCGTCAGGATTTTGTCCTGGTAAATATCGAATGTCGATCCCCATTGAACAAAAGTCAGGCACTTGATTATATACTTTTCCCGCCTGTATTTTTGCCAAATTGATGGACGGCTGCTTGAAATACGTTGTACTTTCCTGAAAAACATCCATGGAGATGATCGATTGGTAATGCTCCATCGCTTTTAGAATGGCGTTTTTACCCAGCCACGGTCTGCTGCCATGCGCTGCTTTTCCTTTTACATCGACCTTTAGCTGTAGAATCCCTTTTGCGTGAAAGCCTATCTTGAAATTCGTCGGCTCCCCGCAAATGACCAAATCCCCGAGTATTCCTTGCTGGACCAAAAAGCCGCTCCCCAGCTCACCACCAGTCTCTTCGTCTGGCACCAATGCCAAAATCACCTTGCAATCAGGAGGATTCTTGACCAATTCAGCCATCAGAACCATCATCGAGGCCACTGCTCCCAGCATGTCGTAGCTACCTCTGCCATACAGTCGCCCATCTGCTGTTCTTGGTGCAAACAGCTCCGGCTGCCCCGGCACAACATCCAGATGTCCGTTCAGGATAAGCGTAGATTCCCCTTCACCTACAGTTGCCACCACGCTTTTTAATCCCTGATTCACATAAATGTCGACGCCCAGTCCATGGCTGCGCAACCAGTCGCAGCAATAATCGGCACTTTGATTGACCCGTTCTGCACTTGTAGCCTCAAATTGGATCAATCTACTGGCTAACGCTTCGATGGATTCCCCAAAATAATGACCATGCTCGTTTTTCATCTCTACCTTATCCAGTTGTCATTCCACCTCAGTTAAACATAATTTGGTTTAATGGCAATACTGGACTTTGCAATCTGCATACCAACCCAAAATATCTGATTTTTCTACATTCACAATCAGGCAAATTGGGATTATCTACTCATTTAACCCAATTAACCCATTTACCTTCATTTCCTTGTACACATTTTTTGTCGAAGAAAAAAAGGATAGTGCAATCAGATTTTCACCTGAATGCCCATCCTTTTCGGTTTCTTGCATGTATGGTCTATTCTTTCCCCTTGATGTAGGCTTCCTCTTCTTTTTCGTCACGTGGCACTGGAACCTCTCCCATAACGGTGTAGAGGGATGCTGCCTCTTCTTTGCGCGGATTTTCTTTGATGTCCTCTACTTTTACGCTAACGATCTTTTGACCAAAGCGGATAGCTAGCTTGTCACCGATCTTTACGTTACTGGATGCTTTTGCCGGGCGATCGTTGATTTCCACGCGTGCCTTGTCGCATACCTCTTTTGCAAGCGTACGTCTTTTGATCAAACGAGATACTTTCAAATACTTGTCCAGTCTCATCTATTATCCTCTCCCTTTCGCGTGGTGCTTGGCTTCCTCCCACCACTTGTCCATCTCCTGCAAATCCGTCTCTTCAAATGAACGGCCTGCTTCCTGGAGCTTTTGTTCGATATAGGAAAAACGCTTCTTGAACTTATTGTTGGTCAAAGCAAGTGCCTCTTCTGGATCGAGCCTGAGGAATCGCGCCAGATTTACAACAGCAAACAACAGGTCACCCAGCTCTCCCGCCCGCTCATCCTCGGATGCCTCTTGGAGCTCACGGTATTCCTCGTCTACCTTGGCGTATACATCGGCAATATTGTCCCAATCAAAGCCGACATGTGCCGCCTTCTTCTGAAGCTTGTACGCGTACATGAGCGCAGGCAGATCACGCGGAACGCCAGCCAGTTGTGACTGGGTCGTGACGTCGATTCCTTTTGCCGCTTTTTCCTGCGCCTTTATTTCCTGCCAATTCGCCAACGCCTCTTCGGAATCCTCTGCGCTTTTTTCACCGAATACATGGGGATGACGGCGAACCAGCTTTTCGTTCAGGGTAGCAATGACATCATCTACTGTAAAGTACCCTTCCTCGGCGGCCATTTGGGAATGCAGCATGATCTGCATCAACAGATCACCCAGCTCCTCGCACATCGCATCGGGGTCTTCGTCGTCGATTGTCTCCAGCACTTCATACGTCTCTTCGATCAGGTTTTTGCGAATACTCTGATGCGTCTGTTCCCGATCCCACGGACAACCGTCTGGACTGCGCAAAATCGCAACGATATCTTTCAAGTGAGAAAACTGACGATACAGTGCACGCTCATCTTTTACAGGGGGGACGTAAACGAGAGACAAATTGCCAAAGTGACCCTGTCGATCCAGCTCGTACAACGGGACAGTCTCTATGCGCTCCTCACCTTTTACCCCCACTGCTGTCGCAACGGTCACCGGGTAGTCATCCGGAAGCACGTCCATCAAGGTCAGCTTTACATCCGATGCAATAAACGCGTCATACACCTGGGCGATAATCGTATGTAATCCAGGAGAGACCTGATGCGCAACCAAAGCCGTACCATCGAGCAAGGAGAAGCCCTCGATCGGGTCAATTTTCAAACGGGCGAACAGAGGATCAATAAAGCTCTGTCCTCCGCCAATTTCGACTTCTACGCCTCTTGCCGGACCGTTTTCCAGCAAAAGCTGAACCGTGCGCTCTGCCACGAGGGGATGGCCAGGGACCGCATATACGATTCCGTCTTCCTGTACAGCTTTCGTCAACAGTCGTTCCACAATCTCCGCATACACTTCGGCAAAGGCATCATGTTGTTCATACACTGCATCAAATGATTCATAGGCTACGCCCTCCGCTACGAATTGCGTAACGACTGGATGCTCCTGCGTTCGCAGATACAGATGAGATGCCTGCTTGAGCGTGCGGTAAATCCCGTATGGAAGCTGATCGAGATCACCTGCACCCAAGCCTACTACCGTAAGCGTGTTTTTCGCTGTTCCCACTGGCCTTGCCTCCTTACCTGTTACGTTATCTATCGTCTTTCCTTGGGAAGAAATTGAAACTTGGTTAAAAGCGCTGCAATACGTTTGCCTTTTGGTAAAAAGTGTATGTCAGCTCTCGTTAGTCCACCGGTTTTGAGTAGTGCCAGCAAATAGACGACAGCACCAGCCCCGACCGCAATCAGGCCTACAATGGTTTGGAACAATCGCTCCGAGGTGATGACTTTACCGAACAGAGCACTCGCTCCCCATTCTACAACCAGCACCACGACTGACATCATGATGACCGAAATGAATGGCTTCAGGGCTGTTTGACGCAGACCGATTCGTGCTCCGGTATACTTTTTCACCGCAAGCACATTGAGGCCCATGGCAACCAGATACGCGAGCACCGTGGACAATGCTGCACCCGCAATTCCCCAAAAGGGAACGAGCGCTAGATTGAGGATGAGCTTAACAACTACCCCGATAAACAAATTGCGTGCAGGTCGCATCACCCGGCCCATACCTTGCAAAATTCCTGCACTCGCAATACTGAGCGTCGCAAAAATAATCGTGAACGACTGGATCGCAAGTGCCTGTGTTCCTTTATCATCCCCATAAAGCATCACGTTGATTGGCTCTGCCAGCAGCGCGAGGCCAAAGGAGGCTGGGAGACCTAGCAAAAACGTGAGACGAATGGCAACCTCTGCCCGGTTGGCAATCAGCTTGTTTTGCCGTTGCGCCGCCGCTTCACTAATTGCAGGAACCAATGCCAATGAAAGCGAAGTGGCAAAGAACGTTCCAAACTGAATGAGCGGCTGCCCGCGGTCAAACGCACCTTTTGCCAGCTTGGCCAAATCCTCATGTATACCACTCCACTGGAGCATGTTCACGACGGTCACCGAGTCTACAAGAGGAATCAGCGGCAGAACCAATGCCCCCATACAGATGGGCAGCGCGTAATACAACAAGCTCTGTAGCACCTGACGATTCGTCCACGCACTTACACCTGACGACTGTACCTGCGTCGTAGCAATCGGAAGCAGGTTATGCTTGTCCTTTTTCCAATACCACAGCAATACGAGAACAGCAGCCACCCCTCCAGGGAATGCCGCAAATACTGCACCTGTTCCCGCCAAATAAGCATCCTGATACACACTCATTGCCCAAACCGCGGACAATAAAATAAAAACAACACGAATTAACTGCTCAGCTACTTGCGAAACACCTGTGGGCATCATATTCTGATGACCCTGAAAATATCCTCGTAAAATTGCTGCCATCGGTACTAACGGTAACGACCAGGCTACCGCGCGAAGCGGAGTAGTCAAATGCTGATCGCCCATAAACGTGGCAATTTGAGGGGCTCCTGTATACAACAGGAGAAAGAAAAAGAAGCCGAGGATCACGAGCGAAATACTGGCTACCCGAAACGCCCTGCGCGCGCCAATTACATCGCCGACTGCCACACGCTCCGAGACGATTTTGGAGATGGCAATCGGAAAGCCTGCGGTCGCCAAAATCAGGAGGGTGGTATATAGCGGGTACACTTGCATGTATACGTACAGACCGATGTCACCGGCAATATTTTGGTACGGAATGCGGTATACTGCGCCCAACAGTTTGGAGACAAGACCGGCAACCCCGAGAATCGCGGCGCCTTTCACAAATTGTACAGATGCCTTTTCTTGACCCATGTGCGTGAAATTTCTCCTCTCCAACCAGAAACTTCGTCCATTATACCATTAGAAAACTTGGCTTTGCCAAGCCTATTGGCGCAGGCAGGGCCTTAGTTGCACTTATACTATCATCCTTATAATTTTTATAGTCTGATAGTACATGGAAAAGACAACAAGAAAAACAGCCCCGACATGCGAGGCTGCTTCTTTTTACACACCTATTGCTCCATCTGTTTGGCGAGGAATCCGGCTGCTGTTTCCGCCATTTTCATCTCCAAGTCGCTCATCTTTGTGGATTCATTTTTATTGAGAAGAATGACTGACCCGATTGGATCGCCGCCAGCTACGATAGGGGCTACCACAAATGATCCATACGTCTCATTCATGTCGCGACAAATCTCATACGATCCTGCATTTTTCTCCAAGCGCGTTTTTCTTTCCTCCAAGCTCTTTTCCACAATGCTGCCAATTGCTTTTTCCAGATATTCCTTTTTAGACGCACCCGATACGGCAATCACGCTGTCCCTATCCGAAATCAATACGGTATGATTCATGCTCTCATAGAGAGAGTCAGCGTATTCTTTTGCGAAATCTCCCAGTTCTCCAATTGGTGAATACTTCTTGAGAATGACTTCTCCGTCACGGTCCACAAAAATCTCAAGCGGGTCGCCTTCACGAATGCGCAGTGTACGACGAATCTCCTTGGGAATCACGACCCTGCCGAGGTCGTCAATTCGACGAACGATACCAGTTGCTTTCATGTCATGTTGCCTCGCTTTCCCTGAGAAGTGGGTAGTGAAATGAAATGGTGTTGGTTGGTTAGCTGTATTTTTTCCTGAAATTCTAATTTTAACTATGCGTGACGGCTGTAATTTTTACCAGATTGTTTCAGTTACTCTCCCCCGGGTGGTAGCGAGTGATTATAGTATTTGCCCATGCTTCAAGAATATGCGAGAAAACGAAAAAACAGGGAAATTTGCTTCCCTGTTTTTAAATGAGCCTCTGTTATTACTTTGCCGCTGGGTGTTTTGCTTCAGGAACGTTGTACTTCGTGATAAGCTTGTCCAGCTCGGTTTTGCCAAATTCGTCGTACCCTTTTTCCAGTGCACTTGCACGAAGCTGGTCTTTCATTTCGTCAAACGTTTTTTCTTTGCGGTTCTCTACCTTGATGATGTGGTAACCATAGTCCGTTTTAACAGGTGGTCCCACTTCTCCCACTTTTTGTGCCAGGGATGCCTCTTTGAACTCAGGCACCCACTGTGTTACGTCAGCATTTTCATACAGGCCGCCAGTTTCCTTGCTGCCTGGATCATCCGTAAATTCCTTCGCGAGCTTTGCAAAGTCCTCCCCTTTTTTCAGGCGAGCTTCCAGATCGTTAGCCAGCTTCAATGCTTCCTCTGGCGTACGTTTTTCAGTGGAGATCAAGATATGACGGACAGAAGCAGTCGTACGGGACGCTTTATCCATGCTGTCATAAATCGGCTTCAATTTAGCATCGTTAATGTCCTTTTTCAGCACATTGATCGAGTCGTTGATGAGCGCCATCTGGTTAATAACCTTTTCCTTGGTTACTCCTTGGCCCTCAATCAACTTGGTAAACTTCGCTTCGTCTTTACCCAAAAAGCCCATGTACTGGCCTTTGATTTTTTCAAAGGTTTTTTCCGCCATATCCTTGGACTCTTTTTGGATCGCAGCATCAGCACGGGAAGCCAAAATTTTAGTCGCTGTGTATTCACGGGCAAAAGCTTTCAGCGCATCATTGTCAGCGATCTCAATCATGCCGCCTTGTTGAGGATTCATGAAGTTGATAACACGTAAAAACTCTTCATACTCCTGACCTGTTACGGTTCCTCCCTGATACTCAACTACCACTGCCTTAGGATCTACCGTAAACGGCAGAGTCAGTTTAGGAAATTGAGTCAATGGATCATTGGCATCTGCTGCCTGATTCCCATATTGGCCATCTGTCTGATTTGCTGGTGGTTGGTTAGACTGCGCATTTTCTTCCGCTTTTCCGCATCCAGTCATGAGTGCCACGACCAATACAGCCGAAGATAAAATGGCTACAGAACGTTTCATAATTAAGGTTCTCCCTTCCTGGCAGGCCCACTCATTTGTCTAGGACATAGGGCTCTTTCGTACCAGTGTCTCGACGCACCTGATCGAATTGACGCAGCAGCTTTTCAACCAGCTGCACACCTTCATCTTCTCTTAACCCTTTTACTTTAACAGCAATAGTGATCTGTTGTCCACCCGAGAGCCCGACTCTCCGGCTCCAACTACTGGCAAGAGCAAACAAGGCTCCTCCATCAATGTTGTTATTTTGGCTAGGATGCAGAAACAGCTTGATTTCATCTGGGTTCTTTTGACTAATTTCCGTAATGTGGTGCTGCAGGGCATATACGCGCAATCTGGAAATGGTCAGGAGATTATCAACCGGCTTTGGTACAGGGCCGAAGCGGTCGAGCAGCTCTTCTGCCAGATCGTCGACGTCCTCCAGCGAAGAAACAGCCACAAACTTTTTGTACATTTCAATTTTTTGCCTGCTATCCGTAATGTACAGCGAAGGAATGTACGCATCCAGCTGCAAATTGATTTCCACAGGTGTGACAATTTCCTGCTTAACCTCGCCTTTCAGCTCATCGATCGCTTCCTTGAGCATCTGGCTGTACAAATCAAATCCGACTGTGTTGATAAAACCATGCTGCTCAGCACCGAGCAAATTACCCGCACCGCGAATCGACAAGTCGCGCATGGCGATCTTGAATCCGGAGCCGAGCTCGGTAAACTCCTTGATGGCCTGAAGACGCTTCTCGGCTACCTCTGTCAGTACCTTGTCGCGCTGGTACGTAAAGTAGGCATACGCGATCCGATTGGAACGACCGACCCGACCGCGCAGCTGATACAGCTGGGACAAGCCCATTTTGTCAGCATTGTAGATAATCAGCGTGTTTACATTCGGGATGTCCACACCTGTCTCGATAATGGTCGTACTAACCAAAACGTCAAAGTTTCCCTCTAAAAAGTCGAGAATGACGCCCTCCAGCTCGCTTTCATTCATCTGTCCATGCGCTACCGCGATACGGGCATCAGGAACCAGCATGGAAATCTGCTCTGCCATTTGTTCAATTCCCTGCACCTGATTGTACAGGAAGAACACTTGACCATCGCGGGCGAGCTCCCGTTCAATCGCTTCACGCACCAGAGCCGGACTGTAATCCATCACATAGGTTTGCACCGGGAAACGATTTTCTGGAGGCGTTTCGATAACAGACAGGTCACGAACGCCCAGCATCGACATATGCAACGTCCGCGGAATCGGAGTTGCCGTCAGCGTCATGACGTCGACATTCGTTTTGATCTGCTTGAGTTTCTCCTTGTGACTTACACCAAAACGCTGCTCCTCATCCACGATAAGCAGACCCAGCTCGCGGAAATGAAGGTCTTTGGAGAGCAAGCGGTGCGTACCGATGACGACATCGACTGTGCCTTCCTTTAGCCCCTTCAGGGTAGCATTCTGTTCTTTGCGTGAACGGAAACGGCTCAATACCTCAACCCGAATCGGATATTCAGAGAAACGCTCGCGGAATGTTTCGTAGTGCTGCTGCGCCAAAATCGTCGTCGGCACAAGAACAGCCACCTGCTTGCCATCCATGACTGCCTTAAAGGCTGCACGAATCGCTACCTCGGTTTTTCCGTAGCCTACGTCTCCACATACTAGACGATCCATCGGACGCTTTCGTTCCATGTCAGTCTTGACCTCTGCAATCGCTCGCAACTGGTCCGGCGTTTCCTGGTACGGGAACATCGATTCAAACTCACGCTGTTCTGTTGTATCCGTAGAAAAGGTGTGACCGACTGCCGCTTCCCTGGCAGCATACAGCTTGATCAAATCCTCTGCAATATCTTTGACCGAGGATTGTACCTTGTTTTTGACACGCTTCCACTCACTGCCGCCCAAGCTGTAGATTTTGGGAGTAGCTTCTTCGCTCGCCACGTACTTTTGCACATGGTCGATCTGGTCAATCGGAACAAACAAACTATCGCCCGCAGCGTATTGAATATGAAGATAATCTTTATGAATTCCGAGTATTTCCTTGGTTTCAATTCCAAGGTATTTTCCAATACCGTGATTGACGTGCACGACATAATCGCCTGGTTTTAACTCCAGGTAGTTCTTGATCCGCTCGGCGTTGTTCATCGTTTGCTGTACTTTGCGCGCCTTGCGCTGCTTCGCTGTAAATACCTCGCCCTCCGTGATGACGACAAGTTTATTTAACGGAAGCTCAAATCCGGTTTGCAGGTTGCCCAAAATGATGGTTGGACGTCCCGGTGGCACTGTTTCTACTGCGTCTCCTAGTACATCTGCTTCCATCTCATAATCGTGCAGGACGCGTTCCAGTCTTTTGGCACGCTCCATGTCTGCTGCTACGAAAACGATCTGATCCTGTGACTTTTTCCAACGAGCCAGCTCCGTTTTGAGCACATTCATTTGCCCATGGAAATTTTGCATGGTGCGACAGGTCAGATTGATGATATTTTGCGGCTGTGTCTTCGGGGATTGTCTCAGGAACAGGGACAAGTAAACGATCTGCCGCTTTTTGGTCATCACGATATCTTCGTACGTACGGGACAGGCTGAGATTGGCCATATACTCACCCTGAATGATTCTGCCTGTGAGCCACTCTGCTTCTTCCTTTTGCAATTGAGCAGACGTATCCAAAACGCGAGAAGGCTCGTCAATAATGAGTAGAGTTTCCACTGGCATGTAAGACAAAAGTGTATCCTCGGTTGGATATATCACCGAAATGTATGAATAAAGCTGAGGGAAACGCTGCCCCTGGCTCATTTTCTCCACATCTGTCCCGATGCGCTCGACTACTTTTTCCTTGGCTCCGCCATCTTTTAGTTTGGCAACGGTTTCACCGAGCTTCTGTTCTAAGCGCACAGCGGATTCCTGAAGCAACGGCGTCGACGCAAACATTTCTTTTGCCGGGCCGAGGACATACGTCTGTACGGATTCCAGAGAGCGCTGGGAAAGCATGTCAAACGTACGGATCGAGTCGATTTCCACATCAAACAGCTCGATTCGCACAGGCCATTCAGAATCGATCGGATACAGGTCAATAATCCCGCCGCGGACGCTCAATTCTCCTTTGCGCTCAACCATGTCGACGCGCTCGTAGCCAAGCTCAATACAGCGCAGCAAAAAGGCTTCAATGTCCAGCTCTTCACCGACAGTGAGCTTGATTTGCGCTTCCTTCCAAACCTGTGGTGGTACCACTAACCGCCGCAAGCCTGCGAACGGCGCAACCAAAAAACCCGTAAAGCCCTGGGCCAGACGGTTGAACACATGAATCCTTTGCGCCAGCATCTCTGGACTGGCCACGGCAAGCTCTGAACCTATCAGCTCGTTGCCTGGGTAGAGCAATACTTGATCGGGGTCAACTAACTCGATCAAATCTTCATATACTTTTTGCGCTTGGTACATGTTATGGGTCACAACACAAACAGGGCGATCAGTCATCTGTTTCACTGCCGCCATAAGCGTCTGTCTGGCTGAACCTGCCAAACCAGAGACGAGCTGTTCGTGTAGTCCCTTTTCCAGACCAGCCACGATCGTCCCGACATTTGTGTCCTGTTTCATCGGGTTAATGATGACTTGCATTCACTAATCCCCTCTCTCATTCTTCTCGGGTAAAAACCTCTACCAGGACTATTCATGGCAAGGTGTTTGCTTTAAGAAAAGTTGTTATGCATTTCAGAAAGTTTGCCAAGAGACAGTACGCTATGATGACCGAGTGGGTCGACCATGCGAAAAGAAGCCTTAGCTCCCCAAGCTAAGACCTTGTCCGTGCAAGCCTTTCAAAAAGAGTATCCACTTATTGAAGCGGGCTTCCAACCAGCGAAAGCTCTGGATTATGATTCAGCGCTTCACGGCAATAATCGCACGTGATGCTGACAATCGTATCTCCACTCTGTTCTCTCGATATTATAAGAGCACGTTCCTCTGGGGTCAAGGAATCAAACCCGAGCTGCGCTTCTGTCACTTGTGTTTCGTCAAATTCGGCAATTTTCATCCCGCAACAACGACACGTATATCGTATGCTCATGTATATGCCACCCCCATACTGTTCATATCGCTTAGTATGGACTTTTCGATGGGAAATCATACTAGAGGCACACGATTGTTGTGCGAGTGCTTGAGTCATTCGTGCATGTTATTTTTTCAAGCTGTTATAATGATTCATCACTTTTATAAACGGCTCTCTTGTCCACATGGCGGCCGCATCTGCTGCAAGTGTAACAGCTTCGTTAATATTCTCCTTCTCCGCAGCCGGGAATGCTTGCAGCACATAATCACTGACGCTTCTTCCTGGCTCTGGACGGTTAATTCCTACCTTGATCCGTTTGAAATCCTGCGTACCCAAATGTGCAATCATGGATTTGATACCATTGTGTCCGCCTGCACTTCCTTTTTCCCGCAAGCGCAGCTGTCCGGTCGGCAAATCAAGATCATCAAAAATGACGACCAAATCATCCGGGATCAGCTTGTAAAATTTCATAATTTCTGCGACCGATTCACCAGACAGGTTCATGTATGTTTGAGGCTTAACGAGAAGAACCTTCTCTCCTTCCAGTCTCCCCTCGCCTACGAGCGCACGAAACTTGTTTTGCGTAACAGGGATACCCCATTTCTCGCTAATCTTATCTATGGCCATAAATCCAGCATTATGTCTTGTGTCCTCATATTTTTTGCCAGGGTTGCCCAATCCGATGATCACTTTCACTCTGCTTCCCTCCTAATCTCCCCTCATTGTACTAGAATGCTGATCTGAACAAAAGAAAAAGCCCCACTGGAAGTGGAGCCAAAAAAGACGTACTAATTTGTTTCATCCTCGATTAACGCCAATACTTGATTGCTATCCGTTTGGATTTCATCCTCTTCCCAATATTTTGCATATCCATAACGGATGTGGAACATATCTTTTAACCTTGCGGCGTTCAGGTAACGGTTGGGAACGGAAATTCGCACCTCTGCAGCTGAAATGGGTCTGGTGGCGGCCACCATAAATCCCCAATCCTCTTCGTGCTCCACAATCAAGTCGAAATGGTAAGGCAATACGGAAAAACCTGCAGCTTTAAGCGTTGCTTGAATGGTCCAAAAATATTCGGGCATGGCCGACAGGATTGAGCAGGCAATGCCCACGATTCCTCCGGGATTCAAACGCTCCTGCAACAGTCTGTAAAATTCCCAGCTGTATAGACGCCCCAGCGAGAGGCTGTTCATCGTCGGTTCAGGAAGATCTAGAATAACCGCATCCCACTTCTCATCGTTCTCCTCAAGAAAAGCTCTGCCGTCGGCTACTACCGTACGTACCTTGGGATGATTCAATGAGCCCTGATTAAATTTGACCAGCGGCTCCAGTGTCTTCCCGAACTCCATCATCACTGGGTCTATGTCGACAACGGTAATCTCTTTGACATCCGGATACCGAAGCACTTCCCTTGTGGTAATACCACCTCCCGCACCAATGAGCAGAACGCGGTCACGTTTTTTTGCCAAAGATAAAGGCACATGAATCAGCGCTTCCCCGTACATATCCTCATCATCGGTCGTCCCAAACATCACATATCCGTTTGCATACACTAACATTTGGTCATTGTGCTCAACCAGTGCGACCTTTTGAAAAGGCGTTTGAACCTTGCGCAGAACACGATAAGGCCCATCTGGTTGTTCATCCTTGGAAACGTACTGTCTGAGGATTCCGAGCCAATACCGTACGAAAATCCAAACCAGTAACCCTACAACCGCTGCAATGCCTGCACCCGATGCAATCCAAAAAAGCTTGTCCATACCTGTCTCGATTTCACCCTCTCTTTGTGTATATAGTCAAGGTATGAAATCGGTTCGTCTTTTGCTTGGATACCTGTCCCTTAAGGCAACAAGAAAAAGGCTCAGAGCTGTCCATCTGAGCCTTCTACCTGATATTCTATACTTTTTTTGCCTGTTCTGTTGTAGCTTCTGCCTGCTCCGCTACCTCTGCAGCAGCATGCTGTGCTTCGATGGACTCCTCTGACTTGGCTTTGACCGGCAGTACACTGATCAGCACTTCCGTAGAATCCAGCCCCAGCTCAACGCCAGGAGGAATTTGCAAATCACTGACCAGTACGACATCACCAATATTAAAGCCATCCACATCTACCGTAAATGATTCCGGGATGTTTCCTGGCAGACAGCTTACCTCTACACTATGGCGGATAAGTGTTGCGACCCCCAGCTCCGGGTCTCCTGTCATGAGGACCGGAACAGTCGTGTGAATCTTTTCATTCATGTTGATCTTTTTAAAATCAGCATGCAGGATGTTCCCCATTAATGGGTGGCGCTGCAGCTCGTACACCATCACATCATGTGCGTTGCCATCTACGCTTAATCGAAAAGGTTTGTTCGTCGCCTGATGGCGCAGAGCAGCATCCAGATCCTTGCCCAAGACTTGAATGGTCTGATTGCCCATATCGCTGCCGTAAACGATAGCGGGTACCCACCCATTTCTCCGCAATGCCTTAACGGTGTTACCCGTGCCTAGAGCGCGCGATTGTGCCTGTATCGCTTCCACAAAAAAACCTCCTTCACAAGACCGCTAGTAAAAGTTTCCTCACTAGCTTGTCCATCGGAGGTTTATTTCAATCCCCTAAAAGGGGAAGGCTTGATTAATCAAACAGCTTGCTTACAGACAGTTCTTCGTGTACGCGAATAATCGCTTCACCGATGATTGGCGCAACAGACAGAACTGTAATTTTATCAATCAATTTTTCATCTGTCAGCGGAATCGAGTTGGTTACGATCAGCTCGCGAATTTTGGAGTTAGCGATACGCTCGATTGCTGGTCCAGACAAAACTGGATGTGTGCAGCATGCGTATACGTCACGAGCACCAGCCTCAACCAGTGCACTGGCAGCCAGTGTGATGGTTCCTGCTGTGTCGATAATATCGTCAATGATAATCGC
Organism: uncultured Brevibacillus sp.; assembly: GCF_947502445.1. Taxonomy (GTDB): domain Bacteria; phylum Bacillota; class Bacilli; order Brevibacillales; family Brevibacillaceae; genus Brevibacillus. Next base: position 49,236 of record NZ_CANMZW010000018.1, read on the forward strand.
GGTTTTACCTTCGATGTTCCCTACGATATTCATAACCTCAGCTACGTTTGGCTCAGGACGACGCTTGTCGATAATGGCGATTGGCGCTTCCAGACGTTCTGCCAGTTTACGGGCACGAGTAACCCCACCATGGTCAGGAGAAACAACCACGATGTCCGACAGACCTTTTTCAGAGAAGTGTTTACCCAGGATTGGTACTCCCAGCAGGTGATCCACAGGGATGTCGAAAAATCCTTGGATTTGTGTAGCATGCAGGTCCATTGTGATGACACGTTGTGCCCCTGCAGTTTCGATCAGATTAGCAACCAGCTTGGCAGTGATCGGATCACGCGCGCGAGCCTTGCGATCTTGGCGAGCATAGCCGTAGTAAGGAATCACTACGTTGATGCTTTTTGCAGAAGCGCGTTTGAGTGCGTCCACCATTACCAAAAGCTCCATCAGGTGTTCATTAACGGGAGCAGACGTTGGCTGAATAACAAATACGTCACAACCGCGAACGCTTTCATTCAATTTGATTTGGCATTCGCCATCACTAAAGCGCACTGCTTGTGCGTTTCCGAGCGGTACACCAATGTGTTCAGCGATTTCTTTTGCCAGTTCCGGGTTTGCGTTGCACGTAAATACCTTCAGTTTTGGGTCGCGGTAGTTAGCCATGATCTTCTCTTAGAACCTCCCGTTATGATTGCTTTTTGCCCTTGCGAGGCATTTTGCTAGCGTAGTCTGATTTATTTACCTGACGCTCACGTGCGATCGCAAGCGCATTATCTGGTACATCCTGATTGATCGTCGAACCTGCAGCAACGTACGCATTTTGTCCCACAGTGACTGGAGCAACCAAGTTGGTATTGCAACCAATGAATGCTCCATCCTGCACGATTGTTTTGTGCTTGACTGCCCCATCGTAATTGACGGTTATCGTTCCGCAGCCAATATTGACTCCGTCACCAATTTCCGCGTCACCTACGTAGCTAAGATGAGGGACCTTGGTACCGTTGCCAATTTTTGCATTTTTCAATTCTACGAAATCACCAACCTTGGCATTGCGCCCGATCTGTGTTCCCGGACGAATGTAGGCATATGGACCAATCGTAGTTTCTGCATCGACACTTGCATCAACCATGACAGAGTACGTAATGGAAACACCATCAGCCAATTCGACATTGGTCAAATCGACTTGTGGACCGATGACGCAATCTGCACCAATGGTTGTCCGTCCGCGCAAGTGTGTACCCGGCTCGATTACGGTATCCGATCCGATGATGACATCCGCCTCGATGTACGTAGAGGAAGGATCAATAATCGTCACACCATTGCGCATGTGAGTTGCCGCAATCCGCTTACGCATGTACGCCTCGGCTTCAGACAGCTGCACGCGATCGTTGACACCCATCGTTTCATCCGGGTCCTTCGCTTCGAATGCGACTACCTTTTCACCAGCATCGCGTAAAATGGCGACACAGTCTGTTACATAGTATTCACCTTGCACGTTGTCATTTTTCACTTCCGCCAAGGCTTTCCATAATTTTCGGTTGTCATAACAGTATATTCCGGTATTAATCTCGCGGACCGCCCTTTCCTCATCGGAGGCGTCCTTATGTTCCACGATTCGCAATACTTCGCCTGACTCATTCCGCACGATACGCCCATAACCCGTAGGATCAGGTAGCACGGCTGTCAAAACAGTCGCTGCCGCTTGCTGTTCCTCGTGATAGCGTAGCAAATCGGACAACGTCTGAGCAGACAAGAGAGGGACATCTCCGTATAAAAGAAACGTAGTGCCTTCTTTATCTTGTAAAAACGGCGCTGCCTTCGAAACGGCATGTGCCGTTCCCAACTGTTCTTCTTGCAGTGCATAAGTGATGTCCTCGCCTAGTTTGGCGCGGACTGCGTCAGCACCATGACCTACGACGACAACGATTTCCTCAACCTGCATGTTGCCAAGCGTATCCACTACATGCTGGACCATTGGCTTACCGCACACAGGGTGCAAAACCTTGTACAGCTTCGATTTCATCCGCGTACCCTGACCAGCTGCCAGAACCACGGCATGGATCTTAGACATGTCAACCCTCCATCGTAGAAGTTCCACAATGACTATATCTTAATCATATGTGGATTTCAAGACACTCGATGCAGGATTCTGACTGTTTCCCTGATCTTTCCTGAAAGTTAGCCATATAACGGACAACATTTAATTTTCTGATAAAAGTGTGATATATTGATGGGCGAAAGGGGTTTTTAGAGGAGGTAGGAATACATGAGTGCTCAGGTTTACTTACTGACTGGATATTTGGGAAGCGGAAAAACTACACTTTTGCAAAAATTACTTGCTCATCTGCAGCAGCAGGATGACAAGGTTGTGGTCCTGATGAATGAAATGGGCGAGGAAGATATTGACGGAGAACAACTGCAAGGTTTCGGCTTTCCTGTAAAAAAATTATTGGACGGCTGCATCTGTTGCTCCATCCAGGGAGAATTGACCGAGGGCTTAAAAGAAATTCTCCAATCGCTTGCTCCCGACCGCATCCTCATTGAAACAACTGGTGTCGCAGACCCGATTGATGTGGTCGATGCACTGACCCACCCCGAATTGTATGACCGACTGCAACTCTGCGGAATCGTAAGTGTCGTAGATGCCTCTCGCTTCCTGGAGCTCAATTCTCGTTTTGCCTCTACAAGCACTTTGGTCAAAACCATCCGTAACCAAGTCAAATACGCAGACTTGCTCTTATTAAATAAAATCGATCTGACCACACCCGAGGTTCTGCAAAAAGTGGAGCAAAAATTGAAAGAGCTAAATCCACTTGCTCCGATCCATCAGGCCGTCCAAAGCGATATGAACCTGGAGAGCCTATTATCAGTCAAACGTCTGGTAAAATCGTACACCAATGACAGTGATTCCGAAAAAGTGGTACCTGTACAAAAAACAATTGGACGACTGTCTCCCATGGACAAGCTCAAGCAGTCGCTGGGTCTACGGACGAGCAAGCCCTCTCTTTACAATAGTATCGACAGTTTTTCCTACAAGTTCACCGGTCCGGTCCATGCTGAAAAATTTGAAGATTTTCTTTATGCATTGCCGAAAAGCGTCTATCGTGCAAAGGGGTACGTTCTTTTTCACGGAAAGCAGGAGCTTATTTCATTTCAACATACAGATAATCAGGTTCATCTGTTTCCATTTGAAAATTTTGGCCCTAAAATGGTAGCCGTCTTCATCGGCGAGGGAATGGATCAGGAAAAAATCTTGAACGATCTAAAAGATTGCTACCTGTAAACGGACGCCGAAGCACCCTGCCGGTAAGGGACAGGGTGCTTTGTTTGGTTATGCACCAGCTTCAATGGTGCTTTCTTCTTCTTGACCTACGCGTTCGTACTCATTCAATACTGCCGCTTGGATTTTTTCTCGAGTAGTCGAGGAAATCGGGTGCGCGATATCACGGAATTCTCCATCCGGTGTACGCTTGCTCGGCATGGCTACAAACATGCCATTGTTCCCGTCAATGACACGGATATCATGAACCACGAATTCATGGTCGATTGTAATGGATGCAATCGCTTTCATCCTACCATCCGTATTCACTCGGCGAAGTCTTACGTCTGTAACTTCCATCTAGTTCACTCCCTTTATCTATGAAACGCGTTTAGGAGTATTTCCACCCTCTGGGTAAATATTCCTGCTAATCTTATGCAAATTTTTATAAAATATATAAAATTATTCATATCATTGAGCATATTTGCGAGATAACTTTGTGACTAGGGTCATAAAAACATTAGAAAACTTAGCTACGCCGATAGTACAAAAAACAGCCCAATGCTCGAGCGCGCATCAGGCTGTTTTCTATTTTCATTGCCTTTTCCACTAAAAAGCGGTCGCTCTCCATGAGCAGGCAACGAGAGAGGTTTTTTATGCTTCTAAATAGGCAACGATTTCAATTTCTACTTTCACGTCACGCGGCAGACGCGCAACCTCTACAGTAGAACGAGCCGGCTTATGGTCGCCAAAATACTGACCGTACACTTCGTTCAGCTGGCCAAAATCGTTCATGTCTTTCATAAACACAGTTGCTTTTACTACATTGGACAAGCTTCCGCCTGCTTCTGCCAATACAGCTTGGATGTTAGCAAAAACTTGATGAGCCTGTGTTGCGATGTCGCCTTCTACCAATGTACCGTCTGGACGCAGCGGGATTTGCCCGGATGCAAACAAGAATGGACCTACCTTTGCCGCTTGGCTGTAAGGACCAATTGCTGCTGGAGCCTTGTCAGTTGAAACAAAAGAGATTGCCATCATTCATCTACTCCCCTCTATTTTCAAAAAAGCTGCCTAGCTCAATTTCTATCTGCTTGCCCTTGATGTCCACATCCTGCAGCTTGGCAAGTGAAACATAATCATCGACCAGACGCTCAGACACATCGGCCGTAGTTTCCACCAGAACGCCACATCCAACTACCGTAGCACGGAATTCCTGCAACAGATCGATCATGCCCCGCAGCGTACCGCCTGCCTTCATGAAGTCGTCCACAATCAGGACACGCGATTGCTCAGCCAGAGCACGTCTCGCCAGTGACATGGTTTGAATCCGCTTACTGGAACCTGATACATAATTGATGCTCACAACCGACCCTTCTGTTACCTTGTTATCACGGCGCACAATCACCACTGGAACGTTCAGGAACATGGCCGTCGCATAGGCAAGCGGAATTCCTTTCGTTTCCACGGTCATGACGACATCTACATTCTTTTCTGCATAAGCCGTCGCAAAAATCTTGCCGATCTGTGACATCGTAGACGGGTTTCCAAGAATGTCGGACATGTACAGGTATCCACCTGGCAAAAGTCTCTCCGGGTTAGCCAGATGAACCATCAGATCACGAATAAACTGAAGGGCCTCGTCCGTTTTGACCTGAGGAATAAACTTTACTCCCCCTGCCGCCCCCGCCACCGTCTTCAGCAAGCCTACACCTTGGACTTCAAACGCTTCCTTGATGATAGACAAGTCCTCACTAATAGATGATTTCGCCGCCCCGTATTGTTCGGCAAACAAAGTAAGAGGAGTCAGTGTGTGGGGATGAGCAAGCAAGTGCTGCGTCATGTCGACCAGACGCGCACTTCTGCGCAATTTCTTCATGGCTCTTCCTCCAAAACCGAATATTATGGTGCTAATGTATCATTTCCATACGGGTTCATGCAAGCACTTCCCCTTCACTGGCGCCTAACATTCGGACAACATACACATCTTTGACGAATCCACGCAAGGCATTATAGATGCGATGCACTTTGGCTTCCTTTTGTACAAGGGCAAATACAGTCGGTCCACTGCCTGACATCAGGACTCCATCTGCTCCAGATGCAATCATGAGCTCCTTGATTTGCCGTACCTGTGGATGCATGGATAACGTTACATTTTCGAGGACATTCCCAAGCGAATGGCACATCAGGGAGAAATCTTGTCTCTCGATGGCTTGAAGCATCAGCTTGGTTGGTGGATGGTTAGTAATCTCCTGTACACGCAAATTGCCGTATACGTCTGGAGTCGATACACCTACCGGCGGCTTGGCGAGAATGACCCAGCACGGAGCTGGCGTCCCTAGATGCGTAATTCTCTCTCCACGCCCTTTTGCTAGCGCTGTGCCGCCATAAACGCAGAATGGCACATCAGAGCCGATCTCTGCACCTAATACAGCCAGTTCGTCTATCGTCAGGCCGAGATCCCACAATTGATTCAATCCGCGCAACGTGGCAGCAGCATCACTGCTTCCACCTGCCAAACCGGCGGCGACGGGTATTTGTTTGTCAATATACATGTGTACGCCCTGGCGCACCTGATAGCGTTCTTTCATAAGGACTGCCGCTTTATACGCATGGTTGCGAATATCATCTGGTACGAAGCTGGCAGAACAGTCCAGCGTAATCTCACCATCTTCGCGTAGGGTTAGATCTACACGATCAGCCAAGTCTACGGTAGTCATCACCATTTCCACTTCGTGATAACCGTCCGGCCGTTTGGCAAGCACGTCAAGAGTCAAGTTGATTTTGGCCGGAGCTTTGACCGAGATACGCACGTTGTTCACCTCTGCCCACTTTCTCAATTTCCTAGTTCCCTATTGTAGCATAGGGATTCTCTTCCATGCCACTTGATCAACCAAAAAGAATATGTTGGCTATGATAAGGCGAAAGATTCGAAAAAGCGGCACTAGCGTAGCATGCTTTTGGCCCTCGTCATCCCATCCCGGGCACGCTATGTATCAAACAAAAAGACCAGGGAATCCCCTGGCCTTGTCAACGAGTTTGTATGGTATGCGAAAAGCGCCTCGACCCTCTGGCGAAACCTATAGCTGCGACTGCTCGGACAATCAGCCCGTTATAGCTTTTTGGCAGCTAGCGCTTCCTGAGCCATCTGCACAGCCCGTTTTACCATGTTGCCAGCGTCACGCGTCGTGATGGCACCCCAGCCCTCGGCTTTCACCTTATCGTAAAACCCAAGCTCCTTGGCTAGCTCCATTTTGAACTCCTCTGACATCATGCTGCCTCGTCTGCGACCCATGATAGCCTCCCTTCTCGTTGACAAGTTTAGTTTGTCCCACAGAGGCTTTTTCACAGGCAGAATATTATCTGCTTCTACTCCGAAAAATAAAACAGTAGAACCCAAAGGGCTCTACTGTTGTACAAATGTAATGCGGATGTGCTCGTTCTCCCGGCACACCGTCAACTCTACTGTTTCCGTCAAGATGTCAGCATAGCTGTAAGAGACCCGCTCAAAGAGTTGATCATCATCAAGCTTTACCACAAACACAGATGGGTATGTTTCCTCGAGGATGCCACTTCGTTCGACAGTTTTTCGGCGGCCACCGTTAGCTTTCAACAGGATGCGCTCACCAATGTGCCCGTCTAAACTGCGTTTAATGTCAAGTAACGCGTTTCTTGCCATTGTTCCATCCACCTCGCTTAAATCTATTATAACAGCACATACTTATTTTGTCAAAGAAATAAAAAATTATAGCAATCCAGCCGATATTTTGTCAACGGGGTTTTTTTCATGAAATACGTAGATTTTTGTCACTAATATCGTCACTAAATGCTGAATACATAAAAAAACCCCATTTTTGGCGTAATTAGCCCAAAAACAGGGAGGCATTTTCATTATTTGCTGATCAAACCGCGCCGTAAACCTTCGTTTGCAAGGCGAGAAAATTCTTCAATACTAAGTGTCTCCCCTCGACGAGTCGGATCGATTCCGATGTCAGCAAGCATCTGTATTACTTCTTCCTTTTGTGTTTTTAGAAACAGACCGTTCATCAGGTTGTTCAGCAATGTTTTGCGACGCTGAGCGAACGAGCTACGCACAACTCGGAAGAAAACGTCCTGGTCATCCACCTCGACGGGAGGACGGTCTCTCACCTTTAGACGAATCACGGCAGAATCTACATTTGGGCGCGGGATAAAGACACTAGCAGGCACGATCATAGCTACTTCTGTTTCCGCATAGAATTGTGCCGCTACGGAAAGAGAACCGTAATCCTTTGTCCCCGGCTTGGCTGCAATCCTCTCCGCTACTTCCTTTTGGATCATGACGACGATATTTTCTAGTGGGAGGCGCTCTTCCAAGAGCCTCATCAGGATCGGAGTCGTCACGTAGTAAGGTAGATTGGCTACTACGCTCAGCTTGTCCACTCCAGTCATTTTTTCCTCTATCAAGGACTTCAGGTCCAGCTCCAGTACGTCTCCATGCACAACCTCGATATTTTCATAGGGAGACAGCGTATCCTCCAGAATAGGCAAAAGACGTTGATCGATCTCAATCGCCATAACCTTACCTGCCACGCGTCCCAGCTGCTCTGTGAGCGCACCTATACCCGGACCGATTTCAATTGCTCCCTTTGCTTTGGTCAGTTCAGCGGCTGAAACAATATTATGCAGGATATTGGTGTCGACCAGAAAGTTTTGACCGAGACTCTTTTTAAAGGAGAACTCATACTTCTCCAAAATTTCCTTGGTGCGTGTAGGTGTGGCGATATCCTTGCCAGCTAGTTGGGTCATGGCTTACTCCCTCTCTTTGTTAATGGCTCTCATAGCCGCTTCAAATTCTTCTCGATTTATCTGGAAAGCGTTTAGTCGCTGCAGCATCTGCTTCGCATTCGCGTATCCGATGCCAAGTGCCTCTCCCAGCTTTATACGGCGCTCCTTGGAGTCTGGACCTGACGTCAGTCCGTTTTCGAGCATATCGTCTGCCGTAATCTCTCCTGCCGTTTCTGCCATCTCTGTACGCACTTCTGACAGTGCACGAATGATTACTTCGTCAGAGGCGTTCTCGACCCCGATATCGCCTTTTTTGGTGCCGTCCTCCTGTGTAATAAAGGCATGCTTGCAGCCAGGCACCTGACGGCTAATAATTTTGCGTATGCGCTCCCCCTGATAATCAGGGTCCGTAAAAATGATAACACCGCGCTTTTGCTGCGCGAGCCTGATTTTCTCAATCGTTCTTGTATGGATGGCAGAGCCGCCCGTTTCAATCGTATCCGCTTTGACCGCCCTCTTGATTGCAGCGGTATCGTCTCTTCCCTCTACCACGATGACCTCTTTGATCTTCATCATGTGCTCCCACTTTCGTACAAAAATGCGTATGGTACTAGTGTGCCAAAAAAACCAAGCCCAAAGCCCAAAAAGGGTGAAACGTTTTTGGGCTCTGGACCGTCTTACTAGTATTCAGCTTATCATGACTGGCTAAAAAACGGAAAGACAGGAGCAATCGCTCCTGTCCTACGGCTTCTGCGGACCTATAATGTAAACGGTTTTGTTGCGCTTGCGGCCAAATTGGACCGCCTCCGGTTCTGTGCCAACAAATACGTCAATTTTACCACCACGCATAGCGCCACCCGTATCTTCTGCTCGACGATACCCTACTCCGTCAATGTAGACCCACCATCCATATGGAATGACCTTGGGATCTACAGCAATCGTATGACCTGCCTTAGCTTTTACCCCTGTCGCCGTTCGACCATAGCCCGGCGAGCTAGGATGTTTGCCTCCACCCGATGGTGAATAAGCAGTTAGAGTAACTCCGGTCAGTACTTTTTTCGGCCTAAACACTTTTCCACCACGAGAAACCATACCTGCTGAAGCGACCAAGACCCGTTGTGATTTATCATCCGTTTGGAGTGCTGGGACTGCAGTTCCGACAGCGATCACATGATCCTTCTTTGGTGCAAGTACGTCTCTTGAAACCAGTTCACGGGAGACCTCCTTCCCATCTTCCATGACCAGCTTGTAGTGTGCAATTGCCTTACCTTCTTGCCCGCTTTGTAACACACGGGACTTGCCCTTTTCTAAAGAGGGATCGTTCTTGCGTATTTCCTGGAACGTAACTTTCTCCTCCACATCGACCGTCTGCTCGACAACGCGTTTGACGCTGATCGCAGAATCTTTGGTCAACGATGCGGTCAAAGCCGGTTCTACCCGGTCCTTTTCACCCAATGCTATGCCGCCGTCCTTCAACGCACCAGCTACATCGCGATTGAGTGTTTGAATCACTTTTGTCTGCCCGTCAACCTGGACTGGTATCGACCAGGTTGTATGTAAGGTAATTATTGCTCCGTCTGATAGCTTCGTCTGAGGTGTCGGTTGAAGGGAATCCTTTTCCGTTACCGTAATGCTTCGCTCGGTTAAGAACTGCTCGACGGTCTTTGCTTTGGTAGCTACCGTCTTACTTTCTCCGTCCAACGAAAAAGTGACCTGTTTTGGCTGGGTAGCCTGGGCAGAGAAATAGCCAATCATGGGAACCAGCAAAAGAGCAAGGCAGCCAAAAACGACAAGCCCCCGATTCTTATACCTTTCCCAAATTGCGCGTAACTCCATTTCCCACACTCCTTTTCCTAGAAAAGCGCGTTGGCTTTTCCTGTCTAGCCAGGTAAGGGTCGATGTAATTGCACTAATATTCTGGAAGTGGCCGGTACTAATTAAGGTCGGATTTGATTGTATGTTATCTTCCCGGCTTTGTCAAATTTCCCCTACCTTGGCCGAAGCGATAATGGAACCAGACTAGCAAAAAACCAATGGCGAATGGTAGCAGGTTCCTGTCGAGAGCACGTGTCGGATGGACAATAATCGTTCGACACATTGTTCATGGTATGCGTCGATAAAAAGGAGTAGAACAACGACAAAAAAGCGGGAAATCCACGACAGCCGTGATTTCCCGCTTTTACTTATTTGCTTAATCGAAACAAACGCTTGGCATTGTCAGTAGTAATTTGCGCCATTTCCTCATAAGACAAGCCACGAATGTTCGCCATCTCCTCGCAGACATAGCGGACGTAGCCACTCTCATTTCGCTTGCCACGGAACGGATGCGGCGTGAGATATGGGCAATCCGTTTCTATCAACAGCTTGTTCAGTGGTACTTTAGCCGCAACTTCTTTTGGCTGCTTGGCATTTTTGAAAGTAAGTGGTCCCCCGAACGAAATGTAGAAATTCATATCGAGAGCGAGCTTGGCTGTTTCCCAGCTACCCGAGAAGCAGTGCATGATCCCGCCCACATCGGCTGCCTTCTCTTCTTTCAAAATGGTCAAAACGTCCTGATGGGCATCCCGGTTGTGAATAATGATCGGCATATCGAGCTTGCGCGCAAGACGAATCTGCTTGCGAAACACCTCTGCCTGAACATCCTTCGGCGACGTATCCCAGTAGTAATCAAGACCCATCTCACCCAAACCTACGACTTTTGGATGACGACTCAGCTCCTCGATCCACTCCAGATGCTCATCGGTCATGTCCTTGGCGTCTTGCGGGTGCCAGCCGATGACTGCATGTATAAAATCATGGGCTTCTGCCAGCTCTATGCAGGTCGGGATCGTCTCTGCATTAAAACCGATGTTTACTATCGTACTGACGCCATTTTCTCGCGCGCGGGCGATAACTTCTTCCCGATCCTCGTCAAATTCCTTTGCATTCAAATGCGCGTGCGTTTCAAATAACACAGCTGGTCCTTCCTTTCCTGCCCCTTGTTACTTCACGATCGCTCCGTTTGGCATGCCCTCGTCTACTGTAGCAAGTGTCAGCTGGTCGCCTGCGGATGCTGCCAAAATCATGCCTTGGGACATTTCTCCACGCAGTTTTACCGGCTTTAGGTTGGCAACCAGAATAACCTTTTTGCCCACCATTTCTTCCGGCGTGTAGTACTTGGCAATACCAGAAACAACCTGACGCTTTTCATAGCCAAGATCCAATTGGAGAATCAGCAGCTTATCAGCATTTGGGTGTTTCGCACATTCTACGACCTGTGCCACACGCAGCTCTACTTTGCCAAAATCATCGATGCCGATCTCATCTTTTGCATCAGCTGGCTTTTCCGCTTCGGTCGCTTCGGTTTGGTTTGCACTCGTTTCGCTCACAGTTGGCTCCCCTTTCAACGCATCCTGCTTCTTCTTGTTTTCTTCTGCCTGACGGCGTGCTTCTGCTGTCGACTCATCGATGAATGCCAGCTCGGCTTGAACATCCAGGCGCGGGAACAAGAGCTCTTTACGGCTAACAGTGCTGCCTGCTGGCAGTCCACCCCATACGCCTGCGGATTCCCAGCTCGTCGCTTCGGCATTACCCAAAATACCCAATTGGTCCCAAATTTTCGCAGGTGCTTTGGTCATAAACGGTTGAATAAGCACGGAGCTGATCCGAATACTTTCTGCGAGATTGTACATAACAGTCGCCAGGCGTCCTTTTGTTTCCTCGGACTTCGCGAGGTTCCACGGCATGGTTTCATCAATGTATTTATTCGTTCTTCCCACCAGCTCCCAGATGTGGGCCAGCGCATTGCTGAAGCGCATTTCTTCCATATGCTCCTCAACCAGTCCTTTGGTTTTCACCGCCAGAGAAATCAGGCTGTCATCCGGCTCGCCAGCATCCTGGGCAGCAGGAACGACTCCATCGAAGTATTTTTCGATCATGGTAGCGGTGCGGCTCAAAAGGTTACCGATGTCGTTTGCCAGATCATAGTTCAAACGTTGGACAAACGATTCAGGCGTGAAGATACCGTCTTGACCAAAGTTGATTTCACGAAGCAGGAAGTAACGCACACCGTCAGAGCCATAACGGTCAATTAACAGCTTCGGATCAATCACGTTCCCTTTTGATTTCGACATTTTTCCGTCAGGCATCAAGAGCCAGCCATGACCAAAGATTTGTTTTGGCAGCGGAACGTCGAGAGCCATCAACAGAATTGGCCAGTAAATGGTATGGAAGCGCAAAATGTCCTTCCCTACCATGTGGATATTGGCTGGCCAGAAGCGACGATATTTGCTGTCATCATCGGACAGATAGCCAAGCGCGGAAATGTAGTTGGTCAAGGCATCGATCCATACATAAATCACGTGCTCAGGATCGCTAGGTACTTTAATCCCCCAGTCGAAAGTGCTGCGAGAAACAGACAAATCCTGCAGTCCGGGCCTCAGGAAGTTGTTGATCATTTCGTTGCGGCGGCTCTCTGGCTGGATAAACTCAGGATTCGCCTCGATATGCTGAAGCAGTCTGTCTTGATATTTCGACATGCGGAAGAAGTAGTTTTTCTCCTTTACTTTCTTCACTTCACGTCCACAGTCAGGACAAAAGTAGCCTTTGTCGGTCTTACATTGTGTTTCTGTCCAGAACGCCTCGTCCGGTACACAGTAATAGCCTTCGTACTCGCCCAAATAAATATCTCCCTGATCGAGCAAGCGCTGGAATACTTTTTGTACCACTTCTTTGTGGCGAGGCTGTGTCGTACGAATAAAATCGTCATAAGAAATATCGAGTTTATTCCACAAATCTTTAATCCAATCGACGACAGGATCAATAAATTCCAGTGGCTGCTTGCCATCCTCGGCTGCACGCTCCTGGAGCTTTTGACCGTGCTCATCTGTTCCTGTCAGGTAGTAAACATCATAGCCCTGCAGACGTTTGAAGCGAGCCATCGCGTCACATGCAATCGTGGTGTAGGCATTCCCAATGTGCAGCTTGTTGCTTGGATAATAAATCGGTGTGGTAATGTAATAAGTCGGTTTCATTGCAACATAACTCCTCCTATTTACGTTTTAAAAAAAGGAAAAGCCCACCCCAAAAAATTGGGGCGAGCTCTATCTCGCGGTACCACCCAAAAGCTCCATTCCCTCACGGAAAATGGACTTGGTGAGTCAAAAATGACTCGACCCGTAACGTGGGCATACGTTGTAGACTACTGCGAACAGTAACAACCGTCGCTCGTTCATCTACAAGACTCAGGGTCCATGTTCAGCTTGCTCGCTTATACCGGCTTTCAGCTAACCCGGCTCTCTGGAATAAGGAGTATCCGCTTACTCTTCCCATCATGGTCGTTTGGTATAGAAATACCTCAATTACCCTCTATTGTACACGACCGCTATGTTTTGTAAACATCCTCCTTGCGCCTTTTTACGGATAAGGAAAAATTGCGTATTCGACAAATAATGATGACAAAAAAAGGGCGGAACGAGAAAATAAGGTTTATTTGTCGAATCAAATCTATAATATTCGACATAATACGACTTAAATTTCAAGCTATAATCCCAGTAAATTTTATCCATAAATATTTCCATATTGTTGAAGCTGATTGAATAAACGTTGGTATATCAATCTTTCTATTTTCAAAAAACACTTTTCTTTTCAAAGAATTGTCAAAATGATGTTGACACCTTTGGGAATCGCTGGTATGATGATTCCAACAGAAAATGTCGAATATTGACGATTAACAATATACGCGTACCAATAGGATCGACATATCCACAATTTAGGAGGAGAAATCAATATGATGAAATCAACAGGTATTGTTCGTAAAGTGGACGAGTTGGGCCGTGTCGTTATTCCAATCGAATTGCGCCGTACACTGGGCATCGCTGAAAAAGACGCTTTGGAAATCTACGTAGATGGCGAGCGCATCATCTTGAAAAAGTACGAGCCTGCATGCATCTTCTGTGGTAACGCTGATCGAGTATCTCATTTTAAAGGTAAAATTGTTTGCCAAGACTGTCTGACTGAAATGCCAGTTGTAAAACGCTAATTTTAGTCTTTACATATACCAAAGCCTTCGAAGGTGGACAAGCCCTTTGAAGGCTTTTTTGTATCACGTTTACTCGCATCTGCATTAGAAAACTTGGCTTTGCCAAGCCTTTTGGCGCAGGCGGGGCCTTAGTTGCGCTTATACTATCTTCCTTAGAATTTTATACTTTCCGATAGTACAAAAAAAGCTGACCCAATTTGGTCAGCTCTACTCATCCTCCGAATGACGGTGGTATTCATTATATATATCCCGCTTCGCAACGTTTCGATCATCAGCAGCCTGCTTGATTGCTTCCTTTTTTGTCATGCCCTGTGTGCAGTAATGATCGACATGCTCCACAACGCTGAGTGCAGACCACCACAAAGCTTCGTCGGGGTCATCTTCCAAAGGCCCTGTGTACCCTTCTACAATCAAACAAAACTCACCTCGCGCTTCACCCTCCTGCAGCCATCCGATCAGCTCGTCCAGCGTTCCACGGACAAACTCCTCGTAGCGTTTGGTAAGCTCTCTCGCCAAAACAGCGCGGCGATTTCCCCACGCTTCGCGAATCGCGGTCAACGTCTTTTCAATACGATGCGGCGCTTCATAAAAAATCAAGGTCTCCGGATATCGCTTGAGCCGTTCCAGCTCCTCGCGTCGCTCCTTGTTTTCGCGTCCTATGAACCCGCAAAATACAAAGCGCTCTGTCGGCAAGCCTGATGCGATCAGCGCAGTCAAAGCTGCATTGGCTCCCGGAACCGGGATTACCGGATAGCCTGCCTCTGTTGCATCACGGACCAGCTCAGCTCCAGGGTCAGATATAGCAGGCAAGCCCGCGTCACTCACCAAGGCAATTTTTTTACCCTCTGCAAGCCATTGCAACAGGCCGCTACCACTCGCTTCCTTATTATGCTCGTGATAGCTCACGGTTCGTTTTTCAATTTGAAAATGATTGAGCAGCTTTCTCGTCTGGCGCGTATCTTCACAAGCAATGACATCGACAGCTCGCAGTGTTTCCAGACAGCGGACTGTGATATCGTCCAGATTTCCAATAGGTGTTGCCACCAGATAAAGGACACCTGTTTCTTCAGCAGCAAAACTGCGTTGCACATTCATCGTGAGTCCCTCCCTCCTACTGTGGCATCGAATCCTTCGACACTATTTTGACTGGCTTCATGCAATCGATCATGCAAAGCGGCAATCAACTCTTCCTTTTTTGGGCGGGACAGTCGTTTGATTGCTTCCTCTCTCTTCAATCCCCAGGAGCGATCTGTCCCTTCTTCCCAATAAAGCAGTTCTACCGGCCCACGTCCACGCGTGTATTTTGCACCCTTGCCCTCATTGTGCATACGAATGCGCCTCAACAGCTCGGTTGTGTAGCCGGTGTACAGGCTGTTGTCTGCACAGGACAGCATGTAGACAAAATGACTTTTATAGGAGGGAATCACGTCTTCCGAAATAGATTTCTTGCAGTTCTTCACAGTATTCCTCTCCATTTTCGTAGACAATCAACGGCGAACCAATTCTGAGCTCCGGCTTGCCGCCCCTCATCCCCTCAATGAGGACCATATTTGGTTCTGCTTCTCTACGAGGATATACAAGCCGCATCCGCTTGGGCTCGATCCCGTATTGGCGCATCAATGCAATGATATCGATCAAACGAGTAGAACGATGGACCATCGCGAGCTTGCCCCCGTTTTTCAGCAGCTGACTGCCTACCCGGATCACGTCCTCCAGCGAAAGCATGATTTCGTGCCGCGCAATGGCGAAGTGCTCGCTGATGTTTTTTTCTCCACTGGTTGCTGGCATATACGGCGGATTGCACGTAATCAAATCAAACTTGCCATGACCAAAACGCGAAACCGCATCTTTTACATCACCGTGGTGCATCGTAATTCGCTCTTCCAGCCCGTTTAGCACTACATTACGGCTCGCCATACTAAACAACCGTTCCTGGATTTCGATTCCTTCAAATTTCGCCTCGGGAGTACGTGTCGTCATAATTAACGGAATCGCACCATTGCCCGTGCAAAAATCCAGGATTCGTCCTCTTTTCGGTACGGAAGCAAAGCGAGCCAGCAATACGGCATCCATCGAAAAGCAAAATACTTCATGGCTTTGAATAATTTTCAGCTCGTGTGTCAATAAATCGTCGATGCGCTCTGATTCAAAAAGCGGCACGCCTGTGACAGGTTCCATCTATTGCTTTCTACTCCTTTAGCTTTTGCGTCTCTTTGAAAAAGCGACCTGACACGTGGCCCAGGTCGCTTTTCCTTACACACCGTTTATTTTTGAGGGCCTCCGCTCAGGAACGAGAGACAGAAGAGGCAATCTCCTTCTTTACGTAGGCTTCCGAAATGCACATTGCAGATGTGGAATCCTTCTGCGTACAGACGAGCCAGATTGTCATATCCTTCTCCGACTACTGCCTTTTTGGCTTTTTCCTTCGCAACAGGGCTTGTTCCCTTTTGTTTCGTTTGGGACCCTGTCTTCTTTCTGTCCAGTCGGTTGCGAAGGTGCTGGTTTTCAACGAGTAATTGGGCATTTTCCTCCATCAAAACGACGATGACGTCTTTCAACTCACCAATCTCTTTATACAGGTCCCCAATACGTTCTTCAATGCTCGCCATTTTGACGAAGATTTCCCGTTTGTCCACTAGCTCACCTCTCCCCTACCCCCACTGCTTATTCAAAAGTGGGGAGCCCTATCGCAATCTCATCAAGTCCAAACTCTGTGACCTTTTTGTCGATCGAAAGCTCTACTTGGACGGATTGGTCCAGTACGTTAACAGACACAACGCGTCCATTCCCCATCGGGGTGGTCACCATTTTCCCAACATCAGGCATTTCATCGCGTGTGCTTTCATAGTTGTCGTTCTCGTATTTTAAACAGCACATCAACCGGCCACACAGACCAGAGATTTTAGCTGGATTCAACGAAAGGTTTTGGTCCTTGGCCATTTTGATCGATACAGGCTCAAAATCACCGAGGAACGTCGAACAGCACAGCAATCGACCACACGGACCGATGCCGCCGAGCATTTTTGCTTCATCACGTACACCGATCTGGCGCAGCTCGATGCGCGTGCGGAATACGGAAGCCAAATCTTTGACCAGCTCACGGAAATCAACTCTTCCATCAGCCGTAAAGTAAAAAATGATCTTGTTGCGGTCAAATGTGTACTCCACATCGACCAGCTTCATGTCGAGCTTGTGTTCCTTGATCTTCGTCTGACACACCGCAAATGCGTTCTTGGCAGCCTGCTTATTCTCGTCAACCTGTTTGGCATCGCGGTCATCTGCCATCCGGATCACTTTTTTAAGCGGCAAAACCACATCGGAATCAGCCACTTCTTTTTTACCGATGACGACCTTCCCAAACTCGACCCCTCGCGCCGTTTCTACAATGACGGTGCAATCTTTCTCTATCGGCAGTCGGTCAGGGTCGAAATAATATATTTTGCCCGCCTTTTTAAAGCGGACGCCAACAACCTCATACAAGGGTTATCCCTCCTGGATTTGAAGAACCAACCGCTCAAGAGCCAACTGTGCGTTGGCATTTCGCTCTATCCGATTTTTCGTTTCCATGACCAAATCTATCCCGTGCAAGAGCTCAGCTTTTGTCCATACCAGTGCTTGTCCTTGCAGCACATCCTGTTGGTCGCTGTTAATGAGATGGGCATGCCTGCCTACTTGCACGTACAGGATATCGCGCAGCCAAAGGATGAGCAAATCTAAAAAGAGGGGTAGTTCCTCCTTTATTTTGTCGCTCTTTTGCAACAAATCATGGATGGTAAAGAGCGCAGACGAATTGCGTTGTTTGCACTCATGCACCAATTGTATCACTAGATTTCTTAGCTGTGCAAACGATTCTGATTGGCTGAGCACCTTGGCCTCTTCCACATTTGTCGTAATGTGGGAAGCAACCTGTGCCATTCCTGCTAAAACCCCGTCAGCACGCAGTTCTTCGGCGATCGAATCTGCAGAAAGTGGGGAGAATTGTACAATTTGGCATCGAGATAAAATCGTTGGAAGCATCGCGTGACTGTGCTCCGTCAAGAGCAACGCCAGTACACCTGCTGGTGGTTCCTCCAAAAACTTGAGCAGACTGTTGGCAGCCTGGGTCGTCATTTTATCAACATGCTCGATAATGTATACCTTGTGCTGGGACTCAACGGCCCGCATCGCCATTTCTTTTTGCAGCGCCCTGATTTGATCAATCTTAATCGAAGCGCCATCCGGTGTAATAAACAGGACATCAGGATGATTGCCACCCTCGATGCGTCTACATGTAACACAGGCCCCGCAGGCGTCTGCCTCCCTTTCCTGACAAAAAAGGGATTTCGCCAGATGCAGGGCCATCTGCTTCTTTCCCGCGCCTTTGGGACCGGCCAGTAAATAAGCGTGGGCCAGTCGCTCGTTGCGCAAGCTATGATATAAGAGCTCCGCCGCTCTTGGCTGCTCAGAAAAACGAGTCCATGTCATGATGTTTCACACCTACTAAAAGTACAAATTAATCAGCATGCCGCGAATTTCGCCAATCCGGGCCAACAAATCAATCATCGGTGCCTGTTCACTGAGCAGTTCGTCTGTTAATCTGAGCAGCTCCGCATCCACCTCTTTGACGATCTTGTAGAGCCTGCTGCGTCCACGCCGATTCATTCCACGTCGATCATCCAGGGCAACACCGTATTTGACGGCTTCCTCCATAAACTGCTTGACGAGATTTTTATAGGAATAGAAGTCACGAACGGATCTGGAACGGGCGAGAATCTGCCCCTGCTTATCGATGTCTGACAGAAGTCGATTCAACCGCTCCTGGGACATTCGTTCGTCTTCGCCTTGAATCATCGTGCCAAAATTCATCTTTTCGAGCTGAGGATTTCTTCGAGAATCCGCAGCTTTGATCAAGTCCAGTTTCGGTCGTAATCCATCACCGATTTTCAAATCGCCACCTCCGCACCCTGATCCAAAAAGGGATTTGTCCCTGTGAGATCAAGTATATACGAAAGCGGCGAAAAAAGAGAGAAGGAACTATTCATTGAAGAGAGGTTAGAACGAGTGGAACTCTCCGACATCCAGTACGAATACGGCTGCTCCGCCTACCTGTACTTCCAGTGGGTATGGCATGAACGAGTCCACGGCATTACTGAGAGGAGAAACGGGAGTGACCATTTGTTTGCGGGATTTGCAGTTATGTGCAATGATGTCGATTACTTCCGGCACGCTTTCGTCAGACGTACCGATTAAAAAAGTCGTGTTGCCAGCCCGTAAAAAGCTGCCTGTACTGGCAAGCTTGGTAGCCCGAAACCCCTTTTTTACAAGTTGTTGAGACAGACGACCACTATCTTTATCCTGGACGACCGCAACTACCATTTTCATCGGCTATCACCCTTTCCGCAGATAATCAATCCCTTAAAGTGCGTGTTCAAAAAGACGAGTTTTTGAACAACCGCTTAGAGGTACATGGTTTCTTCATTGTATGATAAACATCTAGGCATGGTACGATATAAAGCCTATTCATATTATACAGCATGTACGTTACAATGCGGTACTGCCAACCTTGTTCAAAGCGATCAAACTTCTTTTATAAACGGGTAGTTAGGGCAGCCAATGCATCTTGATATACCTGCTCCATCGGCTGCTCGGCATCAATGACGACAAAGCGCTCTGGATCAAGCGCCATCGCTAATTGGTAGCCTTCGCGCACCCGTTCATGAAAACGAATGCCCTCCAGATCGAGCCGGTTCACTTCCCGACCGCGCGCAGCATTGATTCGCGCCAATCCGGTCGCCGGCAGCACATCAAAAAACAGCGTCAATTCTGGCATGCAATCCCCGACTGCAAAACGGTTGATCTCATATACGGCATCGATGCCCAATCCTCTGGCATGCCCTTGATAAGCCAGGCTGCTGTCAATAAACCGATCACAAAGCACCAGCTTTCCAGCCGCCAGCGCCGGGATTACTTTTTCCGCCAAATGCTGACGTCTGGCAGCAGCATACAGGAGCGCTTCTGTTCGTTTGTCCATTTGCGTATGCGCAGGGTTTAAAATAATCTCGCGGATTTGTTCTGCAATATCGATCCCGCCTGGCTCACGGGTCAGCATGACATCCATGCCACGAGAAAGCAGTTCTTCATACAGCCGCACAATAACTGTAGATTTACCAGCTCCCTCCCCGCCCTCTACAGTAATAAAACGGCCTTTTTTTCCTGTTGTCACTTCCATGCTCCTTCCACACCTGTTGAAATCAGGCCCTTGCCTTTTTGATTCCTCGCTAGAGGTTTTTTAACGCAACACTTGTATGGTCTGCAGGCGGTCGTCTTGTACACCGTGGAAACGAGTTTGCCCTGAGCGCAGCTCCTGCAGCATCACAAGGCCCTCTGCATCCATCCGTTCACCTGGGACCAGTACAGGAATGCCCGGAGGATACGGAATCACCATCTCCGCTACAATTCGACCTAACGATTGATCCAAAGCAATCGTTTCCTGGGGCATGTCAACAGCCTCGTACATCGGCAAAGCCTGTTCACGTAAATAATGGGAAGACACAACACCGGGCAAAAGCACCCGTTCTTCCCCTGGCTCTACCTGTGGCGACATCGATTCGAGCAGTCGCGCCAATGCGTCCAGGTCACGTGCCGATGTCCCTGAAGAAGCAGCAAGCAGCACATGGGAGTCATCAGACAGCTCAGGAAAAATACCGAAGCGCTCCATGTACTCATGCAGGGCAAATCCGCTCAGCTGCGAGGTGCGCAGATGCAAGAACAGCTTTAATGGATCAAATGTAGCATATACGCTATTCGACGCTTGCTCAGGCCATTCTATCCATTCCAGTCTGGCAACCCGCTCACGCAGCTTGTCCAACAGCGGCAAAAGCCGCTCCCATTCACTTGAAGCCTCCAGTACCAGATGGCGCCTGGCCAAATCAAGCGAAGCCATAAGTACATAGGAAGGACTCGATGACTGAATCATGGCTAGGTGACGATACAACCGTGCCCGATCGATCCGATCGCCTTTTATGTGAAGCATGGAGGACATCGTCATAGCCGTAGCCATCTTGTGTGTAGACTGCACGGCTGCATCTGCGCCAGACTGCATCGCAGACCGAGGAAAAGCGGGATGAAAGCCGTAATGTGCGCCATGTGCTTCATCGATCAACAGTGGTACATCAAACCGATGGACGGTCGCAGCCATTTTTGCCAAATCAATGCCCATTCCATAATAAGTAGGATTGGTCAAAAAGACAGCTTTGGCATCCGGATGGGTGTGCAGCGCTCGCTCCACGTCTTCTCGCCTGACACCTGCAGCTACTCCTGTCGCCAAATCGACAGCCGGCACCAAAAAGATCGGCGTCGCTCTGGCCATGATAATTCCGTGATAAACAGATTTATGGCAGTTCCTTTGAACAAGTATTTTATCGCCTGGACGGCATACCGTCATGATCAGCGCTACATTGCCTACTGTGCTGCCCCCGATGAGAAACCGCGTCTCATCTGCGCCAAATGCTTCGGCAGCCAGTCCCTGCGCTTCTGCAATCACGCCAGTAGGTTGATGAAGATCGTCTGTTCCGCTGATCTCAGTCAAATCGAGCTCCAGTATTTCCTGGAACCGATCTTTTGCATGGCTATCAAAGCTATGGCCCATCTTGTGCCCAGGCACATGAAATGGGTGCGGGCGACGCTTGGCATGCCGTTCTAGCTGTTCATACAAAGGCGCATGCTTTTGTCTCTCTCTAAAATCAGCATCTTTCTCCACCACGCGCTACTCACGTCCTTATTTCTTAATTTACCCCCACTATTTTAGCACGATTTGGCAAGAGAAAAACGTGATTTCACCAAGCTTTTTCCGCAACGAAAAAAGACACCGGGGATTCATCCGATGCCTTTTTTCACCTGCGCATCTTTTACGCGTCTTTTCGCAACCATATACGCCTCATCTGGTGAATAAAGAACGGGTACTTTTCGTCCTGTACGTCGGTATTTACCATCTCCTGCTCGCATCTCTGACAGATAAACTGCTCACAGATGGCGATTCCGTCGCTGCGTTCCAGTTCACAGACGATACATCGCTGAGCAACCTTTTCCATAGTGTAAACGCCTGCCCTTTTCCTCAATCTACCAATCATTATACCCCATTATAATCAGCATCATTCCCAAACGTTCGTGTTTTCGCCGATAGCTCGGTAACCTTTTAAGTAGGCCTGGGCTTCCTGGATGGGAAAAGTGGTGGCAGCATCTACTACAACCGCCTGTCTCATGAGACGGACAAGCTGATACAGTGGCAATTCACCTAGCCTATCACCGATACCCCCAATGACCAGTAAATCCGTGTTTTCAAGCGTTTTTTCCCAACTTATGCAAATTGTCCATTCTGCAAATTTGTTGTTCGGAAATAGCTTGTCCCCCCACCCGTAAAGGAAGACCTCTTTACCAGCCAACCAATCAACAGGCATTTGGCTCCACAGGGACATCGGCCCCCACAAGGCAACTTTCTGCACGTTCGCTTTTTGCAGGACATGCCTGCACTCCCGCTCAAGCCACTGGCACACTTTTGCATGGTCCATTCGCTCGGGATACAGCCATTGTTGACCGATTCGCGTGTCCATTCCTAGCGCCCGGGATACCCTTTGCAATGAAATGTGTTGCCCGTCGCATACCTCGCCCAGCTCGAAATAGAACTGTTCCTTCCACGCCAAATAACGTGGCAATTGATGAATGACTTCATCTACTTCACGCATCTGACATACCATCGACATACGATCGTGATGAGCGAGCTGGCGACACAGCCGGCGTACCCACACTCCATTCGGATTGCCGCCAAGCAGTACACGCTCTCCACCACAGAAAAAAGCCATACGGATTACTTCCCAGCTTTCTTGGTTCGCATCTGCAAGGGCTAGTGTATCCGCAAATCCGTGGGGGATATGTTCTCCATAGACTAGCAGCAAGCCCGGTGTCTCGGACATTCGTATATCTCCGCGTTGTAGAACCGCAGCATGATCCGCGTGGGCTACAAAAAGCCCTGCCGCTTCATCCGGTAACACATCCCCCATTCCCCACGGCTTCAATACAATTCCGCACGCAGCCAAATCCTCCTGCACATGTTGAGCAACTCTGTCCGCAGACGTGAGTAGCGTCATGATATAGCTGGACAACCGATATCCTCCTCCCTAACGTGTCATGCGACCTCTAGACGACTGTGCCATTTCATTCCTTTTATCGTTCCCATAAACCGCGAACTCATGACGTAATCAGCTTCACCTCTGAGCATTGGCGCAACAGGTATTTACCTCGCTGGATACACCTTGTCTGCAACTGGCTTGGACGCAAGACATGCAAAAAAAGCCGTTGGGCGGTGACCAACAGCTTGGTTTTTCGATACGTATCCAGCTTCCTCTAGATTGGCCCAGTGTGCGATAATAAGGAAAATGTTTTGGAGGAAGTGAAGTGACTTCTATGAGAGAACCCTTGCATCAAACCATATATAGCTACAAGCTGCTCTATCGCTTTCGCTGGAACCCTATCGGTTATTTACTTCAGCTTCTGCTCATTGGTTTGTCCCTCATCGGAATCTCGCTTGTTTTACAAGTGCCTGTCTACAAGCTGATCGTCACATTGGCAATTTTCCCCGTTGTCCCGATTTGTCATTTAGTCGTTTTTCGCCTGTTTACAGCGATGCGCGGGCTGAAGCCTCAAACGACTGCCGATATGCTTGTCTCCCCGTGGTGGGGAACCGGATTCCCTCTTCCAGTGCCGATGTCGGTATACCGTGCCAGCGAGAGTATCGTAATGGCCGGGAGTATTCTCATCTCTGCAGGTGCCTTTGTGTGGCTGCCAGAGGAATACGGTCTCATGCTGCTAGGTGCGACAGTGATTCTGGCTCTACCTCGCCTAATTGCTTTGATCGCTTCCTATCGTCAGTCAGGTAACAGTCGCGTCAAATACGAGAACCGCGGCGTTGCTTTTTTGCTGACAGATGGATGAGAAGAGCTTTCAGCATAGAAGCTACATCACCCATAGCTTGATGACAACCAACGCGGCCAGACCTGGCAAGCGGAGAAAGCCTGCGAGCAAGGCCGTAACGGGGTTGATCGGGATATGAAAGCTAGCCAATTCTCCAACCAGATTGGTAAAAAACAAAAGAATCGCACCAATCACTAGCTGCATGACCCCAAATCCAAGCCACCGGATTGGACCTGTAACAGACTTGCTTGCGGTTATCAGCAGTAAGATCCCGATAATGATTAGCGCTATGATCCACCCTGTAGTCATGAGCTTCCCTCCTAGGCTTGCTTCCGATACCGCTCTCGTTTCGCTTGCGCAAGAAGATACATATAGCGTTTTTCGGTTAAATGCAAATAGTAAATGACATCGTCCAAGCTACTATCCGGCTCACTGATTTCTGCGAGATGGCGGGCATGCTGCCAATTCATGCGTGCCTGATTCACCGCCACATCCAATTCCTCTGCATCCCAAGCGATAACAACACTCGCCCTCTTCCTCCACCTGCTCACCAGGTTCGTTCCCCCTTTAGTTAAAGTAGTATAGAACTCCTGTCAGGTTGTTTACTGCATGCAGCAATACTGCCCCCCAAATCGATTGATACCGATGCCGGACAAATCCGAGTCCAAGTCCAATGACAAACAGCGGCACAAACAACGCGATATCAATATGCAATAGCGCGAACCAGAGACTGGTGAGCAAAATACCGAGAATGGCCCCCAAGCGACGTACTAAAAATGTTTGAACTACACCGCGAAACAGCACTTCCTCCGCAATCGGCACCAATATCCCGATAACGACAAACGATGCAATAGACGCGAGCAAATCCGTGTCTTTCGCCTGCAAAATTTCTTTCTCAATCTGTTGCTCCCGTTCGGAAGATAGAGACAGTCCAAAATAGTCCGCCACCGGATTCGTAATCGCTACGTCTAACACCTTGGAAATGAAAAAAAACAGCACCACTAGCGCGATGATCATCTGTCCAAGCCGAACGGGTCGCGTCAGACCGATTTCTGCCCAACGACCTCGGAACCATAGCGGTATCAACAGCAGGAGAAACAATTGAAACGATGCAGATTCCAACGTCCCCCCAATCGTCCCCTCGGAAAAAATGGTACCCTCCAGAAAAAATCCGTACAAAAGCAGGACTCCGGTTTGAAAGGCATGCATCCAAGCCACAATATGGATCACATCATTCCCTGACAAATCCCGGTTTTCCCAGAGCCAAGAAGATTGGTTTCTTTCTCTCCACTGGGCGATGACAAATCCGAATGTCACGACAAAGCTACAGAACACCACAGCCAAAATGAGGAGCGATACCCACATCGGCGGCTGGTCTGTTGTAGAAACAATCCATCGTCCGTCATTACCCAGCTGAAAACGAATCATGGTAAACTCTGCTGCAAACATAAGCCAATATCCAATAAACAGCATGATCGCCCACGGAGTGGACTTTTGTCGCTGTACCTCTGTTCGCAGCAACAGTCCTGGTCCTGTCAACATCTCCTCACGCTCCTACTCCCACTCTATGTCTCGTCCATCCAAAAAAGTCCGTTTGATTTGTCCACTTCATTTATTGTCACCGAATATCTTTCGCCTGCGCTTCTGCCACACTCTTGATATACTCATTGCGCGTTCGTAAAAAATCGGTCATGTACTTTTCCAAGACAAGCTTATCGACAATTTTGCCAAGTAGCCCAAAGGGAGAGGTGTAATCAAATGTGTCCAGCATCCGAGTCTGACTCTGTCCCAACGGAATAAATTCATGCTCATGTCGAAACCGCTTGAAAGCTCCGGTCACCATCTCATCGACAAAATACCGTGGCTCTTCCATCTCGGTAATTTTGGCGGTCAAAATTTGCTTGATCCCAAAATGGACGGCTTCCCAGGTGACAGACTCCCCCAATTGTATCAATCCGCTCGTCACACCAGCGATTGCCTTTTCGCGGGTCTTCGCCGTAGACTCCATATGTAAATCAATACTCCTCGCTGCATCAAAGCAGATTTGCTGCGGCGCATGTATCAGAAATTCCATGCGGATGACCGGCATATTGCTTCCCCCCTCGACTTTCCAGCTTTATCTCGTTATTGCGTTTACTCTTTTCCAAAGAAAAATGAAAAAAGACAGGTATAAGAACCCTGTCTTCTCTTCGTTCCTATAGATCACGCCTGCCCTCGAGTGCCTTGGTCAGCGTTACCTCATCCGCATATTCCAAATCTCCACCTACCGGCAATCCATGTGCAATGCGCGTAACACGAATCCCAAAAGGCTTGATGAGGCGGGATATGTACATGGCAGTGGCTTCGCCTTCGATGTTTGGGTTTGTTGCCAGGATGACTTCCTTTACCTGCTCGTCTCCCAGACGCTTTAACAAATCTGGAATCCGGATATCCTCCGGCCCTATCCCATCCATCGGAGAAATCGCCCCGTGAAGTACGTGATAGTATCCTTCAAACTCTCTGGTTTTTTCCATAGCTACTACATCCCTTGGCTCCTGTACAACACAAATGATCGATCCATCCCTGCGCTTGTCGCGGCAAATATGGCATGGGTCCAAATCCGTAATGTTGTTGCAAACCGAGCAGTAATGGAGCTGGCGCTTGGCATTCACTAGCGCCTTCGCCAGATCCAGTACATCGTCTTCCTTCATATTGAGAACAAAAAAGGCAAGCCGCCCGGCGGTCTTGGGACCAATGCCAGGCAGTTTCATAAATCCTTCAATTAGCTTCGACACCGGTTCTGGATAGAACATCGCGTATTACTCCTTTACCTGTCTACACACTCTACCTGATTAAAACAGGCCTGGGATGTTCATGCCTCCAGTAAATTTGCCCATTTCTTTGCCTACCATCTCATCTGCCTTGCGCAGAGCGTCGTTGACAGCAGTCAAAACGAGGTCTTGCAGCATTTCTACGTCCTCAGGGTCTACTACCTCTGGCTTGATCACGATATCTTTAATTTGCTTGTGGCCATCTGCTTTCACAAGCACTGCCCCGCCACCTGCGGAACCTTCTACGACTTTATCCTTCAAGCCCTCTTGCGCTTTTTGCATTTCTTCTTGCATCTTTTTCACTTGCTTCATCATTTGTTGCATTTGCTGCATGTTTTTCATTGGGGTGTTCCTCCCTTATTGTTGTTATGAATTTAGTCTTTTACTTCCACAAGCCCTTCGCCAACGAGCTTTATTGCCTCTGCTAAAAAGGGGTCCTGGCCATCATCGGCAGTTTCATCCTTTTGCCCGATCTGCTCATCCACGCCTTGCCATTCTTCTTCCATGACGGATAAAAGCTGCAAAGGCCTGCCCAGCGCATTTGACATGACACGCTCAACTACGCTCCGAAGCTCAGGCTTCATGGTTTTGTCACAGTGGATCGGGCTTTTAAAGGTAACCACGACTGCGTCGCTGCCGGCAGCAACTGGCTGACCGTTTACGAGCCATGCCTGGTACTGGATCTTGACCTTTTTTAAATCCGTCAAAATCTGGCTCCATTGTCCACGTACCTGTCTCGTAAGGTTCTCATCCAGCGTCTTGGCAACCTCCCGTACCCGGTTAATCGGTGTACGAGAGCCGCCCCCAGCCGCGGCAGCAATACGTCTTGGCTCGACCTTTCGGGGTTCTTCCGCATTTGGTTGACCTGGGATCATTACCTGTCCCTGTAGCACTTGCGCCAATCTTTCTTCCAATACACGTATACGATTGGACATGCCGGACAGTTCCTCATTGTTCATCGGGGCAGCATTCTCTACAACTGCCCCCCCGCCTTGGGTCGCGGAAGGCTGGCACATCTTAACCAGTGTCAGCTCCACTAGAACGCGTGCATACGTTGACCATTTTAACTGGGCAAGCGCTGCATTGCACATCTCAATCGTCGCATACAGATCAGGCAGCGTATAAAGCTTTGCCACTTCAGCGAACTGATCGTCTATCATTGTCCGCTCCACGATCTCTTCGAGCTGAGGAGCCGTCTTCAGTAGAAGCATATCGCGGTAGTAGTAGAGAAAATCATGCAAGAATTGCTCAGGGTCCTTACCCTGTACCATCACCTGGTCAAACTGTTCCATGACCTGAGCTACATCGCGACGGACAATATGATGGGCGAGGACGGAAAAGTAGGTTTGGGCCACCGTTCCGGTTATTTGCATGATATCACTTGCCCGAACCTCATCCTTGCTGTAGCTGATTGCCTGGTCCAAGAGGCTCAATGCGTCACGCGCACCGCCTTCTGCCATTTTCGCAACCAGTTGCAAAGCCTGCTCCTCTACTCGCACTCCCTGCGACTCACAAATCTTCTGAAGTAGATTAACCATTACCTTTAAAGGAATCCGGTGAAAATCAAATCGCTGACAACGAGAAATGATCGTTGCAGGCAGCTTGTGCGGCTCTGTAGTCGCCAAAATAAAAATGACGTGTGACGGTGGCTCCTCCAGCGTTTTCAGCAAGGCATTGAATGCCTCCGTCGTCAGCATATGCACCTCGTCAATGATGTACACCTTGTACCTGACGTCGCTAGGGGCAAATTTCACTTTGTCACGGATGTCACGGATTTCTTCGACCCCACGGTTAGACGCGGCGTCAATCTCCAGCACATCGGTCACGGAACCATTGGAGATTGCTTTGCATGTTTCACATTGATTACACGGCTCGCCGTCTATCGGCTGCTCGCAGTTGACTGCTCTGGCCATGATCTTGGCCGCGCTCGTCTTACCCGTACCACGGGGACCGTTGAACAAATAGGCGTGGGACAGCCTGCTTTCGCGTAAGGCATTACGCAAAGTAATCGTCACATGTTCTTGTCCGACTACATCCTGAAACATCTGTGGTCGATATACGCGATATAGCGCGGTATAAGCCATGTTCGTGTGACACTCCCCATCTGCACAGTCCTCTTCCATATTCTATTGATTATACACTATCGAGGTGGTTCGTACAAAGAAAACGCCCCATCACATGTGTGCGGGACGCTTCTGGTACATGCTGTTATTACAGATACGGCAGCATAATGTGAAAGGCCGTTCCGTATCCCTTTGACGAAACACGGATCTGTCCTCCGATATCGTGTATGATTTTCTGACAGACAGACAATCCAAGCCCTGTCCCTTCTTCCTTTGTCGTAAAAAATGGATCGAAAATCTTGTCGATGATGTACAGCGGAATACCAGGTCCCGTATCGTGAATATCGATGCTCACGCGATCGCCATCCTGATCGATATGGTGAGAAATCTGGAGTGTCCCCTGTTCTCCCATCGCCTCAATCCCATTTTTACAGATGTTGATAAATACTTGCTTCAACAGCTCTGTGTCTCCAACCACCATCGGCATCTTCCCTTGCGAGGTAAAGCGAACATCAATCCCGTACAGAAGAGCCTGTGATTCGACAATGGGCAGAATTTCGTCAAAGACGGTGTTGAGATCCACCATGCAATATTGAATATCACGAGGCTTGCTCAAGAGTAAAAATTCACTGACGAGCGAATTGATCCGGTTAATCTCGGTCAGCATGATTTCGGTATACGTTTTTTCCCGATCCATGCCACTATCACTGAATGACTTTAAGAACATTTGCAAAAATCCTTTGATAGACGTGAGCGGATTCCGGATTTCGTGGGCAGTGCCTGCAGCAATTTGTCCAATCATGGCTAGGCGTTCATTCCGCTCGATCTTTTGCTCAAAGGATCGCAAATTGGTGATATCCTTAAAAAGGACAAACGCGCCGACTGTTTTGCCAGACTCGTCCTGCAACGTGCTCGCATCCACAATCAGTTCATAGCGCTGGTTGTCGTTTGTCCATGAAGTAGCGATATTTTGTAGCTTTACGCCTTCCAATAGCTCTTTTTTGATCAGACGGTGTTGTTCAGGTATGCCTAAAAAGACTTGGTCTACGTGCTTGTTAATCACACTCAGCCTATCCATGCCAAGCAGCTTGCATGCTGTCAGGCTGGCCTCGATGATGTGGGCATGCTCATCTAAGATGAATAAGCCCAAGCTCGTATCATGAGCGAGCTTTCCCAGAAGACGCTCAGATAAGGATTGATCCGTTTCCTTCACCAATTGACATAAATGAATGAGATATAGCTCCTGTTCTTCTTGCCTAAGTATCATCACAGGAGTTTTTCTGCTTCTCCCTTGTTTATCACGCCATTCAATCTCGACGCTTGAACCTGATTCTGCCTCTCTGTGCAGAAGCTCCTCATACAATTGTTCCGCTGAGCCTTGATAAGGAAGGATCGTCTGAAACGGTTGTTTCACAAGTTGATCACATGAATATCCGGTTACACGAAGCAGTTGTTCGTTGACTTCCACGATACTACCCGCTTGATTCACCAATAAAACGGCAGTAGGCAGTTGATGCATGAACCGCTGCAATCGTCCGGACGAGCCTACGAGATGTAACGAAAAAGATGCACTCACAGCTTGTCCCCCCTGGCCTATGACGTACTTTAAGTGTGAAACCTTGTAGATGTGATACTTCCACCATAATGAAAATTTCGTGAAAAAGTGCGCAAAACCTGCCCTTGGAAGTCAATAAACGCGTGGAAATGTTTCGCTAGTTATCGCCAAAAATCAACAAAAAATGATTAGCTCGATTAACATTCTTCGCTTTATCAGACGTATTGGCACAGTCAAATAAACAAATAAAAAATAGCATGCTCCCGTTAGGAAACATGCTATTTATACATTCGTATAGAAGTACCGTGCACCTATCTTCGATAATTCTCATCCAAGCGTTACTTATGGAAGCAGCTCAGAACAGGCTACCCTGCGGCACACGCGATGATCCACTTATGGCTGCTTCCTTCCGGACCTGACCAGGTTCATGGGTTCGCGTTGCACAGGACCCGCTCCTCAACACCGCCGCCATAAGGCAGCCTCACATAAGAAAACCTAGGATAGGAATTCAACCCTGCTATTGCGGATTGCAGGTTACAGGGCACCGCAACCTCCCCGTCTAGCACGGTAGAATTAGAATACCAAAGATACGAAACGATAGCAAGGCGAAAACGCACCCAATGGAGGGAAAAGCATCCTGCACCCCACCTTTTAGGCTTCCGCCTCTACTTCAATCTCGTTGCTTTACCTGGAACGCGCCATTTTCAAACGCTTGCTGAAATACCTTGACGATTTTCGGATCAAACTGTGATTGAGAGCCGCGTAAAATTTCCTCGTACGCTTCGGTAGCCGTCATTGCCTTTCGATAAGAACGTGTAGATGTCATCGCATCAAACGTATCAGCAACAGCAAGAATGCGTCCGATCAGGGGAATTTCTTCTCCCTTCAAGCGGTCTGGATAGCCGTGTCCGTCCCAGCGCTCATGGTGGTGTCTGACACCGGGACTGACGTGAGCCAGGCTCTCGATCTGTTCTACGATGTCGGCGCCTATCGAGGAATGCTGCTTCATACGCTCATACTCCTCTTCTGTCAGTCTCCCGTTTTTCAGGAGAACATCATCAGGGATCGCCACTTTTCCGATATCATGCATCAA
Organism: uncultured Brevibacillus sp.; assembly: GCF_947502445.1. GTDB lineage: Bacteria > Bacillota > Bacilli > Brevibacillales > Brevibacillaceae > Brevibacillus. The sequence goes on from NZ_CANMZW010000018.1 coordinate 80,738, forward strand.
GCTGGCATAGCGAAGATCATCACGAGAAAACGTTTGGCCATCCACCGGGTCCATATGATCATAAATAATGAGTGCGTAATGGGTGACCCGCTCCGTATGTCCTGCCGTGTAAGGGTCCTTCATTTCTACGGCTAGATAAAAGCTGCTTACGATTTGGTCCAATTCTTTTTGCAGATATTCCCGCTCGCGGCCAATCAGAATGTGGAGTTGTTCTGCCATTTGATTAAATTTTCGCTCCAGCAGTGTTATTTCTTCCATCCCTTGAATCGGAACACGTACAGAAAAGTCACCTTTCAATAATACATCTGTTGCCTGTACCAACGTATAAATCGGCTTGCTTATCCAACAGGAAAGTCTGTGGGCCACATATGAGGAAAACCCGACAATTAAAAAAATGGTACAAAGCAAAATGATGTGAAGGCGATCCAGACGGCTGGTAATATCATCTCCTGGCAGCCACTCTACGTACACGTTGCCACTGGTTGGAGAAACCTGAAGGTAAGCGTATACAAGCCTACCGTTTTCACGAAAGGAAAAAACCTCTCCTTCTGGGGACGTTTTCAGTGATCTGCTCAAGTTGCCGTATTCAGACAGATCCTGAACTTGTTTTCCCAGCTTGGCTTGGTCAGAATGGATTAAAATTTTTCCAGTAGGTGAGAGTACCATCAGTTCTTTATGCGTATGTAATATGTTTGATTTAAGCCAGTTAGCCAATAAATCCAATTTAATCTCCACTAACAAAATTCCTACGGGTTTCCCTTCGTTATTTCTCACGCGCTGGGAAACAAACATCGATTTTTGGCTACTTGCCTGATCCAATCGGCTGTACAGCCATACTTGGCTGTCTTTGAGACCGATATCCTCCTGACTCAGCCAAAATGGACGATGACTATTACTATCCCATCCCGGCTCCTCCCGCATCGAAAACGTACGGAGGTCGTCTCGTAGCAAGTGAATGTTCCCTACGGCCTCATGAGAATGGGCAAAATGGAAAAAGACGCTTCTCAGCGAACTCACGTCTGAGAGGCTATCTGCGACCTTCAACATGGGATTTTCAGCGAGAAAGCTGGTTTCCTTTTGCATGCTTCTGAAATATAAGATCAGCTTTTCATCAATCAGGTTTAAGTGCTTGCCTATGCTTGTTTCATATTGTCCATACACAGCCTCTTGTGCTTCTTTGTAAAAGAGAAAGCAAAAAAACAAAATCGGGAGCAGGCTCAACAACAAAAATGTTGCAAATAATCGATCCTTTAATCTTAAAAGCACAAGTCTCCCCCTTCCTTTTGCGCTGTAGGGATAAAAGAAGTAACAGATGCAATCTACGTGTCACTTCCCTATTTCCGCGTTAAAAGAAAAGGTAAACCTCTGTTTTTAACAAACAAGCTCTTTTGGATACATAGACAAACATGGTAACGCGTATTATCCTAGCTAAGACAAAAAATGCTGTATGTAAGGAGATACATGATATGAGGTACATACTACTGGTCTTTTTAGGGGCATGCAGCTACGGAATTTTATCGTCCATCGTAAAACTCGCCTATGCACAAGGGTACTCTCCGGCAGAAGTGATTGGCGGTCAGATGTTTTTCGGTTTTTTGCTTACGTGGCTTCCCGCTCTCTTCTTTTTGCGGACCAAGCCAAATAGACGGCAACTTCTGCTGCTTGTGGCAGTAGGTTTGGCCGTCGGCTCTACGGGCATTTTCTATTACAATGCGCTGCAATATATACCAGCTTCCATCGCCATTGTCCTGTTATTCCAATTTACATGGATGGGGGTCCTGGCAGAAGCAGTGACTTCCCGTCGCCTTCCTAACAAACAAACGCTGCTCTCCCTCGGACTGCTGCTAATCGGCACCATTTTGGCAGGTGGCTTGCTGGAAACCGGAGGTATGGCACAGTTTAACTTGGTTGGTGTCATTTTCGGATTACTGGCTGCTGTTGCTTACACGTTATTTATCCTTTTCAGTGGTAAAGCAGCTGTCACCGTAAATCCGTGGATTCGCAGCTCAGGCATGGCGACCGGGTCATTCTTGCTCGTTGCATGCATTTATCCACCTTTGTTTATTTGGAACGGTGTTTTGTGGGATGGGCTGTTCCCCTATGTGTTCTTGCTTGCCTTTTTTGGCATTCTCATTCCGACCGTTTGCTTCAATTTTGGCGTCCCTCACACAGGACCAGGAATGGCTGCCATTTTAGGTGCTGCCGAGCTGCCTATGGCCGTTTTTTCTTCGTTCATCATCCTGCATGAATCCGTTTCCCTGTTGCAAGTGACTGGTGTCGTCATTATTTTGATTGGAATCATCTTGCCCGAGCTTATGCGCAAGCGAGGAAAACGACAAAAACCGTCGCTTTCCTGACTTGCTTACACACTCACGTATCCTGGCTACTGAGCTCGGTTACGTATATACCGGCCAGCATCAGAAAAACGCCAGTCAACACTACAGCGGTTACTGGCTCCCCCCAAAGCAGCCACGAAAAGAAAAACGCAAAAACAGCCTCAAGGGAGAGCAGTATGCTGACGTGGACAGGTGGAGTGAATTGCTGAGCTTTGATTTGGACCACATACGCGAGCAAGGTTCCCACCAAGCAATCAAATAAATAGGCAAACCATCCATAGGAGCTGAGCGGCCCTGGAATCGGCTCGATAAAAATCGCAATGACCAAATCGATCAGTCCAACTACCAGCAGCTGGATCATCACGAAGCCCAGCGTATCTATATTCGCATTCTTTTCATAGACACGATCGACCATCAAAATGTGCATGGCAAAAAAGATCGCACACAGAAATACCAGCATGTCTCCCAAGGAGAGCCCGGTCCACTCCCCTTCTCCAGACAGGAAAACGAGTCCGATGAAAGCCAAGATGCTTCCTATGATCGCTCCCTTGCCCACGGCTTTTCGCCGCCACAAGAAGTACAGGAAGGGTACCAGCACTACATTCGTTCCGGTAATGACACCAGCCTTGCCCGGGGTCGTTCGATCAATCCCCAAGAGCTGTAAAGTAAACGCAGCACAGAGTACCACACCGCATAACGCTCCTTGCACCCATACATCACGCCCAAAATTTCTCGCCCTTTTCCAAAGAAACGGAAGAAGGATCAATGCTGCCAGGAGGAATCGCGTTCCCAGAAAATAAAAAGGTGTAATCTCCAGCAGCAAATCCTTGCTCAAAATAAAGGTATATCCCCAGGCCACTGCAATGATAAACAGCGACAAATCTGCCCAGAGTAATTGTTTTTTCGTTGCCACTCTCTCTTTCTCTCCTCTCACTCCCATCTATTATAAAGCTATCTACGAAAAGACAAAAAGAATCTTCCGTCGCAGCAGAAGATTCTCTTTGGTATCGATGCTTGCTTTATTCACTTCGTTCATTTTCATTCACCAGAGTTTTTGTTGATAAAACAGAGACTCTTTTTCTTTTCCAGACCTTATATCCATATATACTTGCACCCGCCACGAGCACCAAGACCGCAATCCCTACTACCAAGCCTTGGTTGAACATGCTTAGGAATGCATTCAGATTGGCTACATTATTCCCCATGAAATGTCCGGCAAAAAACAGGATCAAGGTCCATACAAGCCCTGTCGTATAGGAAAAAGCCGCGTAACGGCGAAATGTCATTTTTCCGATTCCCACGAGATAAGGGACAACATGTCGGACAACGGGCAAAAAATAACTGATGCACAGCGCATAGCTCCCGTATTTCTCCAAAAGAGACTGCGCCTGCTGCACGTATTTGCCCATTCCCTGTTTTCGGCCTATCCAGTTCAGAGCAGGCGCTCCCAGGATTCTTCCCAGGACGTACCCCAGTGACAAGCCGGAAACTACCCCCAAATACGTAGCGATGAAAGCAGGGAGAATCTCTAAAATATTCATTGAGGTCAGAACGCCGGCTGACAGGACGATAACCTCATCAGGAATCGGCATTCCGACAATACCAAGCCACAAAGTAAAAAAGAGAGCAAAATACCCAAACTGGCCCACTGACTCGGTCAGCATTTCCACCATCATTATTGACTATCCTCCTACCGCTGTGCCTTGTGACAGACGTAAACAAAAGCAGGCGGTACATTGAATGGAACCATTTTTACTGAAACGCTATCGAACACCGATAAAAGCTGCTTTTTCATTTGCAAGGAGTATTGAAATGCGACAAATACGCCTCCGGGCTTCAGGGTAGTAATGACCTGCTCCATGATCTGATCGCGCAGCGCTTGCGGGAAATTGGCAAATGGCAGTCCAGATATAATACAGTCTGCCTTTCCCAAGCCAGCCTCAGACAAAACTCGCCCCAAGTCTACGGCATCCTCGTGAAAGAGGACATTCGGAAAAAGGGGTTCCAGCCTGTTTCTCATCGTAGTTTCCTTCTCAAAGGAAACCAGCGTCGCATCAGGGCGTTTCATCTCCTGAATCCATTTGGTGAATATCCCTGTTCCTGCACCCAATTCTACAATTGTATTTGCTTTTCCCCAGTCAATCGGCTTCATCATTTGTTTAGCTAAGGCACGGGAGCTAGGCGTAATACTCCCGACTTGCCCTGGCGCCTGCAAGAAATTATAGAAAAATGTCAGCCGCTCTTTGATTCCTAGCGGTTGATGACAATCTATCATCATCTAGTAGTCGCTCCCTTCACATACGTCTTGTTTTGTATTGTAACGGATATCTATATAATATTACGTGTCAAAAGGCGAAAGATTTTCTTAATTATTGATAAGAATTTAAAAACCAGGTTTTCTAGTAAGTTTTCTAATCATAACAGTAATGGATTCCATTTCAAAATTCCTCCGTCTCAAGGCTGATCCAAAATCACGCTTTTGATGGTTTTGGTTCACCCCATAAGTGCGTTACAATAAGATCAATCATTGAACCGTTCATATAACGAGGAGGACTTATTATGGATTATCGTGGAGTAAAAGCGATTACTCATGCCAGCGCATTCTTCGCACCTTTTCTGGTGCCTCTCATTGTTTGGCTCTTGATGGCTGACCGTGAGGCAAAAAATATGGCACTGCAAGCTCTGTTGTTCCATCTGTTTATGGGGATTTTAGTCAGTATCTCCTGGGCACTTTCCTTCGTGATTATTGGGATCCCATTCTTGATCGTTTTCGGACTGATGGCGATCTACTATCCAATCAAGGGTATTTTATACTCGTTACAAGGGCGCCCGTTCCATTATCCGATTATCGGTTCGTTGGTGAGATAAGAACTTCCTGCTCAAATTGAAAAAACAGGAAAAAAGACCAGTTCGCAAATAGCGATACTGGTCTTTTTGTTGAAAGCCATATTTTATTTCGAGCCGACAGTGAAACGCTCGTTGCGATGCTTTGGATTTTCGATCTCATCCAGAACCGCAATCGCATAGTCAGCATAGCTGACGTAGCTTTGGCCGCTTGCGTTCACCAGCAAGTGATCTTTACCCAATTGGTATGCACCTGTTCTTTCACCAGCTGGGTCAAAGAAAGCAGATGGGCTGATAAAGGTCCACTGAATGCCGTTTGTTTCTTGCAGGATGCGCAGGTTCTCACCTTGGTTTTTCGCTGTTGCCAGATATGCGTCAGGGAAATCAGGTGTTTCCAGTACGCGTGTCGTTTTTGCTTCGTCTACAAACAGGCTTCCCGCGCCACCCACAACGAGCAAGCGAGTAGAAGGAGCGCCCTTCATTGCTTCGATCAACGCATTGCCTGCCTCGACATGAAGATGTTCTTTTCCCGCTGGCGCGCCGAATGCGTTAACCACAGCATCAAATCCGTTCAGGTCAGCCGCAGTCAATGCAAACACGTCTTTTTCCAGTACAGCTACATTTGGTTCACTGATTTTAGATGCATCGCGTACAATTGCGGTAACCTGATGGCCACGATCCAAAGCTTCCTTCGTAATCAATTGTCCTGCTTTGCCGCTAGCTCCTACAATTCCGATTTTCATTTGTTTTCCCTCCGTCATATATGATTTGTTCGTTTCTGCTTGGTTATGAATATTTTTCTTGCAACAAGCTAGTTGTAACAAAAACAGTTACATCTCACCCAAAAATATTAGGCGATACACTCGCCGTCCTGTTGTAATCATTTTAGTTACAACAAATAAAAATGTCAAGCGTTAAAAAAAACAGCGGCTACTCTGGATGCCTTGACACCCGGAAGTAGCCGACGCTTGGTACCTTATTTCTTTTTTGTTGGCCCTGACCAGGCTGTGATTCCGCCTTGCAGATGTGCCATTTTCTGGACACCATGCTTTTTTAGTATTTTGGCAGCCTGCTTGCTGCGCATCCCGCTGCGGCAGTAGAGCAAGATATCGTTTTTTGTGGAGATCTCCTTTACCCGACTGTTGAACTGGGACAAAGGAATGTTAATCGCCGTAGGAATGTGCCCTGTCTTGAATTCGTGTGGCTCTCGCACATCGATGAGCAGTACCTTGCTTTTTTGATTTACGCGTTCCTTGAATTGATCTGCTCGTAGTGTCTCCAAGCCTTTTACAGGAAGGAAACGGGAAACCAGATACCACGTAATCAACGCATAGGCAATGATGATAAGAATCGTAGAGAACTCCATGTGAACACCCTTTCCAATCTAAAATTAGCGGCTTTTCACGAGTAGCTCTACAGCCTCTTTTACCATCTTTCCAGTGTCTCTGCCCGCTACTTGTTCTTCCAGCAAACAACGCTGAAGATTTTCAGCCACGATCTGGGCGATTGCTCTGTCTGAAGCGTTTCGAACGGCTGAAAGCTGCGCAACAACCTCTTTGCAGTTTTTCTGCTCGTCCATCATCTTCAACACGCCACGAATCTGCCCTTCAATTCTCTTCAAACGTCTTTTAATATCTTCACCATAGTTGTACTCCATGTGAATTCCTCCTGTTTCACATCACGCATACGTATACAGGTATATTATGCGATAGCCAGGTTTTGTCAAGCTACAGGGAAGTGAGCAAGTGTTCATTAAATAAATAGATTTACTTTTGCTTGAGTGGCATCTCCCAAATAAGCAGCAACGCCGGCATACTCCATGCCATCCAGCAATTCCTCCTGCTTTAATCCCAAGAGATCCATCGTCATCGTGCAGGCAACCAGCTTGACCCCTTGCTCTTGTGCCAGCTCGATCAGCTGCGGAAGTGACAGCGCATTGTGCTTTTTCATGACGTGCTTGATCATTTCTGGCCCCATGCCCATCATGTTCATTTTGGACAAGCCCAGCTTTTTCGCGCCTCTGGGCATCATCCAACCAAACGCCTTTTCCAGAAAGCCTTTTTTGACGTTGACGAACTCATCCTTGCGCATCGTATTCAATCCCCAAAAGGTAAAGAAAATCGTGACGTCGTGATCGTAGGCAGCGGCACCATTCGCAATGATAAATGCTGCAATTGCTTTATCTAAATCCCCACTAAACAGAACAATCGTTGTTTTTTCTTTTTGCGTATCCATTTCGAGGCCTCCTCATATACTTATACCCCTATAGGTATTTTAACAGACACAAAGAGCTCTTGCAATGAAAAGCTCCTTCTCTTTACAGGATATCACTCCAAATCTTGATCGCCGTCGCACAGATCAAAACAATCAGGCCATACCGAAGATATTTCACATCCATTTTTGCGCTGACGCGGCTACCCAGCGGCGCTCCGAGTACGCTACCTATTACCGTAAACATAACAGGCAAAAGCGGAATATGTCCCGTAGTCAGCTTCCCCAATACACCACCAATTGCGGATATGAATACGATGGCAAGGGAAGAAGCAATCGTAACCCGTGTAGGTATTTTAAGAACGGTGAGCATGATTGGAATCAGAATAAAAGCTCCCCCCGCCCCTACAACACCGGAGACGATCCCGACACTGAAAGCAGAAACAATCGCAATCATGCGACTGTACACAATCTCGCCTTCTGCTTCATCGCTTCCTTTGTTTTTTATGAGCATTAAGACGACTGCTACTATTGCTAAAATCCCGTAAACGAGATTGATGCTTTCACTCGACAAAAATTTAGAAATGAAGCCGCCCAGCAAGCTCCCTATCAAAATACTGGCCCCCATATCCTTCACGAGGCCTTTATGAATGAGCGCAGACCCTTTTCCGTTCCGCTTTCGAAAGGCAAGCACACCCGACAAGGATGCAAAAAACACCTGAAACATGGAAATTGAGGATACCTCTTGTGCGGAAAAATGAGCTACACCGAGCAAAGCAGGTATAAACAGCAGCAAAGGGTAGTTGATTATCGCCCCGCCTATTCCAAGCAGGCCGGAGAAGAAGGAGCCGACAAAGCCTAAAGCAACCATCAAGAAAAATAAGTCAAAACCCATAAATCCTCCCTGCCTTCTCATCTTTTTGTACATGAGAACATGTGGACTGCTTCTCAAATGATGAAACGTCAGGTAAAATAAAACCAAGTAATTTAATCAGAATAAGGTGATATCCATGCTCCATTATCTGAAATCCATTTTTCAGCATCGTTGCCCGACATGTAAAGAGCCGTTGCATACAAAAGTCGATTCCCTGCATTGCACCAAGCAATGTCCAAATGGTCATTATAGAGAAGAAACCTACTCCCCGCTAGGCGTCCGGATCGTCTATGAAAATCGGGAATAAGCGAACACTGCATCAGGTGCTCGCTTATTTTTTTATCCCTTTTTCACGAGAAATTTGTATACACCGTTCTCTTCCTCATGGGAAATCATTTCATTCTTGGTTTGCTTCACCCACGCTGTAAAGTCATTCAAAGAGCCTTTATCCGTAGACAAGACCTCCATCGTTTGACCTGACTCAAGACTATCCAACGCTTTCTTCGCTTTGACGATCGGCATTGGACATGCCAGTCCTTTTGTATCCACTGTGATATCTGCCATTTTATTGTCCTCCTTTTGAGTAGCAAAATCAACTTAATACTAATACCCGTATAGGTATATAATAGAGTCAGATGATCACTCTGTCAATACATCTTCCCTAACTAGGGAATTCAATCCTTTTGTGTATGGGATGCCCTGCTCAACTGGACATGTACTTTTGTCCCGCCTTGTGCGGAAGGTTTGATTGTAATCATTCCCTGATGGTCAGTGATGATTGATTGCGCGATCGCAAGCCCAATCCCGTTCCCGCCTCTTATCCGGTTGCGCGATTTATCTACCCGATAAAATCGCTTGAAAAGATGAGGAATCTCGCTCTCAGGTATACCTATCCCCGTATCCTCAATCGTGATATGCACCCATTTCTCATCACTATATGCCCTTACCTCTACTTGTCCCCGATCGGTGTATTTGCGGGCATTATCCAACAGTATATCGAGCAATTGCCTCATTCTTTCCCGATCCATGTACAAAAACAGTGGTTCCGTCCATTCAAAGGACAGCTCGATCTGTGCCGGATAAACGGGAAGCCATGCCTGCTTTACTTCAAGCAGCACAGGAGTCAGCGACTGGATCGTCTTGTGAGAGCTCATCTGAGGTGCATCCTGCAGCTTGGCTAATGAGAGCAGATCCTCGATTAATCGTGATAGCCGGTCACACTCCTGGCTTAGCGCGAGGATTGCCTCGTCCCGAATCTCGGGCTTATGCTTTCCCCATCTTTGCAGCAGACTGACATATCCTTCGATAATGGTCAGCGGTGTACGTAATTCATGTGAGGCGTCTGTTACAAACCGTTGCTGAGATACGAGCGCTTCCTCCATGCGATCCATGAGTAGGTTGAAGGCATGAATCAGCTCGTATATTTCCGTTTCCACGTTATAATGATGGATTCGTTGCGAAAGACGCTGCGGGGAAATCGAGTGAATCTGCATAATGAGCTGATCTAGTGGCCTAAGCCCCCACTTGCTCAAGAAGTAGCCTCCCACCCCTGAAAGCACAAGCGTTATGGAGGAGGACAGAATTAGAATCATGAATAAAATCGTAAAGTACCATTTGAGTGCTGACGTCGATTCACTTATCTGGACGAGCATTGGATGGGCAGGCGATGGCAAGCGCACAGATTCCTCGGCAACCAGGATTTTTTCATAAAAATCGTCCGGTTCCTTGTTCCAGTTGGCTCCTACAATCGACGCCAGCTTCTTTCCATTTTGAACATCAATGAGTGTGATTGATTGATTACTGTCTGAGTAGTTCATCAGCAGCCGCGACAAATACGAAATATCGAGCGTGGAATCCTCTGTAATCTCAGTTGTGACGTCCGAGGCGATAGCTGCAGCCTTTTGATTGAGGAGCTGCTGTTCGTGCTGATAAACGAGATTGGACGTACTCCAAAAAATAAACACCGTAAGAAAAAGCAGCAAGACAAGCATGACAGTGGTAAATAAAAAGGTAAGTCTCCATTTCAGGGAGTAGCCTCGATGTAATAACAACGCGATCACCTATTTAACGACATAAAAGCAGAGACTATTCTCGCAGCGTATATCCAATTCCTCTTACGGTATGAATCAGCTTGATCGATGAGCCATCTTCCATTTTGTTTCGCAAATAACGGATGTATACATCGACTACGTTTGTATTCCCCATAAAGTCGAATCCCCATACAGAGGACAAAATTTGCTCGCGCGAAACCGCCTGCTCCTTGTGCTGTACCAGGAAATTCAACAGGTCAAACTCCCGTGGAGTGAGTAAAATTTCCTTGTCCGCTTTGAATACCCGCCTAGCGTTCGGTAAGATTCGCAGATCACCGATGAGAAGGTCCTGATTTCCTTTTGTCTCCTTTCTCCGTAATTGGGTTCTAATACGCGCAAACAGCTCTTCGATCGAAAACGGCTTGGTCACATAATCATTGGCGCCACTATCGAGCCCAGTCACGATATCAGGAACCTCGCCACGGGCCGTAATCATAATAATCGGGATCTGGCTTACCTCTCTGACACGCCTGCATACCTCAATCCCTGACAGCTCAGGCAGCATGATGTCCAATAAAATTAGGTCGTGTACATTTTCATAAGCCTTTGCCAGCCCTGCGGGTCCATCGTAGACGACATCCGTCGTAAATCCTTCGTTCTCCAGCTCCAGCTGTAAATACCGGGCCAAATTTTTTTCATCCTCTACGATGAGGACATGCCCTTTGGTATCTGCTCCTGACATGTAAATCACTCCGATACGTGAGAAAAAGTGAAGATCTTACCAACAGTCTTCTCATGAAACTCTAATGAAATTCTACCGGGAATCTTAGTTTTGATCTGTAGGATGTAATAAGAGCAAATAATCTTGCAATATACACAGATCTGGAGGAGGAAAATGATGATAAAACAAAACTGGAAAAACAAAGCCGGCACGGTATTAGCAATCCTCATAGGTACTTCTCTCTTATTTGGTGTAGGTGGACAGGCCTATGCGGCAAAGGAAAAAAGCCACAAGTCACAAACCGAGCAAAAACAGCAGAAAAAAACGAAGAAAAAGAAGAAGAAACAGCAGAGCACCATGAAAGAAAGCAATAGTAACAATTCGTATGCCCAAAATAGTGAGAATACTCAAAATGGAGCGACTGTCAAAAGCAGCTCACAAGCGAATACAGCCAGCCAGGTGATTTCGATCGGTTTGCGCTACAGAGGGGTACCTTACAAATTTGGGTCCAGCAAAAACACAACCCGAACATTTGATTGCTCTTCCTTTACTCAACGTGTATTCAAACAGGTAGGAATTAATTTACCTCGCGACTCGCGCCAACAGTCCAGTGTTGGCAAGCACGTGTCTAAGGGCCAGCTCAAAAAAGGCGACCTCGTTTTCTTCCGAAGCTATGGCAGCGCCTCTCCCCGAATCACTCACGTTGCCATTTATGCAGGCAATAACACGCTGCTGCATACGTACGGACGCCCTGGGGTAACTACTACCAAATTTCGTGGAACTTCCTGGGAGCAGCGGTTTGAAGGAGCTAGACGTGTTTTGTAATAAAAATGGTTTTTTAACATAATAAAAAGCATAATGTCGCTGATACAGTGTGACTTGAAGTATATACTTGCCACGTATTGAAGCATATTTTTTCCGCATTTACTAGATTGAATCATATCCATGCCAAGTCACATGTAATATCGCTTACTTTTTGTACTTTAAAAGGAAAAACACATGTATCTTTGTTAATATGAGATACATGTGTTTTTAGGTATCAGCAAAATTTCACGGAAAATTAGCTCAAATAATAGGGTTCAACCTCAAAATCAGTGCTTGACTGTTAGCTATCAATCCGATGACGGTTGCATTCGATAAGAATTCCTGCTTTATAGCGACTACGATTTCGTATGAAGTAATGGCGGCACTGAAAGGCTTTAATTCGATTATGGCGACCTTCTATGGTCGCGTTTGTTCATCGGCATTGATGGTAATTCACGATTTCACGGATCCAGGTGAATATGAGTGATCTGCTGTTCAAATGAATATAAATGGTATTCCTTCTCCTGTTTTATATAAAATATTCCAAAGAGCTATAGACTTCAATTAATAATTTCTCTATACTTTCCAGTATTGCTTGTAATAACTTGCCACAAGGAGAGTGAATCAAATGAAGAAAAAAGCATTTGTAGCTATTATAAGCGCATCAATGCTGGCTAGCATGGGAGCTGGCGCTTTAGCAGCAACTAAGCTGCAGGAAATTAAAGCTTACCTTAACCCTGAGGTAAGGGTGCAGGTCAATGGAACTCATGTTGCTTTGCGTGATGTCAAGGGTAACGTTATTACACCAATCTCCTATCAAGGTGCAAATTATTTTCCTATTCGCTCCATCTCCGACGCACTTGATATAGCAGTCGATTATGATGAGACTACCAAAACTATTATTTTAGGCGAGAAAGTCGACGGCGTTTCTATTGTTGATGGCTTCAAAGATATGTATCATACGAAAAACTCAGCTCAAACAACCTATAAAGGTAAGGATTATAAAGAAGCTTATTTCAACAATGGATCTGGCGACCGTAGCACCAACTTTATGCTCTATCCGAATAAAGAGCATCAAACACTATATCTTCAGATAGCAGCTGTTAATGGTGATATAAAGGACCTTACTATAGAAGACGGCGATACCAATACGATTTTGAAAAAGATAGATGTGATCAAAGCTGAGGAAGGCTTGGTTACTGTCCAAGCGGATATCGGTGACGTTAAATCATTGTATATTCACGGAAATGTAAAAGGTGGTACTGCTGTCTTTGTACCATTGACTACTTCGTATTATAAATAGGTCTTATTTAACAAAGGGTATCTCACGAAGGAGATACCCTTTGTTTCTATTTCAGCATTTGAAAGCCGCATTATGTCACACCTGAGTGTTTACTTAAAGGGATAATACCAATGTATCAGGCTTTTTCCTATTTCATACCCCAATTTGGGTTCTATTTAGCGTATAAAACAAAAACAACAACCAGTATTTTGTTTGAAGCATATTCTTACCAAAAACAAATTGAAGCATATCTTTGCCACCGTGGCAAAAATATGCTTCAATCTACATACAGCAACGTTATGCTTTTCCTTTTTTAAGCGGAGAGAGTGGGATTCGAACCCACGCACGCCTCACGACGCCTAACGCATTTCGAGTGCGTCCCCTTATGACCACTTGGGTATCTCTCCATATTGGTTGATCAGAAACATTATTTACTATAGCAAATCGTCGTCAAAAGTGCAAGACTTAAGTCCACGGGGTTCCTCTTGATTTGCGCGTTGCATTAGGCCAAACTAGTATCCATGTACAAAAATGGTCATGACCGTTTTGGCTTATTAGATGAAAAGTGAGGAACATACATGAAACGTGAACGTTTGGACAAGGTGCTGGCAAATATGGGGCTTGGCACCCGTAAGGAAGTGAAGGTACTGGTAAAGCAAGGCTTGGTCGTGGTCGAGGGCGTCGTCGCTACTGATCCAGGCATGCATGTAATTGCAGAAGAACAAGAGATTATCGTGGACGGTGAGCCGCTCAATTTCAAGCGCTGGGTGTACGTCCTCCTGAACAAGCCGCCTGGAGTGGTTTCAGCGACTGAGGACAATGTTCATGAAACAGTCGTGGACTTGCTGCCTTATGAATGGGCGATCAAGGTACATCCCGTTGGGCGATTGGACATTGATACAGAAGGTCTTTTGCTATTGACCAACGACGGCCAGCTATCGCATAGTCTGCTCTCTCCGAAAAAGAAGGTAGACAAGGAATATTTCGCTCGCATCGATGGTCGCGTAACAGAAGAGCATGTACAAGAGTTTGCCAAAGGAGTTGAGCTGGAGGACTTTACTACGCTGCCGGCAAAGCTGGAGATTCTGTCTTCGGGCGAGACCTCTGAGATTCGCGTGACGATTATGGAAGGCAAGTTCCATCAAGTAAAGCGGATGTTTGCCGCTTTTGAGTTGCATGTTACTTACTTGCAGCGCGTTCGCATGGGTCCTCTCCACCTCGATCCATCATTAAAGCCGGGTGAATACCGGGAACTGACGGAAGAAGAACTGAACATGCTACAAAATGTGAATAAATAAGCGTCAAAAGAAGCCGCCGGTTACGTCATGCTTGCCCCGAGCGGCTTTCCTTTTGTTTAGGTTAGTTCTGTGCTTGTTGTCGTTTTTTTCGTAAACCGCGAAAGAAATTCTTGAGCATCTGCGCGCATTCCTCTGCAAGTACCCCTTCCATAACAGGAACCTGATGGTTGAAGCGAGGCTCTTCTAAAAGGTTCATCAATGTCCCGGCACAGCCAGCCTTAGGATCGCGAGCGCCGTATACGACCTGCTCAATCCGACTCTGCACGATCGCGCCTGCGCACATCGGACACGGCTCTAGCGTCACGTATAAGGTACACCCGATAAGTCGCCAGCCACCCAGTTTTTCGCTAGCTTCACGGATCGCGATCATTTCCGCGTGCAGCGTAGGGTCCTTTTGCGTTTCGCGCAAATTGTACCCTCTCCCTACGATTTCCCCGTTGCGCACAATGACCGCTCCGATCGGAACCTCACCGATTGCCGCTGCCTTCCCGGCTTCTTCGATCGCAGCCATCATAAACTTCTCATGCTCGACAGATGACATCACTTTTTAGCAAATACTCCTTCAAACACTGTTTCAGACAGCTCGCGGCGGCTCGATGGCTTTTCCCTCTCCTGCATCGCTTCAGACAACGCTTCTTTTTCTCCCTGGTAGCCTATGGCAATCACGGCGTGCGCCTCATAATCTTCAGGAATTCCCAGCACTTCTCGCGCTTTTTCCGGGTCAAATCCTCCCATGGCATGTGTAACCAGGCCTTGTCTGGTCGCTTCTAGTGCCAAGTAGCCCCAGGCAGTCCCTGCATCAAACGCATGCGTACGATTGTGCGTACCACGGGAACCCATCGTTTGGGAGACAATCAGAACCAGCAAAGGAGCCTTTTCGCACCAAATACGATTTCCATCCGCGATAAATGGATAAAAACGTGCCTTATCTTCTTCCGTGCGGGCAACGATAAACCGCCATGGCTGTTCATTGCTTGCAGATGGCGCCCAGCGTGCTGCTTCAAAAATGCTGTTGAGGACTTCATCGGGAATCGAGTCCGATTTGTAAGAACGCGGCGACCAACGATTTAAAAACACAGGATCAATTTCATGACCTGCGTGGCGATGTTCTTTTACTTGTGAAAGATACTCCTTCATCATGGTGACAAACCTCCTGCAAATTTTTTACAAGTTGTGCTGGATAAACCTTAGTTCTTTCGTGTATAATAGAGAACAAATGTTCTTATTACCTGTTAGGAGGGTTCTGCATGTTCACTACCATTGATTCATTCGTAATGCTGTGGGAGGTTGAAGCCAAGAATACTCAACAAATTTTGGATACATGTACAGATGCGTCTCTCCAACAAAGCGTGACAAGTGACCACAGAACGCTGGGACGCCTTGCCTGGCATGTCGTTACGTCGGTCCACGAGATGCTCACTCGTACTGGCCTGCAATTTGCAGGGGCAGATCCTGATTCTCCCATCCCGGCTACCGCACAAGAAATCAGTGCCGCATGGACAAAAACAAGCGAAGCAATGGTTCAAGCTTTGCGCGATCAATGGAAAGACAGCACCCTGCAAGAGGAATCAGATATGTACGGTGATCAATGGCCCAATGGTTTGACTTTGCAAATTTTGATTCATCACATGATTCACCATCGCGGACAAATGACTGTCCTGATGCGCCAAGCAGGATTAAAAGTACCTGGTGTCTATGGTCCAACCCTTGAAGACTGGGCTTCATTTGGCATGGAAGCACCGACCTTATAGGACACTTCTTCCACTACCAGAGCCCTTTTTAATTGCAAATATCGTTGATTCACGAAGTTTTTGTCCGAACCTGCTCACATACTCTCTGCGAGATTACATACATTAATGATGTACGGAAGTTCTATGTAATCGATAGATAGCCTCTATTTGGAGGGATGTGAGTGGGCTTAACCTCAGCAAGCACCTTGTTTGATTGCTTTCACAGTCCGACTAGAGGGCTACTGGCCAAGGAGGACGTATTCTCCCACATTGAACAAACGATATCGACTCTGTCAGGTCCGTTCGAGATTATCGTGGGAGCCGATTCACAGCTAAAAAGTCGTGGGACGTTTTTTGCCCTTGTCATTACGGTTATTCGTGCTGGACACGGAGGCACGTTCTTTTATCACAAATTCCAGGAACGACGCTATTCATCGCTGCAGCAGCGTATTTTCCAGGAGGCGATGTACGCAGTCGGGCTGGCAAGTGAAGTACGCGAATATCTTCGTGAGCGCAATCATGATACTCCGATCCAGCTTCATTTTGACATCGGTAAAAACGGCCCTACCCGTAAGTTTATCCAATCTCTCTTGAGCTTAGCGGAAACCAATCATTTTCGAGCAGAGATCAAACCGAATTCTTTCTGCGCCTCGACGATTGCAGACAAATTTACAAAGTAAACGAACGGATGACGTTTACCCAAGTAAGAAAATCTTTATCGATGCGCTCCGGAATTCACAAGCGTCACGCTTATAGATTCCTATACGTTAACAAAAAGCATCAGGCGGAATGCTCTATTGCATCCGCCTGCTTTCTTTTAGGCGAAGTTCAGACAAGCTCGATCACCTATTCGGGACTAACCTGTTTAACTCCTGCCCAGTCCGATCCTCCAAACTGCAGGGTGACTTACTCACCTGCAATCCGATTGATCATACACCTTCTACATTTCAACATAGCACGTTATTCACTTCCCAAAAAGTTTCAACCCTTTAATCACCTTGGTCATTGACAATATCCAAGACGTCAGCTATGATAAGCAATAATTGAAGCGTTTTCACACGGCGTGTTACTGGTGATGCAGGCATGAGCCGAGAAGATCTTTTTATTACTAAAAAGGTTTTTTCGGCTCTTTTTTGTCTAAAGGTGGTGGAATTGGTTGTCCCGTGAACAGGAGAAAACATATACGATCACGCGCGTGTTAAACCACAACGTCGTACTTGTGGAGGAGCCTGGCTCCAAACAGGAGATTGTGCTATTCGGCAAAGGGATCGGATTCAGTACAAAACCCGGGAACATCATTCCTGCCCATGACCAACGTGTGGAGAAGCGTTTCAGATTAGAAAATGAAAGTCATCAGAAGCAGTATCAAACGTTGCTCAGTCAAGTCGACCCAGCCGTTGTAGGAATCGCAGAAGAAATTATTGCCCTGATTGCCACTGAAATTACGCCACAATTGAACGAACACGTCCATGTAGCCTTGCCTGATCATATCCAGTTCGCGATCTATCGCTTGAACAACGGCATGGAGATCGTGAATCCATTCCTGTTCGAAATCCAGACCTTGTACACGAAAGAGTACGCACTGGCAAAACGGGCAGCGGATATGATCAAAAAAGCATTTGCGCTGGACATTCCTGACAGTGAAATCGGCTTTCTAGCCCTGCATATTCATTCTGCAATTAGCTACGTGCCTGTCAAAAAGGCTGTTCAGTTCACTAACATCATCAGTGAACTGGTGAATATAATTGAGCAACGAACAGGAAAAACCATCGAAAGAAGTACAGTCGATTACGTTCGCCTCATTACTCATTTACGGTTTGCCGTAGAACGAATTCGGCAGCAAAAGTCGATTATTAATCCACTTTTGGACCGAGTCAAAACAACGATACCCGAAGCCTACGAGCTTGCCTCTGAGCTAGCTTCCTATATCTCCTCCCGTCTGGAGGTAATCGTACCAGAAGACGAGGTTGGATACATGGCTTTGCATGTGTATCGCTTATCCCAACAATCCTAAATACAACTTAATCCTGCGTGTTACTAGTTCGACTAGGCATGAGCGGTGAGATCATACGGACATAGTAAGTATGTCGTATGTTTTAGCCGTTTCATGCCTATTTTCGTTCAGACGCAAAAGGAGGAAATTATGTTACGCAGCTTGTTTTCCCGCAAAAAACAACAACAGGAAGTATCTTTTTTAGCACCATTGACCGGTACGATTGTGCCGCTTTCCGAAGTGCCCGATCCTGTCTTCGCCCAGAAAGTAGTCGGTGATGGCGTTGCGATTTTGCCAACAGAAGGACTACTGCTTTCGCCAATCGATGGAAAGGTGACTCATCTTTTTCCCACTCACCACGCTATTGGACTGACTGCGGAGAGTGGGCTGGAGATATTGATGCATATCGGAATTGACACCGTCAAGCTGAAAGGTCAAGGCTTTACCCCTTTTGTTGCAGTAGGTGACCAAATCAAAGCTGGTGATAAATTGATTCAGTTTGACACTGGTGTTCTTCAGGAAGCCGGATGCCCGATTGTTACCCCGATCGTCATTACAAACGGCGATCTGGTTGCAGAAAAAAACATTGTAGCCAAAACAACGGTGCAGGCAGGGCAAGAGCCGCTCATGACCGTCGTTTTAAAATAGATGCTCGCAAGCCAAAGGACATAAAGGGAGGTAGCGCATGATTGAATTTCAGGTAACGGTAATGGTCGAGGGAGGGCTTCACGCTCGTCCAGCCGCTCTTTTAGTTAATAGAGCAGCCCAATCCCAATCCAAAATCACCTTGAACAAGGGAGATAAACAGGCGGATGGGCGCAGTATTCTTGGCATCATGACATTAGGTGTCGCACAGGGTGATCATCTCACAGTCCAAATCGAGGGCTCGGATGAGGAACATGTAGCCTGGGCTATTCAGCAAATGTTTCACGCAAGCTCCTGATAGAGGAAGGTGACTCGTTCATGTTAACAGGAATTCCCGTTTCTCATGGCATTTCCATTGCACCAGCAGTACGCCTGACACATACTACGCCAACCGCACAAAAGCCAGTGGTTGCATCAGTAGATGTCGCACGAGAGCTGGTGCTTTTTGACCAAAGCGTTGAGCAAACACGTGAACAGCTAGACCAGCTGCGAGAGCAGACGAACCTGCAATTGGGTCCAGAGAAAGCCGCCATTCTTTCCGCTCATCTGGCTTTTTTGGAAGACCCGGCATTTGTCGGAGAAATGAAGTCACTGATCGAGAGCCAATCTATTGACGCTGCTGCTGCGGTTGAGCAGGTTGCCGATCAGTTTATCAGCTTGTTTGAGAGCATGGACGATGACTATATGCGTGAGCGCGCCGATGACATACGCGATGTCAGCCGTCGTCTAGTCCGCAACCTGTCAGGGGAAGATTCCTCTGTCTACTATCCGGAGGAACCATTCATATTGGTTGCCTGGGACATCACCCCCTCCGAGACCTTGCAGCTCCCCATCCAAAACGTACGTGGAATCGTCACGGCAAAAGGTGGAGCGACCTCTCATGCAGCTATTCTGGCTCGTTCGCTCGGCATCCCAGCGGTCATGGGCGTAGGTGAACAGCTTATGGCAGAGGTTGATTCAGGTGGCTTGCTAATTCTTGATGGAGCAACAGGTGAGCTGTATAACCAGCCTGATCGCGATACCCTTTCTCGCTACCAAGAGAAAGCCGCGCTCGAAGCAGCAGAGCGTCAAGCCTACGAGGCCATGAGAGATCTGCCTGCCGAAACAGTCGACGGACACCGCGTCCAGCTCGTAGCAAACATGGCCGTTCCCGAAGAAGCAGATACTCTCGTGGAATCGGGTATTGAGGGAATCGGATTGTTCCGCTCGGAATTCTTGTTTATGGATCGAAGCAGCCTTCCAGACGAAGAGGAGCAGTTTCAGGCATACAAACGCGTCGCATCTGCCTTTGGCGACAAGCCCGTCATCATCCGCACATTGGACGTTGGTGGCGATAAACACTTGCCTGCGCTCGCGCTCGCACAGGAGGATAATCCGTTTCTCGGTTTTCGAGCGATCCGCATCTCTCTTGCACGCCCTGCCTTATTCCGGGTACAGCTACGCGCTCTCTTACGCGCGAGTGCATTTGGACAATTACTCATTATGTTTCCGATGATTTCCCATCTGGAGCAGCTGCGAGAATCCAAAGCGATGCTCGAGCAGGCTAAATCCGAGCTGCGGGAAGAAGGCATTTCCTTTGACGAAAATATCACGGTCGGCATGATGATGGAAATTCCCGGGGCATGCTTGCAGGCAGATGCCTTTGCAAAAGAAGTACAATTTTTCAGCATCGGCACCAATGATTTGGTCCAATACACACTGGCTGTCGATCGGATGAACGGAGAAATCGCCGATTTGTACAGCTACTACCATCCAGCCGTTTTGCGTCTGATTTCAAACGTTATTGAAGCGTCTCACCGCGCAGGTATCTGGACTGGACTTTGCGGGGAAATGGCTGGAGATCCGTTAGCGACAAAGCTCCTTTTAGGATTGGGCCTGGATGAGTTCAGTGGTGCTGCGTCAGTCATGCCAAAGGTGAAGGAGCGCATTCGCTCGACTACTCTCGAGCAGGCAAAACAGCTGGCTGCGCACGCGTTAACCCTTTCTACCGTAGAAGACGTCGTTCGATTTTTAAAGGACGAAACCGAATAATCGGTTTTGTCACCGGCACTTTGTAAGCGATTTCATAACGATTGATCAGAATAGTCCTCTCCTGCTCCCTTCATCATTTTCTCCCTACATTCTTAGTGGAGAGCGGCTTTTTGATATACATCTCATTCTAAGGAGGTTTTTCCTATGCTCGCCTTTCTGCAAAAGATCGGGAAAGCTCTCATGCTCCCGGTCGCTACGTTGCCAGCTGCAGCACTGTTGTACCGCTTCGGCGCCATCAACTACGAAACCGAGTTTCAACTAGGCTCTTCTGTTGGTGGATTCCTGAACCAGTACATTGCGCCTTTCCTGTCCGCCGGTGGAGCTGCTATTTTTGATAACTTATCCTTAATCTTCGCCGTCGGTGTTGCCATTGGACTTGCGGGAGATGCCGTAGCTGCTCTCGCGGCGGTTATTGCTTACATGGTTCTCACTGCAGTACTGTCCAAAGTGCCTGCAGCGATGCCTTTTATCGCAGATGATGCCAAGCTGAACATGGGGGTTCTTGGTGGGATTCTCGCCGGTGGAGTAGCAGCTTACTGCTATAACAAATATCACAATATTAAATTGCCTGAGTGGCTGGGCTTCTTTGGGGGCAAACGCTTCGTTCCGATTATTACATCGCTCAGTATGGTTATCATCGGATTATTTTTCGGGATCATCTGGGGGCCAATTCAAGACGGTCTCACCAGCATGGGTAACTGGATTGTAGGACTCGGAGCAGTTGGCTCAGGTCTCTTCGGATTCTTTAACCGTCTGCTCATTCCATTTGGTCTGCATCACGTGCTCAATGCAATTGCCTGGTTCCAAATTGGTGATTTTACCGATACTGCAGGAAAAGTCGTACACGGCGACCTGCATCGATTCTTTGCCGGTGACAAATCGGCTGGCATGTTCATGACAGGCTTCTTCCCGATCATGATGTTCGCACTGCCTGCAGCCGCTTTCGCCATTATTCATACTGCGAAGCCGGAAAAGCGCAAGGCGATCGCTTCTGTCTTTATCGGTACTGCTTTTGCTTCGTTCCTGACTGGTATTACCGAGCCATTGGAATTTGCATTCATGTTTGCGGCTCCGCTGCTCTATATCATTCACGCGGTATTGACCGGTATTTCCGGCTATATCGTTACATCCATGGGAATCAAGCACGGCTTTGGCTTCTCTGCTGGACTGATCGACTACGGACTTAATTTCCCGCTCTCAACCAATGCGTGGCTCATTATCCCGATCGGATTAGCATTCGCTGTCGTTTACTACTTCCTGTTCCGTATCCTGATTGTCAAAATGAACATCAAGACGCCAGGACGCGAAGACGACGACATCGCTGCATCCAGCACAGGCAGCGCAGGCACCTTGCAGGATAAGGCTCAAAAGGTGCTCACTCACATCGGTGGAAAAGAAAACATCGTTAGTGTAGATGCATGCATTACGCGTTTGCGACTTGTTCTAAAGGATGACAAGGTTGTGAATGAAAAAGGACTCAAGGATTTGGGTGCTGCCGGAGTCATGCGACTTGGCCAAGGAAGTGTACAGGTAGTCTTTGGTACACAATCGGAGCTATTAAAGGACGAAATTTCCAAGCTATAAAAACCTGTAGAAGTAGAAACCAGCTCGGTTACGGTGATCCGTACCAGCTGGTTTTTATTTTGTCACCCTATCCGGTGGAAAGAGCTGATGATGAATTAAGCTTTTGAATTTATGAATGGCTAGTTTGAGTCCTCTGGGAGCCTGGCATCAGCACGGACGTATGTTGTGTGTGCTGCTTCAGCTCTTTTTCAAACTGTCTTAAGCGGTCAAGAAAATCATCGCATGCTGGCTTGCTGTACGGCGCCATCATTGCAATCTCATAATCTAACGTCTTTTTCCATATTTCCAATTGCCGCTTATTTGCATCCAGCGCATTCAATCGATTCACTCCTTCTCTAGTTATTCATTTGCAAAATTAGCAAATAGAGAAAATAAACAGATCATGCAGTCCGCATTTCAATTTTTTGGCCAATACAGGCAAATGGTTTGCTTTGAAATCGTAGCTCCCCTTCTCATACTTCAAGTAGGTAGAGGCATTCTTGAAGCCCAGTGATTCTGCCATTTCCTGCAAAGTCAGTCCTTGTTCCATTCTTCGTTTGGCTATATACGTTAGATTAATTCGTTCCATTTGCTACTCTCTCCTTTTTGTAGAAATAGCAAATATTTATGTTATTATGATATCTTTTCCATTTCAACAAAGTCAATGCATTATTTGTCATTTCAACAAATGTATTTTTTCCGTTTTGGAAAATTGTTAGAATGGAAATGCCAAAACGAAAAAGGTGGGTCTTACGATGTCCATAGTTGGTCAACGCATTAAGTGGCTGCGAGAGAAGAAAGAGTGGTCCCAAATTCAATTGGCCGAAAAGCTGGGCATACATAATACCGTTCTGTCGCGAATCGAGTCGGGTGAAAAGAAAGGTGTAGATTTTCACTTGATCTCCAATGTGGCTGATTTGTTTGAGGTATCTACTGATTTTATTCATGGAAAGACGGATAACCCTATCCCCTTCTGGCAGCATGCCTCTGTTCGGGAAGAGCCTGCCCCCTTTTTAGACATCAACGGATTGTCTCCAAATGAACTGGAAGAGCTTAAAAAACATATTGAGTTTCTACGATGGAAAGCCCGTCAAAACAAGCAAAACAGCCAAGAATAGTAATAATACGCACCAACAAAAGAAAACCCCTGTCTCCAGGGGTTTTCATCATGGCAAGCGTCAGGCAATGTTCCTGAGGCTTTTTTTGGTTATTCGTTTTCGTCTGCCTTACTGTCGTCTGCCATTTCGTCCGCATCTAGCTCGATCCAAGACTGTGACCAGCTTTCAATACCTTTGATCACTGGCTCAAGAGCATGCCCCATCTCAGTCAGTGAATACTCTACCCGGACTGGAGCCGAGTCCGTAAACACCTGCCGATGGACAAGTCCTTCCTTCTCCAAATCCTTTAGCCGTTCAGATAGTAGCCTTCCGCTTACCGGCAGGGCACCCTCCAACGCACAAAAACGCTGTGGACCCGATAGCAACTGGTATAAGATGAGCCCTGTCCAGCGTTTTCCGAGCAATTGCATGCCCTTTTCAAACTTCGGACAGAGGGAAGACTGTTTCATAGCTATCACCTCATTCTACTTTCAGTATACCGCTCTTTCCCGATTCCTTCAAAACGAATGATGACTTCTTACCTAATGAATTGCACTTTCCATCGTTTGTAAATTTCGGGAAGTTGCTTGACATATGATCTTATTATTGTATACTTACTAACGAAAAGTAACTTTGTTACTGATTTTAATTCTATCGGAGGTAACGATACATGTCTATGCGTTTTGAATGGAGTGCCCTTATTTTACGCCTGGTAGCAGGTATTACATTTGTCATTCACGGAATTGCTAAGTTCCAGATGGGTCTGGACAACGTGGCAGGCTTCTTTGGCAGCTTGGGGCTTCCTGCATTTATTGCTTATCTTGTAGCCTTTTTGGAGGTTGTTGGTGGTTTTGCTCTGATTCTCGGCTTGGGTACCCGTATTTTCGCTGGTGCATTGGCAGTCATCATGGTAGGAGCGATTACGAAAGCAAAGCTGGCTGCCGGATTTATGGGTGGCGAAAGCGGCGCAGGGTACGAGCTGGAGCTGGCATTGCTGGCAATTCTTCTCTCCCTTGCTGTGAGTGGTAGCACGATGCTCGGACTGGATAAAGTCCTGTTTGGCAAAAGCTCCGTTGAATAATTTACCGTTAAACATAAGAAAGCCAGTGAGTAGGCGCTAGACTGCCTATTCGCTGGCTTTCTTATTGATCAATCCTCTATTTGAAACGATTAGAAACAACTAAACAAATGACTCCCAAAGCAGGTATGAGTAAAAAATACAAAGGAAATGCAGGGTCCAGTACCTCAATCCTCATGATTCCATAGACAATGATCAAATATAAACCCACAATCCTCCAAAACATTGCTCTTTTCCAAAATGGCATGATTATTTCCTCACATGATCTTATACTCTATAGATGAAAGTAACATTTTACCATTTCCCGCGTCAAATAGGCATACGCGCAACAACTAACTCGATGCACATCCAATAAAAATAGGAGGTATCTTGTTTATGCAGGTCTGGGTTTTGGTCGTTCTTATGTTTGGTGGACTCATGGCCATTGGCGTTATTTTTGACCTCGTTATGAAACGAAGCAGACGCAAAGTACATATGGACCTAAAAAAGGAAAATCCGACCGACCATGTGTATGATTCGAGGAACAAAGATGATCCTTTGCTTTAAGCTTGCCTTCATCTTGTTTTCGCGCAAAAAGAAAAGCACCATGCAGGTGCCATTACTTTTCAATGACAATCCCGTTTAGCTTGAGATTGACTGGATTTGCGATCGTATCTCCAACGGGGCATGTCTTCTCCAAAAATGCAATGAATTCCTCTACCCGTTCTCTCGGAGCGTCTGTCTTGATGTGGAAGGTATATCGAATATCGGAATAGCCCCGCCGAACATCCGACTTATTCATAAAGCCATCTGTATCGAGCTCACCCTCTACTTCCACCCAAAAATCGTCAAGCTGGACATCAAACTTGCCCGCATAAGCTCTGGCAACAATCGATTGGCATGCTCCCAATGCGGAGAGGACGACTTCAACAGGATTCATGGCGGTATCTGTTCCGCCCAAGCTCTTTGGTTCATCAATCGTCAGCTCAAAGTCTCTAGACCGAGCTTTCACAACCATCCCTTTTTGTAAATGTGCGGTGGCTCTAAAGGTTTCGACAGGCATTTTCTCACTCCCTTATAAGAATTATCAGACTTCTAATAGTATATCACACATTACCTAGTTTTTAGGTATGAATAATTTGTTTTTTAAGCAATCACGTTTCACTTGGATAATATTAACTTCATAATACCCCTGCTCTTTGTCAACCTTATCAATGGGTTAAAACGCAAAGGTAAGGAGACCCGTATGGACATTAAAACTTTACTGAACAGTGGGAGGATGTTAATGGGAATTTTATCTGGTAATCCTCAAAATGAACCTCTTCATTATGGCGAAGTCTTTGGGGTATGGAGCTATCTTTCTGTAACAAAAGGATTACTGGCTGGTTATCAAACTTTGATTAACCATACCGGCGATCATGATTTGAAGAACTTTCTCGAAGACCTTACACAAAGCATGAAACAAGAGATACAACAAATTGATGAATTACTAAAAGCAAATGGCGTTGGCCTCCCTCCATCCCCACCCGACCGTCCGATCGCGAATCTTGAAAGCATTCCTGTAGGTGCCCGTTTTCAGGACCCAGAGATTGCTGCCGGTGTTTCAAGGGACATTGCGGCTGGTTTGGTTACGTGCAGCCAACTCATTGGACAATCAATTCGAGAAGATATTGGAATGCTCTTCGGCCAGTTCCATATTGCCAAAGCTCAATTAGGGGCTAGGCTGCTGCGAATTACAAAAGAAAAAGGCTGGTTAGTTCCTCCGCCACTTCATTTGCAGTCTCCTGAGCTCGTACACGCGTAACATTCTTGATAAGCGCTACCAAACGGTAGTGCTTATCTGCATGGAGGTTATTATGGGGCATTCATATATACCAGTAACTTCACTTTCAAGTGGAATGGGCCAAGAGGTTCGGCCAGATATTTACTACCTATGTATCCAGGTTGTTAACGTCTGTTTCATTGGGAATCCTGCACAACCGCATGATTGGTTTCTTGTTGATGCTGGAATGCCAAAATCGGCTGATGAGATTCTATCAGCAGCTCAATCACGCTTTGGTAAAAATAGTCCCCCTAAGGCAATTCTCCTGACACATGGACATTTTGACCATATTGGAGCCGTTATTGAATTGGCACAGCACTGGGATGTCCCCGTTTTTGCCCATGAATTGGAGCTTCCTTATTTGACGGGTACCTCCAACTATCCAGAACCAGATTCCAGCGTAGAAGGCGGTCTGGTAGCAAAATTATCACCCCTATTTCCAAATGAGGCTATCAATGTGGGAGAGCATTTAAAAATGTTGCCTGCTGATGGTAGTATTCCAGATATTCCTCAATGGCGATGGATACATACGCCCGGACATTCCCCTGGCCACGTTTCCTTTTTTCGGAATGAGGATCGCTCGCTGATCGCCGGAGATGCCTTTATTACGGTTAAACAAGACTCGCTTTTCAAGGTTTTAACTCAAATAAAGGAAATAAACGGACCACCCAGATACTTCACGACTGATTGGAATGCTGCAAGAGAATCCGTAAGAAAGCTCGAATCACTAAAACCATCCATTGCTGTTACCGGTCATGGTCTCCCTATGCTTGGTGAACAGTTATCATCAGGATTGGATAAATTGGCAAATGAATTTGACAGCATCGCAGTACCCGATTACGGTCGTTATGTCGAAGCCCTTCACTCATAGGGGGCACAATGCTGTAATGAATAAAAAAAGCTACAAAATAATACTTATTTCGATAGCTTTTTTGCATACGTGTATGAAAAATCACGCCGACTTATTTAATTTTTCGTTGCTTCATGATTCCTACTGTAATTGGTATGCCGACACCCAATATCATAATTGGAAGAGACCATATGCCAAGACCACTCCCCCAGCCTAACGCGATCGAGACCGATTCAATCAAGAGCAAGGTGAAGATAATCACACAGATGTTTTTTAATTGATTAATCATCTTTCTGCTTTGCAAATAAAACTGCCTGGCATTTGATTCATTAAATCGCTTCGGATAATTGTGCACCTCTGGGAACCCTTCAAGGACTTGCATGAAAATAAGCAAGAACGCTCCAACACCAGGCAAAATGAGCAGCTCCCATTTTGACCCCCAGCGATCTACTTCTCCCAAAGCATTATAATGCGCGGGCACTTCATCAGGAAGCTTCCCCCAAACCAGT
This sequence comes from uncultured Brevibacillus sp., assembly GCF_947502445.1. Lineage (GTDB taxonomy): Bacteria > Bacillota > Bacilli > Brevibacillales > Brevibacillaceae > Brevibacillus. The sequence continues at coordinate 108,435 of NZ_CANMZW010000018.1, forward strand.
AGTAAGAAAAGGATGGATCCGGCAAAGCATAAATAGCCCACGATATCCCAGATCCATTCGCTTATTGTTTTTGCTATTTTCAGCTTTGGTCGGTTCCACGAATTTACCATATGCTCCACCCCCTGGCTTCACCTCGATTTTACCATATTTACCCTATTGTAGAGCCAGTGCACAAGAAATTGTCGCTTGCGTGATTGACCATTGATTTCCAGGGGGGCTGCTGAATCGCTTTTTGTCCCTTAGTAGGGTTAACGGATTTTGCAGGAATTGGTACCAAGCAAACGGTACATGACGCATTTTTGTGTAATTGCGGTAGCCAGTAAAGGAAGCGAGAACAAAGCTGACGTCAGCTTCAGCTTACTTCTATTCTATTCCATTTCCTATGCATTTGCTTTTTCATAAAACTCGTTTTCCTCAGTTGCCTTTTTTTCAACAATTCCCTGTTCGTAGGCCAGTTATCCAACCACCTTGGGCGCTACCCAGGCACATAGGCGCTAAAATGAGTGACACGGGAACGGCTGTGACCACAATAAACGATTGGAGAGCTTCAATTCCTCCATTTCCAATCGACAAAAGAATTGCAGCTACATTCATAAGTGCACCTCCAGTTGCGGTCGTAACCTTTGCAATTTCGATTATCGGAATTTGAATCCGTTTTATTTTTTCTGGCTACATATTAACCGCTTACAAATGACTCGTCAACAATATTCAGAAAGTAAAAACGGAATGGATTTATGCATACTCGTTTTGTTATTTTTACCTATCCGAACGCAAAAAAAGACTTAGCCTATTTGCTAAGTCTTTGAATTCCTGTATGAAATCGACGAGTCTCACCCCAAGCTAGGAGTGATCAACGGTTCTTTTTTCTTTCCATCTGTACCAGATAAAATTGATCAGAAACGCTACAGCTATATGAATATAAACCACAACATTTTCATTCTGCTCATTATAAAGAAATTGGAAAAACAAGACACCCGTTAGACATATAGTGGCTAGAAAAACAACGACTATTCGAGTGATTGTCCATACAAAGATGAGTAGTGGCTTCATATACTTCATCCTTTTGATAGAGATATATTTTTTCATATTTTTCCAATTATATACCAAACCCATTGATGATAGTATTCGTTTAAAAGGTTTTTTCATCCAGCGCGGATCAGTTCGACCCTGTCCAAAATCATCTGTGAAAAAATCCCCCTTAAATAAGACTACTAAATGATTCATTCGTTACATGTTCATTCATGATTTTTGCAGACCGTTGAAACAAATTGGACTTGATGAAACCTGGACAATTACTATGATAATTTGGATGAATTTTTAGGTTATCTGCGTCAAATCTCTTTGAAGGACGCCATTAGTAAAGTTACAGGAGCAGTCGAGGTTAGTATTAAAACAAGGAAAGATATCAAGAGAGGAAAAAAGCACTTTGTTGCTTGGTTAAGCGCTGGTGGATGGAGTGGTATGACACTTTTCATGTTAGTACAATTAGAGCAAGAGATGTTGTAGATCAAGAAGGATATTGGTATTTACCTGAAGGCCCCCACCATACTGGTGGTTATGTCGCAAACCTCCCGTATTATCATATGACAACAGACAGACAACTACTTACTAGATGAGATGGTCACCATTTCTTCCCGTATGACCATTAGACTAAAATTGAGAATGAAAAATTTTTGAAACCGGCATACCGTTTTTACACCTGAATGCCGGTTAACCTTCTCTCTTGCAACACGATCTTCGTCACTTTAAATTACGTACAAAACGAATTCTAATAGCGACAAGGAGAAGATAATGTTGAATAATCGAGATTTAGTTGATGAAGAAAATCATGAAATCAATATAAGAGACCTTTACAAAAAAATTGATACTGAAGTCAAAAAGTTTTATGAGTTGAATTATGATCAGTATAGTAATAACGGAAAATTCCCTGTAGATTTGACCTCAAAAACTAAGCAATTTGATTGCTATTCCTTTATTAAAGGGGCTCAAATCTGATTGGATGCCTGTACAGTTATATTCGATCCTATGTACGCTTGGTGCAGAAATAGGTCTAAAGCATCCAATGCCCGTCTTCGATTTTGTTTCGTTATTAGAGGGTGGGAGTATACTTTTTTCAAAGTATGCTGACATTTATATAAATAATAAAGTAGCATTATTCAAGTGCCTTCAACGCTTAAGTCAAGATGAATGATTTTGAAATGATACGAACAAGCAGGACATCCTAATGATAGAAGAATAGTAGAAGTCGCTCCAAGTTTTAATAGTAAAAACCTCGGTAAAATAAAAAAACCGCGCATACACGCGGCCCTTCAATGGCGTCCCCGAGAGGATTCGAACCTCCGACCTACAGTTTAGGAAACCACTACCCCTATGCAAAAATGTACAATTTGCTGATGTTGCTGATGGTAAGAGTCTTT
>NZ_CANMZW010000019.1 GCF_947502445.1 uncultured Brevibacillus sp.
ATCATTAATATTAAAATTGGGCGCGTTGGGGGACTGACAGAGTCAAAACGAATTCACGATCTTTGTCAAAAGCAGGGCATTCCGGTTTGGTGCGGAGGTATGCTTGAATCAGGTGTGGGAAGAGCACATAACATTGCCTTGACGACGCTGTCAAACTTCGTTATGCCAGGTGATACAGCTGCATCTTCTCGTTATTGGGATCAGGATGTTATTGAGCCGGAGGTAGTTGTAGAAAATGGAATGATCACTATTCCTGATAAACCGGGAATTGGTTATGAACCGAATCGCGAAGTTATTCAACAGCTTACAGAGTATGAAAAAACGTATTCCTAATTAAGTCAAGGAAACGTAAATAGAAGAGTCCTCTCTTAATAAGGGAGGACTTCTTTGTGCTAATCCGTGAAATAAAGTTGCTGAAAAACCCCCTATTACTATTGGTTTTATTTTGAGCCAATCATGAACAGAAATGAGTATACGTAATTTCCAACATAGACACATGTCATTGCTTGGCCAGCTGTACGAATCCGAGTCAACGTCAACTTCTTCAATTCTCTATTAGCACTAATCAACGATATGAAATTCTATGATTTAAACAATGGATTTAAGGTAAAAGGAGTGAAAAAGAAACGCAAAAAATACAGTATATGGTATATTTACTATTAGTAAGGTGAGTTTGGATTTATTTACGAACTCGCAAATATCAAATGTTCATAGGTGGCTGCTCAATGATAAAACAAGTGTTGGTTAAGTTACCTTTGGTATATAGACTTAGAATCCTTCAGCTTCGCATAAAGAGAGCTAGTTGTAACTTTTTCGTAAATTTTGCAAGAGAAAGAATAGCTGATCGATTTCCCTATGTGATAAAACGGCATCAATCTCTCTTAAGGCGAAAATTAGGAACATCTGATCCTGTGTTACAGGAAAATAAAATTACAAACTTAAGCATTGCTCTAAAATCCATTAACGGTATTGTATTGAAACCAGGTGAAACATTTTCTTTTTGGCATTTAATCGGGAAACCGAAAGCAAGCAAAGGATATATCGATGGATTGTTGTTATCACAAGGTGAAGTGAAAACGGGTGTTGGGGGAGGGTTATGTCAATTAGCAAATTTACTTTTTTGGCTTGCCTTACATACTCCGTTAGAGATTAAGGAAAGACATCATCATAGTTTTGATCCATTTCCGGATGAGCATAGAGTCTTACCTTTTGGGAGTGGTGCAAGCGTATTTTTTAATTACATTGATTTACGTTTCAGTAATCCCACAAATCATAAGTTTCAATTTCATGTTTGGTTAACTGATCACCATCTAAAAGGAATCGTATTTTGTGATAACGAATTACCATTTTCATACCACTTGGAAGAAAGAAATCATCAATTTCATCATATAGAAGGGAAGAACTATAGAGAGAACGAGATATGGAGAAGAGTCATTGATAAACGAACGGGGAACATTATACAGAAGCAGTTAATGATTCACAATTATTCTGAAGTGAAATATGAAATAACTCGTTAGGAATCGAAAGATAACAGATATTAAAAAAAGACAACGCCTTCGAGGGAGGTCAGCTCCCCTCGTACGTTGTCTTTCCTTCTCTTCAGGCTCGTAAAAAGAAAAGCCCTTTTGATCACAGTGACAGAATGCAGACTGCCAGGCAACCAAAAGGACATTTCCATGGCTTATACTTTGAAGACGTTAACGGTGTCACGCAGCTCCTGCGCCATCTGATTCAAACGCTGAGCAGATTCCGAGATCGCTTGCAAGGAGGAAAATTGCTCTTCTGATGCGGCAGCTACATCTGTAATTTGATCGGCAGACGTTTGGGAGATAGCGGCCAATTGGGTCACAGTTGCCGATACTTGTTGGGAGCTGGCCGACATTTGCTCAGATACAGCAGAAACATCTTCAACTTGTTCGGCAACTTGTTGAGTGGCGTTCAGGATATGCTGGAAAGCATCTCCGGCATTTTTCGCTACCTGAATACCTGTTTCCACTTCCTTCGTGCCTTGCTTCATACTTAGGACCGCTTTACCCATTTCCTGCTGGATTTCCTCGATCAGCAGGGTAATCTGGGCTGTCGATTTGGACGACTGTTCCGCAAGCTTTCGAACTTCATCTGCCACAACCGCGAAACCTTTACCGTGTTCGCCTGCACGTGCTGCTTCAATCGCTGCATTCAGCGCCAGCAGATTGGTTTGGGAAGCGATCTCAGTGATAACATCGACGATATGGCCGATCTCTTTCGAACTATTCTCGAGTGAGCTTAGCGCAGATGATGAGATTTGAACAGAGCGGCTGATTGAATCCATCTGATCAATAACCATTTGCACAGAATCCGTACCTTTCTCCGCTTCCTTCGACATGTCGAGAGAGGATTCTGCGACAGAGGAGGTAGATTCGGCAATGCGCTGAATTCCTGTAGCCATCTCTACCATGGCACGAGCATTCTCGTTTGCGGAGAGGGAGGTAGCATCTGTTCCTGCCTTCAAATCCTGAATCGTCTCGGTCACCTGCTGCAAGGTAGCCGTGTTCTGAGCTGCCCCTTCCGCTAACTCATGTGCAGAGGTTGCTGCGTGTTCTGCATGCTTTTGGATGTTCTCGATAATGGTACGCCAGTGATTGATCAAGCCGTTCACTTTATCTGCGACCAGGCCGAGCTCATCATTTTGTTTTACTTGAATGGAGACATCCAGGTGACCTTCATTCATTTTTCCAATTACGTGTACGAGATCTTTCAGTGGCGACAAGAATTTACGTAGGAAGCCGTATTGTAAGAAGAACACAATGATAAAGGATACAAGGAAGCCGATTCCCAACCATTGAAATAGCTCTTGCTTGCCTCGATCTACGATATTCGCGTTCGTGTCAACCCCAAAGATCGCGATGACATTCCCGTTTTCATCCATCAACGGCTGCAGAATGGTGACCCATGTGCCATACACGTCGGTGTAGATTCCCGTATTCACCGTGTCTTTACTCTGCATCAACTTCTCAGAAGCGACAACCCATTGGGGGGCTTGTTCAAAAAAGTCGCCAGCTTTAAAACCCGCTTCATACACATGAGTTGGCAATGCAATAGTGAGGTTGCTATTGCCGTTTTTCATTTCTGATCCAAAGACATAAGCCTGGGCGATGTTTGGATTCTCTTTGGACATTCGGTCCAGCTGGGAAGTTAGTTTGATCTGGACTGGGTCTTTTGGATCATGTTGGGTAATGGCGCTCTTGATGTCAGCAATGTCTATTTCTCCTTTTGCGTAAGAGGCAAATCCGCGTGCTTGTTCATCCAGATTTTGCTGGAGGATTGTATCCTGAACGACAAAGCTAGCGGCCCCCAACATCAAGCCCATCAAGAGAATGGTCAAGCAGGCGAGCACCAAGTTCTTCCCAAAGAATGAGACCTGCATCTTCTTGCGTGGCATTTTTTTCAACTCCTTCATCTATTTTGGTGGGAAAAATGCTCTGTTATTTAAATAGCAAGAATCGTGCCATTTGTTAGGTTATTTTTTTGTCAATTTACATTATTTTTTGTCAAATAATGACGATAATAAATAGAGAGAGACATAATCAGATTCTTAAAAATCAAGTGGAGTAAGAAGGAGTGTTTCCTATCAAAGGGAAGAAAAAGGTAGCCATCATCGCTGGTTCTGCTAAAACGGCTGAGGCGATCACCAACCAATTGATTGTATTGTTTGGCACATATATAGAATTTTACGGTTTCTCGCAGAAGTCCTGGAACAATGAAGGTACTTACGATATGGTCCTCATCAGTACACAAACGATCTTCACAAGAGAGCTCGCTCCAAAAATAAAACCGGGGACTGTGATATTAATCATACGCCGTACCCTGCTGCGAACCAGTTGGGAAAAGGTGATGTCGATTCCTGTAGGGACGAAGCTGCTCATGGTCAACGATGAGAAAGATTCAGCAGAAGAAACCATTGCACTGTTACGGGAGCTGGGTGCAGGTCACATTGAGCTGGCTCCCTATTATCCGGACATTCAAAATTGTCCACCGTATACCTCTGCGATAACACCTGGTGAAGAACAGCTTGTTCCAGAGAGTGTAAATCGGGTAGTTGATATCGGAGAACGTGTGATTGATGTCAGCACACTTGTCGACATTCTGACTCACTTTAATCTTCTGCATAGTGACGTCCAAGATATTTTGTCTGTTTATTCTGATTCTATTATTACGAGAAGCCAGGGCATCCAAATCACGATGCAAGGTTTGATTCATACAAAGCTATTCCTGCAGCAAACGCTGGATATGGTGCAGGATGGCGTCATTGCCTATGATCTGGATGGAAAGATAACATTCTTTAATACGGCTGCTGAGGCTTTGTTTGAATGCTCGGTTCAGGAGGCAAACCAGCTATCGGTGAAAAGTCTTTTCGAAAGGGTCAGAATCAATCTAGATGTAATGGCGGAGGAGTTCAACGATTGTCTTTTGCTGATCAAAAAGCATAGAGTTCTCGCAAGCAGGCAGGTGATCGAAGAAAATGGCCATTTTACTGGCGGAGTGCTGACGTTAAAAGCGGCTCGTCACGTAGAAGAGCAAGAGCTAAAGCTAAGGCTGCATGCAAAAGGATATCATGCGAAATTTTCTTTTTCTGATCTTGTGACTAGCTCGATTCGTATGAAGAAAGTGGTAGAGCAAGCTGAGAAAATGGCGGGCAGCGATCTTGCAGTGCTTATTCTTGGAGAAAGCGGGACGGGGAAAGAATTGTTTGCTCATGCGATTCACCAGGCTTCTGCCCGTGCCTCGTTTCCGTTTGTTGCCGTCAATTGTAGTTCATTGCCAGATAATTTGCTGGAAAGCGAGCTGTTTGGCTATGAAGAGGGAGCTTTTACAGGGGCACGTAAAGGAGGCAAGCCGGGTCTTTTCGAGCAGGCGCACAAGGGGACCATCTTTTTGGATGAAATCGGCGATATTTCACCAAATATGCAAAGCCGGCTTCTGCGTGTTCTACAGCAGAAGGAAGTGTTGAAAGTGGGTGGAACTCGTTTGCTGCCCGTTGATGTTCGGGTAATTGCGGCAACCAACCGTGATTTGGCCAGGATGGTAAATGACGGAGCTTTTCGTACGGATTTGTACTACCGTTTAAAAGTGCTGCAGTTGCTGATTCCGCCACTGCGAGAGCGTAAAGAGGACATTCCGCTGCTTTCTGCTCATTTTTTGCGGAGAAGAGGGGCGAATGAAACGCTTTTGGAGCCGTTGCTCGGATCGCTTGTCAAACACAACTGGCATGGAAATGTGCGGGAGTTGGAAAGCGCGATGGAATATGTCGCTTTTATGAATGATCCGAGTCTGTCTGCCAAGGATATCCCCGGGCTAGGAGATGATAACGAAATGCAATCGACTGTTCTCCAGTCAAACGGATTGCCGCTTCGATTGTATCGCTCGGGTCCGAATAATGAGCACTTCATACTCAACTTGATCTATCTTGCCAAGACAAGTGGAAAGAATGCTGGACGACGCTCACTCGTCGAACTGGCACGTCAAAATGGTGTTGTCATTCATGAAACAAATGTCCGAAAGATCGTCGAAAAGCTGCGTATGGATGGCCTGATTGAAGTAAGTACAGGCCGAGGGGGCATTACTTTAACCGATAAAGGCAATCAAGTTTGCTGGGGTCATGAAGAAATGGGGGAATCGGGAGAAATGGGAGGAATGGGTGTATAATCGCCCGTTTCTCCCATTTTCTGCGCATTCGAAATTATGAGAATTATGCCGAAGCTAGTTGGCACAGGACTTGCTGGATTAGTAGATGGCAGATGACATCGAATAGGAATAAAGAACCAGAACAAACGGCATGGGTGAAAGAAGGATGTGATCATCTTGGAAGAAGCGCTTGTTCGATTGACTAGCAGCCTGATCCAAATGGAAAGCACGACTCCTGAGAGAATCAACTACGCAGTGGAATTCTGTGCGTGTTGGTTACAGCGTCATGGAGTTCCTGTCCGCCTGTGGGAGAATCAAGGGCTCAAAATGATCACGGCTACAATCGGTCAAGCAAGCACCGGCATTACGCTCGTCTTGAATGGCCATCTCGATGTTGTCCCTGGTCATGCCGAGAATTTTATCCCGCGATTGGAAGCAGGCAGGTTGCATGGAAGAGGCAGCTACGACATGCTCGGTGCCGTAGCGGCGATGATGACTCTCATAGCAGATCTTGTTCAACAGCCGCCGAAGGGTCGCATCATTCTGCAACTTGTTCCGGACGAGGAAAAAGGCGGAGAATTGGGCAGTGCCTATCTGGTCGAACAAGGGAGTATCGGCGATTTTGTCATTTGTGGGGAGCCGACCAATCTGGATATTGCTGTTCAGGCAAAAGGCGTACTGCAGGTCAAAGTCGAGTTTTCAGGCATTGCTGCTCATGGAAGCAGACCGTGGCTCGGAAAGAATGCGATTGTTGCAGCTATGCAAAAGTACAACCAGCTAGCGACCCTTGATTTTATGAAAGAAAGTAGTCGTTTTTTCCCGGCACCATCATTTAATCTGGCAAAGATTGAGGGCGGCGCTGCGCTAAATCAGGTGCCGGATCGTTGTTCGCTCTACCTGGATATTCGTTATCTTCCCACGCAAAATCCAGGGGATATTCTTGAATCGATTCGTCAAGCTGTACCTGATGCGCACGTAGAAATGCTTCGACACGGTTCGCCTGTTACGACTGATGCAGGTAATCCTTATGTGCAGACGCTTCATCAATCGACCGCCCATATCTTCGGTAAAGAAACCGTATTATTTGGGCAAGATGGGTCGGCAGATACGCGGTTTTTCGCCCAGTACGGCATTCCAGCCGTGGAATTTGGTCCCATTGGCGCCAATCATCATGGCCCTGACGAATATGTAGAAATTGAGTCACTTGTACTCTATCAAAACATCTTAAAATATTTCATCAAACAACTGGAAGGAAAGGTGAACAGAAATGAAATTGAAAAATAAGGTTGCGATCGTAACGGGAGCAGGTTCAGGGAATGGACGCGCGATTGCCCTTCGTCTTTTCGAAGAAGGAGCTACGGTGGTTGTCGCTGATTTGAATGAAGCAGGAGCAAATGAAACGATTTCCCAGGCTCCTGAAGGCAGCAAAGCCATGGTTGTGAAAGTGGATGTGACCCAAAAGGATCAGGTAGACAATATGGTTGCTCAAACCGTACAAGAGTTCGGGAAAGTGGACATCCTTGTAAACAACGCGGGTATCGTTGCATTTACACCGTTTCTTGAGCTGGATGTGAAAGAATGGGACAAAGTGCATGACGTGAATCTGAAAGCCCCGTTTCTCTGCTCGCAAGCAGTGGCAAAAGAAATGATTAAAACAGGACAGGGCGGACGCATTATCAATATTACATCTGTGGAAGCACACCGTGTCGTTTCTAGCAGCGGACATTGCCAGCCTCATTACAACTCGTCAAAAGGCGGATTGCATATGCTGACGAAAGCCATTGCCCTGGAGCTTTCCTCGTATGGCATTACGTGCAATGCGGTTGCTCCTGGTGTAATTCAAACTCCGTTCACTGAAAAAGGCTTGGCTATTCCAGAAGTGAAAGAGTGGGTCCTGGAGCGTCTGCCTGTAGGACGCATCGGACAACCTCAGGATGTTGCGAATGCAGTTTTGTTCTTGGCTCAGGATGATGCCTCATATGTAACAGGCAGCACGCTTGTCGTAGACGGCGGTTGGACCATTCACTAAACATTGTCGACCATACACAAAAAGGAGTGGGCATCATGGGGAAGCTTGATCTCGAAGCATTAAAGGATCAATACCAAAATGGAACAATCGACATGATTACAGTAGCCGGTGTAGATATGCAAGGAAAGCTTTTCGGAAAGAAAGTGCCTGTACGCTACTTCCTTGATGATGCTGTTGGCGGAATTCACACCTGCGCCATCAATTTCATTTGGGATGTCAGCTTGAAATACGCAGAGAACTATACGTTTTGCAATTTTGACACAGGGCTGCACGACATCAAAGTGGTACCGGACATCTCCACGTTGCGTACATATCCTTGGATTCCTAAAAATGCAGTGGTGATTGGTGATATTTATAACAAGGACGGTTCAGAGGTAACGATTGCCCCTAGAAATATCTTGAAAAAGCAGCTGGCGAAAGCAGAAGTATTGGGCTATCGCGCTTATGCCGCTTCTGAGATTGAGTTTCATATTTTCAAAGAAACGATAGATACTGCTCGCGAAAAGAATTTTTCGAATCTTCAGCCGCTCTTTTCATATCCGGTAGACTATTCGATTTACCGCCTGAACGTGGATGATTGGTTCCTCGGACAGCTCGCCCGCTATCTGGAAGAAGCGGGAATCCCTGTAGAAGCACTGAAGGGCGAATGGGGAAATGGCCAGGTTGAGTTGAATGTGCAGTATGCGGAAGCCTTGGAGATGGCGGATCGAACTGCGATTTACAAAAATGGCATTAAAGAAATCGCAGCGTTGAACAACCTGATGGTGACGTTCATGGCGAAGCACGATACAGACGCTTCTGGCAGCAGCGGGCATACGCACATCAGCCTGTGGGATCTCGCAGGAAACAACGTATTTTACGATGCAAACCATCCGTATAAATTGTCGGACACAGGACGCTACTTCCTCGGTGGCATGATGGCACTTGCTCCTGAGTTCATGCTCTTTTATGCGCCTTACATCAATTCGTACAAGCGTCTTGCCAATACCGGGGGTGCCCCGAATACCCAGACATGGGGCGAAGATAATCGCACGACCTCTTTCCGCGTAGATGGACATGACAAGTCATGCCGTATTGAAAACCGGATTCCAGGCTCAGACGCCAATCATTATCTCGTTCTGGCAGCCTGCTTAGCCTCGGGACTGTACGGTATCGAGCATAAAATCGATATTGAAGCACCAACAAAAGGCGATGCCTCCAGTGCTCCTGGCGTGAAACGCTTGCCAGCCAATTTGGCAGAAGCGATTCAAAAACTGTCGAATAGTAAAATCGCACGCGAGCTTTTGGGAGATGACGTTGTCGATCATTACCTGACAGCTGCGAACAATGAATTAAACGATTATTTCCTTGAAGTAACCGATTGGGAACGGAAAAAGTATTTCGAATTTATTTAACGTAGTCGATGAAAAGGAGGGCAATCCACAATGTACTGGGTACAGCATGACGACCTGAACTATGCATGGATTAATGGGGAAAAAGTATTTGTAAAAGATTCGATGGAAGTCATGAATCCGGCGACCGGGAAACCGCTGGCACGTGTTCCTCGCGGCGGAAAGGAATTAACCAAACAGGCAATTGATGCTGCATCACAAGCATTTCCTGCATGGTCAAAGCTGCCTGCAGATCAGCGGGCTACGTATTTGCTGGATTGGGCGGAACGTATACTGGCAGATCGGGAACGACTGGCTTGGCTGCTGTCGACAGAACAGGGGAAGCCGCTTGATGAAGCCAGAGGCGAAATTTTTGGGACGACAGTCTATATTCGCTGGTATGCCGAAGAAGGAAAGCGTGCGTATGGGGAGATTATTCCCGCTTCTCGTCAGGGACAACGCTTGATGGTATTTAAAGAAGCTATTGGCGTGGTCGGACTCATTCCTCCGGCTAACTTTCCCAGCGCCATCGTGGCGAACAAAGTCGCACCTGCACTTGCAGCCGGATGCACGTTCGTACTGAAGCCTGCGGAACAGACTCCACTCATTGCCATCGCCTTGCTCGATCATTTGATGGCAACAGGTATTCCGGCAGGTGTTGCCAATGTCGTGACGGGTGTAGCCGAGGAAATCGGATCAACCTTGTCAGCAGATCCTCGCGTGCGCAAGATCGGGTTTACTGGATCGACGGAGGTAGGCAAAATCTTGATGCGCCAAGCGGCTGACAATGTAAAACGTCTTACGCTGGAGCTGGGCGGAAATGCGCCAGTCGTCGTCTTTCCAGATGCCAATATAGACAAGACTGTCGATGCGATCATGGGCAACAAGTTCGAAAACTGCGGACAAGTTTGCAACGGGATCAACTTGATCTACGCCCACGAATCCATTCGAGCAGAACTCGTGGATAAGCTGGCAGAAAAAATCCTTAATCTGAAAGTAGGAGTCGGCACGGACGAAGGCACGCAAATCGGCCCCATGATTGACCCAAGCTACCTCGATAAGGTCGAGTCACTGGTGGGCGATGCCGTGGCAAAAGGGGCCAAGCTCGTCGTAGGCGGCAAACGTGTGACCGATGAAGGGTTGCAAGACGGATATTTTTATGCTCCCACATTGCTGGATGACGTGACCGCAGATATGGATGTAACGAAGCGTGAAATCTTTGGACCAGTCGCCCCTGTTTTGACTTTTACCGATGAGATAGAAGTGCTTGCCAGGTGCAACAATACGCCTTATGGATTGGCTGCCTATGTGTTTACGAAGGATGCGGCGCGCATGTTCCGCATGATTGACGGACTTGAGGTAGGGAATCTAGCTATTAACGGGACGTCGCTTGCCAACCCGCAATCGCCATTCGGTGGCGTAAAGGAAAGCGGAATTGGCAGAGTCGGCGGACACCAAGGGCTTGAGGAATACATGGAGCTGAAGTATGTGGCGTTAACGATTGAGTAACGCCACCCCTTCGGTGGTTTTTTCGCTTCGACAATTTTTAAAACGAGGTGCTGCAAATGTCAAATGCCACTGCAGAAGTGCAATCATCCAAGACTGGCACGAACCTTGGCTACAAACAGGAGCTGAAGCGAGCCCTTACGTTCAAGGATTTGGTCATCTACGGATTGATCACGATGCTCCCCATCGCCCCCATTCAGGTGTATGGGATGATTGCACATGAAGCATCCGGAATGGTTCCGATCGTGTATCTGGTCGGCATCATCGCGATGGTCTTTACCGCGCTTAGCTATAGCAAAATGAGCAACGAGTTTCCGATTGCAGGCTCTGTTTATTCGTATGTGCAGCGCGGTTTGAACCCTCATGTCGGGTTTGTAACCGGATGGCTGATCGCTGTCGATTATTTAATGGCACCAGCTTTGCTGACAGCATTTTCGGCGATGTGGTTGAACAGCATTATTCCTGCCATACCTACCCCCGTCATTGTTTTAGTATTTCTTGCCATTAATACATTTGTAACCGCACGTGGAATTTCACTGACAGCAACGACGAACAAAATTTTTCTGTTTTTTGAGATCGCCATTCTTCTCGTATTTATGGGATTAGCTATTAAATTTGTGTTTATTGACGGGCATGGGGCGGGAGGCTTCTCTTTGGCACCGTTGTTCCAAGCCGGCAAGATTGACCTCGGATTTATCGCGAGCGCAGCTTCTATCGCCGTTCTGGGCTTCCTAGGATTCGACGTCATTTCGACACTTTCCGAAGAAGTGAAAAATCCTGCCAGAACGGTTGGACGAGCTACGGTGTCAACCCTGGTATTGATTGGTGTGATTTTTATGGCGCAAACGTATCTGGCTGCGCTAGCCCACCCGGATTACACCAACCTCGACCCGGATATGGCGTACTTTGATATCGCCCGAGAAGTCGGTGGAGAGTTCCTGTACTATGCATTCATTCTGATTGCCGTAGCTGCAGTAGGGATTGCAAACGCTTTGGCAATTCAATCCGCCATTTCGCGTATTATCTACTCGATGAGCCGTGACAAGCTGCTCCCGTTGTCAAGCTTTTTGGGCAAAATTCACCCGAAATACAAAACACCGTTCAATGCTACCATTTTCGTTGGTGTAGCTTCCTTCTTTATTGCGATGTTTATGCCGATTGAAACCATTATTCAACTGGTCAATTTCGGTGCTTTGACTTCCTTCATGGTTCTGAATCTTTCTGTATTCGCTTATTTTTTCGTGAAAAAACGGAAGAGAGACATGAAAGGCTTCATCAACTACTGCTTGCTCCCATGGCTGGGCTTCCTGGTTATTGGGTTCGTATGGTGGGGCTTTGACTGGAAGACCTTTGCTGTAGGAACAAGCTGGATGGTGGTAGGTGTCATTCTGCTAGCATTTAAAACAAAAGGATTTAGAGAGCTGCCGCCAACAATGAGAGATTTGTAAAAAAGGCCCTGTTCTAAAAGACATGCAAAGGAAAATACAGGACGAGGAGGTACACATCGATGCGTTTACAAAACAAAATTGCAGTCGTAACAGGCGCGGCACGTGGTATCGGAGCGGCCATTGCCCACAGATTTGCGGAAGAGGGAGCCCGTGTAGTGGCGACCGATGTTAGTACTGTAGGGGAAGAAGTGGTAGCAGCTGTCACGAGGAAGGGCGGCACCGCCGTGTTTTTTCAGGCTGACGTATCCAAAGCGTCTGAAGTGCAGGCACTCCTGGCTTTTGCCAAGGAAAACTACGGGATTCCTACGATCCTGTGTAATAACGCGGCGATCAATATCCCAGGCTCCGTCGTCGAAACAGAGGAAGAAGTGTGGGATCGCACGATGGAAGTCAATGTGAAATCCATGTTTCTCACATCAAAATACTTCCTGCCAGAAATGATTAAGGCAGGGGGAGGCTCCGTGGTAAATATGGCCTCCGCCAACAGCTTTGTTGCAGAGCCGCGCTTGTCTGCCTATGTAACCTCCAAAGGTGCGATTCATATGCTCACCAAGCAAATGGCGCTGGATTTTGCTGCAGAGAATGTAAGGGTGAATTGCATTTGCCCGGGGTGGGTAGATACGACTTTCAATGACGCCCATGCCGATTTGTTTGGCGGGCGTGACCATGTGCTGAAGAGCATCCACGATATCCAACCGATCGGGCGTACTATCCAACCGATTGAAATCGCAAATGTAGCCGTGTTCTTGGCTTCTGACGAATCATCTGCCATGACAGGCAGTGCCGTCGTGGTGGATGGCGGTTTATCAGCGAAGTAGTGAAAAAATGAAAGATGTGTCAAAGAGTAACTACGAATAAAGAAGTGTGAAATAGTTTAAACAAGTCTATCCCGTGGATGAGAAGGGGTAGGCTTGTTTTTTCTTATTCTCCGTCCAAAGGACTCTATGCCAAAAAGCAAATTAGAATAACTCTTAACACAAAACGATTATTCGATAAGGCATAGTTTGGGCGGGGATACTCCTTGTGGCAGGTCCATAGATAACAATTAGATCTCGGTTCACGAGGCTTCTAGAAAAGGGTTGCCCATTTGTTAACACGATTTGGGTATTTGGAGAAATAGTTAGTTGTAATTGCCCGTCACTACTCACCAGGTGACTATTAAAATAATCTACTTTTACATTTTGAAAAGAGCTATTTTTTACCATGACCAGTGCTTGATATTGTGGAGGATAAATAAAAGGAACAGGCGCATTCCCATCATAATATCCAGTTACATGATCTCCTATTGCCACCATTACATGGTCTACAAAGTAAGTTGTAGGCGATACTACGAAATTAACTGATGCTCCTAAACCGTTGTCTATAGATATTAATTTATAACAGCCTTCCCCTTCGCCATTTTGCCCTGTAATGAAATCACTTATCATCGTAACGGTCCCCTGAAAAGAATAGAAATTAATCATGCAAATACCTCCATTGCTGAAAGGCAGGTAGTGGGCCTATTTTTTTGGTGATCGTTCTCTTTCCATTAATGGTTCCTGCAAAAAATGAAACATGTAATACATACTTCTAAACTAATTTATGTGAATGTACAGAGAGAGGTGAATATCATCATTTGTCTTTGCTTGGTCTTTTCTCCTCCTATTCCGATATTGTTTCAATCCTATCGTTAATGTTTATCAAACAAATCCTACCATTTTTTTCATTACCAAAACGTGATTTTTGCCGATGACTTTTTGTAATAAGACCGGAATTCCTGTTACCATTAGGGGTTCCGGTCTCATACATTATTTTTTGTAAGAATAGTTGTGTCTTAGTACTTGGGAAAAAGAGAGTTCTAGATTCGGTCCGATAACTTAATGGTGCAGCCAGGGGACGGGAAGAATGGTCAAAGCGTATGCCGGAAGAGTTCTTTATCGCCGCCTTAGAGCAGGCGAGAGAAGGAGGATATCTAGTGATGGGAGTACTGCGCATGGAGCCGGCTGAAACTGGATAAAGGAGATACTGAAGAATTTCAGGTTACTGCCGTTTATGATGACGATACCAAGGAAGCTCTGACGAAAGGGATTCGATGGACCTCTTCCAACGAAGAAATTGCCGTGGTTGACGAGAATGGACGAGTTACGGCCAAAGAGAAGGGAAACGTGCAAATCATCGCAACCTTTCAGGGAAAAAAAGCAGTATTCCTGGTCCAGGTGAAAGGGTAGCTACTCCAATTGCGTCAATGGATAACGTAACCTCCTGTCAAAGAGATAAGGGGTTTTTCTCGTTTCCTACATCGTAAATTTGCATTCATTTTTATTTAATGGTAAAATATGAAAAATTTAAAAAGGGAGTTTTTCCATGATCAGAGACAATAAGTAACGTATAGGCTCTAGCCCCAAAGCCCGAGGACCTCCATATGATTCTACTCTATTCGTTATACAAAAAAATTGAGATCATACGGAGGTTAAGAAGATGAGTAAACCTGTAATGAACGTAGCGTTGGTAAGCGGACCTGATTGCGATATGGAAGTCCAAGCAATCCGAGCATCTCTGGAGTATTTTGGTGTAAGAGTTTTTACTTATTGGGTTGGTAGGCCAAATGATCTGATTGATGTCCTGTCCGGTAAGGACCTGTATCCGAATACGGATATAATCCTTCTTTGCTTCCATGGCGATGAAGGCCAATTTATCATGCCAGAATTGGAAGAAAGTATTTATGAACCAGGAGAACCAAAGGGTGACTTTGGGCCGGAGGAGATCAGACAAATTGCCCAGCTGACCGGGAAAACTGTAATCGGCACCGGATGCTCAGTAGGAAAAAGAGAGACGGCACAAGCATTTCTCGACAGTGGTTGTGAAGTCTATATCGGGCCAAATGATTATCCAGATGGGAATGACGCACTCATGTTTGTTCTGAGACTTTTCCACGACCTCATTCAGAACAACCGAAGCGTTAAGGAAGCTTTTCAGAACGCCAAGTCTCTGGACGCGGAGATGGACATGTTTCAGATATATGAAAATGCGCGGCAATCTAGTAGGAAATGAAACGTATGAGTAGAATAATAACTTAACTTCCTTCCATATTGGAAAGGGTTTACGATTGCAGACAAACTGCCTCGCTGGTCGTTCGGCGAGGCAGTTTTTTTCGCCCGAATTTGTACGGCAACACGTCAAACTATGTGACAGTCAAAACATGACACCGAAACTTGAGGTGACACTGTGTGAAGCTTTATAATGTCGCAGTAATCCTTTACGGGTGATTTATGTTCTCCATCTTATAAGGGTGGGACGCAGAAATGAGAGGCTACTGTCAGTATTCTGTTGCTGAACTGCCGAACGGTGCAGGACAAGGAACTTGCGGAGCTGTTTGAGGTTTCCGTACAGACGATTTATAGGGGGATTGAAACCATAAATGGGACCGGCATCCCCATCACTCAAATGTAAAAGTTAGGAATGATCCGTGTGAACGAGATTGAAAACACTCAGGTAGCAGCTGTATTCGAACAGTATCCAATACATATTCAGGAAAAGCTGTTGTTCCTCCGTCAACTCATCTTGGATACTGCAGCGGAAACAGATGGAGTTGAAACTGTGGAAGAGGCGTTAAAATGGGGGGAACCTAGTTATGTCACGAAAAAAGGGAGCACCATTCGAATAGGTTGGAAAAAGTCAATTCCGAATCGGTATGCCCTTTATTTTAACTGTAACACAAAGCTGGTTGAGACATTCAGGGAAATTTACCGAGATACCTTCAAGTTTGAAGGCAACCGAGCGATCGTGTTCGATGATAACGCCGTTTTATTGATTGATGAACTAAAGCAATGCATTTCTGCAGCGCTTACTTACCATACCCGGAAACATCTCCCTATGTTAGGCTTGTAATTTCATTTTACTTAATCGTTTGAATATCACTTTAACACAGCTGGATGGAGAGACGGATTGGATGATGAGTTCAAAGATACTCAAGGTGGCAGATACAAAATTAAGAATCTGGACAAGATTATTCTACCTGGAAAATCCAATAAAAAGGTAGAAAATTTATTTCCCATGATATGCTACGACGAGGAAATTACGAAAAGTAAAATTATTTTATAACATTATGCGTTTTTAAAAATACTTCTCATCAAATTCAAAAAACGAATCTACCACCCCTTGTAGGATATGAGGATATTATTATTTTCCTTCTAGGGGTAGTTGTAACGTAGACATTGAAGCTTAAAGCTATTCAATCATTTCTTTGCTCTGGTAGATCGGAAATCCTTGACCGGCACGTCGACAGTGTATGAACTGACATTGTACTGAAGACGATCAATCTAACACGTAGTATTTTGTGTATGTAAAGATTTTTTGTTCGAATTTCCAGATCTAATGTTACTACTAACAATCCCACCTAATATAATGAGAACGCCAATCCATTGAGACGTGCTTATAGGTTCCGCAAGTACTAAAGAGGACATGGCAATGACAACCGGTAGTTCAGATGCTGTCAGAATCGTTCCCAAGCCTGACCCAACATGCGGCATTCCAATGGAAAACAAAAGGGGAGGAAGAACAACACCGAATATACCCAATGCCAAACCATAAGGAATCACCCCCACTACTACATCCAAATCAAACAAAAACGTTGGAGGGAAAATGATAAATACGGTTATTAGTCCACCTGAAGAAAGAAGAGCACTTTTCATAATGGGAGGGGTTGCTTTTTCCACAGAGCTACTCAAAAAAATGAATGTGGAAAAGGTTAATGCAGCAAGCAATCCCCAAAAGGTTCCCATCCATGATAATGCCATCTGTTCCTGAAACAGTATATTCGCTGCTAAAATGGAACCGATTAGAAGCAGTGCGATAGAAAAGAGCTTTCTTAGTGTTGGCCTCTTCTTATGAAAAACCCACTCTAGCAGTGCTCCGATCCAAACAAATTGGAACAAAAAAACAATAGCAAGCGAAGCGTTCAGGGTTTGTAAGGCTTGGTAATAGAATACTCCTGTCAACCCAAATGGAATTCCAGATAGAATAAGTTTTGAAGTTTGTTTCAACGTTAGTTTTTTCTTTTTAGTAAATAAAACAGCAAGCCACGCAAGCACAACTCCGAAAAGATACTGCCCACCGGTTACTGCTGGCACTGTAAAACCTGCTAGATACGCCAGTTTAACAAATGTGGATAATATCCCATAACAGCAGCCTCCTAAAAAAACAATCAGTGCATAGTGCCATAATTTCATCATAACCCTCCATTGTTGAACGAAAAAAACCACACAAATGACCAGTAAGGCCTTTGTGTGGCGAAAATAGAGATGACTCTCCAGAAAAGTCCACGTCCCAAATCGGTTTTAGTATTCAATTTGGTAACAGTATAAAAACAATTTTACTCATTGTCAATGTTTGGACTTTGGTCCAGACCTCGCATACAAACTATTCAACCAACGTCTCTCCAGAGTTCTTTTCAGCGAGGGCAATTCCGACGCGCTTCCCTGAGAAAGGACCGGAATGTTCTAGATGGTTTAGGATGAGGTGTGCTGCTTTTTTATACGGAATGATTAGTTCGGGAGTCTTCCTCGCGAGCAGATCGGAAAATTCTGCTTCCGGAACCGCTCTCTCTGATTCTGAGAAGATCAAGGGCAGCTCTTCAGTCGAATAACGCAGATTCATCAAATAATCGCTGTCTAAACTTTCAGTCATTGGTCCAGGGCATAGAACAGACCAGTCGAGCTTGGATTGCCGGATGCGATCGTAATTGATCTGGTGAACCTGAAACATCGGAGGAATTCCGACAAGGCCAAGGCTATTTCGGTTCGTATGGGGAATATCGAGGAGAGCGGTGCCTGCCAACATCCATAGTCGTCCTCCGAATCGGGGATGCCGATCCGCTTAAGTGATGATCGTGTCGACGATGTGTGCAAACCCGGATGCATCCTTAGGAGTGCCGGCTGCTATGATGGCAGCATCGCAGCCCGTCAACGCTTCATATACTTGTTGCTGATTGGAGGCGTCTCCCTCAATTAACGTTATTCTTTCGTGTTGGGGGGAGATTTCGGATCGATCGCTCCATTTCTCACGGTTTCTCACAAAGGCGGATATAATGAAGCCAGATCGAATACCCTCTGTAACCAGATACCGTCCGAGATTTCCGGTTGCTCCGAAGATGATTACGTTCATATTTACCTCATGATGTGCTGGTAGATTTTTAGGGAATATGTGGGGAGCACTTACCTCCATGTAAAAATGTAACATTTGTTCCAAAAAAACCACAAGAATGCACTTTGTCGTGATATACTTACGAAAATGTTAGTCATGGAGTGAATTTGCGCGGAGGGGGAAAAAGATGGTACAGTCGCTTCCTGAGCAACTGAAGGACGTGCATGAATGTCCCCACAGAGAAGTATTGGATCTGATTTTCCAAAAGTGGACGACCATCGTGATTTATCATCTGCAATGGAGATCGTCAAGTGAAACTTAGTCACCTATTGGAAGTTGTAATATAGAAACTGTTATGTTAAAATTGTGCCTGACACGTAACGATTGGAGTTGAAAAGGATAATGTAATCATTCTTGCCACTTTTTTATTGAATAAAGCAAAATTTGTTTTATTCTCTATTGGCAAGATCGTTACCTTATTCTTTTCACTCAGAAAATATATCCTTGTCATACCCTGATCTGGGTAGGATGTGCTGTATTTTTTTGAGCTACAGGAAAGGTAACTTTCTTGTAGCTCTTTTTTATTTTGACAATGCAAGGGATAAACCATTTCTAGGAGGATGAACGCGATGGAGATCGAGGTTGTAGATGATTATGTGAACCGGTTCCTGTTGTATGAAGCGGTTCACAAAAAAACAAATCGGTTGCCGGAGGGTTACCAATCTATCGACAGGTGCACGTAGCAAGCTGTCTGCAAACGTATGCGCCTCTTTAAGCATAGTTGATTAATGACGTGTCATAGCGCCAATTGACGGTTGCTATTAACGTTTTCTCCGGCAGTAAGGAGAAGACATGAAACTAACCTCGAAATATGAAACGATTCGGCGAATATTGTCCGACTTGAAGCAGCCTGAGTATCGGTATGCTCAGATTATGGACGCAATTTTCAAGCAAAATATCGGAGAATATGGACAGATGACCATACTGCCCAAATTTTTGCGAGACGAGTTGACCCGGATACTTGGTCCAAACGTTTGCAGCATCAATCCGGTAAAGGAACTCACGTCGAAACAGGTTAACAAGGTGCTGTTTTCCATTGCGGGAGATGAACGAGTGGAGGCCGTACGACTTACTTATGAGCGGGGGTGGAAATCGTATTGTATTTCTACGCAGTGCGGTTGTGGATTCAGGTGCAAGTTTTGCGCCACCGGTACCATTGGGCTGAAACGAAATCTGACCGCCGACGAAATTACCGACCAATTGCTCCACTTTCGCTTGAACGGCCACGCGTTGGACAGCATCTCATTCATGGGCATGGGCGAGGCCCTGGCCAACCCGCATATTTTTGATGCCATGACGATTTTGACCGATCCGAAACTCTTTGGTTTAGGACATCGACGAATTACACTTTCCACGATTGGCTTATTGCCAGGGATCGAAAAGCTGACACGGGAGTTTCCGCAGGTTAATCTGACCTTCTCGCTGCATTCGCCGTTCGACGATCAGCGAAGCGAACTGATGCCGATCAACGACCGATTCCCAGTCCGCGACGTGCTGAGGGCATTGGATCGTCACATCCAGCGAACAGGAAGAAAGGTGTATATTGCGTATATTCTTCTTCGAGGAGTAAACGACTCGACGGCGCATGCAGAAGCAGTTGCCGAGCTGCTTAGGGGAAGGGGACCTGGAGAACATCTCTACCACGTTAACCTGATTCCATTCAATTCGACCGAAGTTACACCAGAGAGCTATCGGCAATCTGATCCTACTCAGATTAAAGCGTTTGTTCGGATCTTAAAGTCAAGAGGTATCAACGTCACAGTCCGAACTCAATTCGGCTCGGACATTAACGCGGCATGCGGCCAGTTATATCGCTCTGAATAATCGGGATCGAAAAATTCATTACCATAGACCTAGCGGATGGCGACTGTAAAGAGAACGGCTGCTATTAAGAGGGCAGCCGTTTCCGATCACAATTGTCGTTCAAGACAATAAAGTATGTAACTAGGGCGGAATTGATTGAAGGGATACTGAATTCATGAATTAGGCGTGACTGTGGAGGATTTGGGAGATTATTGAAAAATGGAGTATGCATAAAGATTTATTTCTAGAGCTTCTTAGTAACTTTGTGATATGGAGGACGGGTTAACCAATTGGATAACTGTGGTAGTAATTGGTCCTTTTGGAGGTACCAAGTTAGTAATTTGTAAAGACGAGTAACTGTACACGTGTAGTGAATTTCAACTCCACGAGTATCCTAAGTGTATAAAAATGCTAAGTCAGACAAAAATGATGCCACTACCTGATTCGTAGGAATACGCACGATTTAAGAAAGCTATGGAAACCAATCAAAAGGCGAGATGGGATTACAACGAGGGAAACCAAACAACATGGTAGCGCGGGACAATCTGCCCAATCCATTGATCAGCATGATTCCGCTTCTGGTCGTTCTTGAATCTCTTTTGTATTCCATAATTTACTGCCGGTGTAACAAGCATCTACCAGCTTCATCGATGTATGCACGACCATTCGTGCGAAACTTATAAAGCTGCGTAGCCAGCAAGGAAGGGGATATTTTTGGGGAACGGGAGCTACTTTGCGTGGCTCCTTTTCCATTTGTCTGATAGTTATTGTAGCACTAGGGCTATGTGCTACCTATTCCAATGATGAGCTTGAAGTTCTTACGATTTTTACTCATTCTCTTAAATCCTTCTCTCGAATCAAGGAGCACTACTGTTTTACCAATCCAGATACGAAAATAGATTGATTTAACCAACATTACAAAAAATGTATCGCGAAATTGTGTTCATGGACAAATTGCTTAAAGTGTTCAAATGTAGCTAATCCAAAAAAGAATCATCGTCCCGACAAGTGCAGCAGTGAAATCCTGCTTCCAATTCGTTTTCGCAAAAGGACTCCATTTGCCACCAAAAAGGCTAGCCAATCGAGCTATGAGGAACATGCAAGTTAAGATGGAAAGGACGTGTACTATGAGAAGCACATATTCACCTCAGATCGGTCAACATGAATATCACCATTTTACCAAATGTTGGAATTTGATTATACAAATATGTACTAAATCAAGTCCTCTTTATTTCGAATATTGACATAATTGTTTCGAGGTAGTCTTATGTTAATCCTGATCTACTACAGGGCGAAATGAAAGATAGAAATAATACGTATAAATGAAAAATTTAGGATAATGAGAACCAAACTGCTCTCTCCTTGTGTCTATAGTATATAGACCTCAAACAGGATGTGAATCGATTGAGAGAACCAATGACTACTTGCGATGAAGAACTTGCGTGTTCCGGAGATTTAGAAGCTTTTACAAGGCTGGTCAAGAAATACGAGCAGAGCATGTATCGAGTTTCCCGTTCCATTTTGCCGTCCGAAAACGAGTGTCTGGATGCTGCACAGGAAGCAATCATAAAAGCATACCATTCGTTGACTACCTTGCGGGACCCCCGTTTTTTCAAATCATGGCTCATGCGAATCCTCGTCAATGAATGCAACCGCCTGATTCGTAAAACCAGCAAGCTCGTACTGCTGGACGACTGGCATGAGCAAGCATCTTCCTATCGTTTTGAAGAGAACATTGAGGTTCAAGAAGCCGTTCAGCTCTTGGAAGAAGAACTTCGACTTTGCATCGTTCTTTACTACTTTGAAGATATGGCGATCAAAGACATATCGATCGTACTCAACCAACCTGAGGGTACCATTAAATCTCGATTGAGTCGGGCGAGAAAAAAATTGTCTGCCTATTTCACTTCAGAGTCTACAGAATGGAGGACTGGCCATGAATGAATTACAGGTTGATAAAGAGCTTCGCGAAAGGGCAAAAAAAGAGATTGTACTTGTTCCAACCCATTTTTCTGCTGGAATTGATCAAGTATTGAGCTCTCTTCCTGTTCATCCTGCACAGAAGCAATCATCTGTGAGGAAGAACAAGTGGTTGATATCCGTTGCTTGTCTTCTCATGGGGATGTTCTTATTGATTGGTGCAGGGTTTGTGTCTCCAACCATGGCATACATGCTGAAAAACTTGCCTTATGTGAGCACCATTTTCGGCTTCGTTGGGGATTCAGGGATAAAAGTAGCTGATCAGCAAGGACTTACTCAACCGTTGGATCAGTCAGTGAACGACCAGGGAATCACAGTGTCTCTAAAAGAAGCCTATTATGATCGCCTTAACCTATCGATTGGTTTTGCTGTCACATTCCCGTCAAGTGAAAACGGGTTTCAGCATATAGAGAAGCTCAGCTATGAATGGGCAGGGCGTACAATAACAAGAACATTCACGACAGAACAAGCCAAGAAAGGTTATCTGATACATTGGCGTCACGTCGAGGGAAATACATACTACGGAACATTTCAGCCGTTCTTCTTTGAAGAAATGCCTGAAGAATGGACGTTAAAATTGGCATTTCAGAAAATAGGTGGCGTAGATGGAACATGGCAATTTGACATCCCTCTTTCTCGAAAACCCACAGATGCTGTGACGAAGGTGACGAAGCCAGGAGTTTCCGGTCAATCGAGAGGCATCATATTCTTGGTCAAACAAATTATTCGAACCCCAAGTACCACTAGGATTGTCTTTGAGGTACAAGGTGAAAGTGAATCCAAAGAACCGGAACTTGAAGAAAAGTTGAATCAGATTGATCGTTTGTCAGATTCTATTCGCGTTTTCGATTCAAATGGCGTTCCTCTTTCCAGCATTACAGACGAAAAGGGAAACAGGCGAGGCGGCATCACTGGGATTAATTTCTTCGCAAAGGATTTCCACCCGATTTCTGCAGAATCCGACTACATGATTATCGCTGTAGACAAAGAGTTGCGTTTCGAGATTCAGCTCGACTGACAAAAAACCGCTCAGCCGCGTTCTGCCCATAAATCAAAACGATAGCATGGAAACATTACCCAAAGATACCCCGTCAAATAAGCATTAGGAATGACAGGGGGGATCTAAATAAATGACAATGTTTAGAAAAGGCAACGTAATTACCGCGAGCATTCTAGTCATACTGTTATTAACTGGGTGTACCCAGGATTCTACAAAGGGGATTTCATTGGAAAATCGACAAGCCCAGGCAGATGCGGTTGACTCGCGTATTGTCGATGCAAGCAACAAGTTCGGTATGCAGCTCCATCGCCAACTGGCCCTAAAGGAACAAAACCAAAAGAAAAACGTATTTATTTCGCCTACCAGTATTTCTTTGGCGCTCGCCATGACCTACAACGGTAGTAGGGGGCAATCACAAACCGCGATGGCCAAAACGATGGGTTGGCAAGGCATGTCTATTGATGAATTAAATCGGGGCAACGAGACGCTGATCTCCCTTTTGAAGCAGCCCGGCAATGGCGTTCAAATGAGCATTGCTAACTCGATTTGGTTACGGAAAGGAACGCCGTTTCACAGTAATTTCATGAAAACGAATCAAGCATTTTACCAAGCCAAAGTAACCGAACTCGATTTCATTAATCCCGAGGCTTCCGATAATATTAATGATTGGGTAAACCAGAATACAAACGGAAAAATTCCCAAGGTGATTGAATCCATCGATCCCACGGAAGTTTTAATCCTTGCAAATGCTGTCTATTTCAATGGCGGGTGGAAAAAGGAATTCCAGCTTTCTGATACGAAAGAAGAAAGCTTCAAGCAACATGATGGTTCCACCAAGCAAGTGCAGATGATGGCGCAGACAGGCACCTACGAATATTTACAGGAAGAGGAGTTTCAAGCTATCCGCCTGCCTTACGGTGACGGGCAGATGGACATGCTTGTCATTCTGCCAGATGAATCTTCCTCTTTAGGTGCTCTCCATGACAAGCTTTGGGCAGATCACAGCAAATGGCAACAGTCGTTCCAGCAAAGCGAGGGCGAGATCAAGCTTCCCCGCTTCAAGGTAGAATACAAAGAACAGTTGAAAGAACCGCTTAAGGCACTGGGCATGGCGCTACCCTTTGACGAGATGAAGGCCGATTTTTCCGGCATGGCACCTGTTCCACCCAACCTGTTCATCAGTGCGGTAACACACAAAACATTCGTTGAGGTCAATGAAAAAGGAACCGAGGCTGCTGCGGTCACTGCGGTACAGATGGCTCAGGCTTCCGCTCCGACCGATACACCGTTCCAGATGACAATAAACCGGCCGTTCTTCTTCGCGATTGAAGACCGTCAGACCAACGCATGGCTTTTTATAGGGTCTGTGGTCGAACTATAGATAAAAGCCGACGAGCGATCACAGCAAAATTTCCAGGAACTGAAAAACCACCGGATAGGTGAGTTACCAACCTATTCCCGGTGGTATTTTTGTTTTTCAACTTAATAGTTAAGTTATTTTCGACAGAATCATCGGTTACGGAATTTACAAAACAATCGATGTGATAAATGCGGTGGGGGAATTGGTAGGCACATATAGCAGGAGATCCTAGCGGTCCTACGCTGGCGGGCCATAGGCTCAAATTCTTTAACGCCCAGCTTGATAGGAAAGTAAGTAACGGTGTAGATGCTCTTTGCAATACGCAATATGGCGATTATCACGCGCGAGCCTACTTGCCATAATAGCACCCTCCATTGTAGATAAAATCAGAGAAGACAACGATACGACTTCCATATCTGATCGGAGCTCTCCACTTTCAATCCCATCCTGGATAATCTCCTGAATAATAGAAAGAAATTGATTCATAACTCGCAGGGCTTGCTCGCGAAGTTCTGGGTGGGTATCGTCGCTTTCAATCGCTGTATTCAATAACGGACACCCACCAATAACTGGTGGATCATTGACAGCATCTTTGTATACATCAAATATCACCAACATTTTCTCAATCGGTGAATCGGCACTCTCCAATGCCTTTGAAAGTCGTTCTGACAAGATAGCCGTTGAATATTCAAAGGCCTCAGCAGCAATCTGATCCTTGCTTGCAAAGTTTCGATAAATTCCTCCTTTTTTTAATCCAGTTGCCTTCATGATGTCGTTAATGGAAGAACCTGCATACCCTCGGACATTAAATAGCTCGGCAGACTTTTGAATAATGTGCATTCGTGTTTGCTCGCCTTTTCCCATGACAACCCCCATCAAGAAAATCCTGTTAT
Source organism: uncultured Brevibacillus sp. (assembly GCF_947502445.1). Lineage (GTDB taxonomy): Bacteria > Bacillota > Bacilli > Brevibacillales > Brevibacillaceae > Brevibacillus. The sequence continues at coordinate 25,234 of NZ_CANMZW010000019.1, forward strand.
AAAATTGTAACATATGTTTGTTGAGAAAGGCGATTCTATCCCTTATTGTAAAAAGAGACCGATCGGTCCTTTTTGATAAAAAACAGTAGAGGTGCACCATGAAACTATTGAGGAGAAGCCTATATATCACCGTAAGCATCCTGTCGATCGGCTGGGCCTTTCACATGCTGGCCAACTATTTCATTGTTGATCCAGGGGCAACAAAACACCTTCAGCATAAGGAGCTCGGCGAAAATTTCGTACAAACACTCTGGCTTGTATTACTGCGGCTTCATATTATTAGCGCTTGTCTTGCTTTGATAACTGGACCTCTAGGTTTCTCTGCAACAATATTGCGGAAAAACCCGGCACTGCACCGATTAAATGGGAAAGTATATGTTCTGAGCATTTTGTTTAGCTCTGTTGTAACCGTATATTTAGCCAAGGATGCGACGGGAGGCCCATTAAACACTATTGGCTTCCTCCTCCTGAACGGACTATGGATCATTACTACCTTATATGCTTGGTGGACGATTCGATTGAAGCAGACGGTTAAGCATCGGATCTGGATGATGAGAAGCTATGCGCTGACACTAGCCAATACATCGCTTCATTTCATTCAGCTTGCATTAATGAAGCTATTTGATGTGGATTATGTGTCGTCTTATACGATTGCGGTATGGGGAGCTTGGATTATTAATTTATTGATTGCAGAGCTGATTACAAAGAAAAAGTTTTATAAGTGACAAAGGATAATACCCAGCAAAAACAAAAGAATCTGTTTGGTCTTTTTTGAAGGTGGAGGAGTTCAATATGGAGCATACACAAGCAAAAGAATCAAATAACGATAATCGTGACGAAACCAGCTATAGTCGAAGAGAGGTTTTGAAAATGGCCGCTCTAGCTGGAACAGGAATTGTAGTTGGAATGAGCGGAATGGCTTCTTTATTCGCTATTAACAATGGTATAAGAGCTACTGGTCATGTTAATCCTGATTCCGAAGACTCTCACTCGGAAATAGTAAACAAAGATGAAATCCCATTCTTTGGAGTAAGGCAGGCTGGTATCGTGACTCCTCAGCAAATGTACATGTGTTTTGCCTCTTTTGACATCATTTCAGATAATGTCGAAGAGCTAAAACAATTACTCAAAATTTGGACTGAGAGTAGTGCAGATATGTCGGCAGGCAGAGGCCTAAGAGAAACGAATCGTCAGCACCAATTGAATAGCTTGGATGAGAAATCTACTGATTCGTCAGCAAAACTCACCATCACTTTTGGATTTGGATCGACTCTATTCTCAAAGAATGGAATCGACAGATTTGGATTGCGTTCACAATGTCCTGACGAGTTGAAAGATATCCCATCTATGCCCGGAGAAACAATAAATTCACAAATTTCGGGAGGAGATATTTGCGTTCAGGTTTGTACGAGTGATCCAACTGTTGCTTTTCATGTCATTCGTAAATTAGCAGCGTCATCCATTGAGATGGCGGTAATTCGCTGGATTCAAACTGGATTTATTGATGCTTCCGATGGTCAAACACCTAGAAACCTGTTTGGCTTTAAAGACGGCACAGCTAATATTGAGCTGACAAGTGAACAAGCCAAAGAGAACCATGTTTGGGTTGACTCATCGAAAGGTCCTGCATGGATGATCAACGGAACTTATTTGGCAGCGCGTAAAATTCGGATGGACATGGAAAAATGGGAGCAAACGTTCTTTAGAAAGCAGGAGGCAATATTCGGACGATCGAAAAACAGTGGGGCCCCGTTTGGTAAGCACGATGAGTTCGATGCCGTATCGATGCGGGAAATTCCGTCTGATTCCCATGTCTGGGTTGCGCGTAGCACTGGGACGAAAATTTTACGAAGATCATACTCGTATTTTGATGGAATTGACCCGGTGACTGGCAATCTGAACGCTGGTCTTTTCTTTATTAGCTTCCAGCAAAGTGTTCGCAGACAACTCGTTCCGATGTTATCCTTACTTGCGAAACATGATGCACTGAATCCCTTTATTTCAACGATTTCGAGTTCTGTTTTTGCCTGCCCGCCTGGTCCAAGTGAAGGAGGATTTATTGGTGAACAACTTTTTGAGGTTAATTAAACCAGAATACCGAAACCCAATTCTCTACCTTCAGAGTAAAATAGAGAACCGATAATGGAAGAGATAACAAAAGATCGGAAGCGAAATAACCGGCGTTCACGAAGAGCGCCGGTTTATTGGGTAAATCCGTTATCGATTACCATCCCGCATATTGTTTGACCTTTTCCATATCAATGCTGTTGCTTTCGAGATCCTTGAAAGCTTGATCCAGAATCGAGACCGCTAAGTCAATTTCTTGTTTGGAAATGGTCAATGGCGGAGTAATCTCGATGACATTACTATGAATGCCGACATAAAAAACGATCAGGCCCAATTCAAAGCACCGGTAACAAACAGCAGCTGTTTTTCCGGCTGAAGGAGCTTTGGTGGACCGATCCTCTACAAGCTCGATCCCGATCGCCAATCCGCGTCCTCGAACATCACCGATCCACTCGTATTTTTGCTTCAGTTCCTCCAGCATTTGCAAAAAGTAGGCTCCGTTTTCTGCGGCATTCTCAATGAGCCTCTCTTCTTCCAGAATGGCGATATTCTCCCACGCAGCCATGCTACATAGGGGATTGCCACTGGCTGTGAACATGTGGACGCCATTGCCTGTATCAAGCAGTTCTTTTCTTGCCACGACCGCGCTGATCGGCAAGCCTGCTCCAAGTGATTTGCCCAATACGACAGCATCGGGAGACAGGTTGTAGTGATCAAAGGAGAACCACTTCCCCGTTCTGCCCATACCCAATTCCCGCGACAGCCCAGCCAGCGCTCAAATCCAGATAGGACACACATGCCTCGTCCGTCAGTCTGGTCCCGAAAGCGGATGCTACCGCTATCGGGTAAAAGCGGATTTTCAACGCGTTGGAAATGACTTTGTCTTCGGCAGAAAGCAATGTGTCCTGGTTCAACGGAGCATCCCCCTACCATTTTTCAGATCGTATTTTTTCAGCTTGTAATTGAGATTTTGGCGGGGAATCCCTAGCTGCTCACTCGCTTTGGTGATGTTTCCCCTAGTGTCACGCAAGGCTTGTTCGATCATGACCCGTTCCAGATGTTCAATCTGTTCGGGTAAATTCCCCCGATAATCATGGACAGACGGCTGGGAGGGTAGAGAGGGTTCTGCCAGTTGGTTCATTTTTTGTTTGAAGTCAGGGGGGAGGTGATCGAACGAGATCATCGTTTCGTCATAAACCAGATTCAGTGAGCCTTCAATGGTATGTTCCAGCTGACGGACATTCCCAGGCCAGCTGTAGTTCAAGAAAAATTGGAAAACGTCATCGTCCACACCCACTACGTCAACTCCCAATCCATTCGAGTGCTTTTGGATGAAGAAATCGATGAGGACAGGAATATCTTCTCTGCGCCTTCGCAAGGGGGGGATGAAAATATTGACGACACCCAAACGGTAATACAGGTCTTCCCGTAGCCTTTCGTTTGCTATGGCCTCATGGGGATCTTCATTCATGGTGGCAACTACCCGAACATCAATATCGAGTACCTTTGACGATCCTAATCGTTGGATTTTTCTCTCCTGCAGTACACGGAGGAGCTTGGCTTGCAGGTTTGGATTCATGGAATTGATTTCATCCAGCAGCAATGTTCCGCCATGTGCCTGTTCAAATAGGCCTGCTCGATCGATGGCCCCGGTAAAACTCCCGACACTCGTCCCGAATAGTAACCCTTCAAGCAGTGCTTCCGGCAGAGCAGCACAATTTTGGGCGATGAAGGGCTTGTGTTTGCGTGGACTTTCATTATGGATGCTTTGGGCAATAAGTTCCTTGCCTGTCCCGGTTTCTCCCACAATCAGAATATTCGAACGAGAGCGGGCAGATCTACGCGCCTGCTCGATCATGTATCGCATTTCCTTGCTAGAGTAGACGATCGTTTCAAACTGGTAGCGGGTATTGCTTTTTTCAACAGTGGGAAGTAGGGGAACCGTTGCCCCAGGTGTCTGTTTTTGCAAATGGTAAATCGTTTCGGTCAATTGCTTTTGCTTCGTAATATCCTTGGAGATTTCGACGGCTCCCACCTTTTTGTTTCCTACATACAACGGCATCGTACGAGAAAGTGTCGTCACCGCTTTTCCATTGTTCGTAAAATGGGTCTCCCGATGATTAAGCACCCTGCCCGTTCGCAAGCATGTTAATAAAGTGCTGCTTTCTTCATCCAAGGACCAGATATCTTCCAGCCTTTTTTCCCTGACCGCTTCGGGCTCAAGGGTATCCAATTCACCCATTTTCCGATTGTAGAAAATGATTTTTCCTTGTGAATCGACGCTGCAGACGCCTTCTTCCAACTGGTCCAAGATGGAGTCATACATGGCCTTGGTTTCATTCATTTGCTGCAACTGGTGCTGCAATTGCTGCGTTTGTGTGATGTTTTTGAAAATAAGCAGAAACAGTAACGAATTCGGTGGGATATTCAGACAGGAGAGATTCGTAATCAGCTGCTGAGTGCCGAATGAAAGGGAAATCCCGGTCATGTTTTTGCTCATTTGGATGCATTTGCGCAATTCTTCGGAAGGGATCAGTTCAAAGATGGAGATCCCAATCAAACTGCTCGGACTGCTAGAAAACAGTCGCGTAGCTGATCGGTTCAACGAGAGGATGTCTCCTTTGTCATCGGTAATCACCATGCTGTCAAAGCTTACGTTCCATACATCGTGCAAAGGAAGACCGGCGTAAACATTCATGTGTATATATCACCCCTATACAATAGAAAAAATATAGCGAAAAAAAATGAGCGTTTTTAATCTGGAGAGGAGGAAGGAAAGTTTTACTTTGTAAACTATAGCAGATACATTTGGTTTTTTGGAAGGTAAAAATCACAAAATGAATTTAAATTACGAATGAAAAAAATATTTCGAAAAATATTAGTCGATTGGAGATTATTTTTCGTTTTATGTTGAGCGTGTCGGAATAAAAGAGTGAATATTCGTGTGTTTTTTTATTTTCTATCTGTTGGCACGAATGTTGCTAAATGACATGGCATCACATGTTACAGGAGGTCATTATGTCAGAAATATCTTTGCGAGATGTACAAGCGGTCGATGTCCATGCACACCCATATGTAGCGAATGAACACCCTTACACGACCGAGGAGTTTATTCAGAAACTGTCCTTGTCCGTACTACCCAAGCAAATGCACAAAGGACAAGTTTCTTCGCCGCATCAGCCTTTTCCGGGCTCCATCATGTGGATGCAAATTTTGACCAGACGAATGGCTCGTTATTTTGCCTGCGAACCGACACTCGCGGAAGTGGTGAGAGTGCGAAATGAGCGAGCGGCAAACTTCCAGGCTTACACGAGAGAACTGTTTGAAGATGCCAAAATCACGGGTGTAATCACCGATTTCGGGTATCCGACCCCGATGCTGAAAAAGCAGGCGTACACAGAGCTGTGTGGCGCGAGAATCTGGGAAATTCACCGGATCGAACCTGTAATGGTGCGCCTTCGTAAGGAATGTGTCAGCTTTGGAGAGTTCATCGAGATGTATCGTGCAGATTTGCGGACCGCGTTAGAGAGTGCAGACGTGGTCGGTTTAAAATCGATTATTGCCTACCGCAGTGGGCTGGAAGTGATGGATAAGAATGAGCAGGCTGCTTCCTCGCAATGGGAGGAATTCCAGGCAAATGAGCGCGCTGAAGCCAAAGCTTTGCGGGACTATTGCCTGCACATCGCGATGGAGGAATGTACCGCTGCAAGCAAAGTCATGCATATTCACACAGGAGTAGGGGATGGCGATGTTGTCTTGCCGAAAGCAAGCCCCAGCTTCCTGCTCCCACTGCTGCGTAACAAGGCATACGCCGAAACCAAGGTGCATCTCGTTCACGGAGGCTATCCTTGGGTGGAGGAGGCGGCATTCATCGTCAGTATTTTGCCAAACGTCTACATGGACATTTCCTTGCAAAATCCATTTGTCGGTCACGGGGTCAAACGGATTCTCTCACAAGTATTTGAATTCGCGCCATTTGACAAGGTGATGTATGGCTCCGATGCTTTTACCGTGCCGGAAATGAACTGGCTTGGGGTTCATCTGTTCAAGGAGTGCTTTGAACAAGTGTTGCAATCATGGGTGGAGTCGGACTACGTCGATGCCGAAACAGCTCGTTATATCGGAGAAATGGTATTGTACCGCAATTTTGAGAGCATCTATATCAAATAATTTGGGGGTGCCAAGATGGAACAACGAGTGTTGGAGCTTGCACCGGAGAGAAAGCTGGGGTATTGGCACATTTGGGCATTGGGGGTAGGAGCCGTCGTAGGGGACGGCGTCTTCCTGCTCATGGGGCAAGGGATTGCCATGGCAGGTCCGGGAGCGATCCTCGCCTATTTTATCGCGGGCCTGTCACAATTTTTTCTCATGATTGCACTGGGTGAGCTCGCAGTCGGAATGCCCAATGCCGGAGCCATGTCCCGCTGGGTGGAGAGGATGTTGGGACGTTGGTGGGGCTTTTTATCCGGGGTTACCTTTGCACTCGGATGGGTCATTGCAGGCGGTAGCGTAGGCTTGGCACTAGGAAAAATTACGATGTGGTTTTTCCCGCAATTGCAAGGAGAGTACTGGTCAGTCATTTTCGCCGTCTTCTTTATTACGGTGTTTGCTGTACTCAATATCATGGGGACAGAAATCGCTGCAACCACGCAATTATTGCTCGTGATTATCATGACGGCTGTTATTGCTATCTTCTCACTCATTGGATTAAAAGATATGAATCTGGAGAATTTCACCCCCTTTCTCCCGCACGGATCGGAAGGCTTTTGGTCGGCCATCCCGCTCGGAACGTACGCTTACTTGGGAGCAGTAACACTGGCAACTGCCGGGGGTGAATGTAAGGACCCGAAAGATTTGCCGAAAGCGTTGATCTGGTCCGGAATTACGTTTTTGATTCTCTATACGACTGCGCAGGCTGTGTTGCAAGGCTTGATTCCCTGGGATCAGATTACGATGGACAGCTCACCGTTTACGGTTGCGGCCGGACAAGTATTTGGCTTTGCTGGAGCATTTGTCATGAATGCCGTCGCCTGGATTGCCGCAGCCACCTGCATTTTGATGGGGACGCTATATGCAGCCTCACGTATCTTTTATGCCCAGGCTCGCGAAGGCTTTTTACCAGCGTTTTTCGGCTATCTCCATCCAAAAACGAAAACACCTGTGTACGGCATCCTATTTGTGTGGGCTTGCTCAGTCGCTCTTGTGATTTTGGGCTCCTTGAATCCTGATTTTCTCTATGTCGAGCTATCCAACCAGTTGGTGCTGGCCTGGATGGTATCCTGGACATTGGCTCTGATTGCCGCCGTTCTCTATCGCAAAAAGCATCCAGATGAAATCGAACGCTTGCCATGGAAACAACCCTTGTATCCACTCTTCCCGGTTTTGGGCTTTATTGGAATCGGTATTGTCTGCTACGGCTCGTTCGTTGGGTCTCCGATGACACTGTTGCGCGGTGCGATCTGGATGGGGGCGTTGTTCCTCGTGTTCAAGCTGTTTCAGAAAAAAGGTCAATCCACGGTTACTCATCGTAGCTAAGATAGGAAGGGATCAACCATGAAAAGCTCCATTCATGAAAAGCTGTCACTCGGCGAAGAGCTCATGCAGCAATTGGCCGAAATCAGAAGTTATCTCCATCAAAACCCAGAGCTACCCTTTCAGGAATACCAGACTAGCTCGTATATCGTGTCTTGGTTGGAAAAGTGGGGCATCCCGCATCGCCGCTTTGGTGAGACGGGGGTCGTCGTCGATTTGCTCGGTGATGGTGGAGAGGGGCCGCATATCGGAGTTCGAGCCGATATAGACGCACTCCCCATCGAAGAAAAGACGCAGCTGCCATTCGCTTCCAAACAATCGGGTGTCATGCATGCATGTGGACACGATGGACACACTACGATTTTGCTCGGTACTGTCTATCAGTTGTACCAATTGAAAAGCGAGTGGAGGGGACGCGTGCGCTGCATCTTCCAACCGGGCGAAGAGGCAGAGGGGGCGGCGCAGCAGATGATCGAGCAAGGTGTCTTGGAGAATCCCCCTGTGAACGGGATGCTCGCCTTGCATTTGTGGCCGCATCTTCCGTTTGGATCGGTAGGGGTCAGAACCGGAGCGATCACGGCTTCCTGTGACGATTTTCGGATCGAAATCGAAGGAAAGGGCGGCCACAGCGCCAGACCTCATCATGCGGTCGATGCGATTGCGATCAGCAGTCAGATTCTTCAGGCACTCTCCCTGCTCGTAACCAAGAGTACCAATCCCGTAGACCCAGTGGTTGTACACGTAGGCAAGATTCAGGGAGGGACAGCGAACAACATTGTAGCGGATCGGGTCGTCTTGGAAGGAACGACACGGACGGTTTCGCGAGAGACGAGAAAAAAATTGCGATCACAATTCATCGCGCTCGTCGAAGGAATTGCAGAGGCGTACGGAGCGACAGCAAAAATCATTTACGCCGACGGCTTGCCACCCGTCATCAACGACCCGCTTTTGACGGACTGCGTGAAACAGTGCGCAGCAGAGTTATTAGGTGATTCTAGTATCTACGTCCTGCTGGAACCATCTATGGGGGCAGATGATTTCGGAGCATTCGCCGAACAGGTCCCGAGCTCGTATTTCCGATTAGGCATCCAACAAGCGGATCGCCCCGTGTACGATTTGCACCATCCACAATTTCAATTTGACCAGGAGATTATCCCGATTGGCGTAAAGCTATTTACCCATACAGTTCTCACATTGTTGCTGGATAAAGGAGAGAAAGAGATATGTTAACAAAAGAAGAAGTACTGGCATTGGTAGAGAGAGAGCAAATTGAATTTATTCGGATCGAATTTCTTGACTACGCCGGAGTCACAAGAGGTAGGACCGTTCGCCCAGCCCAACTCGCAAGTGCAATGGAGAAAGGGGTCAATTTCAGTACAGCGATCATGAGTTTTGACTGCTTTGACGAGTACATCCCCAATCCGACGTATGGAGCAAATGATGGCGATTTTTTTGCCATACCTGATCCTAAGACATTTGCCATCCTACCGTATCGAAAAAATACAGCACGGATGTTGTGTGACCTCGTCGATGCCAATGGAGATCCATGGGCAGGGTGCCCGCGAAATGCATTGAAGCGGCTTTTGTCAGAGGTAGAGTCCAAGCTTGGCGGGAAAATGTACATGGCATTTGAACAGGAGGCTTATCTGCTCAAGGAAGTAGATGAAAAGATCCAGCCAGCCGACAACAGCCATTGTTTCTCTACCGTAGGTGTAGACGTCCAGGAGGAATTTGTCCAGGATTTTGTTCTTTCGTTGGAAAAGATGGGCGTGGAAACCGAGCAAATCTCCAGTGAATACGGCCCAGGACAATTGGAGATTAACTTGAAATACACACCAGCACTGCAGGCAACCGATAATCAGGTGACGTTCATGCACCTGTTTAAACAAATCGCAAAAGATAAGGGAATGATCGGCACGTTGATGCCAAAGCCATTCCAGCACCTGGCCGGAAGTGGTCTGCATGTGCATATTAGTCTCTTTGACGAAGCTGGGGAAAATCTCTTTGAAGATACTTCGGATCAGCGGGGACTCGATATGTCGGAGAAAGCGTACCATTTTATCGGAGGGCTCCTCAAGCATGCTTCATCTTTGATTGCGATCGGTGCGCCGAGCGTCAATTCCTACAAGCGTATGCAGCCGGGGACATGGGCTCCGGCTCACATTTGCTATGGCTCAGGTAATCGTTCCGTACTCGTGCGAATTCCCGAAAAGCGCAGAGCAAGGCGCTTCGAGTTTCGAGGAGCGGACGGCACTTGCAATCCATATCTGTTGGCTGCCTGCTTGGTGGCAGCTGGACTGCATGGAATCCAGAGCCGAATTGAGCCAGGAGAGCCAGCGACTACAGACGTGAGTAAAATGAGCAACGCCGAGTTAAAGGAGAGAGGAATCGGTTGGGTGCCGCGTTCTCTACCGGAAGCAATCAGTCATTTGTCTGAGGATACGATCTTGGCAGAAACGATCGGCCGTTCGATTTGGGAAGAGTTCATCAGCATCAAGCGGTCAGAGTCAGATAAATTTAATCGCTATGTGAGTGACTGGGAGAGAAAGCTGTTCTCGAATCTGTTCTAACTGACTGTAAATGGTACCTTCAGCCATATGAAAAGTTCAATCCTTTGTAAAACAGAAAGAATAAATCGACAAGTCTAACAGTATGATGGAAATGGGGAAACGTGAAGTTCTTCTCTATGAGGGAGAGGCCAGGAGGAAGGGCATCTACTTTGTCAGGAGGGAACGAAAATGAGAATGAATATGGATATTCTCATCCAGTTACTCATGCTCATTGTGATGATCATCGAACTGGCAACCAGATAGGGAGACCTTCATACCACAACGAAGCGAGGACCACCATACGTGGCTCCTCGCTTTCCCTGTTTTCGGAACGTTTTTGTTGATACATCTCTGAACTCGGGAGCCGCTCAGCTTCGTCCCGTTATCGTGTTACTTCGTTTTCAGTTTATAGCACAGTTCAGTTCTGTTCGTAACGCCAAACTTCCTGTACGCATTTTGTAAATGTCGTTTCACCGTGTTAAGGCTTATTTGCAGTTCATTGGCAATGAGTTGGTTGGTATAACCTTGCTGTACGAGTTCGTAGATTCTTCCCTCCGTACGCGTCAAATGGGGGAGCTGGTCCTGCTCTCGGGTGGTAGACATCCTGGAGTTCGTTCCCTTGGGAATCAGGTAGATGGCGTAGGGAAGCGTTCGGTGATCGGAAAAAAGAGTGGAGATAGAAGGCTGGACGTAGATCGCGAACTCTTGCTGAGAATGAGATAAAGCGCTTGCTGCTGGAGCAGAAAAAGTAGCGGCACTAGAAAGGGAATGATTCTCTATGTACTGTTGAATAAAGGAAAGTACAGGATTTGTGTACGTATTTCCTATAAACCATTCAGCACAAATGTCTTTGGCAACAGGATTCACATAACGGATGCGGGTAGGAGGCTCTACAATAATGACGCCAATGGAAGATAACTGGGAATGGGCAGCGAATAACACCCGTTCTTTTTGTAGTTCATCTGCATGGTTGTGGATGGCTAGTGTATGGGCTATCGTCCGGGAGAGTGATTCTACCAATCGCACGTCATTTTCTGTGAAGCGTGGCTCCTGCTTGCTGCGTGCCAACCCAATGCAACCAATCAGCCTGCCTTCCTTTTTAAGGTAAATCCCCATCTCATCGTAATTTCCGTAAGAACGCATGAACTGGTTGTAGTAAATGGTTTTCTCGTAATCCTGGTCGGACATGACGTCATTGATACGCAAAGCAGTGCGGGAGGGATTTCGAGGGATGGCAATTTGTGGATGGAGCAGATCATGATGAAAATAATAGGAGACATAGTCTTGGATCAGCCTATCCTCGACATTGAGGGTAATGGGAAGAAACAAATTACGGTGTTTGTCAGCGAGCCAAAAGATAGACCGGTCATAGCCAAAGATTTGTGAGAGGGAGAGTAAAACCTGTTGAGGAAACTTTTCAGCTGGAACCAGGATAGAATCGAAAAATTCCAAAATTTTTGAACTTCCCAGATGGAATGCACTCTTTTCCACAACTAGATTCCCCCTGTTAAATTCGAGTTTCCACTATCATAATATATGTGTATACACGTAGCAACAAGGGCCTGCCGAGAAAGCGCTGTTCACAAAAAATGACTCTTTCGGGTAATTGGCACCGCTTTCAGAATTTGTCATAATGAAGCGAAAGAAACAAGCTCATGGTAGAAAGGGAGGCGCTTATCAATGGAGTTGTCCCAATATTCGGTTTATGATGGAGTGGGTTTGGCTGAGCTGGTCAGGCAAAAGGAAGTCACACCAAAGGAACTGAAAAAGGCCGCGTTGGAAGGAATCGCAAAGGTAAATCCACAGGTGAATGCGATCGTTAGTGTCTTATCCGAAAAAGCGGATGAGCAAATCGATGCGGGCCTTCCCGATGGGCCCTTCCAAGGAGTTCCCTTCCTCATAAAGGAGATCGTCCTGCATGCAGCTGGTGTACCGTTCAGCATGGGCAGCCGCTTGGCAAAAGGGGCAGTCTTTCCGTACGACACCGAATTGATGGCACGTTTCCGCAAGGCTGGTCTAGTCACAGTAGGTACGACGACCACACCGGAATTCGCATACAACGCTACGACCGAATCCGTCCTGCACGGACCGACCCATAATCCGTGGAATCTGAGGCACAGCCCAGGTGGCTCAAGCGGAGGAGCGGGAGCTGCTGTCGCAGCGGGTGTCGTCCCGTTTGCTCATGCGAATGATGGGGGTGGTTCCATCCGCATCCCGGCTTCCTGCAACGGTCTGGTCGGGTTGAAGCCAACTCGTGGACGTGTGCCGACAGGTCCTGACTACAGCGAGCCGTTAAATGGCCTCGGTGTTGAATTCGCTTTAACGCGCACGGTCCGTGATGCTGCTGCACTGCTCGATGCAGTGGCGGGACCGGATACTGGATGCTACGCTTGGGCAGAGCCGCCAAAAAGACCGTTTTTCGAAGAGATTTCCCACCCACCTCGCCGACTACGTATCGCTTGGACATCAAAACCACCTTCTGGAGCTTTAGTAGATCAGGAGTGTCTGGATAGCTTGCATGCAACTGTGCGGCTTTGCGAGGAGCTCGGGCATGAGCTGGTCGAGGCTTCGCCGATTATCGATAGCGAACAGCATATGCTTGCAACCCTCCGCATATGGGCAGCCAGCGTCACGTCCTGGATCGATGGAATTGCCCAAGCGACGGGGCAAACACCGTCAGAAGCGAATGTAGAAGCAGCGAATCTGTCCACTTATTTGTACGGACGGACCATAACGGCTACGGAGCTGCTGGATGCCCTCACCATTCAGAACATTGTTTCCCGTGCTGTTGGCAGCTTTTTTATGGAGTACGACGTTCTTTTGTCTCCGACGACAGCAAGACCGCCACTGCCTTTGGGAGAACTGAATGCAAACGCCAAAGGCCTTGGTGCAAAAGAATGGGCAGAGCAGATTTTTACGTATGCGCCCTTTACGAATTTATTTAATACGACGGGTCAGCCTGCCATTTCTTTGCCGCTTGGCTGGAGCAGAGACGGACTTCCGATCGGCATGCAATTTGCCGGACGCTATGCCGATGAGGCGACGCTTTTGCAATTGGCTTCCCAGCTAGAGCTTGCCTGTCCGTGGAAGGAGCGGCGTCCTGCTTTTCACGTTGCGGCAGAGAAATTGCCTGTTTTCTAAGAAAAGTTAGTGGTTGCATAGCGTAAAGGGAAGAGAGATATGTAAGAGATATGGATGCGGTAATCTACTGCTAGAAAAAACCAGATCACGCGAGGAGCAATTCCCCTCACGCGTGGCCTGGTTTTTTTCGTCATAAACTTTATACTTCCGTATTGTAGTAGGAAAACGATGATCGTGGCGTTGCTAGCGAAGAGTTCGTTCGCGGTGTAGGATGAGAAGGGAGTATGCGTTAGTTTTTCCATTGTGTCTGGCAATAACAAAGTAAAACTGCCGAAGAACAGAACAGTTGTATTTGCTGGCGCGCCAAACTCAGAATTTGCCTTCACGTTGGACTAGCTACAATTCAAGATGGATTTCACAAAACCAGTAGGACACAGAAAAGGTGTTTTCACCGCATTCGTACAGTGGTTACATTCACATTTGTGATAAGATAAGAAAAATATGAGACGTAATACTTAACGAAGTGAAAGCGCGTGAAATGCAATCTTTTTTCTGCTTGAGCTTCCTTTAAACTAGAGGTGGCACCATGTTAAAGAGGTTATTTGTTTCAGGATATAAAGCTCACGAGCTTGGTATTTTTAATGAAAAAAATCCGGGGTTAGCAATTATTAAGACAGCACTGAAGCGGGAACTCGTAAGATTCCTTGAGGAAGAATTGGAATGGGTTATCATATCAGGGCAACTCGGGGTAGAAATGTGGGCTGCCGAAACTGTTCTGGAATTAAAAAAGGAATATCCACATCTAAAACTGGCTGTAATTACTCCGTTTTTGAATCAAGAGGAAAAATGGAAGGAAGAGACCCAGGATTATTACCGAAATATTGTACTGCAAGCCGACTATTTCAATAGTGTCTATCAAACACCCTACCAGGGAGTTTGGCAGCTTGGAGAGAAAGACAAATTTCTGCTAGCGAATTCAGACGGTATCTTGTTAGTTTATGATGAAGAAAACGAAGGGTCCCCGAAGTTTTTAAGTAAGCTTGCAGCAAAAAAAGCGGAAATTGGCGACTATCAGTTGTTTCGAATTAACGCATACGACTTACAGACCATTGCAGAAGAACAGCAGCAAGAATTGTACAATGACTATTTCTAAACAAAAAACCAGCTATAAGCATTCAAAAACAGCAAAAGAGTGAATATATATAATCGCCTGTTAAAACGAATCTCTTTTCCAAAGCAAGTTTCATGAAAAAGGTCAACCTGTTCAGGTTGACCTCTTCATACGCATCAAATATATATGGCTGTTTCAAAATGATCCTATCTTTCAAGCGAATTTTCGTTCAACCATATAGGAAGCGATCCCCAAAAGCAGAGCCAGGCCTACGAGCACGGCACCGACCCATGGGAGAGAAGTGATTGCCAGATTTGTAATCACCCATCCCCCAATGAAAGCGCCAGCTGCATTTCCTAGATTACCAGCAGAATGACTGGAGGTTGAGGCTAGAGCTGGTGCTGACTCTGCTAGGTTCATCACACGTCCTTGCAGCCCCGGAAAAACTGCGAAAGAAGCAGCTCCCCATAGAAAAATGGTCACGACGGCAGCTATTGGACTATAAATGGTAAACGTAAAAAGGGTGAGGATGATACAAACGGCGAAGTATAGACCTAGTATGGAAGGCATCAGCTTCCAATCGGCCAGCTTCCCGCCCACGATATTTCCAATGGTCACCCCACAGCCAAAAAGGACAAGGATCCATGTCACATGATATTCTGCGAAGCCCGTAACTTTTATAAGTAGTGGCGCAATATAAGTGAATACGGTAAATAGCCCTGCATTTCCTAATGCACCGATAAGGAGGTAAAGGAGGAGCTTTGGCTTGACTAGAGCAGTGATTTGCCCAATCATGCTCCCCGCTTTTTCTTGACGGGTTTGCGGTACGAAAATAAGAATGCCGATCAATGCGATGATTCCCATAATGGCAATAGAACCGAACGAGGATCGCCAGCCCATGTGTTGGCCGATAAATGTCCCCAGAGGAACACCAATAATATTGGCAATCGTCAGACCTGCCATCATAATGGAAACGGCACTAGCTCGTTTGTGTGGAGGCACAAGATTGGAGGCGACGACAGCCCCTACACCAAAAAATGTCCCATGCGTCAACGCAGTTAGCATACGTGCCGCCATCAATATAGCGTAAGTTGGAGCAAAAACTGAGATTCCGTTGCCGAGAATAAAGAGAACCATAAGCAGACATAGTAGTCTCTTTTGGGGGATTCGATTAGTAAGGATTGTCATGATAGGCGCACCGACGGCTACTCCAAGAGCATAGCAGATGAGATACTGACCTGTAAATCCTCTGCTACATTTGGTAAGAGACCCATTATGACAAATTCAGTCATCCCAATGGAAAAAGAACCTAGTGTAAGAGAGAGTAAAGAAATAGAGAACGATTCCTTCTTAGGTTGTTCTTTGGTATTAAAGTGAGATAACTCCATAGATGGAATACACCTTTCTGCAGTTTATGTGGCTTGAACTTTTGATTAATGAGACCCAAGCGAAATGGCTTGGGTCTTTTGTAATGCGGTATTGGGAGTAGGAAATGGGATAGTACTGACGCTGATCTTACCGTAAGGGATATTCATTACGCACAGAATTTCGGCGAAGAGATACTATTTTATAACATTTTTAAACAAAAAGGTAGTGCTAATAGCGTAATTTGTGCGGAAACAGATTGTATGATTTATGCATTCGCAAAGAATTGCAAACAAAAACAAGACAAAGAGTGTGATGTTAGGGATACCATTCCGTTTTCGCGCGACAACGAATCGGAAGGTAGCCTACAGAGGTTTGACCTCCGGATAGGGGATCTATATGTAGCGGGAATCCTTATGAACTTATGTTTAGGGAAAAGGCACCCTTGGATACCGGTGCCTTCATACATCAATGAATTCAACTCGTTTCTTTCTTTCATGTATTTAAAAATCTCAGTACACGTCCATTAACGTATTCTGGCTGTTCCATCGACAAAACGTGGCCAGCATTATTAACAATTTCCGCTTCAATATCAGGAACAAAAGTCGAAGCACGTTTTAGAACGTCAACTGATTTTAATTCTTCGTCAGTGAAAACATACGGGAATCCATCGACTTTAGGTTTTTGATTTCTTCATTCATCCTCCCACATAACTCCAGCATGAAACTGCTTTGCAAAATTTGGGTGAAATGAGACGAATGTTTCCGCAGGACTAAGTAAAACTGCCTTCTCCACTCTCTCAGCTGCACGTAAAACAAAATTCATAACATGAAGCCCACCAAGCGAAAGTCCAATCATCTTCGCCTTTTTGATACCCAGATTGTCAAACACATTAAGAAGCCAGTCGGCGTAACTCGTTCTCGTACCGTTTAAATCCATAGGAATACTTTTGTTCTTATCACCCATGATATCGATTGCGTATGTCCGGTATTCGCTACGCCAATCGCAATATTTGGATACCACATGGTGGTGCTAAACGATGCTCCATGCAGCAATACGAGTGGTGGTGCATCTTTTAGTCCACTTGCAATGATATGCGTTTGACCGAAACGGGAAGATACATAAAAGGCTTCGTAATGACGGGCCAAAGAGCAAGGCTTTCTTCATAGGTTTGATAATAGTAAATGCCACTGTCAGTTCGTGATGGAATGCTCGATGCTTGAATTTGAAACAAGTATCTATCGACTTTACGATCTTGATCGGTAAGAAATAGAGCACATGACTGATCGGTAAATCTAACGGATAACGTAGTTCACTAGCTTGACAAACATGATTTCTAAAAATTATAATCAATTCTAACATTAGCAAGAGATCTTTTTCTCATAGATGGCGTAGAAGAGGACAAGTAGAATCAGGCTCTAATGCAAGAGAGCCGTCCCATGTGCTGTAAGGACGGTCATTACCCTTATTCGAATATCACCTCTGAGCTTTGTCTGCGAACGACACAATTGTGGCAGTAGTGGACAACGACATGGTTCTCGTTACCGAACCGAAGTCTGAACTGACAATCTGTCAGGGACGATCTTCTTAAGCCCGCCTTTTGTCATAGGGGCGGAGAAGCTGAGTGGTACCGCGAAACTCTCGCCTCAGCAACCAATTGGTCAAACATTGGATGAAATTCAATGTCATCACTTGGTTGTCTGAGGCGGGAGTTTTTTTGAAAGTTTGGAAAGGATGACTGTCCATGATTGACGGAGAAATTAAGATTATCATACTAAAATTCATAAAAGAAAAAATAGCGTGGAAGAGGACAAGTAGAATCAGGCTCTGATGCCAGAGAGCCGTCCCGTGAGCTGAAAGGACGGTCATTACCCTTATTCGAATATCACCTCTGAGCTTTGTCTGCGAACAACACATTCGTGTAGCAGTAGTGGACAACGACACGGTTCTCGTTACTGAACCGAAGTCTGAACTGACAATCTGTCAGGGACGATCTTCTTAAGTCCGCCTTTTGTCATAGGGGCGGAAAAGCTGAGTGGTACCGCGAAACTCTCGCCTCAGCAACCAATCGGTCGAACATTGGATGAAATTCAATGTCATCGCTTGGTTGTCTGAGACGGGAGTTTTTTTATTAAATAACCCAATTTAAGCATTAGAAAGGTGGCGCATCGGATGGATGTAAAACAAGTATCATGAGTCTAAAGAATAGGAAATGGGAAGGTGCAAGGACTTTCCGAGTGAACACTCAACGAAGGGGTTGATGACAAAGTATGGAACAATCAAAAAGCGTAGCCAACATGGAAATGACCGGTGCCAAGAAAGTAATTGAGACCTTGAAACAATTAGGCGTAGATACCGTTTTTGGCTACCCGGGCGGTGCGATCTTGCCGATTTATGATGCCCTGTATCAAAGTGGGATTCGACACATTTTGACCAGGCACGAACAAGCAGCCATCCACGCTGCAGAAGGGTATGCGAAGTCGACCGGGAGAGTTGGGACAGTCATTGCCACCTCAGGTCCAGGAGCAACGAATCTGGTAACAGGCATAGCAGACGCCTATATGGATTCGGTTCCCCTTGTTGTCATAACAGGCCAGGTTGCCTCCCCATTTATCGGTACAGACGCATTTCAAGAGGTGGATGTGATCGGAATCACGGCACCAGTGACAAAATATAGCTTTCAAGCACGGACTCCGGAAGAGTTGCCAAGCTTGCTTGCGGAAGCGTACCAGATTGCTTCAACGGGTAGACCAGGTCCAGTCCTTATTGATATCCCAAAGGACATCGCGAGTACTCATTGCATGTACCAAACTTCCTTACCTGCGACGAAACGAATCAAGCAAGCAATATCTGAAATCGATACGGATCAAATGGAAGCGATCCGTCAGACAATCTCACAGGCAAAACGACCGCTTCTTTACATCGGTGGAGGGATTGTAAGTGGTAATGCTTCCGAGGAATTACTCCGATTTGTCAAGGAAACCGGCATCCCAGTCTGCTCGACATTGATGGGATTGGGAGCGTATCCTCCTGATGAGCCCTTGTTTCTTGGGATGTTGGGTATGCATGGAACGTATGCTGCCAATATGGCTGTGTATCATTGTGATCTTTTGTTGGCATTTGGTGTTCGATTTGATGACCGGGTTACAGGGAAACTAGAGCGATTTTCTCCACAGTCTACAAAAATTCACATCGATATTGACCCATCTGAATTGAGTAAAATCGTTCCTGTTGACTATTCACTGGTTTGCGATGTGAAAACAGCTCTACAAGCTTTATTACTACCTTCTCCAACCCCAGATTGTGAGGAGTGGAGAATGCAGGTGCAGCAGTGGGCGCAAGAGTATCCACTTGCGTATGATCAGGATCAAGAAGGTGCATTGAAGCCACAATTCGTCATTGATTTGTTGAGCAAGATCACGAATGGAAATGCAATCGTCACAACCGAAGTAGGACAGCACCAGATGTGGGCGGCACACTTTTACCGTGCCAAGAAGCCTCGAACGTTCCTTACATCTGGAGGACTCGGTACGATGGGATTTGGTTTTCCTGCCGCGATAGGCGCGCAAATCGCTAAACCTGAATCAACTGTTGTTTGTATTGCGGGAGACGCCTCTTTTCAGATGAATATTCAGGAATTACAGACAATTGCCGAACTAGACATCCCTGTGAAGGTGTTTATTATCAATAATCGCTTCCTTGGAATGGTTAGACAGTGGCAGGAGATGTTTTATGAAAATCGTTTGTCAGAGTCGCAGATAGGTGGGCCAGATTTTGTCAAGGTAGCTGAAGCGTTTCGTGTGAAAGGATTACGCGCCGAAACGATGGCAGATGCGGAACTTGTCATCCAAGAAGCCCTAGCTCATCCGGGCCCTGTCGTCGTAGATTTCTTGGTAGAAGAGAGCGAGAATGTTTTTCCCATGGTACCACCAGGCAAAGCGAATAGCGAATTAATCATGAAAGGGTGGGGAGGGTGAACGAACAAACGATCCAAATGATGGTAGTCAATCACCCAGCAACTTTTCTGCGAATCCTTGGTGTATATTCTCGTCGAGGAATTCAGATTGATCGTATGTCCATAAATAGAGCGGATCAACAGCATCTATCCAACGTAAGAATTACCGTCCAATGCGATTCCAGCATGATCGATCACCTTAGCAAGCAGTTAGCAAAGCAAGTTGACGTGATCAGCGTTTTCAAATGCTCTACTTATGATAAAAACAACGTTTAGTTCAATACCTTCTCTTTGTATTTGTAATGTAGAAGCCGGTATGCTAAAATCGTGCTGACACTTAACGAATGGAGTTGAAGAGGGTAATGTAATATTTCTTGCCGCTTTTTTAAAGAATAAAGCATGGTTTTATTCTTTGTTGGCAAGATAGTTACCTTATTCTGTTCACTCAGAAAATATATCCTTTTTATACCCTGTACTGGGTTGGATGTGCCGTATTTTTTGAGCTACAAGAAAGGTAACTTTCTTGTAGTTCTTTTCATTTTGACAAGAAATCATACTGCATTTCCACCCAGTGTGGTTGCGGGCATCGATTAATAAAGGAGAATGAATTTTGTCTCATAAAAATATTACGATAACCCATGTTCAATTCCATGCAAAGACAGATATGTGGTGATATTTGCATGGAAGAACATCATCACCAATCATGCTGGCTTTGCTACTTGAGATATTTCATTTAATCAAGGAGTGAGTCTACATGAGATATATCAACGCGAATGAAATTCTCCCAAAAGAGTTGGTTGAAAAATTGCAAGATTATGTACAAGGTGAATACATCTACATTCCCGCAATAAAAAATCAACATAAAAATTGGGGAGAACAATCCGGATTTCGCAAAGAAATTGATAAGCGAAATCGCGACATAATAAAAGGATATACGTCTGGTAATTCGATTCAAGAACTCGCAGAAACCTACCACCTTTCTGTTTATGCGATCAGAAAAATAATATATAAATATCGCTGAACTACTGATCCTAATTTTGGACCAATTAACAACACTACACTGTCAGAAGATGATCCCTGTACTCAAAAGGGATCATCTTTTTTAATGTACCAAACATTACAGAACCGTTTTGTATATAGTTTATACGATTTCTATC
Source organism: uncultured Brevibacillus sp. (assembly GCF_947502445.1). Taxonomy (GTDB): domain Bacteria; phylum Bacillota; class Bacilli; order Brevibacillales; family Brevibacillaceae; genus Brevibacillus. Next base: position 46,051 of record NZ_CANMZW010000019.1, read on the forward strand.
TGATAGCTTTATAACTACAGGTTCTTCTAAAATGTAGCAGGACAAACGGAGGTTAAAATAATGGATGCGATTGTAAATATACAAAGAATGTTAATCAACAAGTTTTCAAAATACAATGAAGCTTTTCATGTAGATGTGGGTACCGATATCGTGAAAGTTTAAGATCTGGAGGAAAGAATAATGTTGAGTGTCACAATTTTTAATATGGAAGGTATTCATGTTGGTGAAATGGAACTTGAAGAGTCCATTTTCGGTATTATTCCCAATGAACCGGTAATGTATGATGCAGTTATAAATTATCTGGCAAATAATCGCAGTGGAACACAATCTGCATTAACACGTGGTGAAGTTAGAGGCGGTGGTAGAAAACCGTATAAGCAGAATAAAATCGATAAATCTAGAGCGGGTTCGATTCGTATGCCTCATTGGCGTGGCGGAGGAGTTGTGTTTGCTCCTAAACCTCGCGACTACAGCTACAAGCTCAATAAAAAGGTTAGGCAGCTCGCTATAAAATCTGCATTATCCAGCAAAATAAAGAACAAAGAATTCATTGTCGTCGACGAGATCAAGTTAGAAAATTACAAGACAAAGTCTATAGTAGCTATGCTGAATGCTCTTGGAGCACAGAAAAAGGTGCTCATTGTTACACCTTTGATAAATAACTATGTTTTTAAAAGCGCCAATAACATACCCGGTGTAAATACTGCTGTAGCTGATTCACTTAATGTTTACACTGTTCTTAATTGCGATAAATTAATCATCACAAAACAAGCCGTCACTATGATTACGGAAATGTACTCGTAACGAAAGGCATCAAATGGTGTAACAAATCAGCTGTGGATCATCACATATCAGGTTGGCCATGATGAGGAGGTATGAAGCATGAGAACAGATTTTATTTTCGATATTTTAAAGAACCGCCACAATCAATTGATCGAGCTGGTTGCCCAATGCCCAAAGGACAAGCGTAATCTTGTGCCGGAAGGATTCAAGAACAGCATACATTGGCATATTGGTCATGTGCTTGCTGTGACTGAGTTCCATGTATTCGACCTTTCGGAATTCGCACTGAATGAGCGGCTTCCTGCAAGCTACCAGTATTTTTTCGCCTATGGAACAAAGCCCTCTGACTGGTGTGACGAACCGCCTGCATGGAATGTGCTAATAGACCGATTAAGGAAGCAGCCGGACGAGATCCGGGAATTGCTGGAGGGCAAGCTGGACGTACCAGTAAAAGAAAACTTTTTGAAGGCCGAGACGTATGGCGAGCTGATTGTCTCCACGGTACTGCATGCGACCGTGAACAAAAGTAGCAAGGATTAATTCAGTGCCATTCTCTCGCTTCGAAGAGGACGGCTTTTTGCAAAGCGAACTGTTCATCGTAACGTGGGAATCCTTTTATCAAATTTGCCCCCTTGAATTAAAAGAAAAAATCTGATAGATTTAGTGTTAATTAAATATTTTCTTACTTCAAACCATTTGAAGTGAGGATAGAGGCGCAAAGACCATTAGTACACAGTTGGAGGATAATGAGGTCCTGTGATGATTGTGGAAAGGGGAATTTGCCGAAGCTTTTAAGATTCTCATTTGTCTTAGGGCTGGTTCTGCTATTGAATAAATACAGAACTGTCATATAGGGAACTATATGGAGGGCTATCTCACGCACGGGAACTAGATCTTGTTTATGTTTCTATTGCAGCAGCGAGCCGTCGTTGCTGCTTTTTTGCGTTGACTAGGCCTCTAATTTATAAAAAATAATGTTAAGGGTGAGGAAAAATGTTTTTTGGCCAAGTTTTGACCGCTATGGTTACACCGTTTGATCAAAACGGTGATATTGATTTTAACGCGACGAGAACGTTAGTAAATTATTTAATAGAGAATGGCACAGATGGATTGGTAGTCGCAGGAACAACAGGTGAATCTCCTACTATATCAACAGAGGAAAAAATAGAGCTTTTTAAATTTGTAGTAGACGTTGTGGATGGAAGAATACCTGTTATCGCCGGAACAGGTTCGAATAATACCAGGGCTTCCATCAGTTTAACAAAACAGGCTGAAGCAACTGGTGTAGATGGAATTATGCTCGTGGCTCCATACTACAACAAGCCATCCCAAGAAGGTATGTATCAGCACTTTAAAGCCATTGCTAAATCTACATCATTACCAGTTATGCTTTACAATATTCCTGGGCGCAGCGTGGTTAATATGTCCGTTGAGACCATTGTTCGCTTATCCCAGATTCCAAATATTGTAGCGATAAAAGAAGCAAACGGCAATTTAGATGCCATGGCAGAAGTAATCAGCCAAACACCAAGTGATTTCACTTTATATAGCGGCGATGATGGTTTAACATTGCCTGTCTTAACGATCGGCGGTGCAGGAATTGTTTCTGTTGCCTCCCATATCATTGGAAATGAGATGCAGGACATGATCAACCTCTTTAAAACCGGAAATAACATAGAGGCAGCTGCAGCCCATCGCAAACTGCTTCCCATCATGAATGCACTATTTGCTGCCCCAAACCCAACGCCGGTGAAAGCAGCGCTTAATCTGAAAGGAATCAACGTCGGCAGCGTCCGCCTTCCAATGGTTCCACTAACCTCCGAAGAAACAAACACTTTACAAGGGGTACTGCAACAGCTTGTATAATTGTTACACAAAGAGAGGCACCTCCGAAATTGGGATGGTGTCTCTCTTTGTACAATGACCACTTTTCGCAGAATTCGAGTGGTGCTCGTGCGGGTTCCCCCTTTCTATGGTCATTAAACAATCGTGACTTATGTACTTGTGGGAAGCATATTCAGTGATTATCACAATGTGTAAATAGAGCAAACCGTATATTTATCCGTCAGTTAATGCCGTCCGCACACCCAGACTATCAGCTCTGCCAAGGCACCCCGAGCAGTGCGCTTAGGTTTCAGCTCCTCCGTCCACCAATGCTGATGTCCTGGCCCTCGCCAACTTCGTTCCGAACCGGCCCCGATTCAAAGAAAAATATCAACAAAGATCAATTCACAAAAGAGAAATTGTGATGAACTATGTTAATCCTTCTTATCGATTAACTGGGTAAGCAAGTCTTCAATTCTCTGTAAATGTTGATTGGTTTGCTTCAGCAGATAATACAAATTCACAATTGAGATCATTACGACAATCGCAAAAACTAACTCCATTTTAATATCGCCCCGCATTGGTAATAGTTGGATATCAAGATGATAGCATGAAAGTAAAGAAATCACGATATTTAACAATATTTTTCAGGAGTTAACCTGTTGTTGAAATAACTACCGATTACCCTGACTAATGGGGTATTGATTTTTAGAAAGTATTTTTGTACGAATGTTCAAGTAGAAATCTATTCTTTGACTCAAAGAGATGATTAACGGCCTATACGACGATGCGGGAATTAGCATTAAAACACAAGATAGGATTTTTTGATGTCAGCACTGACGACGGCGAAATATATTTCCCTTGAAGCGAAGGTAAAAGACTAACGGATATCGATAGTTGAATACAGCATTGCCTGGAACCACCTCAAAGGTGGTTTTTTTGTTGAGAGTTGGCTACGGGCAGAAGGCTTGAAGATAGCAAGATTCACCATCATTGATACAACACAATTAGACTTGTGCTGCATGTCTTACCGTGGCAAAAATCCTCCTATTTAGCTGCCCGCACATCCCTTGACGTTGGAAATCCGCGATTAGTTGGAGGTACCCCGTAAAAAAGTAAAGAATTCAAAAATTTAGGTAAATATATTTAAAACTTTGAGAGATGTCACTCGTTATACTTGAATTGACAGTATTGCGCGAAAATAACAAAAAGGATGGGTGTTGTATGAATTCTTCCTATTGGCTAACCAATATTAAGTTGGAAAGCGGCTATCAATTCGAAAATGGAAACACGATCGGAACGAAAACAGAGCTTCATCACTTACATATTGAAGATGGTAAGATAGCGCAGATTTTGTCAGCTGATCAACCTCTGTTAACGGAACTGCCGCTAGTGGATGGAAAAAACAGGTTACTGCTCCCTTCTTTTCAGGAAATGCATATTCACTTAGATAAAACCTATTACGGAGGTCCGTGGAAATGCTGCATGCCCGTTTCCAATCTGTTTGAGCGTCATGAGGAAGATAAGGGATGGCTTCCAATGTTTCTTTCTGAATGACGGTGTGATAGGGAACTGGTCGCCTTTTGGCAGTGCAGACATATTAGAGAAAGCAAACCGCTTTGCTGAAAGATTCCGCTGGAGTGATGAGCGTTCTTTGAGTAAGGCACTCGGATTTATAACAGGTGGAAAGATCCCCTTGAATGAATCGGGAACTCGTATCTGGCCAGTTGTTGGTGATGAAGCAAGCGGTGTTTTAGTTGATTCGAGCTGCTCAGCAGAAACCGTCGCTAGAAGAACCAAGCCACAAGCCGTTATCGCAAAAGGAAATGTTATGGGGACTATCGCACCTTAATATAGAAAGGACGAGTTGCCATGAATGCAAAGTACTTTTTCAATATTCTTGTAGCCTTATCTTTGAGTTTTACAGCTATCATCACTGGATGTTCGTCCAGTGAAAAACAAGCGACTACTGTCACTGAACAACAGGTGAAGACGAATGAAAATGGGGGAACATTGGTTGTCGTCAGGTCTGCAGATGCGAACAATCTAGATCCTCACTAACGACGTATGGTAACCCCCAAGTGGATGAATTGATCGATGCGGCTCGTTCAGAAGTTGTTTCAGAGAAGCGGAAGCAAATATACGCAAAGGCGCAACAGCTTGAAATGGAAGATGCTGTGATGATTCCGATACGAAATTCTGTGAACCTTGCAGCGATCAGCAATAAAGTAAAACCGATATGGATAAGTCCGAACGGGCATATTCAGGTGAGTGAAGCTGTTCTCACTCCTTGACCATGGTAAAAAGACAACAGTTTGAGCGGCTTGCCAAAATTCATCAAAGTCCTTATGTTGCTTACTTCCCACAACGGAACAGCACACTCCAAATCATATTACTTACACTCTTTGAGTAGGCAGTCAAAAGGGACCGTACTGGTTCCTTTTTTTATTAAGCCAACTAATACTACAATACGGTAAGGCTGATTTCATGTAGAAACTCAAAAAGGACCCCGTGGCTCCAGAGCAGATCATTGCGGCTCAATGACGATCAGCGCGCCATGTCGTCGTTCCGACAGGTGTTGAACAGCTTTAGACAGATCCAGGTATAAAGCGTTAAAGGCGACAGGTAGCTTGTCAGATAAAAGGATGCTGCTGTTGCCTTTTTGAGGGCAAAATAATCCATAATCCGTTCAAATTTTTAAAGAAGGCAGTGGCCTGTATGATCAAGAGAATTGAGTAAATCGGACAGCTACTCATGTGTCTGGTTCAGATGCGCCTTCAGCTTTTCTTTCATTGGTGAAAAATCGCAGTTGTGCTGTATGAAGTTATTTTCCCCCAACCAGCGAGGGCGAGCTTCGAATCAATGTGGTTACAGCTTTGCCGGTGTTGGTAAAATGCGTTTTGCGATGATTCAAGACTTTTGATAACTTCATTGAATCAAGCGAGGTGCTTGTCTCTTCATCCAAACCGGGCCAAACCTCAAACCAACGCTTCCCGTTTACGGCGAAAGGCTCCTTCAGTTCGATTTCACCCTTTTCGATTATAGAAAAGAATTTTTCCCTCCGGATTGATCACGCAAATCCCTTGGCCGACTTCGTCGAGCACAGTATTATAAAGCAGCTTGGTATCATATATGTCTTGGAGCTGGTAATACAGTGAACAAGATAATTCAAATCGACTTGCCTGAAAGGTACATTCAATTCAAAATGTTCAGAAAAATATTTTTCATAAATTTTTTTCACCGAAAAATATCTGTCGCACAATGAGCGACTAAATTGCTGGTTTTACGCGAAAACAACGATGGCATAATTGTTGCAAAACTTTTCTTGCGAGCTCGAAATAAAGGAGGAAGACAACAGTGACAGTTGATTTGCGAGACGAGGAGGCAGTACGGTGGTGAATGGAAAATATGTGGATAGTTTGCAAAACAAACGGGTTGTGATTACAGGAGGAGCCAGCGGAATCGGGCTGGCGACCGCCCTGCGCTTTGCAGCGGAGGGCTCGATCGTGACCATTCTTGATTTTAATCAGGAGCGTTTGGAGGGCGTGCTCGAAGAACATCCTCAGATCGCATATGGCCTGAAGGTGGACGTCAGCAATCCCGAACAAGTAAATGAAGTGTTTTTTGCGATCGATGAAAAAATGGGCGGGATCGATGTACTCGTCGCCAATGCGGGCATCAGCGTGAGGGCCAACTTTATCAATATCACGCCCGAGCAGTGGCGCAAGGTGATAGGCACCAATCTTGACGGCATCTTTTATACGGCACAGGCAGCAGCAAAACGAATGCTAGCACAAGGCAAAGGCGTCGTTTTGATGACCGCTTCCACCAATGGTGTGGTCGGCCACCCGTATTACGCCGATTATAATGCGTCCAAGGCGGGCGTCAACCTGCTCGCCCGCACGATGGCACTGGAACTGGCTCCAACCATTCGCGTGAACACCATTTGCCCCGGATATGTGCTCACGCCGATGCAACTGGCGGAATATACTCCCGCGATGCTTGACAAGGTAAACGAGAATATTCCGCTCAAGCGACACGCATTGCCTGAAGAGGTGGCAGGGTTATTCGCGTTCCTTGCGTCCGATGAGGCGGCTTATATCACGGGACAGCAGATTCCGATTGATGGTGGCGAACTGGCTTAATTTGAAAAAGGGAGGAATCAATATGGCGGCAAAAGATTGGAAAGGAATCGTACAGGAATGGGTCGAGAGCAATCAGCAGCAGATCGTTGAGCTGTTGCAAGAAATGGTTCGCTTCAAAAGTGTGAATCCGAACTTTTTGGAACGACCTGAAGCGAGTGAAAGTGACAAGCTACAGGAGTTCCTGAAGGATTACTTGCTTTCGATGGGACTTGCCGTAGATAAGTGGGATGTATATGAGGGACAACCCAACGTAGTGGCGTCCATAAAAGGAAAATCTCGAGACAATACGCTTATCCTGAATGGCCATGTCGATGTCGTACCGGAGGGGGACATGAGCCGCTGGAGCGTCGATCCCTGGAAGGCTGAGATTCATGGGGGAAGGCTTTATGGGAGAGGCTCCATGGACATGAAGGCGGGTGTGGTGAGCAATATCATGGTGGCCAAGTTTCTCACGGATTTGGGCGTGGAATTGAATTCTGATCTGGATCTCCATATCGTCATTGATGAAGAGAACGGCGGAGCTGGCACTCGCGCTGTGCTGGACCGCGGGTATCGCGGTGCCGGCGTAATCGTCACGGAACCGACCGACGGCACCGTCAATCCGGTAGAAGGCGGGCTTCATTGGGCGCGGGTTTCGGTAAAAGGAGTCGCTGCACACTCGGCTTGGCGCTATCGTCACATATATCCCGGTTATGAGCGGACCGGCGTGAATGCGATTGAGAAGGCAATGAAAATCATTCAGGCAACCTCGGAGCTGGAACGAGACTGGGGTTTGAATCGACGTCACCCGCTGTTGCCACCAGGGGCAAACGCGATCAACGCCGGCGTTATGCTGGCGGGAGCGGGTGTCAAAAACGGGATTCCTGAAACGATAACGAATCCAGCGATTATTCCGGATTATTGCGTCATTGAGTACGACATCAAGTATTTGCCGACGGAGAACTCGGAAGCCATTAAGCGAGAATTTGAAGCGGCAGTTAGTGCAGCAGCTATTACCGACAGCTGGCTGCGCGAAAATCCGCCGATAGTGGAATGGGGGCTGCGAGGTGTCGACTTCCCGCCAGTCAATACGCCATTGGATCATGATATCGTCAAAATCATTGCCGACGGTCAAGCGGCATTTGGGATCTCACCGGTGTATCAAGGATTTGTAGCCGTGTGCGATGTGGCCTGGTATGCAGGTCGCAACATTCCGGGCGTGATTTACGGGCCGGTCGGTGCGCAACCGCACGGGCCAGACGAGTACGTAGAGCTGGACTCGCTGTTTGAGGTGACGAAGGTGCTGATTTTGTCAGCGTTGAAATGGTATGGAATATTTGGCGATGATGAAAAAGAAAAGGAGTGTTAAAGCGCGTGGAAATAAATCAGAGACCTCATGCTGATCATGATGTGTTTAAAAAATATCGCCAACCGAAAAACGTAGAGCAATATGGAATCGAACAAGTCCATGGCAGCAGCGTGCATCGGTACATTTACCTCAGCGTTTGTCGGCGCTTATTCTGCGGCTGCAACACTCGGAAAAGTGCCAAATGGGCTGGAGGGAGCAGCTTCTATTGCGAGTAGCGGCATAGCCCTATTCATCATCCTGCTTCTGGTCGTGCTGGATAACTGGACGATCAACGTCTTGAACATCTATACTGGATCACTCTCGGTTGTAAATATGATTCCAAAGCTCGGCCGCTTTTGGGCCACTCTGATTGTTTCCGTCATTGGCGTCGGCTTGTCCATTTTCCCAACGATGTTAGATAAAGTACAAGCGACGATGACGGTCTCCGGAATTTTCTACGCACCATTGGCTGCCATTTTGATAACTGATTATGTGTTGGTGAAAAAAGGAAGGCTGGTTGTCGATCAGCTCTTTGATAATCATGGCATCTACCGCTACACAAACGGCTGGAATGTACCGGCACTCATTTGGACAGTGATCGGATTCTTTATTTATCAAGTAACGCCGCCAGAATACTTCCAATCAGCAATTTGCCTGATCCTCACGGGGCTGGGCTATTATTTGCACCAAAGGCTAACTGGACAAGTCCGTAAACAGCAGGAGAAACTGACAAGGATCAGTGCATAAAGAGGAGAGGAACTTATAGAAAAATAAATGGCAGAGAGGATGAAAAAATGGGGGTTGTCCGTTTGTCTACAGGTGTCAGATGGAAATAAAGTATTAGACTAGGCCCCGTTGGTTAAGACAACAGGCGGAATACTCCTACTATTGTGTTAATATCAAAATGGATGTTTCTTTGTTTAACTTCTGAAGGGACAGGCCTTGGTTACGTTGGAAACTGAAAATGGGAGGGCGTTATTAAGATGGCTAAACTGATCTACCCTATTAATGTATCTTTGGACGGTTACATGGAGGACGAGCGCGGCAATATCGAGTGGTCGATCTCCGATGTCGAGGAGTTTGCGTTCTGGACTGACTTCCAGCGGCCGATTGGCACATACCTATACGGGCGTCGAATGTACGAATCGATGGTGTACTGGGAGACGGCGAGAGCCAAGCCAGGCGATCAACCGGAGGTAATACTGAATTTGCGCAGATCTGGCAAGGCGCAGAGAAGATCGTGTATTCCCAGACGCTTCAGGCGGTTTCAAGCGCCAGGACTAGGATCGAGCGCGAATTCAATCCTGATGCGATTCGGAGGCTGAAAGAGTCTTCAGAGGCCGACATTACGATTGGCGGCCCCGAGCTTGCTAGGCAGGCGATGAGCGTGGAACTAATCGACGAGTGTCATCTGCTTGTTAATCCGATCGTCTTGGGTGGAGGTAAGCGAGCATTGCCGGACAACCTCCGCATGCGGCTTGAGCTACTTGGTGAGCGCCGCTTCCGCAGCGGCGTTGTTCATCTTCACTACCGTGTGATCGTCTGACTGCGACGAATGAGTGAAATTCAGGAGATACGCTTTCGAGCTTACTAAAATCAAGTGAAATTACGAAAGCCGGAAGTTATGAGCGTCTTCCATTTTAAACTAATGGCGAACTTACTGAGGGAAAGGAAGTCAGAACTATATAGCCGCAAAATTTGTCATGCTATTATAGAAATAGTCAGGATGAGGAGGAACGTAGTAGTGACAGAGAATAATCAGCTAGTTTTCGATACATTGCCGCCCAAAGGGCACTGGCTAAGATTGATTATGAACCGGCTGCAGCTTATTGGAAAAAGCTATTCATGTCGCCTCAAAAATGCGAAAAAATAGTAAACCACACATTCTCGAATACAGTGTCGGATCTGCTTGCTGATTGATTACTAGCTTTTTTGCAGACGTTTCTGGAGAAAAAGCCTGGCAGCAAGATCAGCTGGGAAGAGCATGAAACACTGCTTGCCTTACTTGGCATGATGCCGGGCAAAGCGAGTGAGAAGATGTGTGATGTGTATGAGCTTGCAGCAGAGCATATCCAGAAGGTTTCATCATTTAAACGCGACAGCGAGGTACTAAAGTTAACCCACAGAGATACTTCCTTCTTTAATAGAAGCCATACGTTGGAAGGTGTGACTTTAGAGCAAGCTTTTCCTATGATTTTGGTTGGCTCTGTTTTGATGGATGGAGATATTAGGCTGCAAGCATATGGAAGAGGTATCAAACTTCTTAGATGTGATATTTGTTAAACTTTGATAGCGTAAAATAAGTTTTTATAAGGCGGTGAGATAAACGGACAGATTGAAACACAGCAGATTCTATAAATGTTTTGTAACTTTTTGAGCAGAAACAAGCCCAATTTAATTGTACGAATGAAGTCCGGACAGAACATGTTTATCGTTGATCAGGTCAATAGCAAATCAGAGCAAGGAAAAATACAATCCTATGGCCAGTTAGTACCTGTGGATGGGAAAAAAATGAATGTTTTGATTCAAGGAAACGGTGAAGAAACCGTCGTGCTCCTGACAGGTTATGGTACAGCTGCACCGGCTCTTGATTTTAAGCTGTTAATAGACAAGCTATCTCCCTATTACAAAATCGTCGTAATTGAGCCTTTCGGTTATGGACTAAGTGATCAAACTGATAAAGAGCGGAACACGGACAATATTGTAAGTGAAATTCATGAAGCTTTACAGCAGCTCAATATTGACCGTTACACGTTAATGGGCCATTCTATTGTAGGAATTTACGGAATGGCTTATGTGAACAAATATCCGGACGAGGTGCGTGCATTTGCCGGAATCGATACCAGTGTTCCAAAACAAGCTGGTATGGATGTCACATTCCCGATAACAACGTTTAAATTACTCAAACAATCAGGTTTCAGCAGATTGATGGTGAATCTAGGTTCTGACCTCTATGCTGAAACGCCGTTTGATAAAGAAACAAAAGAACAAATGAGAATGATTACGCTTAAAAACATGTTTAATGAATCTACCTTGAACGAATTAGAAAATGTTTCTCCTAATTTTAAAGGGGCTAACATTTAACATTCCCCAAAGAACTTCCCCTTATTTTGTTTGTAGATGCGGGTAACACAAGTAATGAGGATTGTGACGACTTCATTAGCATTACGAGTCCGGAACAAGCCGTAGATAAGCTGTCGGATCTCTTAAGCATGTCTTTGTGGGGTTATTCTGAGTGGATGATCCGTTCCGCGAAACATATCGGGTGCCTTCATCAGTGGAATTTGTACTTGATAGTAGCTATATCAGTAGACTAAAACGATAGTAATAGCATGGGGAGAATTACATTTGGTGCAGGGTGGCGAGTTGGGTACAGAGCAGCTATCCGTGGAATACGACTTCTCCATTTCCTCGTTTGTAGATGGGGAAATCAATCAAAAAGTCATGGACGCGGGATCAGATACGATTGCTGATTTAGCCAAGTGAAGAATATGGAAATATTTACCGAGTAGAATGTGGATGTTATCATAAAATCACCCACATTCTATTTTATTACTGGTAAGGAGGGTTCAGAATGAGAAGAGTTCCGCTCACAGTCACGTTGATCCTGCCCGTTTTACTGCTTTCATCATGTGCGAACAACTCCCCATCGATAAATACTCCAAAAACAACAAATGAAATCGCAAGCTGGCCTTACCCTTATGTGAAAGTCGAAGACCGTGTCTATGTAATTGAGAACGATGAAAACAAAGTCGAACTAGTAGAGAAAGAAAATATCGGAGAACAAATTGGAACAGTAAAAGAGAAATACGAATTGGAAGAGGACGAACGAACATGGCAACCAACTATTGCCTCTAATTACCTAGAGAAAGGGACTAAACTTTTCGCGATCAAGGACGTTGATCCGACTGTTCATATTGCATTTGAAAAAAGCGAAGGTGTATTCGTCAAGGCTACAGAGGAAAGTGCAGTTCCAAAAGAATCAACTGATAATACGAATTAAAGGCTATGGGGACATACTGGTATGGGGACTTTTTGCAAAATAAGCGGGATTTCGTAAAGAGTCCCGGTTTGTGCAATTCGTGGGTGTAACGCGATTATTTCTTGACATAAATCAAATTATCCATATTGGTTCTGTCGGCTAACAATTATTCTAAATGGGCTCATTCTCTGTCCATAAACAAAAGCCAGTTAGATGCTATTGATTCTTCACGTCCTATCATTTTATACGACTTTTCCTATCATAATGCTTGGGTGAATAGCAAGGCATTAGAGATTGCAGGAATCGACGCCCATATCTCTGATCCAGAGGGCGGCCACATCCTTCGCGATGAAAGTGGAGAGCCGACAGGAGTCTTGATCGAGCTGCCTGCGATAAAGCTTGTCGCCAAACATATTCCCAAAGGCGGTGAGCAAGAACATTTTGAAGCAGTGAAGTGGATCGTGAACCAGCTCAATTCTCATGGAATTACAGGTATAAAAGAACCGATGACGGATCGGGAAATCTTGCAGACTTATAAGCGGCTGGATGATGAAAACGGACTTCATTTGCGGATAGTTACCAACCTTATGTTCAAGGTGCCATCAGAGATCAGCATGGAAGAGCAGCTTGCGTTGATCGAAGACCGAAAGAAGTATGCTTCTTCCCGCATTTTCACGGATTTTGCGAAAATGTTTATTGATGGAGTCCCTGCATTCAAGACTGCGGCGTTTTTGCAGCCGTATCTCGGAGACCAAGATGCCAACGACAACATTTTAGTTGATGCAGAAGATCTCAAAAAGGATCTGGCTTATTTAGACAGCAAGGGTATCACAGTCAAAATGCACGCCGTCGGAGACGCAGCGATTCGGGTCGGGCTGAATGCAATTGAGGCTGCTCGAGCGGCAAACGGATTCTCTGGATTGAGGCATGAGATTGCCCATACGAGCTTTATTCATCCCGAAGATATTCATCGTTTCCGCGCACTAGATGCCGTGGCAGAGTTTTCACCGATGATGTGGTTCCCTTCCGATTTTCATACCCAGGATATAGTGGTGCTCGGGACCGAGCGCGCAGATGGCAAGTATTCGATTCGCAGTGTGGTAGATACTGGCGCTTTGGCTGTCTATGGAACGGACTGGCCTGTCGTACCGTCGTTTAATCCGTGGCCGAGCCTCGAAGCGATGGTTACCCGCCAAAACCCGTATATCGATTATACAGGGACAGTTAATGCAAGCGAGGCCCTCGACGTCGTTCAAGCTATCGAACTGTTTAGGATCAATGGCGCACGTTCGATGTATCTGGATAACGTGACCGGGTCAATCCAGGTTGGAAAATCAGCCGACATGATTATTCTTGACCGCAACCCGTTGTCGATACCGCCAACCGACATTCGAAACACAAAAGTCCTGTGTACAATTTTGGAGGGTAAAACCGTTTATGAAGTGGGTGTCGTCTATGGAGAAACCTAATCAGTCACGATTGTATGTGTCCGAGATTTCGGGTATCCATAATGGTTAACCACCATCTATTCTTAAAAACTTTAATTCAGATTATACTTGATTTTTTTAGTGTAATGAATAGACATTGCATTTGAATAGTAGAGACGCCATGGGCGTCTTTTTTAATTACATAACAGCTGCTGTATTCGCTAAACATCGCGTCATAAAAAAATGGAACTACGAGTTAATCTTGTAACACAAGCTCGTTCTGTTCGTTACTTCCATTTTCTTATAGATATTTTGCAGGTGCCTTTTGACCGTATTCAGACTTATATGTAATTCGCCCGAAATCTTCTGGTTTGTATATCCTTGCTGCACAAGCTCATAAACTTCCCACTCTTTCGGGGTCAAGAGAGCAAGCTTGTTACTGTCATGTGATGCAATTCGGCTGGCTATTTTGCTTTTTGGGACAAGGTATACGACATATTGAAGGTTTCTTGGATAAGAAGATTGAGTCTGAAACGCGTGCTGGACATGTATCGTAACTTTCTGCAGTGTAGGTGAATGGGCTGTCGTGACAAAAGTAGGTAGCCTGTTGGTAGAATGGTCTGCTAAAAGCTGCTCAATAAAGGCTTTGATCGGATTCGTCCATTTATTCCCACCAGTCAATTCGATGCAAATGTCCCGGGCCGCCGGATTCACATAGCGGATAAAGGCAGGGGACTCGACAATAATCATGCCGATTGAGGACATATTGGAATGGGTCTCAAACAGTATTTTTTCATCCTCCATCTCTTCCACACGTGCATCCATGGCCAAGGTATTGGCAATATGCTTGGCAAGGATCCCCAATACTCGGGCATCATCAGCGGTAAACCCTTTTTCCTGTTTGGATCGTGCCAATCCAATACCGCCCAGCAATTTGTTTCCCTTTTCCAGATAAATACCGATCATATCGTAGTTTCCGTATGCTTGCATAAATTGTTTATAGTAAACAGATTGTTCGTATTCCTGATAGGACATGATGTCATTGATCCGCAAAGCCTTGCTGGTAGAAATCCGGTGAAGAATCTTTTGGGGATGCAGCAAATCGAATTGAAAATAATAGGAAACGTACTCTTGGATCAGTCGGTCCTCCACGTTGTATGTAAGTGGATCGTATAAATTGCCTTGCCTGTCAGCTGTCCAAAAGATAGATCTGTTAAAACCAAATAGTTATGACAGGGACAGCAATACCTGCTTGCGAAAACTCTCCGCGGGAACCAGAATGGAGTCAATAAATTGCAGAACTTTCAAACAATCCGATTTAGATGCGTCCTTATCCAGCAAATTGTTTTCCCCCTTTTGGTACCAGCTTTTCCACAATCATAATACATACGCCGATTGGCAGCAACAGAACAAACAAAGGAAAGCTTGCTTTTTACCCGGGTAAACAAAGATACACAAGCATTGCCAATCTCGATCGAAGACTGGGAGCAAAAGGCACGTGAGCTGTTGCCAGATGGACCTTTTGATTACATCGTGGGAGGCTCAGGAGCAGAAGAGACGCTGGTTGCCAACCGGTCGGCCTTTTCAAAATGGGCGATTGTACCGCGGATGCTCCGGGATGTTTCCCAGCGCTCCCTTCGCATCGAGTTGTTTGGTCAGCAGCTGATGGCACCACTATTTCTTGCACCTGTAGGGATGCAAGCCATCGCCCATCCGGATGGAGAGCTGGCGACGGCCAGAGCGGCAGCAGCGGCTGGCGTACCGATGGTGGTCAGCACCATTTCGGCACATACGCTGGAGCAGATTGCGGAAACTATGGATGATGCTCCCCGCTGGTTCCAGCTGTATTGGTCTAATGATCGGGAAGTGTGTGCCAGTATGGTGAAACGAGCGGAGGCAGGGGCCATTTCCACGCTGGATACATTGCCGGCGATTACCGAAGCAGTAGACGGTCGCATTCCGGTTCTGCTGGATAGTGGTATTCGCACAGGGGCGGATGTAGTCAAGGCGATCGCTTTGGGAGCCAGTGCGGTTATGATCGGGCGACCTTTCATGTTCGGTCTGGCGGTTGCAGGCGAAAAAGGCGTGGCGAGCGTGCTCGATACGCTGCTCAACGAGTTGGATGTATCAGTGGCATTGTCTGGAAGCAATTCGGTTGCAGACTTGAATCGCAGCATTTTGGTCCGCTTGTAAATATTGGGGGCATTCATCGAAAAGGAAGGGCTAATCCACGACCCGCAAGCGTTAGGAGAATAACGTCATGTAAGTATGAGGTGAACGATAAAGACCAATCCCCATGAATGAAATGGAGACTGGTCTTTTGTCTTACAGATAGGTATTGATAATATTCCTATCCAGTACAAAGTGCAACTAAACGTAGATTTGTACCCTTTGGGTGTAAAAGGCTTGACGCAGTCAAGTGATATATTCGTACATGCAAAGAAGCTTTGGATAGGATAGACTGAATCGCTTATCCTTCAATGGTTCAGTCAATAATAGCGAAACTACGGGCGGAAGGCTTCCATACGAAAGAGGGGTCCCGCCAACATTTTAACGAAAAAAAACGCCAAGCCCAATAATTCGGGCGGTATAGCCCAGACCATCGGTCATTCAACTTCCTTTTGTTTCAGCGGTCCCCTATGACCTCAAACGGATGTGTTCTTCAAATTTGATACTTGGTTTTAGATGGATGTATAATCTTTATATGTAAAATATGTTGAAATAAATTAAAAAACAACAACTCCTGTTTTTTAATGAAAAAAGGTAAGCGACATCACCAACCTACGTAGTGAGCCGATCGTGCTCAAACGATTATCAAAGGATGTTTAAAAGATATTGCTATCGGTGTTCCATGGGCCAGAAAGGGAACTGTTGGGATAACGCTCCAATGGAGAGCTATTCGGCAAAGCCATATGATGTCTGAAGAGATTGTGACACCATCAAAAAAAATAAAAAAGAGTGTGAAATATGAAAAAAATATCATTGGTTTGTATCATGATCATGTTGATGCTAGCATCGGCATGTGGAAATGTTGAAATGACACCAAATCCAAATACTTCTAGTGAGCCTAAACCTGAAACGGATGAGTCTATTATTCCAAAAAATACCGCTGAATATTGTGATGGGGTATGGACAAATTTGGATAGTGAAACTGAAAAGTCTTTCTATGGAACTTGGAAAGTTGAGAAACTTTTGGGGTTTGCAAATTCATACAATGATGCTTCTGAATATCCAACAGGGCAAAAAGTTATTGGTGATGAATTTATAATCAAAAAAGACTTCTTTTCATCAAAAGGACTTAAAAACTATAATGTTTATCAACGTGAACTCAAGAATCCATTATATGGGCTTAATTTTATATGCTATAACACAGACTCGTTTTATCGTTTATTTAAAACAGAACCCGATACTTTAAATATAAATTTAAATGATAAGGTAAAATACATAGTAATAAATGACTCTTCTACAAACCTTGACATACCTCTAAGTTTTTTTATTGTTAATAATGATAGGCTTATCTTGTTATTAGAGGCAACTAGTTTTGAGCTTAAAAAAATTACTGATTAAATGAATTAAGGTTATGTAATAAGCAGTGCTAATAGAATAGAAAATATCCAGGAAGGTAAGGATATCGTATAAGCGTTTTGCATCAGATCAATAAAATGATGGAAAATTTCTGCTAATTAGTTCTTTATTAATAGGAAGAAGGATATTGACGTGGAGAAAATGGTATGCAGGTGAATGGCTTTATGATGTGGTATCTTCATCGTTAAAATCAGAAACTGCTTCGAACTATATCGCAAAGAACAGAAAAGGTTCCATTTTGAGAGAATTTCCAAGTGAATACTTAGATAAGACTTTAGATGAAATTGAAGCAGATGCTAAAAAAGGTAATGCAACGGCAAGAAAAGCGAAAAAATTATTAAATGACAGGAGATTCAGCAAAAACTAAGAGCAAAGGAGTAATTTATGGAAGCTAGTTCTAAACCGACCCAAACAAAGTGGTATGCTGTTAAAGTTTTATTTGAATCAATCCACACAGTGGGTGACTCATATCATCTAAACATTGATGATAGTATTCATGGTAACAATATGAAGCTCTTTGAAGAAAGTATTATTCTTGTAAAAGAGATGAATATCGAACTAGCTATTGAGTCTGCGGAAAAGGTTGCGAAAAAAGCTGAGCATGAGTCCACGAATAGCTATGGTGAAATAGTTAAGCATCAGTTTGTAAGATCGTTACATGCTTTTGAGTTAAATGATGACGAAGTAACAAATGGAACAGAAATCTATTCAAGATTTATCCATGTAAGTAAAAAGAACACAGCTGTAGATGTTATTAAACACTTTTACCCTGAAGTTTTAGGTGAAGACGGGGATATGGAATAGCACTGTTTGTGGCAAATAGATGCCAGCACTGACAGCAAAATAATAAAGCCTACTTTTCCTTTTTTGGTTAAGTAGGCTTTATTCATTACAAAAAAGCATTTTTCAAAACAGGTAGGGAGCATTCCTGAATAAATTAATGCTCGATTTGAAAAAAGAATAGCGCCTCCTGTATGCTGGGTCTCGAATGATGCGCACATTCATTGACCAAATGAAAGGAGGACTCTAGTTATGAATCATAACCAATCTAGTAAACAAAATCAACGGATTCAGCGACGAACCTCCCCAAGACCAAAGCCTAGATTTCGAAGGGGAAGGATTATTTTCATCCGCCATATTTCCTCCATTGTGTAAAGTCGATACCTTCCAGTTATTACCTTTTCCGGCTTGAACAGTCCAATTTCGTTATAATAGCAAACTGATATCAGGGGAAACATCGGGTTGATACTAGAATTGATTGGCAAATGGAAGCATTGGATTCGCAGATTCGAGCACTTATAAGCGTAAAATCGATTTTAGTACAGACACATCAAAGTGACTAGGGAGAAAAATCCATCCTCGACGTATTTCTGCAGTATCAGTGAAGGTCTGACTCTTTTTCCTCAACGGTTGAATGATTGCCATTCAATTGAACAACACCTTTATTAGTGGAGCAAGTAGGTATGTTATACTAAATTTATAATAAACTCTTTTTTTTCGGAGGAAGTGTTGATAGTGAACATATTTATTTTAGAGGTTTGTTGAGATGGGGGAGATTGAATGATACGAATTGCAGTAATTAGTTCTAAATACTTTATTGATAGAGTCACCAAATATAATAATGTGATTCCGAATATTGAAATTACACCTTACATTTATGATCATCCGGATGAAAGTGCTGAATTGGTTGAACGGATTGATAATTGTGATGTCATGCTTTTTGCAGGTCCGCTTCCTTACAATCTTGCAAAAGAAAAAATCGAGGAAAAAAAGCTTCCCGCCGTGTATGTCCCCACAGATGAATATACCCTTACACGTACATTGTTTCATAAGATGTTATATCATTCTGAGAGCTTGGGCAGTGTATCTATTGATTTCCCGGAAATCTCGTATATTCAACGCGTTTCAGAGGAATTGGGACTAAAAACAGCGGATTGGTTTATTTATACCCATAAAATTGATAATATATCTCAATTTCCGGCAGATGAAATAATTAACTTTCATAAGAAAAACTATGAAAAAAATAACTGTCAGTGGGCTTTAACATGTGTGGAAATTGTTTACAGGCAGCTGCAAAAGTTCGGAATACCTTGTTCATTAATGATTGATCCTGAAAAAAATATACACGATACGATTCAAAAAGCGATAATGCTTGGTCAAATCGCAATCAAAAAAAAATCACAAATAACTGTAGGGCTAATTTCTTTTAACCAACAAGTTGATTTTGCCTTTGATTCTGGACACTTAAAGAAAGATGCCACCATCGTTCTGCAGCAGGTTCTCCTTGAGTTAGTGAAAGAAACCGAAACTTCGATCCAACAGGTTGAACTTGATCAGCTAATTTTATATGGTACACGGGGCAGCATCGAGCAATTAATTGATCCGATTACCCTTGACCCTTTTTTACAAAAAATTAATCAGTTTCCCGGCTTGTCTGTAAGTATCGGATTTGGATTTGGATTATCTGCAAAAGAAGCTGAGGCTAATGCAAAAATTGCCCTTTATCATGCTCAGAAAAACACTGAAGTGAACAGTGTTTTTCTTGTAACAGATGAAAAGAAGGTCATAGGACCTTTAAATGCAAATTCGAAAATACTTTCTTTAAAAAATGAAAGTAAGAAGGTGCTGGAAATTGCAGATCGAACAGGAATTAGTGGCGTCTTACTTACGAAATTGCAACGTTTTTTAAAGCTTAGAAGGGAAAATACAGTCACTGTAAATGAGTTGGCCGAATATCTTGAGATTAGCCGATGCGGTGCTGAAAGATTACTGAAAAAACTACTTGGGCAAAATTATGCAGAAAAAGTCGGAGAGGAACAGCCGTACCAGCGGGGGCGTCCACGTGCTGTGTATCGGTTAAGTCTTGAATAAACGTTAGTGCCCGTAATCTAAAACGGGCATTAACAAAGGGGACTCTTTTTTATTTTTTGAAAATTGCCAATTGACGACCTATAAAATGTTTTATATATTATTACTATGATTTAACGACTATATATCATCAAGTGTTGGTAAACGATAGGGGGAAATACATTGCCAAAAATGCTGCTTCAAAGGTGACAGAAACGAATGAAGTAAAGCACTAAAAACGCCAAAAGAAATCAGCTCGATTATCGTTGTATTATCTTTATTAGATTTTCACATACAAGCTGTTCGGCGGATGTATATGAAAGAACGATGGTAAACGGTAGAGAAATGGTTAAACTGAATACTTTCCATGTTACATAATCTTCATCTATAGGTTTTATTGGAATTTAGGCAGTATTCTTGGAGAATGGTGGATACCGCTCCCATTATGTTCTTCGTCTTGATTATTGGGGGCAATGTTAATCCGATTTAACGACTATATATTATCAACTGCTGGTAAATGATGCGGGAAAGTTGGAACTGTAGGATAGGTGGAAAGTGGATGGCCAAAAAATAAATCTAGGAAGAAGCCTTCTTCAACCCAGTTTGAGAAGGATTTACCCTATATAGCGTTAGGGATATGAAAAAATACGGGGTGAAAGAATGGATCGGAAAAAAACAGAAAGTGAAGTCGAAAGAATTGCCCAATTGATAGAGGAAAAACGTGATCAATTGATTCAAATCAGTAATGATATTTGGGATTATGCAGAAACCGGTTTTGAGGAATGGAAATCGGCGAATCTTCTTTGTGAAACCCTGGAAAAAGAAGGATTCACAGTAGAAAAAGGGATTGGCGGAATTGAAACTGCATTTGTTGGGAGTTATGGAAGCGGGGGACCCGTTGTTGCTATTTTAGGAGAATATGATGCTTTAACAGGAATGAGCCAAAAAGGGGGAGGGCTTCAACCGGAAGAGGTAGTCAAAAATGGCAATGGTCATGGCTGCGGACATAACTTGCTTGGAACGGGCGCCTTGGCTGCTGCAATTGCACTTCGTTATTATATGGAAGAAAGTAATCTTCCTGGAACGGTTCGCTATTATGGCTGCCCAGGTGAAGAAATTGGCGGCGGGAAAACCTTTATGGTAAAAGAGGGAGTTTTTAATGATGTCGATTTTGCCTTAACCTGGCATCCAGAAACTCATAATAAAATCTGGTCATCACGTACCCTAGCCTGTTATGAAGTTAATTTCCGCTTTACTGGAAAAAGCTCACACGCTGCAGCAACCCCACATTTAGGACGCAGTGCATTGGATGCAGCGGAATTAACAAACATCGGGGTGAATTATTTACGGGAGCATATTATTCCTGAAGCAAGGGTCCATTATGCCATCACGAATACAGGCGGTTTTTCACCAAACGTTGTCCAATCAGAAGCAGAGGTATTGTATTTCGTAAGGGCTCCAAAGGTTTCACAAACACATGAAGTTTATGAGAGGGTCTGCGATATCGCACGGGGGGCAGCAATGATGTCCGGTACAGCACTTGAGATTGGTTTTGATTCGGCCATATTTGATTTAATCCCGAACACGGTACTCGAAACAGTCATGCATAAAAAGTATTCAGAGCTTGGAGTGCCCGTGCATGATGAAAATGAAATCAAATTTGCTAAAGAAATTCGTTCTACCTTAACTGAAGCGGAAAAGTCATTTGATATCGAAAACATGAAAGAATTAAAAGGGAAAGAACTATCTGATGTAATTGAGCCTTATGTTGAATTGAAAGAAGTACTGCCAGGATCAACGGATGTTGGCGATGTCAGCTGGGTTGTTCCAACTGCACAGTGTTTTGTAGCCTGCGCGGCACTCGGAACCGCGCTGCATTCCTGGCAAATGGTCTCACAAGGTGCGACTTCCCTTGGGCATAAAGGAATGCTTCACGCTGGCAAGGTCATTGCAGCGACTGCAGCAGAAGTCATGCAAAACCCTGAAATCATTCAACAGGCAAAAGATGAACTATTAAAAAGGCTCGATGGAGAAACCTATGTTTCACCACTTCCTGAGGATTATAAGCAGTATAAGGTAAGGAGACGACAAATGATTGGAGGAACCTGCTCATGAAAATGAAATCGGTAACGATATCGTTGATTCGGTTGCCTATGAAACAACCATTTTCGGTAGCCTATGATACCTATTTTGATATGCCTTCGATTATTGTGAAAATAGAAACGGATCAAGGAATTGCCGGTTTTGGTGAAGCAGTCCCGGATCAACATGTAACCGGTGAAACAGCAGAAAGCACCTTTGCCATTCTTGCTCATTACTTGGCGCCATTACTGATAGGTGAACACCCATTTAGTATTGAAAAAATTCACGATCTAATGGATCAAACTGTGTATGGGAATCCTTCTGCAAAAGCTGCTATTGATATTGCCTGCTATGATTTGATGGGGAAA
Source organism: uncultured Brevibacillus sp. (assembly GCF_947502445.1). Taxonomy (GTDB): domain Bacteria; phylum Bacillota; class Bacilli; order Brevibacillales; family Brevibacillaceae; genus Brevibacillus. The sequence goes on from NZ_CANMZW010000019.1 coordinate 68,421, forward strand.
GCTTTCGAACAGCCGCTCTATAATCTTTTGGGAGGAAAATATTATCCAGTGCTTGATGTTCCTCATGTAGTTGGTATTCAAGAACCGGAAAAAATGGCGCAAGAGGCGAGCGAGGCGATAAAGCAGGGCTATTCCAGTTTGAAAATAAAGGTAGGTACTTCCAATTCAAAGGATGATGTTGAACGGATTCGGGCGGTCAGAAGGGCAGTTGGCGAGTCAGTGCAACTCCGAGTAGATGCGAACCAGGGTTGGAAAAACAAAGCTTTTGCCCTATCTGTCTTAAAACAAGTCGAGGATTGCCAGATTGATTGGATTGAGCAGCCCGTACTTGCCGACGATATTGCAGCTCTTGCGGAAATTCGCAATCAGACAAGTATCCCTGTAATGGCTGATGAAGGTTTGCAAGGTAATAAGGAAATGCGTGAAATTGTTGCAATGCAGGCTGCCGATTTAATAAATATTAAATTGATGAAATGCGGCGGAATTTACCCTGCGCTTAAACTTGTTAGTCAAGCCGAGATGGCCGGGATGGGGTGCATCATTGGCTCCATGATTGAGTCATCGGTTGCAACAGCAGCGGGAGCTCATTTGGCAACCGCAAAGAAACAAATTATTGCCAACGAAATGGCCGGACCTCTTATTTTTTCAAGTGATCTCTCGCCACTGGATTATCGAGGCAGCAAGCTGTATTTGAGCGATCGACCAGGATTAGGAATTGATATTGATGAATCCGTTCTAAAGGAAATTCTGGTGCGGCAAGAAACCATTTTGAAATAAATAGATTCCTAAAAAAATTCTTATTGAGGATTGATAGGGCTTTTTTAAAATTATAGTCTTATCAAGCTGGAAAAAGATCTTCACGACCTTGAGGACCTAAGCCGATTAATCCTTCTGGAGGCTTTCTTTGCGCCAATCCGATTACGCGACGGCTATGATCAGGGTTACCAGAAGCGGCACTGCAGATTTTGCGCCGTTGTCGTTGAATCCTAACCATAATCATGAAACCAAGAACAGGATGACTTTAAGATGGAGAATAATATTGCGAGTTAATGAAAACCAAAGACGGTCGTTTTTGGGAGGTTAAAAAGGAGGATTGACGTGAAAACAAGACAACAACGGTTTGAGCATCTATTCGGAGAACTGGCATCTAAACAGCTAATCAGCGGAACGGTATTGGCTGCGGAAAATGGACAGATCATTTATCAGGCTGCATTTGGGGATGCCGATTTAACGACCGGGCGCAAGCTGACTACGGGTTCCGTTTTCGAATTGGCCTCGCTCTCCAAGCCGATTACCGCGATGGGAATGGTGCATCTAATGGAACGGGGCAAACTAAGCTTCGACGATTTGATCGCCAAATGGATTCCAGAACTGCCATACCAGGGGATCACGATCCGACACCTACTTTGTCACACCTCAGGCTTGCCCGAGTATATGAATTTGTTTTTTGACCATTGGGACAGGAGAAAAATCGCCACAAACCAGGACGTGCTGGATATGTTGATTCAACATCAGCCACCAGTATTTTTTGCACCGAATGAAAGATGGCTCTACAGCAATACAGGATACATCATGCTTGCCATCATCATTGAGCGGGTGACAGGAAAGAGCTTTGCCTCGTTTATGAAACAGCATCTATTCGCCCCACTTAAAATGAATCGTACGTTGGTGTACAATCGCCGGCTCAAGAGAGAGCTGATTGAGGATTATGCCTATGGTTATGTGTATGACCTTTTTGCCGATCGCTTTGAATTGCCTGATTTGGTTACCGATACCGAGTTCGTTTTCTTTCTTGATGGGATGCAGGGAGATGGGGCGGTCAATTCCAATCTGCAGGACCTGTTGCGTTTTGACCAAGCTTTGTATTCCGGGGAGCTTGTGAGCCAGCAAACGTTGGAGGAAGTGTTTTCGCCTGTAAGATTGAATAATGGAGAGAGCATCAACTACGGTTTGGGCTGGAGACTGGAACAAAGCGTCGAAAAAGGACGGATCATGTCCCATCCAGGTCGCTGGTCCGGGTATAAGACCATTTTGAATCATTATCATGACCATCGCCGGACTTTGATTTATTTGCGAAACAAAGAGCAGGATGTAGATTTTGAAGAAGCGATCATTTTGGCAGCGGAAAATATTTTGTTTGATTTGCCATATGAGATTCCTGCAGCGCCTAAAGAGAAGAAGCTGGCCAAAATTGACCCTGCTCTTTATGACAGCTATGTTGGAACGTATTTGCTCGAAAATGAAGAAGGGATGGCGGCTGTGATTGAGACCGAGGAGGGGCGTCTCTTTCTGAAAGTCACAGGCAAAGTACGTGATGGACTTTATCCTGCTTCAGATACTCGCTTTTTCGTTAGCACGGGCCCTGTTGAAGTGGAATTCCTCAAAGATGAAACGGGAAGAGTGAATAAAATCATCCTGTTCCTGAATGGCGAGGAAAGGCAGGCCCAACGGCTCTAGAGGTCGACGCTGCTGCAGTAAACAGGCCAGCGATGTAGTAGGGGAGGAAAAGGTAGTGAAGGCCAAACAGGCATTGGCAGGTGATGATTTTTCGTTCTATTCTGAAAAATTCCGTCCATCTATTTCTTTGATTTAAAAAAATGACACAAGCAGAGTAGATAAGGGGGAAGGTATATGACAGAGAAACACAAGTGGGAAAAAGTCATTTCAAGTCTGATGATTTTGGCGTTGTGCACGGTGGCGATCGGCTGTGGATCAACGACAGCTCCAACCGAACAACCGACTGCGCAACAAGAGGAACCGAAAGCAGGAGGAACCATTACGGTAGCGATCAACGGCGAGCTGGACACATTGGACCCGCATAAGTCAAAATTTGGCATCAAAGTGGAACAAATCGGAAGCCTTTTTGGGGGAAGCTTGCTTTATCTCGATCCGACAACGAAAGCGTTACGGCCTTATTTGGCGGAGAGCTATACCCTCTCGGAGGACAAGAGAAAGTGGACGTTCAAGATTCGGAAGGGAATCACCTTCCACGATGGATCACCCGTGACTGCGAAATCATTCAAGGAAACGTTTGATCGGATCATAAACCCTGACACAGGAGTCGGTGCTGCTGGCGTGTTGATGGATGGGCTAAAGGGAGCGGAAGCCCTGGATGATGAAACGCTTATCCTTTCGTTTGATGAACCTACGGCCCCAGGTTTTACCTATTTAAGCGCACCAGGTATCGTACAGCCGTTATCCATCAAGGCAATCGAGAAGGCGGGCGACCAATATGGGCGTCAGCCGGTAGGTGTCGGCCCTTGGAAATTCGCTGAATGGAAAACGGGTGAATCGATGAAATTCGTGCGCAATGACGCTTTTCAATGGCCAGAGGACTTTTACCAAAACAAGGGGGCTGTGAAGCCGGATCAATTGATTCTGAAGTTCATCCAAGACACGCAAACGCTGAATGCTGCACTTGAAAGTGGTACAGTCGATATCGCCACGGATTTGGTCGGAAAAGATGTAAAACGATTCGTGAATCATCCGAAATTTGAAGTGATCAGTGACCTTGACTCTGGATTAAGCCTGTTTCTGATGCTGAATCTGAAAGATGACCGTTTCAAGGAACTTAGTGTACGCAAAGCGATAAGCATGGCAGTGAACAAGGAGGTGCTTGTCAAGGCTGTGCTGCAAGGAGAGGGAAGCGTGGCCCATAGCCCTTTATCACCAAATATCATGGGCTATGATAAAGAGTCAGAGTCGTATGACTACCATTACAATTTAGAAGAATCGAGAAAGTTGCTCGACCAGGCAAACTGGGTTCCTAATGCCGAGGGGATTCGTGAAAAGGGCGGGAAAACATTGAGCACCAAACTCCTGATTAACCCAAAATTGGCATTGGATGCGCAACTGATTCAATCCATGATGCAGGAAATCGGCGTGAAAGTTGTGATTGAACAATTGGAAGAAACAGCCTATGCCACCGCACGACATAATGGTTCATTCGATATGGTGTTGGGTAGCTACTATGATCCTGATCCAGATATCTTGTACACCTTCTTTGATTCTTCACAGGTGAGCAATTTTGCCTCCGTCCATGATCCCAAGCTGGAGGAACTGGTGAGAAAGGGACGAACGATTTTCGATCCAGAAGTACGGATGCCACTTTACGCCGAAGCGCAAAAACTGGTGATTGACCAAGCCTATATCGTTCCGATTTACGTGAGAAAACATTTCGTAGTGGTGAATAAAAGAGTAAAAGGTGTCAAATTCGGAAATGGCCGATTGCTGTTGAACGATGCCTGGGTCAAGTAGAAATGCAGATTCGTGCTGTTTCGAAAGAGACGGAAAATAAGGTCCAGCTACTCATCGATGCGGATCATGGTCGATGAGGGAAGTCATCGCCAAACCGGCAGCAGATAAAATCAATATCAAGCTGATGAAAATAAGTGGCATCTATCCGGCTTTTGGTTGCCGGCCGATTCGACTTGTATGAAGTGCCCAAATCCCGATTGATGAAGAATTCGTGCATGAGTATAGTGCCTGGAAAAAAGGGAGGCTGACGGCAACGGTGGCTATGAAAAAAGTTGGCATGACCCGGACAAGTTTATATCGACGTGTAAAAGAATATGAAGAAACCCTTGCCAATCCAACAGAGAAAGACACAAAATATTCGATTGGCAACGTTGCAAAAATGACTGGTACAACTGTACCAACCGTTCGTTATTATGATCAAATTGGACTGCTCAAACCGGCAGAGGTCACCACTGGCAGGTATCGTCTTTACACGATGGAGGAAATATGGCGGCTGAAGATAATCCTTACCCTTCGAAATCTGGGCTTTGGCCTTGAGGAGGTTCGAAAATTGATTTCGGGGGAAACATCGGTTGACACTGTAATTGATTGGCAAATGGAAGCATTGGATACGCAGATTCGAACACTTACAAGCGTAAAATCGATTTTAGAACAGACCCAGCAAAGTGATTATGGAGAAGATTCTATAAACTATTTGCACGAGCTGGTACAATCAATTTCCGTCAGTACAGAGGAACGGAAGAGGTTTATTAATGAAAAAATAATAGCCTCTGTGGTTCCTGATCAGGTTCCGGTTGAGTGGAAAAAATCTTTCATGGGAAATTCGAATGATGTCTTCACAAAAAAAGGAAAATTATCAGCACAACAAACTGCCGCATTACTTGAAATAGAGGAGTTGCTGGACGATCCTCAGTTTGTTGCGGATATTAGGCATGGTATAGAGATTGCTATGAACACCATAAAACATACTCGAATCGATGCCGCAACATGGAGCGCAAAAATGAATGTACTTTTCCTACGACTACTCGATGCCGTGAAGCAAAAAGAGTCGCCGGACAGTTCAATCGTGCAAGCGATTGTTAATGAACATGCATCCTTGTTTGCAAATACGGAACAACTTCCTGTTCCTCCGGAGTTTTTTCGTCAATTTGCCAAAGGGTGGCTAAAATTGGAAAACAGCCGAATTGATCGTTATGTGAAGTTATGTTCTATCTTGCATCCACCTGTGAAGTTGGAAGTAAAAGCGCGTTCATTACTAATGAAAGGAATGCAATGGAAACTTGAGCATCTGGAGGCAGAATAATATCTACAGGTTCATGGGACGGTGCCCCCGCATCAACTTGAAAACAATTTCAAAGGCTAGAAGCTTATCTCGATAGGTGCTGCTTACGACGAATGATTCGATCGTGCTTTTGGTGAGCGACAATACAATTGAACTAAGTCCGAAAGCCATTGAGCTCATCCAGCTCCGTTTCAGTTGCCGCTAACCACAATGCCAGTTTTCCCCTTATCAAAACCTTCATTTTTTCAAATAGTTTTCATTGACTCTCCGGTCACTTGAGAGTTTATATTTGAAGGGAAAAATGAAACTCTGCTCAAAGAGCTCATACACAAAATGGCGAGGGATGATAAACATGCAAACAAAAGAACAGACTGAATTATTTGAAGATTATGTACAGAAAGTGATGAAAGAAAATCAAATACCTGGCGTTGCTGTAGGATTAGCCAAAGACGGTCAGCTTTTCTTTGGAAAGGGCTTCGGCTATCGCGACGTGGAAAAGCAGTTGGAGGTCACAATTGATACCGTATTCGCCATCGGATCGATTACAAAATCGTTTACATGTGTAGCGATTATGCAGCTGCAAGAGGCAGGCAAGATCTCCGTACATGACCCCGTCAAAAAGTATTTGCCTAATTTTCGTTTGAAAAATGGAAGCACAGAGCCGATAACCATTCATCACTTCATGACTCATACGAGCGGCATACCTGCCTTGCCTTCCTCTCCTGCGTTACTGTTTCACACTGCGACGGACGAGGAATTTAGAAACGATCCGCAGCTCCTTCAGATGAACAGGGAAGAGATCAAACCAGTTGAGACGTATGAGGAATATCTGGATTATATTGCTCAAATGGATTTCGAGTTACTCGGACCGCCTGGTACCCAGTGGTTATATAACAATGATTGTTACGGTTTATTAGGGGCGATTGTCGAACGTGCCAGTGGACAATCGTATGAAGAGTACGTGAAAGAGCACATCTTACAGCCAGCGGGAATGTATAACAGCTCCTTCTTTCTGGACGATTTGGGAGTGAATGATAATATCACGAGTCTCTATGTAACACGTGAAAAAAGCGGAAAACAAATCGTGATCCCTTCTCCAAACTGGTGGGACTCCACCGTGCAAAGAGCAGCAGGCTTCTTAAAATCATCGGTTCGAGACATGTTGAACTACACGGAAATTTTTCGTACAGGTGGACTTGTTGGTAACAACCGCATCCTGACTAGTGAAAGTGTAGGGCTGATGACGAATTCTTATTTCGAGTGTAACCCGATAGCAGGCGAAAACTACGGATACGGTTTACTAGTCATTCCCGAATACCACGGAACGGGCATGGTTGGACACGCCGGTGGGATGAAGGGCGGAGAATCGCAAATGCACATCATTGCTGAAAAAGGACTGACTGGAATTGTCATGTCCAATCTATTTGTTAAAGTATCCACTGCTATCATGAACGCTGCCTTTAATTGTCTGGAGAATCGTTCACCCGAAGCTACTCATATTATTTTCAAGGACTATCCAGTATCGTCAGAGAACTTAGCGCAGTTTATTGGGGAGTTTCAAGAGGCTGCTAAGATTCTTTCTCTTTCCGTCCGTTTAGAAGAGGGACAACTACATTTGTATATGAATAACCAGCCTACAGCGTTGAAACCTATTGATGAAGATCTCTTTTTAATAGAGGGATCAACGAATGCAGTACGATTTATCAGAGATGAGAACAATGAAATTTGCAAAATAGATTTAGGTGGATTCCACTTTTCCAAGGTTCAAGAGGCAGCGAAATCTTGAGTAACAGAAGTGCCTTTCCGGTTTGTGATTGACTCTCCGATCACTTGAGAGTTTATCATGGAGACGGACGTGCTGGGTCTGCAGTCACATAGCAGGGATGGTCAGAAATAGTAAAGAGATAACAGAAGGGGGAGTTTCACTTGCGGGGATTACGCAGTATTACCTTCGTATTACTGGCAGTACTACTCATGTCTTTGGTCATTGGCTGCACACAAGCGTCGCCACCTCCAAAACTAGATGAACAACAAAGTGAGGCAAAACCTCAATCGGGTGGAACGATTACGATGGCTTTTCCCATAGAACCAGACACACTTGATGCTCATAAGTCGACTGGGGCAGATACGATCGCTACCGTTCCTATGGGAGGATCGCTACTTACGAAAGACCCTGTCACCTATGAGTATAAGCCGAATCTGGCAGAGAAATACAAGGTGTCAGAGGATGGCAAAACATTGACATTTCAAATTCGCTCAGGCATTACAATGCACGATGGAACACCGTTAACCGCCAAGACGTATAAAGAAACGTTTGATCGCATTTTAGATCCTAAAACGGCTGCCAAGACATCTCGTATGTTTTTAGCAGGGGTAAAAGCTGTAAATGCACCTGATGATCAGACGCTCATATTGGAGTTGGAACGACCTGTTGCAACTTTACTTGGCAATGTAAGCTCAACCGTTTTACAACCGCTTTCTATGAAGGCGATTGAAAAATACGGGGAGCAATATGGAAGAAGCCCTGTAGGAGTGGGGCCGTGGAAATTTGAAAGCTGGCAAGCAGGTCAATCGATCACTCTTGTTTCCAACAAAGATTACAAAGGGCATGATCAAAGATTTGCATATCAGGGGCCACCGAGACCAGAAAAACTTGTCATTAAATTCATACAAGACCCTCAAACCATGTTATCAGCTCTGGATAGCGATACGATCGATGTGGCTTGGAACGTACCAGTGAAAGATATTAATAAGTATAGAAACAATGAGAAATATGAAGTGCTAGAGGTACTGCGGACAGGGTTGGGACTGATGGTCGGAATGAACCTGAAAAACGAAATGTTCCAAGACATTCAAGTCCGCAAAGCGATCAACATGTTGGTTAACAAAGAGGCAATTGTACAATCCGTGCTACTGGGGGAAGGGATAATCGCTAACGGTCCATTGCCTCCCAACATGCTGGGATATGACAAAGGTGTAGAAAAGTACGGGTATAAATACAATCTGGACGAAGCAAAAAAGCTCCTTGATGCTGCTGGATGGAAGGTAAATGGGGAAGGTGTCAGGGAAAAGAACGGAAAAACGCTTAGCTTGAACTTGTTAAGCACAGCACAATATAACAAAGATGCCCAATTAATTCAATCCATGGTGGGTGAGGTGGGTATCAAAGTAAGCATTCAGAATTTAGATCCGATAGCTCAAATGGAAGCCGCTATGAAAGGAAATTTTGATTTGCTTATGGCAAACTCCGGTTACCCCGATCCGGATGTTCTATCAATTTTCTTCCATTCCAGTCTGGGTGGTTTTAACTTTTCAGGAATCAACGATCCAAAGTTAGACGATTTGATCATCAAAGGACAATCTACCTATGATATTGAAGCCAGAAAACAGATCTACGCAGAAGCTCAAAAATATATGGTTGAACAGGCGTATATTATTCCAGTGTATGTGACAAAGCAGTTTACGGTAGTAAATAAGCGAGTGAAAGGTGTCAAGCTTGTGGAGGAAATTCCGATGTTTAACGATGCATGGGTCGATCAGTAGAAATTAAAAATTATGACTGATCATGGAGAACCATTTCCTTTGAGTGCCTGTGGCGAAGACAGATCGACAATTCAAGGTTCAAGAGACGGCAAAAACCTGGATATTCTTTACAGCGGATACAGAATTAAAGTGCGATGAGTAAGGCAAGAACATACGAAAAAGGAGCGTTGTATCATATGGTTGATCCACGGCTTACAAAATTAACAGATGTACTAGTAAACTATTCTACAAATGTGCAAAAAGGCGAAAATATATTGATTGAAGCTATAGGAATAGATACGCCGCTGGTCAAGGAACTGGTGAAAGCAGTTCAACAAGCAGGCGGACATCCTTATGTGAACCTGCGGGATCACTCTGTAATCCGCCAGCTTTTATTGGAAGGAACCGAAGATCAGCTTAGGACCTGGGCTGAAATAGATCAGTTCCAGATGGAAAAGATGCAAGCACATATAATAGTCCTTGGCGGTCAGAATTTGAGCGAATTGTCAGATATACCAAGTGACAAGATGAGGTTGTATGCTTCTCTTTACCGTCAAGTCGTAGCTTCAACAAGTCTCACTAAAAAATGGGCATTTCTCCGCTATCCGAGTCCTTCAATGGCGCAGCTTGCCAACATGAGTACGGAGGCGTTTGAAGACTTTTACTTCAATGTCTGCACGATGGATTACGCCAAGATGTCAAAGGCTATGGCTCCTTTGAAGGAATTAATGGACAAAACAGACCGTGTGAAGATTATAGGGCCTGGTACAGAGCTTTTATTCTCGATTAAAGGGATTGGGGCGGTTGCGTGTGACGGGATATTCAATATCCCGGATGGAGAAGTATTCAGCGCGCCGGTTCGCGATTCGGTGAACGGTGTCATCACATTTAACACGCCATCCCACTATCAGGGATTTACCTACGAAAATGTTCAATTGGAGTTTACCGACGGGAAGATTGTGAAAGCGACAGCTAATGATACGGAACGCATCAATAAAATTTTCGATACAGATGAAGGCGCGCGATATGTTGGAGAGTTTGCGCTTGGATTCCATCCGCTTATTCAGGAACCGATGAAAGATATTCTGTTCGACGAGAAAATAGATGGTAGTTTTCACTTCACACCCGGTCGATGCTATGACGCAGCCAATAATGGGAATAAATCCTCTATTCATTGGGACATGGTGATGATTCAACGCCCGGAATGGGGCGGAGGTGAAATCTGGTTCGATGATCGACTGATTCGCAAGGATGGCCGTTTCATCATACCGGAACTGGAACAGCTTAATCCAGTAAACCTGAAATAATTCAAATTCTAAACCCTTCTCGTAATGTATTTGAGAAAAATGTCGTGAAGGGTTTCTTATACAAAAAAGGGCATTCTGTATGCTTTCAAGATAAAATAATTTTCTTAAAGTACCGTTGACGTTCGCGTAACTTGATTGTCCATCTTTGTAATTGGTAGGTGATTACGTTGCACTCAAAAAACAGGAGTGGTACCAAGCGACAGTTTGTATCTGATCAGTCAACGCTAAGCAAGAAGTACACGATTGGCGAAGTGGCAAAAATCACCGGATCAACTGTAAAAGCGGTTCGCTACTACGACGAAATCGGGCTTCTCAAACCTGCAGAGGTTACGGCCAGTCGGTATCGTCTCTACACAATGGAGGAAATATGGCGGCTGGAGCTGATTTTTACCTTTCGCTATCTGGGGTTTGGCATGGATGAGATTAGTAAGATGATATCCGGTGAAAAGTCAGTTGCAAACGTAATCAACTGGCAAATTGAAGCTTTGGATGGACAAATTCGTACCCTAACAAGAATAAAATCGATCTTGCTGCAGACTCGCCAAAGTAACGATAAAGAAGATTCGTTACGTTTGTTGTACAAGCTGGTAGCGTCACCTGAAACCTGCGGAACGGAAGAAGGTTAGTTCGTTTATATGATAGTAGAGAGAAAGAGTGCGTCATTGTTTCAAAAGGTAAGGTTGTTGTCGGGTCGCGGAAAAGAACCTTGGTGGATAGCCTTTGATAAAATCACACCGTAACATGCCAGGTAAATCGATTGCATATTGCTATACTCGAGAAATAAACTTGCATCTGCTGGGATCATATAACCATCTGGCGGTAGTTCAGGACTGCCATTGATAGAATATGATGAATCAAGTAATGCAAACCTATTGGAAACACGAAATATTTACTTAAGTAACTTTGAAGATAGCGTTAACCTGCTATCAATCCTTGAAATTGAAAAAGTAATTCATATACCTATGAGAAAAAAGGGATCTTTTGTTACCCAGCAACAATATTCTTGCATTTTTTTATAGGTGAGAGCTAATGACTATAAACATTTGATTATCGTACTATTTAAATGAAATTTACAATTATTAACCGTAAAGGAGATTGTTTGATTCGGACACGAGCGTTGAAAGCATGCATTTTTTATTGTCAGATTATTAGTTACTTGCTGATTATTTCAACAGAAGGGAGCTCTGCTAATTTACGAATACACCCCTAGCAATATAGGCACATTTTAAATGAAAAATACAACTACTTGAATCGTATCTACGTGGATAACAAAGGTGATTGATAATAGATAATCACCAATTATTACCAAATAGCCTTTTCCAGATTGGGCTGGAGGTTGTCTACGGTAGGTGGTCATTAACTTATTACTGATGAACCAAGAAAATGTTTGGGTACGGGGTTCAGAGTACGCTCATGTCAAAATGATTAAGCACGAGGTACAAAAACGAAAAAGAAGATGGGAGAGAAGTGGGGGTGAAGGTCTCATGAAGCAATATATTTTCAAACGACTCGTGTCAGGCATCATCGTTCTTTTTGGACTCTCCGTTTTTACCTTTATGCTCATCCATTTCATTCCTGGTGATCCTGTGCGGATCATGCTTGGGCAGCGGGCAACCGTTGAACAAATCGAAATGCTGCGGGAAGAACTGGGGCTAAACAAGCCGCTTGTAGTCCAGTATGTGAACTATGCATCCGGTGTAGTCAAGGGAGATTTGGGTACCTCTCTCAAAACGGGCAGACCGGTGAGTACAGAAATCGCCGAGCGCTTTCCCGCAACGGCCAAAATGGCTGTGGCAAGCCTAGGGGTGGCTATTGTAGTCGGGGTCGGGCTAGGTGTTCTTGCGGCGAGATTTAAAGATACGTTTCTAGATGGTCTTATTATGACATTTTCAACCTTTGGTATGGCATTGCCAGGGTTTTGGCTCGGTCTGTTGATGATTCTCGTATTTTCGGTGTACTTAGGCTGGTTTCCGATTGCGGGAGGCACTGGCTTCATGGATATCGTGATGCCTGCGTTCACGCTCGGTACTTTGATGGCGACGGCACTCTGCCGCTTAACCCGTGCGGGGATGGTCGAAGTCTTGTCCAATGACTACATTCGGACTGCTCGCGCAAAAGGAATGGGGGAGAGGATCGTGCTGCTGCGACATGCCTTTCGCAATGTCATGATTCCGATCGTAGCGGTCATCGGCCTGGAATTTGCGGGCCTCTTGGGCGGTGCAGTCATTGTCGAGCAGGTATTCAACTGGCCTGGTATAGGGACCTTGGCGATTCAAGCCATTAGCTCGAGGGACTTTCCCATGATTCAGGGAACGACGTTGTTTATCGGTGCGATATACGTCTTTGTCGTGATTTTGATTGACGTGCTCTACGCGATTCTCGATCCACGCATTGACTACACGGTAAAAAGGGAGGGAGCGTAGCATGAGCCAGCTCAACAAAACGATTCCTGTCCGTTCATCGTGGCGTAGAGAGAGGTCGCTGCCCCGTTTTGAACTACTGGGCAAGATTATGCAAAAAAAGAAGGCGAAATACAGCTTCTTCATGATGCTGGCGATCATTGTCATCGGGATCATCGGTCCATGGATTGCCCCTCATGATCCAACCAAAACGTATTACGAAGCATTCATGCAAGGGCCATCAAAGGAATTTTGGCTCGGTACAGATGCCATTGGCCGTGACATTTTATCCCGCTTGCTGTATGGAACCAGGGTGACGTTGACAGTAGCGGTAATGGCGTCTGCGATGACGTTTGTCGCTGGAACGTTCATTGGTGTAACCAGTGCGTACCTGGGAGGAATTTTTGACAACGTGATGATGAGAATCATGGATGTTTTGCTGGCGCTTCCGGGGATTGTACTGGCTTTAGCAATCGTAGCAGCACTTGGGCCCAGTCAGGAAAATGCAATGATTGCGATCGGCATAGCGTCCATACCTGGCTTTTCGATCCTCGTCCGCGGAGCGGCACTTACCATCAAAGGGGCAGGGTATGTGGAAGCGAGCCGGTCCATCGGGAGCTCCAACTGGTGGATTATTATGAACCAACTGATTCCGAATATTTCAAATATACTCATCGTTTATACGACGATGTTCATCGGCAGTGCCATATTAGGGACATCCGCTCTAGGTTTCATCGGACTTGGCGCCCAACCCCCTACGCCGGAGTGGGGAACGATGCTGAGTGAAGGCAAGGACTACTTGCGGGAGGCATGGTGGCTGGCGACGTTTCCGGGACTGGCGATTACGATTGTCGTCTTTACCGTCTACATGCTAGGCGATGCCCTGCGCGATATTTTTGATCCGAAATCGTAAGGCCGTGAACGAAAAGTCGGCTTCCATTCATTTGCAAGGAGGAGACAACATGACAAACGTACTGGAAGTATCTGGTTTGACAACTACGTTTGCAAAAAATGAAAGTGCTTACAAGGTTGTAGATGATCTCTCTCTGCATGTAAGGAGAGGAGAAGCCTTGGGGATTGTCGGGGAGTCAGGCTGCGGTAAAAGTGTTACCTCCCTTTCAATCATGCGCCTTTTGGGGAAGAACGGAAAAATCGCTGGAAGCATTCAGTTAAACGGCAAGGAAATAGTGGCGCTCAGCGAAAAAGAGTTGCAGAAAATTCGAGGAAAAGAGATGGCGATGATCTTTCAGGAGCCGATGACCTCTCTTAATCCTGTTTTAACCATCGGCAAGCAAATGAGTGAAGGACTCGAAAAACATGAAGGCATGAAATCCGGCGAGGCCAAGCAAAAAGTGATAGAGCTCTTGACCCAGGTGGGAATCTCGCGAGCAAATGAAATCTACAATGAATACCCACATCGCCTGTCTGGAGGAATGAGGCAGCGCGTCATGATTGCGATGGCCATTGCTTGCAGCCCGAAGCTACTCATAGCGGATGAACCAACGACGGCCCTCGACGTGACGATTCAGGCGCAAATTCTTGATTTGATTCAAAAAGTCCGGGAAGAAATGAGCATGTCGCTGATCATGATCACGCACGATTTGGGTGTGGTTGCGGAGACATGTGACCGGGTGATGGTCATGTATGCTGGACAGGTCATCGAGGCGGCAGATGTCCGTTCTCTGCTGCGTGACCCGAAGCATCCATACACCGTCGGCTTGATCAATTCGAATCCACATAAAGCCAAAGGGCAGAAACGTCTGAACAGCATTGCCGGAAGTGTGCCGTCTCCGGATGAATATCCCAAAGGCTGCCGCTTTGCTCCGCGATGCGACAAGGTGATGCCTGTCTGTCTTGAACAGAATCCGCAGTTGATGGCAGTGGACGCCCAGACTCAATGCCGCTGCTGGCTGTATCAGGAAAACCAGGACAGATCGGGGGTGAATGTATGACGACGCCACTGTTGGTAGTGAAAAATTTGCAGAAGCGGTTTCTCCTGGGCAAAGGGTGGTTCCAAGAGCCGTCCTACATCCATGCCGTGAACGGTGTAAATGTGACTGTAAACGAAGGAGAAACATTAGGGATTGTCGGGGAGTCAGGATGTGGCAAGTCGACACTGGGAAGATGCATTCTGCGCTTGATCGAGCCGTCGGAGGGAGAAGTTGTTTTTCAAGGCAGAGACATCCGCATGTACAGCAAATCGGAAATGCACAACGTCCGGCGGAACATGCAGATGGTCTTTCAAAATCCTTTTGACACACTGAATCCCAAGCTGACGATTCAGCACATTTTAACCGAGCCGCTGATTGCCCATCGCATCCCAAAGGAGCACAGACAGTCTTTGATCGAAGAGACGATTGAAATCGTCGGTTTGAGCAAAAGACATCTTGCGCGTTACGCGCATGAGTTTTCAGGGGGGCAAAGACAAAGGATCGGAATTGCCCGGGCCTTGATGCTTCGGCCAAAGCTGATTATTGCTGACGAGCCGGTATCCGCACTGGATGTGTCGATCCAATCCCAAATTCTCAATCTGCTGCAGGATTTGCAAGAGCAGTTCTCGCTCACATACCTCTTTATTTCGCATGATTTAAGTGTCGTTGAACATATTGCCGACAGAGTCGCAGTGATGTACCTGGGGGAAGTCATTGAGCTGGCAAAAAAAGAAGAGCTGTTCCAGCGGCCCATGCATCCGTACGCACAATCGCTGCTCTCTGCTGTACCTGTCTCTGATCCTGATGAAAAGAGGGAGCGAATTATTTTGACGGGAGATTTGCCGTCGCCATCCAATCCTCCCACAGGCTGCAAGTTTCACCCGCGCTGCTGGGCATGCATGGACATATGTAAAAAGGAAGCGCCTGTCTTGAAAGATAGTGAGGGCAGAATGGTCGCGTGCCATCTCTACTAGATGGCGAGACAGAAGGGGGGATTTGATAAACTGATAGCTTTCAGGAAACAATGCTTGAATCACGGCTGACCAAGCTGGCAGAAAAGAAAGACAATCATGCAGCAACGCTTGGTTCGGGCTGCCATTCATGAGGGGGAACCACTGTGTCGAAGAGAAGTGTTTTGGAGAAAAGAAGAGATTTGCGATGGCGTATCAGGTATGTTTCACTTGTTTTCTTACTGGTGCTCGCTGTGATCGGTTGCACTCCGGCAGCCAGTCCATCTGTGCAGGAGGGAACACAGCCTGAACCTGAAACCGCTGGAGAACCGAAGACAGGGGGAACGATCACGCTCGGGATTCCAACGGAGCCGGATACCCTCGATGTGCACAAAACAAATATGACCTCAAGCTTAACCGTAGGGAGTCTGCTCGGCGGCTCGCTCTTGTCAGCTGACCCTAAAACAAAAGAAATTAAACCTTATCTGGCTGAGTCGTACAGTATCTCCGATGACCAAAAGACCTGGTCATTTAAAATCCGCTCGGGAGTCACATTTCACGATGGCACACCGTTAACGGCAGATTCCTTTAAAGCGACCTTCGAACGGGCGATGGCGCCAGAAACCGCATCTCCGAGCGCAGGACCGCTGCTCAGCGTGATTGAATCTGTCTCTGCCCCAGACGACAAGACGCTCATTCTTCAGTTGAAGGAGCCATCTGCTCCACTGTTGTCGTACCTGGTTCAGCCAAATTTGACCCAACCGCTGTCCATTGCTGCGATCGAGAAGTACGGAAAGGAGTATGGGCGAAACCCGGTGGGGGTCGGACGGTGGAAGTTCGAAAGCTGGAAGACGGGAGAATCGATTACTTTGGTCCGCAATGAAGCGTACCAGTGGCCGGAGCCTTTTGCCAAACATCAAGGGCCGCCCATGCCTGACAAGCTCGTCATCAAATTCATCAAGGACGCTCAAACGACTATCGCTGCATTAGAAAGCGGGTCTATCGACATTGCTGCGGTAATGGCAAAAGAAGCGAAGGAATATCGCAGCAATGGCAAATTTGAGATTTTGGAAGCAGGGCAGATGGGCGTGAATTTCATTCAGATGAATATGGAAAATGAGATTTTACAGGACATCCGCGTTCGCCAAGCATTGAACATGGCGCTGAACAAAAAAGCAATCATCCAGGCTGACCAGCAGGGAGAAGGAGAGAGTGCGTTTGGTCCGCTGGGGCGGGAGATGTTCGGCTACGATCCCGCTGTCGAAACGTACGGCTACCCGCACGATGTAGAGAAGGCCAAGAATCTACTGGAGGAAGCGGGCTGGAAGTTGGGGGCGCAGGGCATCCGTGAAAAGGACGGGAAACCGCTCAGCCTGCAGCTTTTAACCGGGGGTAATTCACATGGAATCCAGTTGATTCAAAGCATGTTGAAAGAAATCGGGGTAGAGCTCAAGATACAGAGTGCTGAGGTGGGCAGTATGCTGGAATTATTAGCAAAGGGGCAGTTTGATTTGAATGCGCTGAACTACTCCTTCCATGACCCCGATGTTTTGTATCTGTTAATGCATTCCAGTCAAATCGGCGGCTCGAATTACGCCCATATTCAAAATCCGCAGCTGGACACCTTGCTGGATAAGAGCCGCAAGGTAGTCGATCAAGCCCAGAGAAATCAAATTTTTGCCGAGGTCCAAAAAATTGCGGTTGAGCAGGCTTACTGGATTCCGTATTCCGAAAATAAAACGTTTCTGGCGGTGAACAAGCGTGTGCACGGAGTCAAACTCGACTCGATGTATGGCATCATGCTGGGAGACAGTTGGGTAAATCCATAAGCTAAAAAACCGAAAATGGAGGGGAGGCGATGGAAAAAAGTTCCCACAGTTTTCCGATCAGAGAAGATTACTACGTGATGGGGCAGGAGGGAGAGGAGCAAGCAATCGCAGTTATTTGGTTCTGTGAGCCCTATATTTAGTAACAAAAGAAAGGTTTCATCTCTGAAGAGATTCTCTTTTTCTCCACCAACATGTCAGAGTTCAATTCGCTTAGCCTTACTTTCTGCACGCTGGTGGTTCACAAAAGATGTCCCAATTTGGAGGTGAGCCTTTCAAATTCAGATGATCGAGTTTAAAGAAAATCTTAACAAACGCGATAGAATTATCCCATGATAAAGAGGTGAAGTTTATTAATGAATAAAGTAAAGCTTAACTCAATTCTTTCCATTATTTTTTTAATCTTCTTTTTTTGCTCCTCATCACATAGTTCTGCTACAGAAATTACTTCCATTGATACTGATAGTCCTGAAATTCTAACAATCGAAAGAGCAATAGAGCTAGTGAAAGCTACAGATCCAGAGTTGTCGATTGCTCGTCTAAACGCTGAAAATGACGAACTATATATGCGACTAGAGAACATGGCATATCGATTGATCGATACTGATTCAATTGATACGGTGGCACTTGCCGAGCAAAAGTATATCCCAAAAGCACAGAAAGATCTGAGTGCACGCGTAAGTAAGCTTTATAAAGAAACGGTACCAGTTACTTTAAGGGCGAAGGCAATCATCTCCTATTATGATTTATTAGATGCATATAACGAAAAGGAATGGAAAAAGCAGCGATATCAAAGAGTAGATGGGTTAGCAGTTCTTGCAAAAGAAAAGGCTAGAGGACTCAAAAACACCGGCACCACACAAGAGGATACGATGCTGGTGGAAACAAGATTAGCTAGTGCACAGGTTGAATGGCTAGAGGCCGAACGGAAGTGGGAGGAAGCTAAAATCAAGCAAAATGAAATATTAGGTGTAGATGCTAAGAAAGATTGGTTGTTTTCCCCCGAGCAGGATGCCGTCACGGAAAACCCTCCTATCACGTTTGAAGACGCTGTCGCGTCACTTACAGCAGATTCAAGTACGCGTGTTCAGAAAAAAGGAGATGTACAGATCGCACAGTTACGTGTCGATTTGATCAGTAAATATTCAGCTCTATCTACTGATCCAGGGAAAATTGCTAGAAATAATTTGGAAAAAGCGAATATAGAATTAGAAAAAATGAATAGAGCTAATGTTTACGCTTTGCACAGTATTTACCAAAGTTATGAGGACGGGTATAAACTCTTACAGACAAGTAAGAGGGCAGTCGAACTTGCTAAAGAAAACTATACGAAGATGATTACCCAATTTAAACAGGGGCTTTTAGATACCGTGAAAGTATTGCAGGCCGAACAAGAATTAGCCCATCTAGAGAAGGAATACGTAGAGGCAGAACATAGCTTCAATCAAATAAGATTGAATTTTCAGTAACATTTCGCATACCAGTTAATCTTGAGATGACCGTCCTGAAGGACTTCTATCACTATATCATTTCCACGTTAGACAATGTGATTAAAACATTCAATTTGAGAGGAAAAAATGATGAAGATAAAAGAGAAGCACAGACTCCGTAAACCAAGCGGCCCCTTTCTGGTAGGATGTACACACTTTTCATATGAATACGATTCCAACGAGTCAGGCGAAAAAAGCCGCGTGATTCCCTGCCTGTGCTTTTTTCCCGCAAAAGGTAGTGGAGAAGGAAAATTGAAAGCGTATGTGAATGAGAATATCATTCCAGGAGCCAATGGTATTGAAACGAATTCATACGTCAACGCTCCCATCTGCGATGGCAAGTATCCGCTTCTCCTTTTCAGCCATGGCTATAATCTCTTCTGTGAAGCGAACACGGTTCAATTCGAGGAACTGGCTTCTCATGGCTATATGGTTTTAAGCATAGGCCATGAGGGCGCAGGCTCGTACAAGTTGCCATCTGATGTATTGTTAGTGCCTGATACCGAAAAACAAATGAAGGAGCTTCAAGCAGATGCAGTAAATGCTATAGAGTTATTCTCTTCATACTCTGCATGGCTCAATGGAGATGGTAAAGATGCAAGCATTGAGGAGCATCGCGATTCTTATCAAAGATTAATTGACGGTCAACCCGGACTAACCGCACAAAGTGAAAGGTGGATCAAAGACAGTCTTGTTGCCCTTGACATGTTTCTAAATGAAGGTGAACAGGGAAATGCTCTGCTTCATCATCATGTCGATAAAGAGAGTATCGGTGCTTTTGGAATGTCATTTGGAGGCTCAACCGCACTTAGTCTGACACATGCATCTGACTTAATCAGGGCCAGTGTCAACCTTGATGGTTTCTACTATAGTACTATCTTGGAAAAACCGATAAAAAAACCGATATTGATGGTTCAAAATGAAACAGGTTTATTTTTAACATATCCATTTTTAAACGCTGAAAATGACGCCTATATGATACAAGTCAAAAATAGTACCCATGCGAACTTTACTGATTACAACGAAATTCTGGCTGAAAACTATATTTCAAAAGGTGTTGTAGGAGATAAGGAAGTTGAGCAGGCAATACTTGGAGAAATAGACCCTAATGAAATGGAGAGAATCATGAATGTCCTGCTTCTGGATTTCTTTGATAAATATTTGAAGGGGAAGGATTCACAAGTATTAGACACAGACAATCTGCCTGATGAAGTCATTTTGTTCAGAAAATAATCATGCTGAAATGCACAATGGCTAAGTCAATATGGAACACGCTCACTGCTCTGTTACTCAGCAAATACAAGAAAATAACCATGGAGATGGCAGTTTGACGATCCAGACATAATCTGGACCCCCACGGGATGAGATTGCGATATCAAGACCTGTACCCTGCCTCATTGCTTTCAGTGAATAGATGAGGTTGAGGGACAGGTCTGTCCTTTTTCATTTTTACAGGGATGTGTTCATCTAAAACCTTGAAAAGTATTCAATCATAAACTGCCGAAATATTTGAGATGATTCTGTAATATAGCGATCACTTACCCAAGATAACCACAGTGTTCGTTGACATATTGGCTCCTTTATATGCAAAAGATTAATAGAAGAACCCGTTGTACCCCCCCATGAAACTCCAGGTATAAAGGCTACCCCGAGGCCAGCTTTTACTAGTCCACTAACAGTAGAAGGATCATCTGTTTCGAATACGATGCGTGGCGTAAAACCAGCAAGCCTGCAAAAATCATCGGTTAATCCTCTCATACTTTTACCAGCTCTTAAACTAATAAAATCTTCATCTGCTACCTCTTCGAGAAGGATGCTTGAACGTCCAGCCAAACGATGATTTGCTGGAACAGCTAGAAATATTTCTTCATTTACTAAGGGTGTACTACTGATGTTCTGCAGCTCAAGTGGTGATGAAGAGATGCATAAGTCAAAGTTGGGTTGTATGGCTGATCTAGAGACATGCTGCACTAAATGGAACCCAATATTTGAATATTGTTTGCGAAATTCCACTAGGATATCCGATAAGATATGGGATCCTACAAGAATTGCGAGATTGATATACTTATATTTCTCTAAACTGAGGTCGGCAAGTTCTCGTTTACCATCTTCTAATGCGGTTAAAGCTTTCTCTACGTTCTTTAAAAAAGTTCTTCCATACTGATTGAGTTTGATATGCTTTCCTACCCGATCAAAAAGCTGCACGCCAAGCTCCTTTTCTAAAAGGGAAATCATTCTACTAAGAGCTGGCTGGACAATGCACAATTCCTCTGCCGCTCGGGTCATATGTTCATGGCGAGCGACTGTTTGAAAATATTTAAGCTGTAAAAGTTCCATCCTCATCCCTCTCATACAAAGTTTTATATCGAATAATATAAAATTATATATTAGAATGTATTGATTTTGAAAAGGTATAATTTTAAAAAAATAGATAATGTGGATGGGTAAAGCAATAGGAACCATCTCAAGGAGGAGGAACTAGGGCTAAATTACGTAGAAGCCAATAAATAGATTGAGATCAATAAACAGCCGAGAAAGGACAATAAATATGGTAAAAAATCTTGAAAAAATTGATGACATCATTCTTGAACGGAAGGAACAATATTTAGCACAACTGTTTATTCTACTAAAACAAAAAAGCATCAGCACACAAAATGATGGGATTGTGGAATGTGCAGAACTGCTAAAGGGTTTGATGGAGGAGATTGGAATTCAAACTCGTTTAATCGAAACCGATGGAAATCCTGTCGTATACGGTGAACTTCTCAAAAATGAAAACGCTTTTACAGTTCTCGTATACGGACATTATGATGTCCAACCAGCGGATCCCATTGATGAGTGGTTGTCCCCGCCTTTTGAACCTACAATTCGGGATGGGAAAATATTCTGTAGAGGCGCAGGAGATAACAAAGGTCAACTCATGGCCCAAGTACTCGCAATCAAAACGTATTTGGATGCATATGGTGAGCTTCCAATCAATGTGAAATTCGTATTTGAGGGAGAAGAAGAGAAAAGCAGTGTCAATCTCCCTTCCTTTGTCCAAGAAAATAAGGAACTCTTAAAGGCGGATCTGGTATATACATCGGATGGGCCCTCTCATGAGAGTGGAAACCCCCTAATTTTACTGGGAGTTAGAGGGAACCTCAAAGTACAGTTAACTGCATCAGGAGCTGATTGGGATAATCATTCAGGAAACAAAGGAAATGTCGTTCCTAACCCAGTCTGGAAACTGATCGCTTTATTTAACACCCTACGAGATGAAAACGAACATGTATTAATTGAGGGTTTTTATGACAATATCCTTCAACCGACTGAGCATGAGATTCAGCTTCTAAAGAAGATCCCATATAATCGTGATGACATTGCTAACAAAATCGGATACAAGGATTTGGCTTTGGATGGAGAAACCTATTATCGCCGATTAATGTTTGAACCCACGTTTAACATTTCTGGATTTCAGAGTGGATATGGTGGGGAAGGGGTTAAGACCATTATCCCCGCAAAAGCCACAGCGAAAATGGATATACGTTTAGTCTTGGATCAAGATCCTGAAGACATTTATCAAAAGTTTGTTCGTCATGTCAATAAGCACGCACCTGATATTGATGTAGCATTCATGGGTGCTGTATATCCATCCAGGACGAGTCCAAACCACGAACTCGTTAAGATTGTAACAAGTGCCGTTCGGGAGGCTTATCAGCAAGATCCTATTATTCAACCTAGCTTAGGTGGTAGCTTGCCAGACTATGTATGGACAAAGCTATTAGGACTGCCATCGGTGGTTGTACCTTACGCCAACTTTGATGAGGCGAATCACTCTCCGAACGAGAATCTGAATATTGATAATTTTTTTAACGGAATAAGATGTACATGCCACGTGATCCATATGCTAGGCAAGCATGTAAAAACATAGAGATTTGAGAGGGCGTGTTTACGATGGCTAAATTGCAGCCTAATGAGAAGACCAGTAATGTAATGAATGGAAATATGATGCGGTTTTTAAACATGGTTGAACGTTTAGGTAATCGCATCCCTCACCCGTTTACGTTATTTCTTTACTTGACTTTATTTGTAATCGTTGTTTCCTGGATTGGCAATTACTTGGACTTGTCTGTTGTTCATCCAAGCAAGGGGGAAGAGATAGCTGTCAAAAGTTTGGTTTCCAAAGAAGGCCTCGAATATTTCCTAGGATCTATGGTAGATAATTTTACCAGCTTCAAGCCTTTAGGTTTGGTCTTGGTTATCGCACTCGGTATTGGAATGGCTGACAAGGTAGGATTGTTTGAAGCAACCATAAAAAAAGCCCTCATCAATGCGCCGAAATCATTGATCACCTATGCCGTATTATTTATAGGGATTCTAGGAAACTTAGCTTCTGACGCAGCATATGTTATCGTTCCTCCTTTAGCAGCAATGATTTTTTATTCTGTTGGTCGGCATCCTGTCGCAGGTCTTGCCACAGGGATCGCAGGGGTAGGTTGTGGATTTACTGCAAACTTTTTTATCGCAGGAACGGATGTGCTTTTATCTGGAATAACTACAGAGGTATCCAAAGCCATTGATCCTACCGTCGTGGTAACCCCAGTAGATAACTGGTTCTTTATGAGCGCTTCCGTAGTGCTGCTTACGATTGTTGGAGCTTTTGTTACAGACAAGATTATAGAACCGCGCCTGGGAACCTACCAAGAGGACGTTATTCAAGAAAAAATGGCCAGTATAACTCCTCTAGAGAACAAAGCGCTTCGGAATACGTTGCTGGTTGCTTTAGTGTTTATCTGTTTTGTTGTTTTGATTGTATTTATACCAAACTCACCTCTTCGCGGAGAAAATGGTTCTATCATGGAATCGCCGTTTATGTCAGGCATTATTGTATTCATTTTGGCTTTCTTCCTCCTTACCGGATACACTTATGGTCGTACAATGGGGGTTATTAAAAAGGCTGAAGATGCAATCAATTTCATGTCTCAATCAATAAAGGACATGTCTGGATTTGTTGTCCTGGTTTTCGTTGTATCACAGTTTATTGCTTTTCTTAATTGGAGCAATGTCACTGTATGGCTCGCTGTTAAAGGAGCAGATTTACTAAAGACGATTCAGCTTGATGGGCTACCTCTCATCATTGTATTTGTACTTGTTTCGACCCTGCTCAATTTGCTTATCACTAGTGGTTCTGCCCAATGGTCCATTATGGCTCCTATTTTTGTTCCTATGTTCATGTTAATGGACTTTCATCCAGCGTTTGTTCAAGTTGCATTTCGAATCGGGGACTCCGCTACCAACTTCATCACGCCCATGCAGCCTTTCGTAGCTGTAATGTTAGCCTTTTTGGTTCGATACGATAAAAAAGCCGGTCTAGGAACACATATAGCCCTGATCCTTCCCTATACTGTAGCTTTCTTGATCGCTTGGATTGCCATGCTGTGTATCTTTGCTATTTTCGAGATCCCTGTAGGACCAGGTGTTTCTATGCATTTGTAAATGATGTCTAAAAAGAACAGAATACTTTCTGATCAAGGGTTTCAATC
This sequence comes from uncultured Brevibacillus sp., assembly GCF_947502445.1. Lineage (GTDB taxonomy): Bacteria > Bacillota > Bacilli > Brevibacillales > Brevibacillaceae > Brevibacillus. Next base: position 92,910 of record NZ_CANMZW010000019.1, read on the forward strand.
CGACGGATAAAATTCGGCTTTGGAAGGGGTGCAACATTATGAACGAGCAAGGACGAGATCAAGTATATGGAAGATCATGGACGACACGCCGAGATCAGAAGGATAACCGTTTAAAGAAAATCAAAAGCTTCATGAAAGGTCGTGTACTTCCTACAGAACGCATCGTGGACGCCCTGGAGTCTTTGCTGGCACCTGGGGATCGAGTGGTTTTGGAAGGGAACAATCAGAAACAGGCGACTTTTTTATCTCATGCGCTATCAATGGTAGATCCAAAAAAAGTAAACCATCTGCACATGATCATGTCCAGCGTTTCCCGTCCGGAACACCTTGATCTATTCGAAAAAGAGATCGCAAAAAAATTGGACTTTGCCTATTCTGGTCCACAAAGCCTCCGTATCTCACAAATGATTGAGGATGGGCAACTGGAGATCGGGTCTATTCATACGTACCTGGAGTTATATGCCCGGATGTTTGTCGACCTCATACCCAATGTCGCGCTCGTAGCTGCTGACAAAGCCGATGGAGCAGGAAATCTCTATACCGGTCCAAACACAGAGGAGACGCCAACCATCGTTGAAGCGACCGCGTTTCGCAACGGCATCGTCATTGTACAGGTCAATGAAATTGTTGACGAACTACCGCGTGTTGATATCCCTGCATCCTGGGTTGATATTGTTGTCAAAGCGGACAAGCCTTATCAATTAGAGGCTTTGTTCACCAGAGATCCTCGATTGATAACAGAAACGCAAATTCTGATGGCCATGATTGCCATTAGAGGCGTGTACGAACGTCATGAAGTACAATCACTGAATCATGGAGTCGGGTTTAATACAGCGGCGATTGAATTACTATTGCCAACCTACGGTGAAAAACTCGGTCTCCGTGGGAAGATATGTAAACACTGGGCTCTTAATCCCCACCCCACGCTGATTCCTGCTATTGAGAGTGGCTGGGTCGAAAGTATACATTGCTTTGGCGGGGAGGTAGGAATGGAGGAGTATACGGCGGCACGCCCTGATGTTTTTTTCACAGGTTCTGATGGCAGCTTGCGCTCGAACCGCGCCTACTCCCAGATGGCCGGTCTATATGGAGTGGATCTGTTTATTGGCTCCACGCTTCAAATGGACGCTGTCGGAAATTCTTCAACAGTTACGTCTGGGCGACTGACAGGCTTCGGCGGTGCACCCAATATGGGCCATGATCCTCGTGGACGCCGCCACGCAACTCCAGCTTGGCTGAATATGATCTCCGAGGAAGCTGACATCGTAAGAGGAAAGAAACTCGTTGTCCAAATGGTAGAAACCTTCCAAAAAGGTGACCAACCCACTTTGGTGCCATCTTTGGACGCAGTAGAGGTTGGGCAGGATGCCCATATGCCCATTGCACCCGTTATGATCTATGGGGACGATGTAACTCATGTTGTAACGGAAGAAGGGGTTGCCTATCTCTATAAAGCAAGCGACCTCGAAGAACGTAAATTAGCGATTGCTGCTGTTGCTGGAGTCTCACCCCTTGGTATTCATCATGACCTGTCTATAAACGATCGGCTCCGCAGTGATGGTTTAGTGGCTTTTCCAGAAGACCTGGGAATCCGTCGCACCGACGCAAAGCGCTCTTTGTTGGCAGCAAAAAGTATAGAGGATTTGGTTGACTGGTCGGGAGGCCTTTACAAACCACCAGCGAAATTTCGGAGTTGGTAATATGATCGAATATTCTGTCCCATGGAGGAATGCTGATTCATGTAGCTCATGGCTCGCTGATCTAGTCACAAAAGCACTGATAGATGAAGCAGAGCTTACACCAAAGCCGGGCTTGGTCGATATGGAAACGGTAGGAGCGCATACGGACTTAACTATTGATCTGATGCGACTCTCTGCAAAAGCCTTGAATAGAACATTTGCGGAGATGGCACGTGTTGCCTTTCGAAATAAGCCGAATCAAGAACTGCGAGAGCAATTAGCGAGGATTGGCCGTGAAGGTGAAGAAGTGATGTTGGAAGCAACAGGAGGAACGAATACGCATCGCGGGGCAATCTGGGCTCTTGGTCTTTTGATCGCCGCTGCGGCAATCACTGGACCTCATACCACTCCAAAAGAGATCGCAACTCTTGCTGGCAAGATTGCACGTTATCCGGATCGGTTTGCTCCCGTAAAATCTACAAATGGAACACGAGTTCGGCAAACATACATGGTATCTGGGGCTATTGGAGAGGCACATCAGGGGTTCCCAAACGTAATTAACATCGGATTGCCGGCTTTGCAGTCATCCCGTGATCGTGGCATTCCCGAGAGCAAAGCACGATTGGATGCTCTGCTTGCGATAATAGCGGGTCTTGATGACACTTGTCTGTTGCACCGAGGCGGTATGGAAGCGCTCCATTTTGCAAAGCAAGGGGCCAGGCATGTGCTTGTATTAGGTGGAACGTCTACCGAAGAAGGCGAGGTTGCGCTTCAGCAACTAGATACAGGTCTCATCGCCCGTAATGCTTCGCCTGGTGGAAGTGCTGATCTACTCGCAGCTACGTTGTTTTTAGATCATTTTTTGAGAGATTGATCTAAAAGATAAAAATTAGCAATAGGAGGTGCCTTTGGATGGAACAATTGATGTTTGAATATAACGCAAGTAAAAAAGTGTCACGCCGTGCACATGTTGGAGTGGCGGGTTCAGGTGACTTGGAAATCTTGATCGAACCATGTCAAGAGCTACGTGCTTATGTGGTGATTCGTACTCAATCAAATGGGTTTGAAGAAACGTGGAAAGCTGTACTGGATCGCTTTTTTACCATCTACGATTTGGCTGTGTCCATTGAAATCAATGACTTTGGAGCAACACCTGGCGTAGTATCGCTTCGATTGGCACAAGCTGTGGAGGTGCTTCAATCTTGAATCACATCTACTTAAAACATAGCTTCATCGAATTAAATGCTAGAGAGAAAGCTGCGGCGGTTCTCGACCCAGATACGTTTCGCGAGATCCTCGGACCCTTTGATCGATTAGAGTCGCCTCACCTCGCTCTTCAAAGCATTGTTCCACAAAGTGATGATGGTGTCGTCATAGCTCGTGGCTTCATCAATGGAGATTCCGCAGTCGTTATTGCCATCGAAGGTGACTTTCAAGGCGGTGGTATTGGTGAAGTTTCAGGTGCCAAGATTGCAGCGGCACTGGAACAAGCGTTGAAAGACAATGAAGGTGGCATTCGTACGAGACCTGTATTGTTGCTAGAAACAGGGGGCGTGAGATTACAGGAAGGAAACTATGGGTTACTGGCCATTGCAGAGATACAAGCTGCCATTGTTTCATTGCGTCGTTACGTACCAGTCGTATGTGTCGTGTCCGGAATGATCGGTTGCTTTGGTGGCATGTCAATTACGGCTGCTTTATGCACGACTCTGATCATGACACGTCAAGGACGGTTGGAACTAAACGGACCTGAAGTCATTGAACAAGAAGCAGGAATTCTGGAGTTCGATTCGCGTGACCGTCAGTTAATCTGGAGTACGGTCGGTGGCGAGCAGCGATTTGAAACCGGTTTTGCTGATACCTTGGTCAGTGACGATGTGGCGGAAATTTATGAGGCTGTTCGTGATGCTTGTCAACGAGAGGTGTCCTTAGAGGCACGTAGTTCTCAGGTGGAACGGTTTCTTTCTCGGCTAGCCGTTATTGACCCATCTACTCCTGTCGATGGTTCCCTGTTACGAACCCTGTGGGGACGAGATCAAAAGGAAGATGTCTCCCATACAGAGGAAAGGTTGAGGCGACTGGAGGAAGTGTGGCTCCAGACAGAAACGAACGATGTACTGAGTCGTGGACGGAAGTGGTTCGAAGCGTTGACCGGCGTAACGAAATCGGAAAAGGGAGGAGCGCCGTCCGTTTTGTGTGCAGATGCATCCTTAGGTGAAGAGTATGTACGTTATATTTCTGTCGTTCCCAATCCAGCAAATCGGTTCCCACGTGCTCGTCATGGTGAGGTAGGGTTGGACGAGGGCTGGACGATTGCAAGATATGTTCGTGATACTATCCAAGCTGATCAAGATGGAAAGCGACGGGCGATCGTTGCCATTGTCGACGTGCCGAGTCAAGCTTATGGCTACCGGGAGGAATTACTGGGTATTCATTTGGCTTGTGCTGCAGCGGCAGACGCGTATGCATCTGCTCGACTGGCTGGACATCCTGTCATTGCGTTCCTTGTTGGAAACGCCATCTCAGGTGCTTTCCTTGCTCATGGACTACAGGCGAACCGCATTCTAGCACTTGATGATCCTGATGTTGTGGTACAAGTGATGTCGCAAAAATCTGCCGCTCGTGTCACCCGTAGATGCATTGAAGAACTAGAAGAAGTGGCAGCAAAGATACCAGCTACTGCCTATGATATACGTTCGTTTGCTTCCCTAGGTTCCTTGCACGAGTTACTGGAGGACGTGGCTGCCGATGAGCCTGCTCAATCAGACATAGATACCGTGAAAAGAAAAATCATAAATACGATTTCTGAAGTACGATCAAGTGCAAGGGATTTAAGTAATCGCCTGGTTTCTGATCATGCTCAAAAGGGACGAGCCGCATCTATCGAAGTGCGTGTCCGCCTGGCAGCGCAATGGAATTCTTAGTGCATGATCTGCTAAAAATTAGCCACACTGCGTGTATTGTCAGTAATGAAGAAATACCAAAATGGGTGCAGGAAGCGTTGCTTCGGGCTCCGTGGGTTGTTGTTCGTCGAGCGCCACCTCAGAATGGAATGATTCCGGTCGGAGTTCGTGGCGAAAATCGAAATCAGCGTTTCGGTGCCTATATTCCATCTTCTGCAATAGTAATGAAAGTCACGCCAGAACAACTAGTCTCACTGGCCGGCTGGAGAACGAGCGTACGGTTTACTGCCATTCGAGCTTTCCAGATACTCGATATCGTTTCTTTTTATTATAGTCGTTATGATTGGTCATGGGGAATCACAGGTAGTGTCGGTTTCGAACTGGCAAGTTCGATACCGACTGCTCATCCCAACAGTGATCTGGACATAGTAATCCGAATGCCACAACCGCTTGATAAGGAGACTGCAGGCGTTCTCCTCGGTTGGAATACTCGACTCCCCATTCGAATAGATGTCCAGCTTGAAACTCCCTTTGGAGCGGTTGCACTTGCCGAGTATGCTCGAAATGAAGACCAGGTACTGCTTCGTACAAGCTATGGTCCTAAATTGGTGAACTCCCCGTGGTCTATCGTAACTCATAATCAGGAGGATGGAAGATGAGTGCTGTGTTTCTCTTTCCTGGCCAGGGTTCTCAACAGACAGGCATGCTTCATCATTTGCCTGATCACCCGATTATCGAAGCAACTCTTCATGAAGCAAGTGAGGTATTGGAAGCAGATATTTATACACTCGATTCAGAAAGGTCACTTTCCTCTACGGTTGCGGTTCAACTTGCCTTACTTATTTCCGGAGTAGCTACAGCCCGTGCTTTACGGGCTGAAGGAGCATCACCGGATTTGGTAGCCGGGCATTCTGTGGGAGCATTCAGTGCGGCTGTCATTGCAAATGTACTAGAATTCAAAGATGCGCTATACCTTGTTAAGCTGCGTGCCATGCTGATGGAGAATGCTTATCCAGGGGGGTATGGGATGGGCGTTGTGGTAGGTCTCAATAAACGTCAATTATCTGGAATAATCCAACAAGAATGTACGCAAGAGGAACCAGTTTACATGGCTAATCTGAATGCACCTCAACAAATTACCGTTTCAGGTGCGATTGCCGGCCTCGAACGAGTTTTTACATCCGCGCGCCTGTCAGGTGCTCGAAGGGCTCAGTTGTTGAATGTAAGCGTTCCTTCGCATTGCCAGTTGCTAAATCAAGTATCAGAAGAGCTAATGTCTGCCTTGGAAAAGACGGCCATACGTGAACCGATTGTCCCTTACGCAGCAAACGTTCATGCACGTATTCTCAAAGACGCTGGGGCCATCAGGACCGATCTCGCATTAAGCGTTGCCAAACCTGTGCGGTGGCACGATGCCACTACGCTATTATATGAATTGGGGGCCAGGCTATTTGTAGAAATGTCACCAGGTCACGTCTTGACAGGCTTAGCTGCTCTGGAATTTCCGAATGCTCGCTCTGTTTCGCTCAGCAATAGCGGATTTGAGAACGTCAAAATTTTGATATTGCGAGAGAAAGAACTGTAAAAACGAGACACGTCATCTGACCTCACGGATAGTCATTCTGTTGTACAGTATTCATGGTGAAAAGCGCATGGAGTAATAAAATCGAATTTATATGGATAAAGTGGTGCTTCCAAATGAGGAGGGCTCCACTTTTTTTAACGTATAAGAAAGTAATAAGAAAGCACCTTACGTCTGTCCTCCGATCAAATGATTAGTTAAGAAAACAGCTGTGCTGTTGTGGTTAACCTGTTTGCTAGCTCAAAAAGAATAATAGTAATCGAGGACTTTAGTTTAGGGTCCAAAACTACCACTTCTTTTAGGTATTCGTCAAACAGAGTTTGTGGAATCGTCATTGACCTTGACACATTGTTATAGCATAGAATGGGTTTCACATTCGGAGAAGGAGTGAAACCTTGTGAAAAGTAACGAAAATTTGGCCTTTTATATGCCAGCAGAATGGGAAAAGCATGAGGGAACATGGCTCCAATGGCCCCACAATGGCACAAACAAAGGCGAGGGTTACAGAGAGAAGCTGGATGATATTTGGGTAACAATGGCCAAAGAGCTGCACTATGGAGAAAATGTGCATATTGTTGCTTGCAACGATGTAGAAAAAGAGCATATTGAATCTAAATTGATGGAAGCAAAGGTAAGTATGGATAAAATTGATTTTTTGATTCAAGAAACGGATGACATTTGGATAAGAGATAATGGTCCTACATTTGTGAAAGATGATAATAGTAATCTTTTACTGACCAATTGGATTTTCAATGGCTGGGGAAATCGATACCCCTCTGAGAATGACGCCATGGTTCCAGTTAATATAGGCGAGATGTATAACATTCAAAGAATAGAGGCTAGTGTTTGCCTGGAAGGAGGAGGAATTGAAGTAAATGGAAAAGGTAGCTTGTTGGCAACAAAAACCTCCATCCTAAACGATAATCGAAACCCTTCGCTTCGCAAGGAAGAAATCGAAAGGGTGTTATCCAAGTATTTAGGTATAACGAACATGATTTGGATATCCGGGCTTCGTGGGGAGGATAACCATGATGAAGTAACAGACTACCACATCGATGGTGCCGCACGCTTCTCAAATGAAAATACGATCCTCTATGAATATGACCCGTTTGGAGAAAGTGAAGCACACCTTTTGGAAGCGTATGAAAGGCATTATCAGGAACTACGACAAGCAAGAAATACGGATGGAAAGCCTTTTCAACTCATTCCTGTACCTGTAACAAGAAAAATAGTGGAAGAAGCTGGTTCTAAAGGTTCCTATCTAAACTTTTACATAGGAAATGAAGTTGTTTTGGTTCCTATCTATGGTGATGAACATGACAAGCTAGGTCTTCAGATTATTGAAGGGCAATTCCCCGGAAGAAGAATTGTCGGTATCAATGTCAGTAAATTGTATCCGTACGGCGGCATGATTCACTGCGTAACTCAGCAACAACCTCAGTAATTATTTCAATTCAATAGAATTTTAAGAAGGGGGTATGCTTTATGATGGAAAGAAAGGTGAAAGTAGGCTTGATCCAGCATTCTTGTGGAGCAGATAGACAAAAAAACGTAGATAAGGCGATTGCGTTGATTCGGCAAGCAGCGGAGCAAGGAGCACAAGTGATTTGCACGCAAGAGTTGTTTGATGCCATGTATTTTCCGCAAATCATAGATGTCGAGAAATACAACTGGGCAGAATCGTTAGATGGTCCTACGTGGACTACAATCAGGGATTTATCCAGGGAATTAGGTGTCACGATAATTTGTTCCCTTTATGAGTATGCTGCAGCTGGAGTGTATTTTAATACGGTTGCCGTATATGAGGATGGTGAATATCTGGGAAAATACAGAAAGCATCACATTCCTGAAGGTCCGCAATATCTTGAAAAATACTATTTCACTCCAGGTGATACAGGCTATCCCGTTTTCAAAACAAAGCACGGAACCATCGCAGTACTCATTTGCTGGGATGAATGGTTCCCAGAACCTTCGCGAATTGTGGCCCTAAAAGGCGCGGAAATCGTTTTTTACCCCTCAGCAATCGGTTCTGAACCGGATCACCCAGATTTAGACACATCACAAACTTGGATGGACGCAATCAAAGCACACGGCATTCACAACGGAATGTTTATCGCTGCCGTGAATCGAGTTGGTAGGGAAGATGCAACAGATGGAAGTGGATACATGACGTTCTATGGCAGAAGTTTTTTAAGCAATCCTTTGGGCCAAATCTTAATTGAATCGAAAACGAACGAAGATGAAGTTCTTGTGCACGAAATAGATCTGAACGAAATAAAAAGAACGAGAGATATCCTGCAATTCCACCGGGACAGAAGACCTGATTCCTATAGTGAAATATTGAAAGTTTCCCTATGACAAGTGAAAAGTACATTGAAGTAGAAAGATAGGTGGCATGATGGAAAAAAGAATCGTAAAAATAGCATTGATTCAACATTCATGTGAGCCTGACAGACAAAGGAATATCAATAAAGCAGAAGTCCTGATCAGAAAGGCGGCGGAAAAAGGGGCTCAAATCATTTGCACGCAAGAGCTATTTAGCGGCATGTATTTTCCTCAGACCATTGATGTAAATAAGTACGACTGGGCGGAGCCAGTAGACGGGCCAACAAACGCTCGGATTCAAGCGTTATCAAAAGAACTGGGGATCGTAACCATTTGTTCATTTTATGAGTACGCAGCCGATGGCCTCTATTTCAATACTGCAACAGTTTATGACGCAGATGGCGAATACCTAGGGAAGTACAGAAAACATCATATTCCAGAAGCTCCTCGTTTTTTAGAGAAATATTATTTCACGCCAGGGGATACCGGTTATCCTGTTTTTAAAACGAAATTTGGAACCATAGGATTGTTGATTTGCTGGGACGAATGGTTCCCCGAGCCTTCCAGAATCCTTGCTTTAAAAGGGGCAGAGATTGTGTTTTATCCCACCGCAATAGGGGTTAATGCAGATATCCCAGGTTTAGTGACAACGAAACCATGGCGAAAGGCAATTGTATCGAATGCTATCCATAATAACATCTATGTTGCTGCCCCAAATCGGGTTGGAAGAGAAGATGCTACAAACGGAAAGGGGTACATAACTTTTTATGGCAACAGTTTTGTTGCTGATCCATGGGGAGAAATCATTTCAGAAGCGCAAACCATTGAAGACGAAATCATTTTGGCTGAAATTGATTTGCTTGAGGTGAAACGTACGAGAGATATTCTGCAATTTCAAAGGGATAGAAGACCAGATACGTATCACGAGCTTATGTCTAGAACATTAACCTAACCAATTCATCCCTAACAATTAAATTGAATTTTTGTCCGGTAAAGGGTTACGGTCGATGATGTGACTGTAGCCCTATACATAAACAGTATTTCTTGAGGAATGAAGGTGAACCGCATTTATACAATCGGTGAATTTTCGAAAATAAGTAAGGTATCTTCTAGGATGTTAAGGCATTATGACAAGATTGGATTATTAAAGCCTAGCTATGTCGATCAAAACGGGTATAGGTATTATAGCGATGAGGAAATGTACAATATTTCGAGTATCAAACAATTTAGAAGATACGGTTTTTCATTGGATGAGGTAAAAAAAATCATAAATAAAAATGACGTTGAGTACACCAAACAAATGCTTCAACTCAAAATAGACTATCTCCAACACTCTACAACAGAAAATCACTATTTAGTAGTAGAGCTGGAAAAGCAAATTAGAGGGATATCAGGGGAAGAAAAAATAGTTGGTGCAAAACGAAGCTACGACGTTTTAACCGGGCATCGAGGAGAATTTCTAGCGTTATGTCAACGAAAACGAACCAAAGACATAGAAATAGATCAAATGATCGACGAACTTTACGGAGTGATTGCTACAAGCAACGACTTGGTGTCTCTTGGAACGCATATGACGATCTTTCATCAATCTTATTCAGATTATGATCCAGATCACACGGACATCGAAGTCTGTATACCGGTAAACGCAGAATACAAGACGGATGCATTTTACACACAATCTATCGAGGGCGGCTTTTATATGAGTACGATTTTTTTTGGTAGCTATGACAGCATTGGCAACGCGTACATAACGCTAATTAATTGGGCAAAACAGAATAACTATTCGATCATAGGGCCAACAGTAGAACGATATTATAGGGATATCAGAGTAACAAATAATCAATCTGACTATATTACGGAAATATGTATTCCGATTGCAAAACAAAAGCAGGGGGTAATCGACGTTTTAAGCAAATTGATTTAGGCGAGGTAGCTGGGATAAACCAGTGCCTCGCTTTTATAGTTTGGTTCTTGTTAACAAGCATTTTCCATCACAAAGTTCTCTTGAAGTATTAGAGGAGAATGTGGTTGACCTTGACACATTGGCAACGGATAGAATGAGTTTACATTACATTCGTACAAGGAGTGAAACCGTGTGAAAAGGAAAGACGACATCGAATACTATATGCCTGCAGAGTGGGAGAAACATGAGGGAACATGGCTCCAATGGCCCCATGATCAAACTCATAGAGGCGAGGGATACAGGGCAAAACTTGATGATATTTGGGTAACGATGGCAAAAGAGCTTCACTATGGAGAAAATGTGCACATTGTTGTACGTAATGAAAATGAAAAAAAGCATGTTCAAACGATACTGAATAAAGCAAAAGTGGATATGGATAAAATTGATTTCTTGATTCAAGAAACCGACGACATCTGGATAAGAGATAATGGCCCTATATTTGTGAAAGATTATGAAGGGAATCTTTGTCTAACTGATTGGAATTTCAACGGTTGGGGAAATAAATACCCTTATGAAAACGACGCAAAGGTACCAAAAAAAATAAGCCAACACTATTGCCTGCCAAAAATTGATGTAAATGTTTGTTTGGAAGGTGGGGGAATCGAAGTGAATGGAAAAGGCACCTTGATGGCAGCAAAAACATCGATTATCAATGAGAATCGAAACCCCACGCTTCATCAGAAAGAAATTGAAAGTGCATTAACCAAACATTTAGGGGTAACGAATTTTATCTGGATAACTGGTCTTCGTGGGGAGGATAACTATAACGAAGATACGGATTTCCATATCGATGGTGCAGCACGATTCTCAAATGAAAATACCATTCTCTATGAGAATGACCCTTTTGGCGAAAGTGAAACGTATCTAATGGAGGCGTACGAAAGGCATTATCAAGAGTTACAACAGGCGCGAAATACAGATGGATCGCCATTTCACCTCATCCCGTTACCACTAACAAGAAAAATTGTAGAAGAAGCTGGCTCTAAAGGGTCTTATTTAAATTTTTACATCGGGAATGAGGTTGTTTTGGTTCCCATCTATGATGATGAGCATGACAAGCTAGCGCTTCAAATCATTGAAGGACAATTTCCGGGGAGAAGAATTGTCGGTGTAAATGTAAGTAAATTGTACCAGTACGGTGGCATGATTCACTGCGTAACGCAACAGCATCCGTATTAAATAGCAATTCATTTTTTGAGTGCGCTTTCACAAGAAATGCGTATTAGCCACTGTAGTTATTGTCTAGTGATAAATTTCCCTAGGATTAACTTTCCGATCAAGTACTAGGGAAATTTATCACAACTACTATCAAACAAGGAGGGCAGTCATTATGAGTGTGAACACGAACAGCAACCTTTCGCTCGGAACGAAAATAGGATACTCTTTTGGGACCTTTGGAGAAAATATCGCTTACAATTTCTACAATCTCTTTTTTATGTATTTTTTAATTGATTATGCAGGAGTTGATCCATTAATAGCGGGGACAATCTCCTTAATTGCTGTGATCTGGAGTGCTCTTATTGATCCTTATATTGGTCATCTCTCAGATAATAGCAAAAATCCAAAAGGCAGAAGAAGACCTTGGATCATTAAATTTAGTATTCCATTAGCGATTGTCGTATTCTTCTTATTTTCAAATGTTCCGTTAACTGGGCTTGCACAAGTGTTATTCTTCACCGTAATGAATATGCTCTTCTGGTTTATGCTGTCCGCAGTAGATGTACCATACTTGGTCTTAGGTGCTGAAATAAGCAGGGATCCACGTGATCGACTTTCCCTTAGATGGATGTCAACAAGCTTTAATTATTTGGGATATGCGATTGCGGGCTATGCTATCTTAATTGTTAGTAAGTTTGAGGAGGTATTTGGAAGTACTGATTCTGCTTGGAGTATAACCGCTCTTCTAATGGGTGTATTAATTGCTGGCTCTTTTCTGGTATCCTATTTTTCAACCAGCGGAAATGAACCTATTCATCAAGTAACGAACGAAGCAGTGAAAGTCACCATTTTCAGATCGATAAGAGAAGGATTACGTATCAAAGCTTATCGAAATGTACTATTTTATACCTTATTTTTTTTTATCGGTGATACATTGTTTACTGTAAATCAAATCTATTTATTTGAAAATGTATTGGGGGCTGGTGAAGGAATCATTTCAACGATGATATTGGCCGCTGCCCTCATGGTGATCTTCATCTCACCAGTCATGGGGAAGCTTGGCGCTAAAATTGGGAACCGAAATACTGTACTGCTTTCAACCATTTTTATAGCAGTAGTTTTCGGAATATTTAAATTCATCCCTTTGACGACAGTGAGTATTTGGGGCCTTTTATTAGCTTGTGCCGTAGGTGAAGCAGGGTTCTTTGTAAACTCGACAGGTATGCTTTATGAAGTTGCGGATGTGACGGAGTCAGAAACTGGGATCAAAAATGAGGGTGTAATCATCGCTTTTTCCAATTTTGTACTTAAATTAGGTACTGCTCTGGGAATGTGGCTTCAGGGATTCCTTTTATCTTTTTATCAATACGAACCAACAAGGGTAACAAATACAGCTCTTAATGGATTAGGAAATATGAGTACGATCATACCAGCAGTATTTTGTGGAATTAGTATTATTTTTGTCTGGAGATATTCATTAGCGAAAAAACATAACAGTGAAAATCAACTCAATGTACAGGAGGCTAAGCGTTTACTATAAAGAACGGAATGGTTATTCCTCTCCTTCTATAAGCATGGAGACATAGCAAAGAACTTGAATAAATTTGTCTTTTATACAAATTTTAGATGGTAGGTAATCAAAAAAGGATAATTTAATCTGAAACAAGCCCGAAGTTGTTCGGGCTTGTTGACTACCTAATCGGAATGTTATTCCGATACCGTTTTTAAATTAGGCTTTGATCATTCCACAACATTAATTAAGAAGTTTATATTTTCACATCTTATGTCACCCTCAAATAACGGAAGTTAATAGAGAGCTCTCCTTTTGGAAAAGATGGTTAAGAGAATTCCAAAAGGGGCAATGTTATGTACTATAAGATAGCAACTATATTAACACCTGTCTTAGTTGAAGCAATCGGCGAGTATTGTGTGAAATATGATGACATTTATTCTCACTCGGTTTGGTACGGAGAAAATTGCTTAATAGAAAATATAACATTTGCAACTGCAAGGGATTTCTGCAGGGTAAGGCTGGATCTAAATGGTCAAATTGTTTTTGTTCATAACACCTATTTTTTAAGTATGAGGGGACAGTCCTTTTCAAAGTACATACATGAAGACCGCTGGCATAGGAGATTTCATGCTCCCTGGATAGGATTTTATCCGCCCCCCAAAAAAGTAGATAAAGAAACACCAATGTTCAAAAATCTAATCAAAGATTTTGTTGAAGCAGAAAAAACGAAACAGATTAGAAGTGTTTATAAGCCGTTTCTCACCTTAAAAGAGAGAAACAGATACAACAGAATTTGAATGTTTACAGTGCAAAATTTCCAAATCTGAGCCTCTAAATCTAAATGTAAGTCCTTTATTAGTGAATCTCAGGCTTTGAAATTTCTATGTCCAAATACTGATTATTTTATCGATTGGTCTACACAATAGGATTTAGGAACGAGAAATGCTAGATATTCTTTTTAGCCGAATGCGTAGAGGATTTGGAAAAAATAAGAGGTTATGCTGAACAGAGGGGAATATCACTAGATGAAGGTCATTCACGTGAACAAATGCTTAGTATGATTGAACAGCAGGAGGTCTCATTTCGGAAATGAAGGGCATAACCATCAGATCACTTTTTTGCTAAGTGGGAATTACTTCATTTCAAATTGTACGGCAACAAGTTAAATCATCAGGTAGCAAAAACATGACAATGATACTTGAGGTTGACACTGTGTGAAGCATTATAATGTCGCCATAATCCTTTACGGGTGTCAGGGTGTCATATATAGAGGTGATTGATATGAATTGTACCCACAATCCAACAACGGAGCTCCTTTCTCAGTGGTGCGACATAAGGATATTATAGATTCGGTGGAGGAGGTTTTTTCTTTTTGATTTTCATGATAGCTTTGACTGCTCAGTATCCGTAGCACTCCACAGCTATAATTACCTGGTAGCTCCGGCTGCTCGAGTTTTTGCGCTGTGCAAGTAACATATTGCCGAACCACCTGTTCTGCGGCTTATTTGAGGAGGTCATCATCAAGTGAGAATCATGGAAGCTGTACTTGTGACGTTTAATGTGGTTATGTTGCTGTTGCTCGTTGTCGGGCAACAAAAGTCGCGACAGTTATTGTGGGGAGGATTAGCCGTCTCGACAACTCTTCTGGTTGTACAAGGCTGGGTTGAGGGATGGCGCTGGCCCCTAATCCCTGCTTATGCCTTGGCGCTAGCTCCTTTATTGGCGCTGATGTTAAATCATCGGCGCTGTGCCCCAGCCGGGCAAGGGGGCGTTAAAAGGCGCGGGGTACGCAGCATTGCCGCGTTGTTATCCGCCTTTTTCTATGGGACAGTAACCGTTGCTGCGGCTATGCTGTTCCCAGTGTTTGAATTTGATGAACCGACAGGCCCACATGGGATTGGCACGGTCGCTTATCACTGGATTGACCACACACGCGAAGAAACGTCTACTTTGGCGGCAGCTGGGGCCAAGCGGGAACTAAACGTAAGGATCTGGTATCCGTCCAGTAAAGACGCTAAGGGAACCCGGGCAACGTATGTGCCTGATTCCGAAGTGTTTACCGAGGCATTTCAGCAGGAGTCTGGTCTTCCGCGGTTATTTTTGACGAGCCTTGGACAAGCCCGTACGCATGCCGTTGAACATACAGAGTTGTCCGATGTGGAAGCGACGTATCCCGTAATTATTTTTTCACATGGATTCCGTGGATTCGAAAGCCAGAACATGTTCCAGGTAGAGCAGTTGGTGAGCCAAGGCTACATTGTGGTGGGAATCAATCATACTTACGACAGTATGGCATCGATTTTTCCTGATGGGCGGATTGCGATGTTCGATTCGGTGAAAAATCCAGAATCCGAGATAGAGCCGCTTGAAAAAACGGATAGGATGAATGAGGTTTGGGTGAATGATGTTCAGTTTGTGCTCGATCAACTTGAACAGCTCGCTACCGCTGACCAGGATCAGCGGTTTACGGGACGAATGGACATGATGCGGCTTGGCATGTTCGGACACTCGTTCGGCGGGGCAACTACTGTTCAGATATTGCTAAGTGATCCGCGGGTTCAGGCTGGTATCAATATGGATGGAGCCATTTACGGTGAACGCCGCATTCCGGCGACCGGCATAAACAAACCATTTCTGATGATCAGTGCGAATGAAGAGGACGAGTTGGCGGGCTCAATCGCCACAAGTGATGATCAGCAAATCGCTTTGGACCTGACCCGTAGCAAAGTTAACAATCAAGAGTTACAAGAACAAGAGTTACATGCTCGGCTTGCACCGGTAAAGAATGGTGGAAATTACTGGCTGAAGCTGCCCAACACGACTCATATGAGCTTCTCCGATTTCTTTTTGATAACTCCAATTATTGAGTGGATGCAAGGGGTGGACGCACGTGGGACACATCGTCTCGTTAACGAGTTTACGCTTGATTTCTTCAATCATTATCTGAAAGGGCAGCCTTTGCAGATATTGAACAATGCGGTTGGCACGCATGATGATTATATTCTGGAAAAGGGCTAATTCTTATACCCGGTGTGAACGCCGCCAGAATAACATACGGGAGCTGGAGGGAGGGGGATTAGGGGCATCTGCTATAGCCTTTGTTTACGTCCTGGGCCATATCTCGGTCATCCGGTGCAGTGACGCATATGCAAGTAAACTAAATGATAATTAAAGCAAATAATTTGATTTAATTTCACAAACAATAACTAACTATTCAGAAGCTCTGTGAAGATAATTCAAAGAAACTTTCTATTGGATGGAGATATCAAAACATCTGGTCATGCAATTCTTCTCGCCAAGTGAGTAAGGTTAATATGAAGGTAGTAAAAATGACTCCCCGCAAATTAATAAAGTCCTTGGATAAAACAAATAGTAGCTGAAATCAGTATGATTATGTTGCAGGTTTATCCAAGTATCCGATACTCCATTTGTTGGGATTTTATAAAGAAAAACAAGTATAGTAATCGTATTTCAAATAAGGAGCGTGAATAGTATGCGGAAAAATACTATGACCATAGAAAAGGAGACTACTATGACGAAGAAAAGGACGATAACAATTGAAAAAAATAAATATAGGAATTCTTGCGCATGTAGACGCAGGAAAAACGAGGAGTCTGTCAAGAAATTTGTGTAACCTTGTAAAACCGAATCTAGCAACTCGTAGTTACCATGGCTTGACTTGGAG
>NZ_CANMZW010000020.1 GCF_947502445.1 uncultured Brevibacillus sp.
TACTGGTTCAAAGCTGGCAAATCATTTCATGATAGACTCATTAACGCTTTCGCTGTTCAGTTTTCAAAGAGCATTTTTTGTCGAACGTTTTACATATTATCACGTTCGTTATAGGCGAGTCAAGAAGTTTTTTCGCTGAATCTTGTTATCTTTTCTCGCATTTTGTCATCACTTGTTGGCGACAAGGAATAATCTATCACATCTAAAAAACGAAATCAAGGGTTATTTTAAAAGTTTATTTACACTAAATTTTTTCGTTCATTTCTCAGCTATTCATTTCGCTCCCCTGCGTACAAAAAAAGCTGCGCCAAACCTTCATTTGGCACAGCCCCTTCTCGTTAATTCGTTTGTAAATAATCCTCACGTAGTAAGCCCATCATGATCGTATCGTAATACTGACCATCAATGTATTCGTTTTGTCGCAGTCGCCCTTCCAAAACGAAGCCGCATTTTTCATAGGCACGAATCGCTCTGTTATTTCCACTCCATGTGTCCAACTGCACCCGATTCAGATTCATCTTTAAAAAGAGAAAGCGCAACAGAGCATGTAGCGTATCCGTACCGTACCCTTTGCTCCAATATTCTTTTGCCAAAATGCCGATCCCGATCGTAGCAGCACGTGTGATTGGATCCACCCGGCGATAATCACAATTTCCGATGTGCACACCATCACGCGTATAGACCGAAAAAACAAACTGGCTCAATTTGTCATCCAGCTTTGAAGTTCGTACGGTCTCTTCGTACATAGTACGCAGAGTATCAAGTGAAACGATGCTGTACGTGACAAACGAGGAGCCTGCTGCCCATGTCGCCACTTCTTCATCATTACGCCAAACATACAGCCTCTCCATATCCTCGGCCGTAACTGGACGCAATTCTACTAAATTGCCTCTGATCATTTCGTTTCCTGCCTTTCGATTGGTAGTTGGTAAATTCACTTTGACGGTTGGACTTGCTTTGGCACTTTGTATTCATGGTCACCACACCTTTCGAAAGTCAGATGCTATCTATTCTACAAGAAAACCTCCAAGGAAACCACTTTATGGTAGGGCGACATAAAAAACCACTCTTTCGCAAAAGAGTGGCTACCTTAATCACAATCTATCGACGTCCTTGCAGTTCAGTTAATACTTCGTCCAATGGCAGCTTTTGCTCCTGCAAGAGAACAAGCAGATGGAAAATCAAATCGGAGGCTTCATAGCGCAATTCCTCTGCACTACGATTTTTCGCTGCGATAATCACTTCCGCTGCCTCTTCTCCCACTTTCTTCAGAATCTTGTCCACACCTTTTTCAAACAGATAGGTCGTATAGGAGCCTTCGGGACGCTCCTGCTCACGTGCAGCAATCAATTGTTCGAGCTCACCCAGAATCGCAAAACGATCAGATTGGTTGCCCACTTGTAGTTCCTTTACTTCTACTTCCAGCAATTCATTGGAAAAACAGCTATAGGCTCCTGTATGGCAAGCAGGACCGTTCGGAACAACCTGCACAACAAGTGCATCACCGTCACAATCATAGCTCATGGAAACAATCCGTTGTGTATTGCCGGATGTTGCGCCTTTATGCCACAGCTCTTGCCGGGAGCGACTCCAAAACCACGTTTCTTTTGTTTCCAACGATTTTTGCAAAGATTCTTTGTTCATATACGCAAGTGTCAGCACGCTCTTACTACTTGCATCTTGTATGATAGCTGGAATCAGGCCACTTTCGTCGAACCGCAATTCCTCCAGTGAAAATTGTACTGTCATGGCCGCACCACTACTCCTTTGGTTTGCAAATACTCCTTCACCGACTGAATGGACGTTTCATCATAGTGGAAAATCGAGGCTGCCAATGCCGCATCAGCCTTCCCATCAGTGAGCACATCGTAGAAGTGATCCTTTGCTCCTGCGCCTCCTGACGCAATAACCGGAATACCAACAGCCTCTGATACCCGTCTCGTCAATTCAATACCGAAGCCTTGTTTCTCCCCATCATTATCCATGCTAGTCAGCAAAATTTCTCCAGCACCCAGCGTCTCGACTTCCTGCGCCCAGCTGACAACGTCCTTACCCGTTGCATTACGTCCACCGTGGGTGTACACCTCCCAACGATCTCCACCGACTAGGCGAGCATCAATAGCCACAACCACACATTGCGAGCCAAAAACGGTTGCACCCTCACGAACCAGCTCAGGGCGCAAAACAGCCGCTGTATTGAGTGAAATCTTGTCTGCTCCCGCACGTAAAATTCGCTTCATATCCTCTACACTGTTAATGCCTCCACCTACCGTAAAAGGAATCGTGATGTTGGCTGCCGTGCGCTCGATGACGTCCACCATCGTCTTTCGCCCTTCATGAGAGGCAGATATATCAAGAAAAACGAGCTCATCCGCTCGCTCCTCACTATACTTTTTCGCCAGCTCGACCGGGTCCCCCGCATCACGCAGCCCCACAAACTGCACGCCTTTTACGACACGTCCGTCTTTTACATCCAGACAAGGAATGATTCGTTTAGCCAGCATTCGTTCCACGCTCCTCCATACGAGACAACGCCTCTTCCAATGTAAAGGCATCGGTATAGAGCGCTTTGCCAACAATCGCTCCCGAAACACCCTCTGCATAATGTGCGGATAGGATTAGCAAATCATCAAGATTGCTGACTCCACCCGATGCAATTACGGATTTCCCCGTAGCTAGCGCCAGTGCTGATATTTCCTCCACATTCGGCCCAGTTAGCGTGCCATCGCGTGCGATATCCGTATAAATAAATGTCTCTGCACCGTAAGATACCAAGCGTTTGGCCAGTTCAGTCGCTTGCACATCGGTCGTAGTCAACCAGCCGCGCGTGGCGACTAATCCATTGCGGCAGTCCAGCCCAATCGCGATTTTGTCTCCGTACGCCTGCAAAATCCGCTGGGTGAAGGGCTCGTCCTCGATCGCTGCCGTACCGACGATGACTCTGGCTACTCCTGCCTCCAAGTAATCCGCTATTTGCTCTTCAGTCCGAATGCCGCCTCCCACCTGAACAGGAACCGAAATCGAACGGGCAATTTCTTTAATCAGCTCTGCATTTGCGGGCTTGCCTTCCTTTGCCCCATCCAAATCGACCAAATGAACCCAGGCTGCCCCTTGTTCTACCCAACGTTTTGCCATTTCAAGAGGAGAATCTGCGTATACCGTTTCTTGGGCGTAATCCCCTTGAAACAACCGAACGCATTTTCCGCCGCGAATATCGATAGCAGGATATATGATAAAGCTCATGCCAAAACCCCCTCACACAAAACCGCAAAGTTGCGCAGCAAGCGCATGCCAGTCTCTCCGCTTTTTTCCGGGTGGAACTGCATCCCAAATACGTTGTCGCGCCCTACAATCGCAGTAACAGCCTGATGATAATCAGTTGTCGCGAGCAGCACCTCAGGAGCTCCTACACGCACATGATAGGAATGCACAAAATAGACGTAATCGCCGCTTTGAATTCCTTCGAGCAAAGAGTGCTGCTGCTTCACCTGCAGCTCGTTCCAGCCCATATGTGGCACCTTGAAGTCACCGCGAAAACGGACAGCCTCTCCGCTTAGCAGGCCAAGCCCAATATGCTCCCCATACTCCTCGCTTTTTCCAAACAACAGCTGCATCCCCAAGCAAATGCCAAGAATCGGCCTGCCAGATGCCGCATAATCCTGCAACGCTTTTTCCAATCCGAGCTCCCGAATGTTTGCAATCGCATCACCAAAAGCGCCTACCCCCGGTAGAATCAGGCCACTGAAATCTGATAAACGCTCTGGATCGGACACAAACTCATACGCATAACCCAGTCGCTCCAATGCCTTGCTCAAGCTGTACAAATTCCCCATGCCATAGTCGATGATGCCGATCATGTTTACAAAACCCCTTTGGTTGACGGGACCCCTTTTACACGCGGATCAATCGTCGTTGCTTCATCCAGAGCGCGACCCAGCGCCTTAAAAATGGCTTCAATCATGTGGTGTGTGTTGTGTCCATAGTGCAGGATTACATGCAGATTGATCCGCGCCTCAAGAGCAAGCTTCCACAAAAACTCATGAACCAGCTCAGTAGGAAATTGTCCCACAACATTGCTCGGGTAAGTCGCGCGATACTCCAGATGCGGACGATTGCTGATATCGATCACGACCTGCGCCAGCGCGTCATCCATTGGCACAAACGCGTTTCCATAACGCTTGATCCCCTTTTTGTCACCCAGTGCCTCTCGCAGCACATGACCGAGACAAATACCGATGTCTTCCACGGTATGGTGATAATCGATTTCGATGTCTCCCTTTGCTTTTACCGTTAAATCGAAGTGGCCGTGACGGGTAAACAAATCAAGCATATGATCGAGAAACGGAACGCCTGAATCCTGCTTGCTGTCACCTGCTCCATCTATTCCAAAGGAAAGCGCAATCTGCGTCTCATTCGTGTTTCGTTCAATCTGTGCTACTCGCTTTTGCGTATCGCTCATTTTCTCGTTCCACTCCTACTCTTCGCTATCTATGTCCCGCAACCGCTCTGCAATCGCTCGTCCGTGTGCAGCCAAGCCCTCTTGCTCCGCCAGCGTAATGATTTTATGACCATTTTCGCGCAAATCGCGCTTGCTATATGAAACAACACTCGATTTTTTAATAAAATCATCTACCGATAGAGGAGATGAAAAGCGCGCCGTTCCATTCGTCGGAATTACATGGTTTGACCCGGCAAAATAATCTCCTACCGGCTCCGAGCTGTATGGTCCCAAGAAAATCGCACCTGCATTTTCTACTTTGCCCAAATGAGCAAACGGCTCGTCAATCATGATCTCCAAGTGCTCAGGAGCAATCCGGTTAATAACCGCAAAGCCCTCATCCAAATCATTCACCACTAAAATGGCACCATGATCGCGAACAGCTGCTTCAGCGATCGACTTGCGGGGCAAATCCCCCAGCTGACGCTCTACCTCTGACGCAACAGCCTCTGCCAATGCCTGCGAAGGGGTAACCAGGATAGCAGCTGACATCGGGTCATGCTCTGCCTGAGAGAGTAGATCTGCCGCGACATAGCGTGGATTCGCAGTATCATCAGCCAATACGGCAATTTCACTCGGACCAGCTACCATGTCGATACTCACGAGCCCAAACACTTCACGCTTGGCCAGTGCGACATAGATGTTGCCTGGCCCGACAATCTTATCTACCGCAAGTATCTGCTCCGTACCGTACGTTAGCGCAGCAACAGCTTGAGCTCCCCCTACTTTGTAAATCTCATTCACGCCTGCGATTTGAGCTGCAACAAGAATAGCAGGATTGATTTTTCCGTCTGCTCCAGGTGGCGTCGTAATGACAACTTCCGGCACGCCCGCAATTTTTGCCGGGATTGCATTCATCAAGACACTCGAAGGATACGCCGCAGTCCCGCCAGGAACATAGAGTCCCACTCGCTTCAGCGGTCGAATGATTTGTCCGAGCATAGTTCCGCTTTCTCTGGTGGAGAACCACGATTGGCGTACCTGTCGTTCGTGGAAATCACGGATATTAACTGCTGCCTCTTCCAAAGCTGCCTTTACTTCTGGTGTAACTTGCTCACTCGCTTCAGCAAACTCCGCTTCACTGACCCGAAACTGCTGCAATCGTACACGATCGAATCGCTCGGTATACTCCCGCAGCGCTTCATCTCCACGTTTCCGAACTTCGAGAAGAATCGCTTGCACCACTTCCTGCTGATTCGTCGTCCCGGAGTCTACCGTTCTTTTCCCATCAAATTGACTCGCCGACATGATGCGCATGATCCTATTCACCTCTCCATGTTGTCTATTTATTTTCTTCTCGGGATAACCTCGAGGAATTTTCCTGCTATATCATCTACTGCCTCGCTTTTCATACGATAGCTGGCTCGGTTGGCAATCAATCTGGTCGTGATCTCGCAAATGTTCTCCAGCTCGACCAATCCATTTTCCTGCAAGGTTCTGCCTGTCGAAACAATATCGACAATCCGATCCGCCAAGCCGATTAATGGAGCCAGCTCTACGGAGCCATTTAATTTAATGACCTCCACCTGCTGACCTTGCTCTCGGAAATAGCGGGAAGCAATTTTCGGGTACTTCGTTGCCACCCTCGGTGCCTCTGTCGGCTTCCAGTCTGGTAGCCCTGCAACCATCATCCGGCAGTATCCGATTTGCAAGTCCAGCAGCTCGTAAACGTCCCGCTCTTCTTCCAGCAGAACATCCTTGCCTACCACGCCAACATCGGCTACTCCGTATTCCACATATGTCGGGACATCAGTTGGTTTCGCCAAAATGAATTCGAGCTGTGCATTTTTGACCGGGATAATCAGCTTGCGAGAATCCTGGAGCTCTGCTGTCACCTGCAAGCCCGCTTGCTGCAAAAAATGGACAGCCTCTTCAAATATTCTGCCCTTGGGCATCGCAATCGTCAGCTTCTGGGCGTTGTCGAAAACCGCCATCTCTTACTCCCCCTGTTCCGTCAAACAAATAACCTTGGTATATCCCTTATCTTGAAGGGCTGCAATATCCGTTTCCTCACTCACCAAGCGCGTGACTACGACAAGCCCATCCTCGCGCAATAGCTGAGCTTCAGCCAAAGCCTTCTTGCGGCGGTCGGCTGTGTAGCAAAGCAGGATGCGTGAAGCTGGCTGGCTGTCAAGTGCGGGCGTGACTTGCAAAAGCCGGTCCATTTTGATCGCAAAGCCTGTAGCCGATGCAGGACGTCCAAACTGTGCGAGTAAATGATCGTAACGTCCGCCACCGAGCAGCGGAGAACCCAAATCGGCAGCATAGCCCTCAAAAACAACCCCCGTGTAGTAATTCAGGTTAATAATCAGATTAAAGTCGAGCAACAGATCATCCGTAACCCCGTAGCCTTCGAGTGCTTCCCACAAAGAGGCAATCGTATCAACAGCACGTCTCGCTTTTTCGTTGCCTGTCAGCTCATAGGCTTCCGCGATCTTTGCTTTTCCTCCACGCAGGCGCAGCAAGGCTTCCAATCTGTCTTTTGCCTCGCTCGCAATGTCCAGAGTCGACAGCAGTTGGCGAAAACCGACAAAGTCGCGCTCATATAAAAATTGACGGAATTGGTTTCGATCGCTCTCCTGTTCGATAGCATCCTCTAAAAGTCCATCTACAAAATCGACGTGTCCAACCGCGATGCGAAACGTTTCAACTCCAGCTGCTCGCAAACAAAAAACGGCGAGTGCAATGGCTTCTGCGTCTGCATCATCGGAAGCATCTCCAATCAGCTCAATGCCCGTCTGAAAAAATTCAGCATTTCGTCCCGCTTCTTTTTCTTGCGCGCGAAACACATTTGCCTGATAAAACAACCGAATCGGTACGGGTACATCTTTATATAGAGAGGAAACAACGCGGGCAATCGGCGTCGTCATGTCCGGCCGCAGCACAACTGTATGCCCTTGTTTGTCCAACAATCGAAACATGCGGTCTGTCAGCGTCGCACTGGCAGCTCCGACCGTATCGTAATATTCCAGAGACGGGGTTGATATCTCTTCGTACCCCCAGCGAGAAATGCACTGCCCGAGCAGGCGCTCCAGATGCCGTTGCTTCGCAAGTGATTCCGGCAATATGTCCCTCATCCCTAACGGCTTTTCAAATCCCAACGGCTTCGCCATCGTTATTCCCTCCATGCGTTTTGTTCTCAGAAACACTTTACTCTGCTAATATGGTAACAAGTTAAAGTATTATGAAGAAGATTACCACGTAAACAAAAGGCGGTCAACAGAGATTAGAATAGTCGGAAAATTACATTCTTTCAAGGTCACCACGTCTCTCTTGTAAATTCTTGTTCATAAGAAAACCTCTATCGAGGCCTTCTCAAAGAGGAGCGACCGCGTTTTAGAGGGAGGTTTTTATGCGTTCCAGAAAGTTTAAGCAATGATGCTTTCGTGCGCTGAAGCACTTAAACTTTCTTACACGTAAAAAAAGAGTACCCCAACATTGTTGTAAGTACTCTTTCGTATGATCCGTATTCGTTTTCTCAAAGCATTACTGTTCATCTGTTGTTTGCTTGCCCTCACGGATCAGCTGCATGGGATTGCCGCCGACAAAAGCTCCGGCTGGCACATCCTTATGTACAACCGTCCCTGCAGCTACGATCGCTCCATCTCCAATTGTCACTCCTGGCAGGATCGTAGAATTCGCTCCAACAAGTACGCCGTCACCAATCCAGACTTCTCCGAGGCGATATTCCTCGATCAAATACTCGTGTGCGAGAATCGTCGTATTATATCCAATCACGCTATTTCGGCCAATCTTGATCAGTTCGGGAAACATGGTATCCATCATGACCATGAGCGCAACGGCAGTCTGCTCGCCTACTTCCATACGCAGAAACGTCCGGTACAGCCAGTTTTTCCAAGATAAAAACGGTGTATACCGCGCGACTTGGATCACCACAAAATTTTTCATGACCTTCCAAAAGCTCACCGTCTGATACATTTGCCACAATGGATTGGCTCCATGGACCGGATACCGTGTCGTCTTTCGCATACGCTTGTCCCCTTCTTCCCCTCTTACAGATCGGAATCGACGTCTTCTAGAATCGCACTCGATTGTTTTCGGGAGAAATGGACTGCAGCATTGTACCCCATCCGTTTCAAGCGGAAATTCATCGCTGCCACTTCAATAATGACAGCAAGGTTTCGACCAGGTCTTACAGGTACGGTGATAATCGGAATTTCTGTGTCCATGATTTTCAACGTTTCTTCATCCAACCCCAACCGCTCGTACATTTTATGCTGCTCCCACAACTCCAGCTGTACGACCATCTCAATATTTTTCACGTTGCGAACTGCCCCGGCACCAAACATCGTCATGACGTTAATAATACCTACACCGCGAATTTCGAGCAGATGCTGAATCAGCTCAGGAGCACTACCACTGAGCTGCCCGCCCTGTGTCTGCCGAATTTCGACCGCATCATCCGCAACCAGGCGATGCCCGCGTTTGACCAGTTCAAGTGCCGCCTCGCTTTTTCCAATTCCGCTTGAGCCCATGATCAGCACACCAACACCATAAACATCCGTCAATACACCGTGGATCGTCGTTGTAGGCGCCAAGCGATTTTCAAGATAATTGGTTACTTTGCCAACCAGTGTCGTTGTAGCCAAAGGAGATTGCAGCACAGGCACTCCCTGTTTATTGGAGACCTCGATCATTTCTTCTGGTACCACCTGATTGCGCGTCACGCAAAAACAAGGGGTTTGCCCTTGCATAAGAAAGTTCATCCGCTCCAAGCGCTTTTCTCTCGACAAGGTTTGAAAGAAATTGATCTCGGTCAGACCGAATAACTGGACACGTTCCTCGGCGTAGTACGAATAATAGCCTGCCAGCTGCAAACCGGGTCTACTCAGATCGGTTACTGTAATCTCACGTCCCAGTCCCTCTTCGCCGCTCAAAATCGTCATATTAAAATGATCGGCGAGATGACTCACGTTCGTTTTGCGCATGAAGCTTCCCCCTTACACGGGATTTCCGTCCCTCATTTATATAACCCTATTGTAGCGAAATGGACATACCCACGACAACCTCACCGCCCGATATATCTAGCAAACTAAGTTGTCGTATCATTTACATTTTTCACGTTATTTCATAAGATAGAATTGATATTGGTATCACGACATATATGGGTTACATTAGATTTACATACAGCTTCACTCCGAAATTCGGACCGAGAGGAGGCATCACCTTGGACTTTATACTTCGATTCATACTAATAGACCTACCAGAAGCCTTCTTACTACTTACGATTAGCTTGGCCATGTTCAATCATTCCGTCTTTGAAAAGAAGAAACATGCCTTTTTGTTTGCTTTTCTATTTTCAATTGCCGGTGAATTTTTCTCTTTGATTAATGTTTTTTATCAGCCAAAAGTTTTACTCATGTTCTTACTCACGACCGTATTGATCATTAGTTTATATCGTTTCAACGTGTTGAAGTCGGTATTTATGGGAACGACTGCGATTGGCTCGATGATTGTTTCCGAATCGATTGTGTTGATGGTCTTTAACTCCCAGCAAATCTACTGGACCGAGATTCTTTCGACCGCAATGCTGACTGTTATTGTTCGTCTGTTGTACTTATTTATTTTTGTTCTCATTGCCTTTACGCTTCGAATAACCAAATTCGATATTCGCCGTCTCTTTCAGCAAAATCGAATCAATCGTTACCTGTTCCTACTGATCCTGGTTGGAAGTATTGAGTTTTTACTAATCTTGTTTATGAATACTTCATTCTTTATTCGTAGCAATAATTCAGAAGTGCTTGCTGCTTATACTCCACAGTTTCAGTTGGTTTTTCAGCTTGCCATCCTTGCCTTATTTATCGTGATCGTGGTTTTGTTCCGGATCTATATCAACTTAACGATTAACCGTGTAGAGGAAGAAACAGGGACACCTTATTTGAACAGCATTCAAGACCTGTTTACTGCCGTGCGTTCCATGAAGCACGATTCTCTGAACCACTATACGGCTATCAATGGTTTTCTAAAGAAAGAATTGCACCACCATGCAAAGGAGTATGTAGAACAGCTATTACAAGAAACCGTCATCATTGAAAAAACAGCTGATACAAGCTCCCAAGTTCTGGAGCGGATTAAAAATCCTGCTGTCTCCTCTCTGCTGCAATCCAAAATGGTTGTATGTCTGGCAGAGCGCATAACACTGACGATGAACATTAACGACCTCAGTCAGTTTTCCCAAATGAAAACATTCGATCTCATTAAAATTTTAGGTAATTTACTGGATAATGCGATTCGCGCCACATCATACGAGCTTGAGGAAAATCGGTATATCATTCTGGAATGGGGGCAGTCAGAACGCGAGCACTACCTCTATATCGAAAATAGCGGACCTACCATCCCGGAAACAAAATTAAAAGATATTTATCAAGCCGGATATACAACAAAAAAATCTGGTGAAGGTGGCCTTGGTTTAACTATCGTCAAAACAGTAACAGATCGTTATAGTGGAAAGATCCTAGTTCGCTCGGCGGATGGTGTGACCAGTTTTCGGATTTCATTTGCAAATCGATAACAGGAGGTCAGTCGCATGACATGGACAGAAAGGCTATCTCTTCGCATTGCTCAATCGATCAAGACTGAGGAAACCCATTTTTCAACAGGACAATTGGCACATGGTATTGAAATCTTTATCCTTAATGTCATTAACGTGATTGTCATCGTTGCCCTTTCCCTTGTTTTTGGCTTGCTTGGCGAAGTGATTCCTCTCCTCTTCTTTTTTTTCGGCTTACGTCTTCTGACAGGCGGCGTACATTTAAAAAACCCCTGGACATGCCTTGCATTCACGGTAACACTCATCGTCTCAGGTGGTTTTCTTATCAAGAATCTACCTGAGCTTTCTTCACCTTATGTGGAAATAGGGATGATACTTGCAGGCGGAGCAGGCTTCCTCATTAACTACTTCTATGCTCCGGCCAAACACACCTACATGCCTGCCGACCCAAAAATTCAGAATAGAAATAGAATAATAGTATTACTTGCCATTGGAATTGGTTGCCTTTTATCCGTGAGTTTGATAGGATATACCTATAAGCTATCTATGACTTACATACTTGCTGTTCTGCTACAGTCAGTTCTTCTCATGCCTCGTTCGTTCCAGATCGTCTCGTATCTGGAAAACAAATCTTGAAAGGATGATACGTATGAAGAAAGTGCTTCCAGCCATT
Source organism: uncultured Brevibacillus sp. (assembly GCF_947502445.1). Classification (GTDB taxonomy): domain Bacteria; phylum Bacillota; class Bacilli; order Brevibacillales; family Brevibacillaceae; genus Brevibacillus. The sequence continues at coordinate 11,683 of NZ_CANMZW010000020.1, forward strand.
TGCAATTTCTTTGGTTCCCTTTCCGTTTTGAACGTCTCAGGTGTATTGAAGGGCGGTTTCATGTACGAGCCTACCCCGCCTCACATGAGAGAAGAAAAGAAGTAGGTAAGCGCACAAAATAGATAGAATTTTCCATCTATACTAATAAGCCCGCATCTTCTTTCCTAGAAAATGCGGGCATTTTGCTGTTCTCTTGCCTATCTTTCTTTTGGTCTGCCGACAACCATATCAATCAACCAGCCAAAAAGACTCATAAGTGCAGCTGCAATGATGATCGTACCGATATTATCCGGCCAAGGTCCCACTTCAAAGCCGTCAATAAAGTAGGCCGTTAAAGCAAAAGTAACGGCATTGATTACGAACCAAAACAGACCCATCGTCAAGAGCTGTAGCGGTAACGTAAAAAACGTCAAGATTGGTCGAATCATGGTATTTACTACGCCCAAGACAAGTGAAGCAAAGACAGCTACCTTGAAGTTCGCAACGACAATCGACTGAAACCAGTCACTGATCAACAGCAGGGCCGCACCGTTTAACAACAGCTTGATTATCCACCGAATCATGTTCTCTCCCCCTCTCTTCCTCTTTAACGCATTCCTTGTATTTCTTGCTCCCATCGCTCAAAAAACTCGGTCATGAAAAGATGCCGGTCTATCGCAATTTGCTGGGCTGTCTTGGTGTAAAGTCTCTCTTTTATCCTCTGGAGCTTCCAGACAAACTCCTTCGCAGGGGTATGCTGATCAGGATCATCCGCCTGAATTGGCTGTCCCAGTACTCCTGAGTATGCAAAAGCACGGCCCACACCGATAGCCCCAATCGAATCGAGCTTGTCTGCATCAAAAAGGATCTGTTCTTCCAGTGTAGCTGGCGGACGGTCTTTGCGAAAACGATGGGCGAGAATCGTAGACTGCACACGTGCAATGAAATCGTCGGTCATCCCTCGCTCCATCAACCAGCTTCCTGCCACACGAGCACCGATCTTTGCGTGACATTCCCCTGTACGCCGCTCCTCTGCCCTTCCGATATCATGCAATAAAGCAGACAAGCGCAGAATCGTCATATCTGCCCCTTCCTCACGTCCAATTCGCTCGCACATTGCCATCACACGCAAATTATGCTGCCAATCATGGGCAGGGTCCTGACCATCAAACTGCTTACGCGCCTCCTCAACCAAGTCAGCAGGCAGGGCAGCAAGTGCTTTGGCTATATATTCCATCGCTTCTCCCCCTCTCCCTATTTATACGCTTCTTACAACCAGATCATTGCCATTATCGCAAATTGCGTACATACGAACAAGACGCCCCTCATTTGTGAGAAGGCGCCTCGATCATGTTATTTGGAAACAAGCTGCTCCAGTTTGGCTACAGTTCTCGCTTTGTCTCTCTCCAAAATAGGCTTCAGATAGATACCTGTATAGGACCCATCCAGCTTGGCTACCTCTTCAGGCGTACCTGTACCAACAATCGTGCCGCCGCGAGTACCACCCTCAGGTCCCAGATCAACGACATAGTCTACTGTTTTAATAACATCGAGATTGTGCTCGATGACAAGTACAGTATCACCGTTTTCCACCAGACGCTGGAGGACCTTGAGCAAACGATCAATATCGTCTGTGTGCAATCCTGTGGTCGGTTCGTCCAAAATATACAGGGTGCGCCCTGTGCTGCGTCTATACAGCTCAGAAGCCAGTTTCACACGCTGTGCTTCACCGCCAGAAAGTGTCGTAGCTGGTTGCCCCAATGTCATGTAGCCTAAGCCTACGTCAACGATGGTCTGCAGCTTGCGTTCAATTTTCGGCAGATTGCGGAAAAACTCTACGGCATCCTCAATCGTCATTCCAAGTACATCTGCGATGCTCTTGCCTTTGTATTTCACATCAAGCGTTTCACGGTTATATCGTTTGCCGTGGCACACCTCGCACGGCACATAAACATCCGGCAAAAAGTGCATTTCAATTTTGATAATCCCGTCGCCGCTGCACGCTTCACAACGTCCGCCTTTGACGTTAAAGCTGAAACGCCCCTTCTTGTAGCCACGTACCTTTGCTTCATTGGTGGAAGCGAACAAATCGCGAATATCATCAAATACTCCGGTATACGTAGCCGGATTGGAACGTGGAGTCCGTCCGATCGGCGACTGGTCGATATCAATCACCTTATCGAGGTGTTCCAGCCCTACGATTCGACGATGCTCGCCTGGCTTTACTTTTGCACCATTCAGGTCACGAGCCAGCGTCTTTTGCAGGATTTCATTAATCAGTGTACTTTTTCCCGAACCAGAAACCCCCGTCACTGCAACGAACACCCCTAATGGGAATTTCGCGGTCACGTTTTGCAGATTGTTTTCCTTTGCCCCTTCGATCTTTATCCATTTATCCGAAGGCTTGCGGCGTTCCATTGGCACAGGGATGAATTTTCGACCGCTCAAATAAGCACCCGTCAGCGAATTCTCATCCTTCATGACTTCTTCTGGTGTACCTGCTGACACTACCTGACCCCCGTGGATTCCGGCGCCAGGACCGATGTCGATGATATAGTCACAAGCCATCATCGTATCCTCGTCATGTTCGACGACGATTAGCGTATTGCCCAGCTTGGTCATGTGCTCCAATGTCTTGATCAGTCGCGCGTTATCTCGCTGATGCAAACCGATACTCGGCTCATCCAGGATGTAGAGCACTCCCATCAAGCTCGAACCGATTTGGGTCGCCAAACGAATCCTTTGGGCTTCCCCACCGGAAAGCGTCCCAGCTGCACGACTCAAGGTCAAATAATCCAGCCCTACATCAATCAAGAAATTGAGTCGAGCTTTGATCTCTTTTACGATCAGATTGGCGATTTTGGCCTCTCTTTCGGTCAGTTCAACATCATTCACAAATTGATGAGCATCGAGAATCGACAACGTCGTCAACTCAGAAATACTCCGATCACCAACCTTCACAGCCAGACTCTCCTGACGCAGACGATGTCCCTTGCAGACTGGGCAAGGTTTTTGGCTCATGAAGCCTTCAATTTGTTCACGAATGTAGTCAGAGCTTGTTTCCAAATGGCGTCGCTGCAAATTCGGGATAACGCCTTCGAACGGCACGACTGCCTCTCGAACTTGCCCGAATTCATTTTCATAGCGGAACTGTATTTTTTCACCCGAGCTTCCGTACATGAGAATTTGTGCTTGCTCGGCTGTCAGTTCTTCAAAGGGAACATCCATGCGAATGCCGAAATGACGGCAGGCAGACTCCAGCAGCTGCTGGTAATAGGTCGAGGATTTTGGCTCCCACGCTCCGATCGCGCCATCATTCAACGTCTTGGTCCCATCAGGAACGACCATATCAGGGTCGACTTCCAGCTTGACTCCGAGTCCATCACACTCCGAACAAGCGCCAAAAGGACTGTTAAAGGAGAAGATCCTTGGCTCCAGCTCTCCGATCGAGAATCCGCAAATCGGGCAAGCGTGCTTTTCACTGAACAGCAGCTCTTCTTGCTCCATAACATCGACGATTACTTTGCCATCAGCCAGACGAAGCGCCGTTTCCAAAGAGTCTGCTAGACGAGCCTGCGCATCCGGTTTTACTACGACACGGTCTACGACGACCTCGATATTATGCTTTTTGTTTTTCTCCAGCTTGATGTCCTCGGACAAATCAGTGATCTCACCATTTACCCGCACGCGAACAAAGCCCTGCTTGCGAATGTCTTCCAGAAGCTTGACGTGCTCACCTTTGCGGCCTTGTACCATCGGCGCCAGGATTTGCATTCTCGTACGCTCAGGAAACTCCATCAAACGGTCAACCATTTGCTCAATCGTTTGGGACTGAATTTCGATACCGTGATCCGGGCAGATCGGTCGGCCCACGCGCGCATACAACAGGCGCAAATAGTCGTAAATTTCCGTAACGGTTCCTACCGTGGAGCGCGGGTTGCGGCTAGTCGTCTTCTGATCGATAGAGATCGCCGGTGAAAGTCCCTCAATCGAGTCAACATCCGGCTTGTCCATCTGCCCGAGAAACTGGCGGGCATAGGCAGACAAAGACTCCACATAGCGGCGTTGTCCTTCCGCGTAAATCGTGTCAAAGGCAAGGGAAGACTTACCCGAGCCGGACAAACCCGTCAGTACGACGAATTTGTCCCTCGGGATTACGACATCAATATTTTTCAGGTTATGGGCACGAGCACCCTTTACCTCAATATGTTCTAATGGCATGAAAAAAATCTCTCCTTAGAGTTCAGCCTTCAGCTCAAGAATTAAGTCACGCAATTCTGCGGCACGCTCGAACATCAAATTGCGCGCCGCTTCCTTCATTTCCTCTTCCATCCGTTCGATTACCGCTAGGCGATCTTTTTTCGGCATCTTCTTGAAGTCTGCGTGTGGCAAATAATCTGCTTTTTCCTCCGCTACCTTGGTAGCCTCGATCACTTCACGAACTGCCTTTTTCACCGTTTGCGGCGTAATTCCATGCTTTTCATTGTAAGCGATCTGAATCGCACGACGGCGCTCTGTCTCACGGATCGCGGAGTTCATGGAATCCGTCATTTTGTCCGCGTACATGAGGACACGCCCCTCGGCATTACGGGCAGCACGGCCAATCGTCTGAATCAAGGAGCGCTCATTGCGCAAAAAGCCCTCTTTATCCGCATCAAGGATCGCCACCAAAGATACCTCCGGCAAGTCCAAGCCTTCCCGCAGCAGGTTGATCCCGACGAGAACGTCGAATTCACCCAGGCGCAGGGCGCGCAAGATTTGCATCCGCTCAATCGTCTTGATATCCGAGTGGAGATAGCGTACCTTGATTCCGATTTCTTTCAGGTAATCTGTTAAGTCCTCCGACATTTTCTTCGTCAGCGTCGTCACCAGCACCCGTTCATTTTTGGCAATCGTCGCATGAATTTCACCGATCAAATCGTCAATCTGGCCTTTGATTGGGCGAACAGAGATCGTCGGGTCAATCAGCCCTGTTGGACGAATGACCTGCTGCACCACTTCTGGGCAGTGCTCTTGTTCATAATTACCCGGTGTCGCGGAAACATAAATCGCCTGATTCACTTTCTTTTCGAATTCCTCGAACTTGAGTGGACGGTTATCCCGTGCAGACGGCAGACGGAACCCATGCTCTACCAGCACGTCTTTGCGAGCGCGGTCGCCGTTATACATCGCTCTCACCTGCGGCAAGGTCATATGCGACTCATCCATAATGACGAGGTAGTCATCCGGGAAGTAATCCATAAGCGTATACGGTGCTTCTCCCGCAGGCAACCCCGTCAAATGGCGAGAGTAGTTTTCGATTCCGGAGCAAAAGCCCATTTCCATCATCATTTCAATATCATAGCGCGTACGCTGCTCCAGCCGTTGTGCCTCCAGTAGCTTGCCTGCTTCACGGAACTCGGCAAGTCTCTCCTCCAGCTCAGCCTGGATGCTCTGAACAGCCAGCTTCATCTTCTCCTCGCGAGTTACGTAGTGAGAGGCTGGGAAGATGGCGATGTGATCACGCTGACCCAGAATTTCACCGGTCAAAACATCAATGGACGTAATGCGCTCGATCTCGTCACCGAAAAACTCGACGCGGATCGCCTGTTCACTCTGGGAGGCTGGGAAAATCTCTACGACATCGCCGCGCACACGGAATGTACCGCGGGTGAAGTTGATATCATTGCGTGTATACTGGATATCGACCAGACGATGCAAAATCTCGTCCCGTCCTTTTTCCATGCCTACACGCAAGGACAAGAGCAGCTCCCTGTACTCCTCTGGCGAACCCAAACCATAGATGCAGGAGACAGATGCGACAATGATGACATCCCGCCGTTCAAACAATGCACTGGTAGCAGAGTGACGCAGCTTGTCGATCTCATCGTTGATGCTGGAGTCTTTTTCAATAAACGTATCTGATTGGGGAATGTATGCTTCCGGTTGATAGTAGTCATAGTAGCTGACGAAGTATTCTACTGCGTTATTAGGGAAAAATTCCTTGAACTCCGCGCACAGCTGGGCAGCCAATGTCTTGTTATGCGCCATCACCAGCGTCGGCTTGTTCACCCGAGCAATCACCTGGGCAGCTGTATAGGTCTTTCCCGTACCCGTCGCACCCAGTAGTGTCTGGTGTCGCTTCCCATCCTGTATGCCCGCTACCAGCTCGGCAATGGCAGTCGGCTGGTCACCGGACGGCTGATACTCCGATACCAATTCAAAACGCTCCATTCCCTCGTTCATCTCCTCGTTGCATGACTGTTTCTATTTCCATTATAACACAATTACGGCTATTATAAGCCGGAAATTCGAACAAATGTTTGTCTTCATCACAAGCCAAGTTTTACCGATAATGAAACAGGAAGCAGATATGCGCATCGTAATGATAGATTCGCCACGTTCAGGGAGGATTCTCATGTCAGATAGCGGAACCACCGTTAAAAATAGCGTTGTCCAACCACATATGAGCTATAAGGGCAAAAAGGAGTTCACAACAGAGCTCGACTCCAACGCCTTCATGAAACTAATGCTGGAGCAACTGAAGCATCAGGACCCGATGTCTCCAATGGATAACTCTCAATTTATTCAACAAACGAGCATGATGACCATGGTCGAAAAAATTACGAAAATGACTTCCCTTATGGAGCAATCCAACAACAGCATGCTGACGCTGGAGAAGTATGAATCACTCGTTGGTCGTACAGCTACCTACTCGCTCACGACAAAAGACGAGCTCACAGGCGAGACTTCCACTCAGACCAAGGAAGGCGTCCTCCAGGGAGTTTATATGGATAGCGGAAAAATCTTTTTCCGGATGGCTGGCGAATCCACCCCGATCCCACTTGCGGATGTGAAGGGTCTTGAGTCACAGGGCATGACCGGTAGTGCTCTGGACAGCAGCCTGAAATTCATCGAAATGATCGGTAAAGATATTTCATACAAAGTAACCAAAAGTGTAGACAAGGATGGCAATCCTGCTACTACCGACGACATCACCGAAGTAGACGAGATCGTAAATGGCGTCATTAGCGGATTTACGATGAAAAATGGCACCGCCGAATTCCAGCTGGAAAGCGGGGCTACTGTAAATCTGGATAAAATTGTTGGCATGACTGTCAAGCCGGAGAGCAAAACAATGAGCAGCTCACTTCAGTACGCTCAGATGATCGGCTATACCGTTACGTATAACGAAGGTCAAACAAATTCAGATGGATCAACCTCTACCAACAGCCTGTCGGGCATCATTAAAGCCGTCAGCATGAAAAACGGTCTCGTCGAATTCGTGCTTGAGGATGGCAAAAAAGTCGCGTTGAATCAAATCTTCGGCTTTGAAGCAAACGCATAAAATCGGTAAAGAAAAGCCGCGTCCCTCTTTTTTGTAAGAGGCCGCGGCTTATTGTTTTTACTCTCACATCCCACTTTATTCCTTTACAATAACCTTCCCAGTTATCGCATCCACATAAACAGTCTGATCCACCTTGGCTGCTCCGCCACAGAAGCAATGAGAGCCCGTCTGGCGGAAAGACAGATCGTAGCCAAGCTTCCAGGTGACTTCACCGGTTTGCACGTTTGTCTGGTGAATATAGGTCAGCTCAAGCGGATATGTCTTGAGTAATTGATCAACAGCCGCTTGTTCTGTGATTGCCTTTGATTTGTCAGGAGCACGCAGTACAGAAGGTGATGCCAAGGTCAGCTCCTCCAATGCTCCGGAGAAAGAATTCATCTTCAAGGTGTACATACCTTCTTCGCTCTGTTGTCCTGCCAGATAAACAGGAATGCCATTCAAGAGAGGATCAGCAGTGATGAGCGTGTAGTTCGCGTCGCCTACATCTTTCATCCGTATTTGACTGGTTCCGGCCGGAATCAAGCGTTTTAACAGCGCCTCCGCCTCTCTCCAGTCACGCTTTTTATCGGTTTGGATATTCAGATCATTCCCGTCCTTTACTACCAGTCTCATCAATTGTCCTGTCTTGGCGTTCGTCTCCAGGAGAATATGGAGCCGTTTGTCTTTGCTGCTGCCACGTTCAAATTGACCGATCATGTACTGTTTATCCTGATCCTTGATTCCTTCCTCAAATTGCCCCCAGATAAAAAAGCGCCTTTCCCGTCCATCACCGTAGTTCTCCGTAAATGTCGCAAGCGGCAGTTTGTCCGTCTCTTTGCGTACAAATGATCTGATGAGCTCACCAGCCTGCTTGTTTGTTTGTGCGATCCATTTTTCTCCTGTTCCTGGCATGCTGATGGTTTGAACAGGCTGCTTTACTGTATTTACTGACTCAAGCAACCTTTTTCCGCTGAAAGCATCCAACGCACTTCCTGTGAATGTCCGATTGATGACGCCATCCTTCACTACATAGGCCAGACTTGCTTCAACCAAAGACTCTCCCTGATTTACCTCGGGGAGCAGATACACCAGCTCCAACGGCTTGCTCTCTTTGAATCGAAGCAAAGCCTGCGGTGCAGAGATGACACGCTGTGGCGAGGGGAGTGAAGTCAGACTGATTTTCTCATACAGCCTGCCATCAAACGTACGAAACGACACGATTCTTCCAGCCCGATCAAAACTGACCATAGCATCGTAATCGTCATCCAGAGTGACATTGTTCAGCTTCCGTACCAGCCTGACAGTCAACAGGTCATCGGCACGTGTCACTTCTCTTGGCTGATACGCATGACCAGGCGGAAGTAATCCCGTTACAAAAGCTTGAGCCTTTGTTTTGGCTACCTGGTCGGTTGGGAACGCAGGCTTCGTCAATGTATTTGGCTGCAAATCCAGCACCAAGAGGTTCCCTGTTTGCGGATCAAAGATTGCTTGATCCTCTTTCGCGTTTTCATCTCGCACTGCTGTTTTCGAAAAGATTACCTGGACCCCACTCACCCCCGGTCCATCCACATCACCACCAAAGATGACGTGTCGACTGGCGAGCTCGGGGACCAAACGCACGAGCTGCTGCACACCTTTTGACACCTGCACAGGTACAGCAACCACTGCCTGGGCACTCCATGGAGCCATTTGACCTATACGTGCTCCTGTACTCGCTCCGGCAAAAGGTGCCGTATATAAGCTCACTGCCACTAACGCTGTTGTAAGGACACAGAGAACAGGCTTTTTCATCATCGACACAACCAATTTCACTCCCTCTTTTTTCCTCTTACATTCAGACGCACGACACCGTATTTAGTTTTGCGAATAGACAGGCTATTCAAGAAAAATTTTTTTATCGAAAAGGATGCCCTCCGAGGCAGTACAAAAACAGGAGAGACAGACACCCTAACCTGCGTGTCCAATCTCTCCCACTCTTCACCTATGCTCCGATATTCAACTTTTCCAGCTTTTGCTTGATCAGCTGCACAACACTCGCTCGCTTCAAGTCTACAAAAACACGCGTCGTCGAATCAGGAACCACGATGATACCCAATTGATGATGATTCCCTGCATAAACAGCACATTGCACAAATTTCAGTTCCCCGTCATGCGTCAGTACTTCCATTTTGCAAAAGGCTGAATTGGCTTGCAGCGCTGGATACAAATCTTCTTTGTTACGGACTGGGATACCATTCACCTTGACGATGATTTCTCCCGGTACAATCCCGATTTCTTCTGCTCTTGTGTCGGGGATGACTCCCATCACCTTGACTCCTCTTGAAGACTGTATAAAATACGGCGACCGTTTTCTCTCCTGGGACTGGCTTCGGAAAAACAAGCCTTCGTGTCCTAAAAGCGCATACAGTCCTGCTACTAGCAGAAGCGGCCAGAACCACACGGCAAGTGCCGTCAAAGCCAGTAATACTACCGCATAAATAGCCAGTTGCCCCGCGATTCTCTCTGCTTTCATACGCGGAGTCATCGTCTGGGTCATGTCCGAAAAACCGGTCACGGTCGGCAGCAGCATTAAAGCAAACGAAGCTGCACCTGGTGAAAAGAAGGGCCATCCTGGATAAAGCGCTCCACTCAATGCCCCTGGCTCCATTTGGACGAACAGCACCAATGGCGTCAGCCAAAAGGAATGAAGTAAATACGCACCTACAATCCGGCCGCGCTGCCCTTCTACAAACAGTGGCGACGCATCACGACCACCGTTCCAGCGAACAAGCATCGCTTCAATCAAATGCATGATCGCAACGAGTGCCAAAAGTGGCAATGGCTTTGCCTGACGAAGCATTTCCCAGACGGTACCAATTCCCGCTACATCGGATACCCCCGGGAAAACCTGCGCGATTGCATGCAAAATCGTCAGCAAGCCTGCCGCGTAGGCAAAGCAGAGAAACCGTAAACGTATGAGCGCCATAATCAGAGCGAGGCCCCATAAAATCCATAAGTCTTGTGCTTGTACAACCACACCGAGTCCTGCAGCCAGCACGGAAATCAATAGACCGCCTGCCAATCCCATTCCTACCGACCGAATCGTGGAAAGTAGCGGTGACTGAATACGGGCAGCAAACAACTGTCTTTCCAGATTCATCTGCCGCCTGTAATGCAGATAAATGAAGATCAGAAATACATAAAAGATTGGATTGAGAAAAAATGCAGCAAATCCATATGCAATGGAGAGCATATCTGCCTGTATCGCCAATTGCCTCACCTCAAATGGAAAAAGAAAAACCACGGCATGTGATTTACCGTGGTTACCATTTCTACGAATGTCAGGGAATTCCCTGCATCGTCTGCTATGGATTATTTTGGCTGCTTCAGACTGATAACGTCAATCGCTTTTTGCAATTGCAGGTCGTTTTGCGGGTCACGCATCACTTTGCGCAAGCCTTCCTCCAATTGTGTGCGAGTAGCCGCGTCTACCTTACCTGTCGCAGGCAGCTTGTGTGAGGTTTGGAACTGCTTGATTACTTGCTCTGTTTTTTCGTCAAAGTAGCCATCATCTCGTCCTGGCGAGAGATTCAATCCACTCAGGATTAATTGCAGGTTTTTCACTTCATTCCCTGCCATGTCCCGAGCCAATTCTTTATCAGCTGGCAGTTGAACAGCGTTGAAATACGCAGGCTGATCTACTTTGAAATCAGGCTCGATGCCTTTTTTATGAATCCATTCGCCTTTTGGTGTAACCCATTTGGCAATCGTCAGCTTCAGCTGGCTCTTATCTGCCATTTCCATGGTGCTTTGGACTGTACCTTTACCAAAGCTCTTCTCGCCTACCAGCTTATAGTTTCCGCTGTCACGCAAAGCGCCTGCGAGAATTTCTGAAGCACTTGCACTTCCGCCGTTAATCAAGAGAGAAATCGGATACGGCTTGGCTGCGTCAATCGTCGAGCGGTACTCTTCTTTTTGCTGTCCGCCAGCTCCGTACTCGATTTGGACGATGACGCCTTTTTTCGGAACGAGTACTTCCCCAATCTCCTTCACTGCGAGCAAGTACCCACCCGGATTTCCACGAACATCGATGACCAGGCCCCCGATGCCCTTTTTTTCCAAGGAAGCCAATTGATCCTTGAAGTGCTTTGCAGTCTCCGTTGAAAACTGGGTAATCCCAATCACGCCAACCTTTACGCCATTTTTTTCGATAATCTGGCTATTCACGGTTTCGATCGGAATATCGTCGCGTACACACACGATAGTAATCGGTTCAGCTACACCAGCACGCGCGATCGTTAAAACGGCCTTCGTTCCTTTAGGTCCGCGAATTTTCATGACGGCCTGATTCAGATCCAAGCCCTCGAGCGATTCACCATTTACGCTCAGAATTTGATCATTTGGCCGCAGACCCGCACGTTCCGCAGGAGAATCCTTGAATGGAGAAACGACGGTTACCCGTCCATTTTGTAGCGTAACTTCCGTCCCAATCCCTTGGAACGTAGAATGTAGAGTAGACGTAAATTGCTCTGCTGAGCGTGGATCCATGTAGTCACTGTATGGGTCTTCCAACGAGCCTACCATACCCCCAATTGCGCCCTCTACTAATTGATCATTGGTGACATTTTGGATGTATTCCTTCTTGATGGCTGAAAAAGCTTCGTACAGCTTTTTGAACTCCTGAGGATATTCTGCCCCTGTTGTTTGGAACAGCTTATTGCTTGATGCAGTAAGTGCCCCGTTCTGATTCGCATTAGCGCTAGCAGAAGTCTTCATCATCGCCATGGTCAAGAAGCTGCTGGCCACCATCGAGATGAGTACAACCGCTAATACGGTACGCCCTTTCCATCTCACTGTTACGTCACCATCCTTTGTGCTACCGGTGAAAAGATATGCTGCTATTGTATGCAACTCCGGCTAGCAATATTTGTCTGGCCGTACACCTCGCTATTTCAGGTACGGCATCGGGTTGACAGCAACGTCGTTTTTATAAACGGTAAAGTGAACGTGATTTCCGGTAGATCGTCCAGTAGAGCCGACCTCAGCAATCTTTTGTCCTTTTGATACAGATTGTCCCACAGAAACTTTGATTCCGCCCTCTCGAATGTGTCCATAAAGAGTTGTAATCTCAGAGCTGTGTTTAATCATGACCGTGTTGCCAAAGCCGTTAGAGTATCCTGCAAAGATGACTACTCCATTGGCTGCTGCCATAATCGTTGTCCCTTTATGTGCTGCCATGTCTACTCCATTATGCCCAGCTGAACGGCCTGTAAACGGGTCTGTTCGCAACCCGAAACCCGAGCTGAAACGGAATTGTCCGTCAGCTATCGGCAAACCCAGCTTGCCGCCTTTGTATCCGCTGCTACTGCTGCTCATCGCACGGACACGCTCGGCATACTTAGCTGATTCCGCGTTGGTGATGGCAAGCAGTTCTTGGCTGTATTGCTCTAGATTTACTTCCAAATCAGACTCTTTCTTCTTGAGTTCTGCGTTGACCACCAGACTGTGCTTGTATTGCTTGTCCAATTCAGCTTTGAGATTTTCTGCTTCATCGAGCATTCCTGCATACACGGTTAATTGATGGTCGATCTCTTTCTTTTTCACTTCAATGGTTTCTTTGTCACGCATGTTGTCTTCAAGAATACGGGTATCCTGCTCCAAAATCAATTGCAGACCTTCCATGCGCGTGAGGAAATCTCCGAAATCAGACGAGCCCAGCAGCACGTCCAAATAAGAGACCTTCCCTCGTTCATACATGGATTTCACACGTGTTTTCAGCAGGGTTTCCCGCTGTGCTACGCGTTCTTTTGCCTCATCCAGATTGTCTTGTGCTTGCGCTGCCTTTTCCGTCGTTTCATTCATCTGCACTTCGAGCTTGTCCAGCTTTTTTTGTGTCTCGTTACGACGCAAATCAATCTGCATCAGCTCGGTTTGCAAATCCTTTTGTTCCTTTTGCACGGCACTGATTTTTTGCGCGGTTTGATTTACTTGCTGTTTTTGCTGTTCTTTTTTCTTCCGTATCTCGTTTAATTCCCGATTGATCTTGTCCAAAGATGCTTTACTAGCTGCCCAGCTTACGTTTGTCGGGATTGCAGATCCGGCCACAAGACCGGCGATCAAGAGAGTTAGCAGGACCTTCTTCCTCATGATACTCCTCCCACGTTATCTAAATATTAAACTCGCAAGAAGCGACGGACTGACACCAAGCTTCCCCAGATCCCGATAAACGCACCGATCGCCAGCAAAGCAAGTGCTACCTGATACACAAGCGGGAACAATGGTAACAGTGTAAATAGTTGAGTTGCTTCAAAGCTCGACTTGATTGCGTCAAGCAGATAATAGTAGCCCACTCCAAGGATAACGATTGGAATTAGCGCACCCGTGATCCCCATGAGCAGCCCCTCGACAAAGAAAGGCCAGCGGATAAACCAGTTTGTTGCCCCAACGAGCTTCATGATTTCAATCTCTCTGCGACGCGCAACGATCGTCAGCTTAATCGTATTGGCAATCAAAAACATCGCTGTGAAGCCTAACCCGATGATGAAGCCAATTCCTACGTTTCGCACGGTATCTGTTGCTGCAAACAGCTTTTCTACTGTGCCTTCTCCATAGTTCAGGCTTCTGACATTTTTCATTTGCTTGATTTGTGCTGCCAAGACTGCCGTGTCCTGAGGCATTTTTGCTTTAACGACAAAGGCGTCTGGAAGCGGATTTCCTTTTTCTAATCCGTCAAATAGATAAGCCTTGTCCCCCATGCTCTCGCGGAACTGCTTTAAGCCTTCATCCTTGGAGATGAACTGAACGGACTCCACTTTATCCAAAGCACGTACATCTTGTTCAAATTGCTGCAGGTTTTCTTTTGTAGTGAGATCCGCCATAAATACACGAATCTCCACCTGCTTTTCCACCGATTGAGCAAAAAAGTTCACATTCATGGCCAATACGAGGAAAACACCGAGGATGAACAGGGTAAACGTTACGGCACTAATTGAAGCGAACGACATCCAGCCGTTCCGCCCGAGGTTTTTGACCCCTTCACGGACATGGCGCCCTAGCGTTCTAATCTTCATAACCGTATTCCCCTCTCTGCTCATCACGGGCAATTTGTCCAGCTTCGATCGCTATGACCCGTTTTCTCATCGTGTTGACAATTTCGCGGTTATGCGTCGCCATGACGACAGTCGTACCACGCTGATTGATTTCCTCAAACAGCTTCATAATCTCCCAGGAAGTCTCCGGGTCGAGGTTTCCTGTCGGCTCATCGGCGATAATAATGCCCGGATTGTTAACCAATGCGCGAGCCAGTGCTACGCGCTGCTGCTCTCCCCCAGATAGCTCGTTCGGCAGCATTTTGGCCTTGTGCTTCAGCTTCACCAACCCCAATACGTCCATCACACGAGGCTTGATCTGCTTCGGATTGCTCTCGATTACTTCCATTGCAAATGCTACATTTTCAAATACGGTGAGCGTTGGCAATAGTTTAAAATCTTGGAATACGACGCCAATACTGCGACGGACAGTGGGAATCTGGCGTTCCTTGATCCGGCTGACATTGAAGCCCCCCAAGAAAATTTGACCCTTTGACGGCTTTTCTTCCCGATACATCAATTTGATAAAAGTAGATTTCCCTGCGCCGCTGGGACCCACCACATACACAAATTCGCCTTTTTCAATCCGAATGTTTACACCTTTTAACGCACTTGTACCGTTTGGGTACGTCTTCCAAACGTCAAACATTTCGATCAAGTCAATCACATCCTACATTGTCAGATCCATTCTTTTTCTTGATCCTGATTTATTTTATCTTGTCGAAAACGCCGTTAAATCAAGGCAAATCGACAATTCCCCTCATCTCTTTCTAGCCCGCTGCCAAACCTTGCCTAAAAACAGCGAGAAAATCCATCTTATTTATTATACCACCCTCATTCACTGATGGAATCCACTAAATCTCTCATTTCTTGTCGAAACCGCTTCAATTCGCTCCAAACCGACATGATTTGTGCAGAAAGTCCCGGCAGCACATCGCCAGCTAGCATCCGTTTACTCTGTTCGTTACAATGAGTACGAGTGAACTGTGGAAAGGAGCATGCATGATGAATCCATTTGTCTACCATAACCCTACGCAATTGATTTTTGGCCGGGGCCAGCTGTCCATGCTGAAAGAAAAAGCCGAGCAACTCGGTCAAACCGTCCTGCTGGTTTATGGAGGAGGCAGTATCAAGCGTACAGGCCTCTATGAGAAAGTCGTTTCCCTTCTGCAAGAGGCTGATTGCCGCGTGCTCGAGCTATCCGGTGTAGAACCGAATCCACGCCTCAGCACTGTCAAAAAGGGAATTGAGCTTTGCCGTCAGGAAGGCGTCAACTGGATTTTGGCAGTAGGCGGCGGAAGTGTCATCGACGCAGCCAAGGCTGTCGCTGTCGGCGTTCCTTACGAAGGCGATGTATGGGATTTCTATACGCGCAAAGCACTGGCTACGGAAGCTCTTCCTTTGGGAACTATCCTTACCCTTGCTGCAACCGGCTCCGAAATGAACAGAGGTAGTGTCGTAACCAATTGGGAGACAAAAGAAAAGCATGGAGCATCAACGACATTCCCTGCATTCTCTATCTTAGACCCTGAAAATACGTTCAGCGTTCCACGTGATCAAACCATCTATGGAATCAGCGATATCATGTCGCACGTATTTGAACAATATTTCACCCATACACCAGAGGTACCACTGCAGACACGTTTCGCAGAATCGATTCTGAAAACGGTGATTGAAAACGCGGATCGCGTTCTGGCTAATCCGGAAGACTACGACGCACGCGCCAATATTCTCTATTGCGGAACCATGGCCTTAAACGGTACCTTGCCAGTCGGAGTGGAAACAGATTGGGCTACCCATTCTATTGAGCATGCTGTAAGCGCGGTCTATGACATACCGCATGGTGGCGGTTTGGCTATCATCTTCCCGAAATGGATGCGCTATGTGTATCGTGAAAACGTCGCGCGCTTTGTCCGTTTTGCTGTAGAAGTATGGAATGTCGAGCCTACCGGAAAAACTGACGACGAGGTTGCGTTGGAAGGAATTGCTGCGACGGAAGCATTCTTTGCCAGAATCGGTGCCCCTGCCCGCTTGGCTGACTACGAAATCGATGATCAGCATTTGCAGCTGATGGCAGAAAAAGCGACACCATATGGACCGATCGGCAACTTCAAAAAGCTGTCGAGTGAAGATGTGGCGCAAATTTTGCGTATGTCGCTGTAAACGGATAGCTCTTTATTTTAAAAATGCCGCGCTCCCTCGGGGGAGTTCGGTATTTTTTGCGTTTACACTATCGCTTGTACAAAAAAATAAACGGGCAGGCGAATCGCCTATCCGTTTATTAAGTATTACTATATCATGCTGGTGATCCAACATCAATCAAAGATTCAATCATGACTTTTTGACTATTTTTGTCTACCCATGCGTGCGTGTCAACGAGCTTCTCGCGGTACCAAGCAATTTGCGATTCTACCTGATTGCGAGCCGTGCCACCCATTACATTACGAGCGTTGACTACTGTCTCTACCGCCAGTGCCTCATACACATCTGCACCGATGACACCAGAGAAGCCTTGGAATTCTTCCAATGACATATCCAGAAGATATTTTTGCTGCTCGATGCAGTACAGAACCGCTCTGCCTACTACTTCATGAGCCTGACGGAAAGGCATATCCTTGCGAACGAGGTAATCAGCCAGGTCAGTAGCATTGGAGAAGTCGTTGGTCACTGCCTGACGCATCCGATCTTTTCTCACCTGCATGGTCTGAATCATCGGCGTCAACAAGGCAAGAGCACCGTGAATCGTCGCTACTGTATCAAACATGCCTTCTTTGTCTTCCTGCATGTCTTTGTTGTAGGCAAGTGGCAAGCCCTTCAGAACTGTCAGCAAACCAAACAGATTGCCGTATACACGCCCGGTTTTTCCGCGTACCAATTCCGCCACATCCGGATTTTTCTTCTGGGGCATGATGCTGGAGCCTGTGCAGAACGCATCATCCAGCTCTACAAAAGAAAACTCCTGGCTGCTCCAGATAACCAATTCCTCGCACAAACGGGACAAGTGCGTCATGACCAGCGAGGAATCAGCCAAAAATTCCACGATAAAATCACGATCACTCACCGCATCCATGCTGTTTTGATAGATGCCGTCAAATTGCAGCATTTCCGCCACAAACGCACGATCGATTGGGAAGGTAGTCCCTGCCAATGCTCCTGCGCCAAGCGGCAAAACATTCACCCGTTTCCAGGTTTCTGTCATGCGCTCAATGTCGCGTTGCAGCATGGATACATACGCCATCAAGTGGTAGCCAAACAATACTGGCTGCGCACGTTGCAGATGGGTATATCCAGGCATTACTGTATCCAGATGCTGATTAGCCTGCTCGATCAATGCTTCCTGCAGATACATCGCCAGCTGAATGATCTCCATCAGCTTTTCTCTGAGGTACAGGTGCATATCGAGTGCAACCTGATCGTTGCGGCTGCGACCAGTGTGAAGCTTGCCCCCTACCGGTCCGATTTCCTCAATCAGCATCTTTTCAATATTCATATGAACATCTTCGTGAGTAACCAGGAACTCTGCCTGCCCACGCTCGATTTTGTCTTTTACCTTCTTCAGACCAGCAATGATTTGTCTGACTTCCTCCATCGGTACGATGCCGCACTTCCCTAGCATAGCTACATGTGCTAGGCTACCGACGATGTCCTGTCGCCACATTTTCTGGTCGAAAGAAATAGAAGCAGTATACTCTTCTACGAGCTGATTCGTCGGCTTCGTGAAGCGTCCTCCCCAGAGTTTCATTGCTTGATCGCATCCTTTTCATCCAAAATCTTGATGTCGGTGTTCATGTTTTCGTGCAGAACACCTTCGTTTACTTGCGCGTAAACCTTGGTTGGCAGACCCCATAGCTTGATGAAGCCGAGCGCTGCTTTATGATCGAACTGGTCGCCAGCATTGTAGGTTGCCAGCTCATGGCTGTAGAGCGAGGAAGCGGATTTGCGGCCTACGACGATCGCATGTCCTTTGTGCAGCTTCACACGTACTACGCCTGTTACGTGTTTTTGTGTCTCTTCGATGAATGCTTGAACTGCGTTGCGAATTGGCGAGAACCACAGTCCTTCGTAGATCACTTGCGCCAATTTTTGCTCCACGATTGGCTTGAACGCTGCTACTTCGCGCGGTTGTGTCAAGAATTCCAGCTCACGGTGAGCCAAAATCAATGTAGTTGCAGCTGGTGTTTCGTATACTTCACGAGATTTGATACCAACCAGGCGATTTTCTACGTGGTCGATACGGCCAACACCGTGGTTACCAGCGATTTTATTCAGCTTCAAAATGAGTTCGGACAATGGCAGCTCTTCAGCGTTCAGTGCAGTTGGCTTTCCTTGTACAAACGTGATTTCGATTTCTTCTGCCTCATCCGGCGCATCTGCGATGGACTTGGTCAGATCGTAAGCGCCTTCTGGTGGTGCTGCCCATGGATCTTCCAGTACGCCGCACTCGCAGCTTCTGCCCCACAGGTTTTGGTCGATACTGTATGGATTGTCCAGATCAATCGGGATAGGAATGTTGTTCTTTTTCGCATATTCGATCTCTTCATCGCGCGTCCAGCCCCACTCACGAACAGGTGCCACGATTTTGATATCTGGGTTCAAGGCTGTGAAAGAAACGTCGAAGCGTACTTGGTCGTTTCCTTTTCCTGTGCAGCCATGTGCAACCGCAACAGCGCCTTCTTTTTCAGCGATTTCAACCAATACGCGAGAAATCAGGTAACGCGACAGAGCAGATACCAATGGGTATTTGCCTTCGTACATCGCGTTTGCTTTCAATGCTGGCAGAACGAACTCCTCAGCGAATGCTTCTTTTGCATCTACTACGATCGATTTCAAAGCACCCACCTGCAGTGCTTTTTTCTGAACGAAGTCGAGGTCTTTTCCTTCCCCAACATCCAGTGCTACTGCAATGACGTCAAAGTTGTATGTTTCTTGCAACCACTTGATTGCTACTGATGTATCTAAACCGCCCGAATAGGCCAACACAATTTTATCTTTTGCCATTATTCTCTCTCCCCGTTTCGAAGTATCTCTTATGTGAGTAATTATACAAACGAGTTAATAAAAATACAACCCTTTTTCTTTGATCTTTGTTTTATTTTCAAAGACAATTTCAGGAAAGCCTATATAGAAAAAAGCCGAACAAGATCCTCGTCTTGTCCGGCTACTGTTCGTTTTATGAGTGATGACCTGCATAAGAGACTTGCGGTACGTACTCTGCGCCTTTATGCCTGCGAATCCAGTCCAGCTCAGCTATGGCCAAGCGCTCAAAATTCTCTGCAATGTGGATATCGCCCTGTGCATGCCAATCTGCAATGATCGGATACATTTTTTGATAAAAGCCGTTGATGAACCACATATCAAACAGTAAATCTGGATGTATAAGAGCGTTTTTATGCAATACACCCACCATCTCGAAGAAGCCATACAGGGCAACAAAATGTGTGAAGCCTTCACTGCCTTTTGGGAAGCGCGTCCAAAATGCTTCGGGATGGATCGTTTTCAACTCCGTTTCAAGCGAACACGGACGACTTTTCCAAGGCAAAATGATGTTACACTGTGAATACAGACGACTTCCTATTATTGTCTTCTAATAATTAAGGAGCGGGAGGCATTTATGAAGCAAATTTATTTAGTCCGGCATTGTCAGGCTACTGGTCAGGAAGCAGCAGCTCCCCTGACAGAAACCGGCATCCAGCAAGCCGAGCAATTGGTTTCATTCTTCGAAGGAATGTCCATTGACCGGATCGTTTCCAGTCCTTTTCATCGGGCGATCGCCACAATACAGCCTGTAGCTACCAAACGAAGCATCCCTATTGAACTCGATCAACGCCTGGAGGAGCGTGTATTGTCTTCGCTGCATATGGACGATTGGTTAGATCGCCTGCGAGATACATTCCAAGATCTCTCCCTGTGCTACGAGGGCGGAGAGTCCAGCTTGACTGCCATGCGAAGAGCAAGCGAAGTAGTAGACGAGCTTCTTACGTGTGAGGACCAGCATATTGTCATCGTTTCACATGGGGGCTTGCTCAGTCTGCTCCTGAAATCCAGTGATGATCGATTTGGTTTTTCTGATTGGCAGCAGATGAGTAATCCCGATGTCTTTTTGTTGACCTGCACCGATACGGAGCGTCATATCAAACGAATCTGGGGTTAACACGTCACATAAGCAAAATAAAAACAGTTACAAGGGGCACCTTTAGTGGGTCGCCTCCTGCAACTGTTTTTTAGGATTCGTTTCCTGTCCAATAATGCTTTCTAATTCCCCTCGCGGCAGTCTCTCCACCAGCTCGATAAAATGACTTGCTAATACTGGATCAAACTGAGTTCCCGACCCGCGCCGGATTTCCTGCAAAGCTTCTTCTACAGGCAAGCCCTTCCGATACGGCCTGTCCGCTACCATGGCATCGAATGCATCTGAGATTGCCAGGATTTTTGCCATCTGGGGAATCTCATCGCCAACAAGGCCATCGGGATATCCCCGTCCGTCTATTCGTTCATGGTGGGAGCGAATCGCCGGAAGCAATTCATTAAACATGCCTGCCTGTAATATGATCTCGTATCCAATCACCGTATGCTGCTTGATCTTGTCGTATTCCTCTGGTGTTAATTTTCCTTTTTTATTGAGAATCTCATCTTCAATACCGATTTTACCGATATCGTGCAAGATTCCACCAACGTAAATCTCTTCTACTTTATAAGCTGGCAGCCTAATTTCCTTGGCTATCTCTCTACCCCAATGAGCTACCCGCTGAGAATGGCCGCTTGTATAGCGATCTCGGGCGTCGATTGATGCGGCCATCGCGGTCAGGAATTTGTGATTAAAGCTTTTGACCTCTTCCATATTTTGCGCCAGTTTGTGCATGCTCTCATAATATTGACGCAACACAACATTAATGATGAGAAAGATAGCTACCAGTGGGATCAGAGATAAGATCCCGTAAGCATCTACAAGTCTAGCCCCAAGTCCCCCAACAACTAGCAGCATGATGTACGTAGCGGAGCCGTTTTTGAGCATATTCGATATGGCATTTACCAACGATACTTTTCCGTAATAAGAAACCAAAACCGCGCAGAGCAGTGTGTTCACAATAAAATATGTAACAACAATAAAAAGATCCGAAATGGGCCACGGTATATGATAACCGCCAAGACTGGTTTGAATCCACCCTACAATCAATACAGTAGAAAGCATTTGACCTGCATTTGCAAGTGCCCTCGTTACCGATGAACGAAACAATACGCCAAGGATCAGAGCCTCCAGCAAACAGGACCAGATCGCAATCCAGCTACCCCAAAGGATTAATCCTGACAAGATCACTGCATTATTCAATGTCAGCGTTGCATTAGGTGTCTTGAACGGCGTAAATGAACAAACGATTGTTAGGAGAGTAAAAGCAACCAAAACAGGTATGTTATTTTTTACTTCCCACTGGGGCAACACTAAGAAAACCACGAAAAAAACGAGTGCGGGAAAACATAGATATATAATTAACTGTTTGAATATCTGATCACTTTGAATGTTTAACCGCATAGTTTTTTCCTTCTCTCAGCCTTATTAGAGATATAGGTTTATTCAGCAGGCGCTGCACCAATAAGAAGGTTCCCAGCATAATAAATATATCACCGATACTAATTACGCGAGGAATGATAAACGGCTTGTATATGATGTCTGCCAGAAAAGATAGTTTTGTCTCTGCAGTAAGGGCAATATGTTTGAAATCGGTACCATTAATTAACGCGTCAATCGGATACGACAGTTTACTCGCCTGTTCGAGATCAACCGGCATCTTTCCAGCATTTGCCCAAATGACGAGTGCGTTTAACAGCCAGCCAATCATAAAAATTCGCATATCCTCATGCTGTCGGTTGCTGATAAAAAAAACGAGGACAAACAAGTAGGACAAGCCAACAAAAATGCCCGACCAGGTTGGAATGAGCTGTGAACAGAACTGCAAGGCGACACTAACAATCAGGGCCCATATAAAATAGAACTTTGGGAAACTACTAATCTTGCCTCTTCGGATTAAGGCTATGGCAAATGACAGAACTACTACGTCGGTCATACAAGCCCTCCCAATAATAGTGAAAAAACACCACTAAAAAGCGGTGTTTTTCCGCAATACCACATATTTTTACCAAGAAGTCCAGTTTGCAGAAGTAGCTGCTACGATCGCTGCTACCATCATAATTGCTGCAACCCATTTTTTCATAATTTATTTCCCCTCCTTACTTATAGTGGAGAAAGCTGGCTTCGCTATTGTCCTAGATACAGAGGCCAAGCGACCAGATACAGCCCCTGTTCTTCTTTCCTTTCTCCATTACGAAAAAGGGCGGATTCGCTACTGGCTCCATACGGACCAAGCGACCAAATAAAGTCCGTACTTCTTTGCTACTTTCATACCTATATTTTACACATAAGTGACAAAATTCGGCAATCATAGTTTCATAGTCTATTCGATTTAATTCGGAGTAGTCCTAAATGACTAGAACTATGTTCACACCAATGCGGCCAGAATTGCTTTTTGCGCGTGCAGGCGGTTTTCCGCTTGATCAAAAATGAAGGAGCGTGAGCCATCGATTACGCCTGCCGTTACTTCTTCGCCGCGATGAGCTGGCAGGCAGTGCAGGAAGAGGTAGTCGCTATCTGCATGACTTACGAGCTTTTCATTTACTTGATATTCGGCAAAAGCTTTCAAACGAATTTCGTTCTCTGCTTCAAAGCCCATGCTGGTCCAAACATCTGTATAAACGGCATCTGCGCCTGCTACAGCTTCGATCGGATCAGTTGTTGCCATCATGCTTCCGCCGCTCTTTTTCGCGTACTCGCTTGCTTTGGCAAAAATCGCAGCATCCATTTCATAACCTGCTGGCGTAGCTACACGTACATCCATTCCCAACAAAACAGCTGCCAGCACGAGGGAGTTCGCCACATTGTTTCCGTCGCCTACATATGCCAGCTTGACACCTTTGAGTCTGCCTTTGTGCTCCCAGATCGTCAGCATGTCAGCCATAGCCTGGCACGGATGGTACAAATCGGTCAAACCATTAATAATCGGGATCGATGCATGCTCTGCCAGCTCCTCCACATACGAATGGGAGAACGTACGAATCATGATCGCATCTACATAACGGGAAAGAACCTTGGCTGTGTCACTGATCGGCTCACCACGTCCGAGCTGCAGTTCTTTTCCGCTCATAAACATGCCCAAACCACCGAGCTGGTGCATCCCTACCTCGAAAGAAACACGAGTACGAGTAGAAGCTTTGTCAAAGATCATGCCAAGCGTCTTGCCCAGCAAAGGCTGGAACGGCTGCCCCAGCTTTTGCAATTGCTTGATATGTGCCGCCAGATGAAGCAGCTCCATCAGTTCTTCCCCATTGAATTCATCGACACGCAGAAAATCTTTTCCTTTATGCTTGCTGAGCGGTAAGTTTTGAAAGTGTTCCAATATCTTCACAGGCTGCATGCGAGCCACCTCTTTTCTTCATAATGGACTTCACGTACAAATCGAACGTATCGACGGCAAAAAATTGCTGAACTCCCTGCTGGACCATCCGACTGCGCAAGGCAAAGCCGGTACGTCCCGGGCGGTTTCCTTTTGTGGCGGTGACGAGGGCAAATGCGGCTTTTTCTTTTTGCAAAAGCTCAATGAATGCCCGCTCCTCCGTAATCACGTGGCTCACTACTACTCCGTTGTTTTTCAGCCAGTCAGCTGTGCCCAGGGTTGCTGCCAGAGCGGCTCCGTCGTTTTGCAGCTGTGCAATGGTTTGGGCCACCTCATCCTGCTTGTCGCCATCTGCGAGAGACACAATGACCAGATCACCCTTTTGCCAATCCCCGTAGAGGTTATCCTTGAAGGCAAATGCCTTGCCTGCCGCCTCTTCAAATGACCTTCCAAGGCCAAGTACTTCACCCGTTGATTTCATCTCAGGTCCGAGTACAGGATCGACACCGTTCAGCTTCACAGTCGAAAATACCGGTGCTTTTACTACAGAGAACGGAATATCAGGCAAAAGTCCTGTACCGTAGCCCATCGTGGACAGCTTTTCTCCCAATTGGGCCCGTACTGCCAGCTGGACCATCGGAATCCCTGTTACTTTGCTTGTGATTGGCACGGTACGCGAAGCACGTGGATTTACTTCCAGTACGTACACGGTATTGCCACTAATGACAAACTGGATATTGATAAGACCGACTGCTCCCATTTCATGAGCGATCGCTTCTGTGTAGCTGGCGATCTTTTGCTTGATTTCTTCGGTTAATTTTGGTGCCGGGAACAACGCCACGCTATCACCAGAGTGAATTCCTGCTTTCTCTACATGCTGGAAAATACCCGGGATAATGACCGACTCTCCATCGCAGACAGCATCGACTTCCGCTTCTTTGCCTGGTACGTATTTGTCGACCAGGAGTGGGAAAAATGCGCTGCTTTCCGGATGATTCAGCCAATCGTTGATCGTTGCCGTAAGCTCCTCAATATTGTGAACGACCACCATGCCTTGACCGCCGATCACATATGAGGGGCGCATCAGTACAGGAAAGCCAATCTCTTCGGCAATCGCGGTAGCATCCTCCAGTGAGGAAACCCCTTTACCAGGAATGTGCGGGATGTCGAGCTTGCGCAGCATGGCGTAGAATAACTCACGATCCTCAGCCCGTTCAATCGCGGAAAGTGAGGTACCCATTACTTTTAGTCCTGCACTCTCCAGCTTCGCAGCGAGATTGATTGCAGTTTGACCACCGAACTGCACCATAACTCCCTCTACCTGCTCACGCTCGGCGATATGCAGCACATCCTCCACGTGAAGTGGCTCAAAATACAAGTGGTCGGCTGTTTCATAGTCGGTACTGACTGTTTCCGGGTTGTTATTCACCACGACAGCGGCAATTCCACTCGCTTGCAAAGACTTCGCCGCATGTACGGAGCAGTAGTCAAACTCGATCCCTTGTCCGATGCGGATAGGGCCGGAGCCAAGCACGAGCACCTTGCGTCCTTCTAATGACTCTACTTCATCTACGCCCTGCCAATCCGAGTAGTAATATGGCGTTTGCGCATCGAATTCAGCTGCGCAAGTATCTACGATTTTATAAGTGGGTGTAACCCCTGCCTGCTGACGCAATTCCTTGACCTTGGACGAAGTGCTGCCGATTAAGGAAGCAATCGTTTCATCGGCGAAGCCACGTTTTTTCGCTTCCAGCAGCAGTTCAGGCGATAGCTCCTCCGCCGTGTTTTGGGCCAGCTCGACTTCCAGATCAACGATTTTGCGCAAGCTGCGCAGGAAAAACGGATCGACGCCAGTCAGGCTGTGCAGTTCCTGTTCTGTGAAGCCCCTGCGGATTGCTTCGGCGAACACAAACAAACGAATATCTGTCGCTTCTTGCAAAGCATGCGTAAGCTCTTCACGTGTCCAATCCGCAAGCTCTGGACGAGACAGATGTGTGCAGCCTTGCTCCAGGGAGCGGACAGCTTTCAGAAGTCCCGCTTCCAGATTGCGTGCAATGGACATAACCTCGCCAGTTGCTTTCATCTGTGTACCCAGCTTGCGATCTGCGAGCGGGAACTTATCGAATGGGAAGCGTGGAATTTTTACCACGATATAATCAAGGGCAGGCTCAAAGCTTGCATAGGTATAGCCCGTAATCGGGTTCAGTACTTCGTCTAATCCATAGCCCAGAGCCAGCTTTGCAGCGATACGGGCGATCGGATAGCCGGTAGCTTTGGAAGCCAGCGCACTGGAACGGCTAACCCTTGGGTTTACCTCAATCAAAACGTAGCGATCAGACAATGGATCGAGGGCAAACTGGATATTGCAGCCGCCCACTACTCCCAGCGAACGAATCACTTTTGTCGATACGCTGCGCAGCATCTGATATTGACGGTCCGTTAGCGTTTGGGATGGCGCAACGACGATACTGTCCCCAGTATGAATGCCTACCGGATCGAGATTTTCCATGTTACACACGATGATGCATGTATCATTGGCGTCACGCATGACCTCGTACTCGATTTCCTTCCAGCCCTTGACGCTGCGTTCGATCAATACTTGACCGATTGGGCTTGCTGCGATACCACCAGCTGCGACTTTTCGCAGAGTTGCTTCATCCCCAGCAATCCCGCCTCCAGCACCCCCCAGCGTATACGCTGGACGCACGATAACCGGATAACCAATCGAATTGGCAAATGCAATCGCACCTTCAACAGATTCTACCGTGTCACTCTCAGGTACGGGTTCTCCGATTTGTTGCATCAATTGCTTGAACAGCTCACGGTCTTCCCCGTTTTGAATGGCTTCGAGCGGTGTTCCCAGCAGCTGAACGCTGTATTTTTCCAATACACCTGCTTCAGCCAAGGAAACAGCCAGATTCAGTCCTGTTTGACCGCCCAGTGTCGGCAGGAGACCATCTGGGCGCTCTTTTGCAATAATCGCTGTCACGGACTCCACCGTGAGCGGCTCCAAGTAAACTTTGTCCGCTACCTGCTCATCTGTCATGATCGTAGCGGGGTTGTTGTTCACCAGTACCACCTGCACACCCGCTTCCTTCAAAGAAAGGCAAGCCTGTGCACCTGCGTAGTCAAATTCTGCAGCCTGGCCAATGACGATCGGCCCCGAACCGATAACCAATACTTTATGGATGTGTGGCAATTTAGGCATATGTTTTCGCTCCTACTTCACGCATAGACTGGATAAATTGGTGAAAAATGTGGGAAGTGTCGCTAGGTCCAGGATGTGCTTCCGGATGATACTGCACACTGAAAACAGGCAAGCTCTTGTGAGTAAGCCCCTCAACCGAGCCATCGTTAACATTTCTGTAGGACACATTCAGTTCAGATTGTTCCAGCGACTCCTCTTTCACTACATATCCGTGATTTTGTGATGTCATGTATACTTTGCCTGTCTCCATATCTTTGACAGGATGATTTCCACCGCGGTGACCATAAGCCAGTTTTTCCGTTTTTCCTCCATACATCAGGGCAAGCACTTGATGTCCCAGGCAAATTCCCAATGTCGGATATTGTTCAACCGCTTTGCGCCACTCACTGCAATAGGCAAGCAAATGCTCCGGATCACCAGGGCCATTGGAGAACATCAAGCCGTCTGGTGAAAGCGACCTAATTTGCTCGATTGACGTATCGAAAGGAACAACGGTGACGCGGCAGCCCAGCTCCAAAAGCGCATCCACGATGGACTGCTTCATTCCCAGATCGACCAGGACTACGTGTTCCCCTGTTCCCGGATAGCGCTCGATTCTCTGACTCGATACCTCCGCGACCAGCGATTTTTTCGCATGCTTGTTACGGAGTGACACGACTTCCTCTGCTTGCATAGGCTGATCGGAAATAACGCCAAACAACGGTCCACTTTGACGAACACGCTTTGTTATTGTTCGTGTATCAATGCCTGCCAAGATAGGAAAACCAAATTCCTCGGCTGCCTCTGCCAAGGTTTTCGTAGATTCATAGTGGCTCGGTTCCATGCACAGCTCGCTGACGATCATTCCGGTAAGAGCTGGCTTTTGTGCCTCATAATCTTTTGGGTTGATTCCGTAGTTCCCAATCAAGGGATATGTGAAGGTAACGATTTGACCTGCAAAGGATGGGTCAGACATTACTTCCTGATAACCAGTCATACCTGTTGTAAAAACGACTTCTCCAAAGCCATTCACAGGTGCTCCGTACAATGTTCCTGTAAAAACCTCGCCGGACTCCAGCGTAAGATATCCAGTTCCATATGCGTTCTTTTCTCTATTCATCTATGAAGCCACTCCTCTCCAATGGGCAAAAAACATAGATATATGGCAACAACATGTGAATAAATAATTCACATATTTGCGTTTCTTAATGCAAATCTATGCAACTCTGTGTATTAATATACATTCAATATTATAAAAATGCAACGAGTTTTTTGAACAGATCTACTCGTTGCATTTTTCCAATACGTACAATTTTTACATTATTGCAAAGACAATGCTTCGCTGAGTACCGCGATGGCGTGCTTCACTTCCTCCTCTGTCGTTACAAAGGAAGGCAGGAGTCTCACTACCTGAGGTCCAGCCATGAGCAGAATAACACCTTTTTCACGAGCATACGTCACAGCATCCACAGCTGGTATCGTCAGCTCTACACCGAGGAGCAAGCCTTTCCCGCGAATGGTGGAAACCTTGTCAGGGTGCTCTGCTTTAAGCTTCTCCAGCTCCTTCATCAGGAGTGAATGAATATGAGCGACCCCATCGAGAATATTCTCTTCTTCCATCGTTTCCAGGGTAGCGATTCCTGCTGTTGCAGCGAGCGGATTTCCACCAAAGGTCGTTCCGTGCGTACCTGGTGCAAATGCCTCAGCTACTTCATTGGTCGCCACGACCGCTCCGATCGGGAAGCCGCTTCCCAAGCCTTTTGCCAGCGAAATCGCATCGGGCTTCACCCCGTATTGCTGGAAAGCAAACCAGGTGCCGGTCCGACCAATTCCCGTTTGAATCTCATCGACAAGCAGCAGTAGACCATGAGTATCGCATAATTCACGCAGTGCTTTTACCCAAGCTTCATCAGCAGGATGTACTCCGCCTTCCCCTTGAACCAATTCCAGCATGATCGCGCATGTCTTATCTGTGATTGCTGCCTGGACGGCTGCCAAATCATTGTAAGGAACAGTCACGAAGCCTTGTGGCAGTGGAGCGAAGCCATCCTTTACCTTGTCTTGTCCGGTTGCTGTCAATGTAGCCAGCGTACGTCCGTGGAATGATTGTTCAAAGGTAATGATCTCATAGCGGTCATTTCCCTTCACTTTTTGCGCGTATCTGCGTGCCAGTTTAATTAATCCTTCGTTAGCCTCTGCTCCGCTGTTGCAGAAAAAGGCTTGGTCCAGACCAGACAAGCGGCTTAGCTTTTCAGCCAAAACGCCCTGCTGCGGAACGTGCACCAGGTTGGAGCAATGCCACAGTGTATCCAGCTGCTCATGCAGCTTAGCCGTTACTTTCGGTGGAACATGCCCCAGAGACGTAACCGCGATACCCGAAGTAAAATCCAAATACTGCTTTCCGGTATCATCCCATACCTGATTGCCTTGCCCTTTTACCAAGCTGATGGGCCATCTTGCATAGTTATTCATGAGATGCATAGGAGCTGTTACTGTGCTCATCTTTGTTTCCCTCCTTATTAGGCTTGATTTACATTCATTTTTACGGTTGTACCGACTGCTTCTCCATTGCATACAGCTACGAGGTCGCTTGCATTGCCCCGGCAAATCACGACTTGCTGAACGCCTTGGTTCAAAGCATCCAGTGCCGCTTGAACCTTCGGAATCATTCCGCCCGTAATAATCTCCGCTGCGATCATCTCTTTAATCTCCCCAGCACTTGTCTGTTCCACAATCGCCTTCGTACCATCTGCTTGCGGGCGCATGATCCCAGGGACGTCCGTTACCATAATCAGCTTTTCGGCAGACAGAGCAGCAGCAATCGCGCCGGCAGCTACATCTGCATTGATGTTATACGTCTGTGTTGCATCTGCGCTTACAGCCAGTGGAGCGATGACTGGCACAAAGCCCTGCTCCAAAATCGCTTTAGGAATGGTCGTATCTGCTTTTGTAATTTCTCCTACCCATCCCAGCGGCTTTGCTGTTTTTTCTGCCAGCAGAGTTTGGCCGTCAATTCCGCTGACTCCCCACGCCTTTGCCCCCGCTTGTGTCAAGCGACGTACCAATGCTTTGTTGATACTGCCGCATAGTACCATTTCGACGACCCTCAATGTATCTTCACAAGTAACACGCAGCCCATTGACGAACTCTGGAGTGATCTTGACCTGATCGAGCATACTATTGATTGCAGGACCGCCACCATGTACGATCACGAGCTGTTTGCCTTCGTCTTGCAGCTTCGCTATGGCCCCAAAAAACTCATGTGGCAGCTGATCCATCGTACTGCCACCACATTTGATCACAACGATTCCTTGCATCCGTACTCCCCCTCTTACGGAAATGCCGGCACAAGCGGCAAACCAGCTTTTTCAGGCAATTGGAACATGACGTTCATATTTTGGATCGCTTGACCTGCAGCGCCTTTTACGACGTTGTCAATAACAGACAAAAGAATCACACGACCTGTACGCGCATCCACATGAACCGCAATGTCACAATAGTTCGAACCATATACCTCTTTTGTATGAGGGTGACTGCCTACCGGGCGCACCCGCACAAACGCTTTATCTGCATACGTGGATGTATACAGCTCTTGAATTTGCTCTGCCGTCACATCAGCAGTTAATTGTCCGTATGCCGTCACCAGAATCCCTCTCGTCATCGGTACCAGATGCGGCGTAAATTGCACGATCGCCGATTGACCACTTTGTCTAAACAGCTCTTGCTCAATTTCTGGCGTATGCTGATGCTTGGATACTTTGTAGGCATGGATGCTTTCGTTGATCTCACTGTAATGAACGCCAAGAGATACACCGCGTCCGGCACCCGAAACACCTGACTTTGCATCGATGATCCAGCTATTTGGCAGCACCCATCCGCTTTTCATCAGTGGGAGTGTGGCAAGTAATGCAGCAGTAGGATAGCATCCGGGATTCGCTACCAGCTGTGCGCCAGCTACCTCTTCGTAATTCCATTCTGTCAGACCATAAACTGCTTTTTGTACCCATTCCGCTGGAGCTGGCTCGCGCTTGTACCACGTTTTATACGCTTCTTTGCTCTCCAAACGAAAATCACCGGACAAATCAATCACCTTGACTCCTTGTTCCATCAGTTGTGGTGTTAATTCAGCACTTACACCAGCCGGAGTAGCCAAAAAAATGACATCATTGTCTGCGCCCATCTTGACCGGATCAATCGCAGTAAGCAGCGGCAATCCCAATCCTGTTACATGCGGAAACGTTTTTTCTAATGCCTCTCCCTCAGATGAGCTTGAATATAAATTCGCAATTTGTGCGTGAGGATGTCCTGCCAAGAAACGGATTAATTCTGCTCCACCATAACCTGTAGCTCCAACGATTCCGACCCGAATCATGCTCCTCTCCCCTTTTCCATCGCTCTGTATTTTTATACATGAATGATAATAAAAATTCATACAGAATACAACCTTAAAAATTTTTCACTTTCCGATAGTACAAAAAGCGCCCGATTTGCTCGAGCGCTCTTGTGTATTTCCTGCTTATTTTTTATCTGCCAGCCACGCTGCCAATGTTTCAGCGTCAGCACCTTTTACCAGTCCAGGTGGCATAGCACCCTTTCCTTTATTCAACACTTCCAGGATCTGATCCTTGTTCAACTGGCCACCAATCTTTTGGAGATTTGGGCCAACTGCGCCCTCTAGCGTTTGACCGTGGCATCCTGCACAAGTGTTTTTGAATAGCGCTTCTGCAGTTGCCGTGTCATAGCTGCCAGATGGAGCAGTAGTCGATGGCGTTTCTGTAGAAGGTGTAGAAGGTGTTTCAGTCGAAGGCTTGTTAGCTGGTGGTTGCGCGGTATTTCCGCCTCCACAGGCACTTAGCGAGAACACGAGTACAGCCGCCATTATTGCAAATGGAAAACGTTTCATGGCTGTTCCCTCCTTTTTCGGATATTTCTTAGCTAAGTATGCCTCCTGTGCAGGATTATCATTCCTGTGCAAAATGGAAATTAGTTCAAGGGAAATTCAAGTGGGCTCCACTCACGCAGCTCCAAAGTGCGTGCTCCCTCGACTATTACTGGGTCGGCTTCTGCCAATTTACGGGCTTCCTCCACTGATTCCGCCTTGTAAATAACAAGACCGCCCTGTTTATCAGTGAATGGACCTGCCATAAATACGATTCCTTGCTTGTACAGATCGTTTACATACTCCAGATGAGCTGGTCTTACCTTTGCATTTAATTCCTGATCAATAATTGTCAAAAATGCAGCGTAAAGCATACGTTCCTCTCCTTTAAAGTAGCTTGTTTGAATGAAGTATATCACATTTTCCCAGTGCATCTTTTCAACGAATGGCGGACGCAAAAAAACGGCATAAAATTCATGCCGTCTTCAAGCTTTTCCTCGAGGGATATTACCGATTAATCTGTGCACGCAGGTAGGCATCGATAAAGGTGTCGATCTCCCCGTCCATAACCGCCTGAACGTTCCCCACCTCGACATTCGTCCGGTGGTCCTTCACCAGGCTGTACGGGTGGAAGACATACGAGCGAATCTGACTTCCCCATGCGATGTCTTTTTGCTCGCCCTGGATCGCCGCCAGCGTCTTTTCCTGCTCCTCCCGTTTGCGCTCAAACAGTCGCGCTGTCAGCATTTTCATAGCTCGCTCCCTATTTTTGATCTGCGAGCGCTCTGTTTGGCAGGTCACTACAATACCCGAAGGCAAGTGCGTAATCCGGACTGCGGAGTCTGTCGTGTTGATGTGCTGACCACCCGCTCCACTTGAGCGATAGGTGTCAATTTTGAGGTCCTCCGAACGAATATCTACAGCCGTATCATCCTCAATTTCCGGCAGGACGTTGCAGGAAACAAAGGAGGTATGACGACGTCCAGAAGCATCGAACGGAGAAATCCGAACAAGTCGATGAACCCCTTTTTCTGATTTAAGGTAGCCATAGGCATTATACCCCTTGATCAACAGCGTCACGCTTTTTACGCCCGCTTCGTCCCCGGGCAAATAATCCAAAGTCTCCACTTTGAAGCCTTTGGCATCGCCCCAGCGTGTATACATACGCAAAAGCATGGACGCCCAATCCTGAGACTCGGTTCCCCCTGCACCCGGATGTAGCTCCAGGATCGCATTATTTTTGTCGTATTGATCGCTCAATAGCAGCTCCAGCTCAAAGCTTTCAAACGATTTTTTCAGGTCCTGGGTACTGTCGTACAAATCCTGAATAAGAGAGCTATCGCCTTCTTCAATGACTAGCTCCAGCATGAGCTGAAGATCTTCATATTGGGAATCGAGCTTCCCCATCGTATCGACGAGGCTTCTGATTACATTCAGCTCACTGATCGTTTTCTGGGCTGCATCGTTGTCATCCCAAAAGTCGGGAGCGAGCATACGCTCCTCCAGTTCTCCGATCCTCTCCTCTTTTACAGGAAGGTCAAAGAGACCCCCTGATATCTGCTAAACGTTTAGCCATACTGGACATCTCTTGTTTGATGTCCGCAATATCGATTAATGCCATGCTGCGAATCACCTTCTCTTTACGTAAGCTTACGTTTTATTGTAACGTAATTTGCCAGATGCGCAACCTGACGTAAGTACACGCTGCGAGAAGAGGCTCGCTCCATATGATGCCGGCTCGTTTACGTCACCGTTTCCCTTGGTGGGGATAACGAGTTTTTCACGTAGCGGATGTCACGTGGTTGTTTGCTTTCCACTTGTGGAAACGTGAACAGCATCGCTTTTGCCTGATTCGTCTTCGGGTTTCTCTGACGAATCGGTCGCGTCACTCGCGCTCGTCTTGTTGGCGGCTGCTGAGCTTTTTGATCTGCAGATCGGATTGCTTTTTCTGCCAGCAGCCTGGGATGTGCGATTACTCCAGTTGTCCAATTTGGCTCCGGAATCTCCTGCATCAGTCGCTCCTCATAGAAGACAGCGTCTTGTACTGTAAATACACCTGATTGCTCTTCACCTGCCTCTTCACTGATTACTTGTATCTTTTTATTTTCTTTTCCTTTTCTCAAAACGGCTTTTAAAGTAGCCGCGATACACTCCAGCATGTTTTGCGCTTGTATGCCCATCACGTTGACTGACGTTTTCATTTTTTCATCCCTCGTCTCCGTGTATTTGGTAAGTGCAATTGGTAAAAAGTGTTGTACCTATGATTCTATGGATTTTTCAAAACTTTTCCACCTGAATCGTTCGATAGCTTTTTCCAGTGTTAGACAAATAGATCTATCAAATCAAACGAGGAGAAAGGGATTGGGACGAACGCTGTCTAGGGAGTAGGAATCCACAAGAAAAAAACATTCCTCCCGTACCGAATTTGACGATACGAGAGGAATGCTTATGAAAATCTGCGTTATGAGTGTTACTGGCGCTTGTTTTGACGACGACGCTCCTGCTCTTGGGCACGGCGTTGTGCGCGGTTTTTCGGATCAGCATCACCGGAGGTTTCCGGATCAGGACGATCGGATGGTCCAGAGGTTTGCAGGTCTTCCGGATCGATACCTTGACCTCGGATGACATCCTGACGCTCCAGGTTTTGGCTGACTTCTGCTTTCATGATGTACATAGCCACTTCTTCTTGTACAGCAGACAGCATCGCTTGATACATCTCATAGCCTTCGAACTGATACTCGCGCAGCGGATCGTTTTGCGCGTAAGCACGCAGGTGAATACCTTGACGCAGCTGCTCCATCGCATCAATGTGATCCATCCATTTACTGTCGACAGCACGCAGAATGACGACTTTTTCAAACTCGCGAATCATCTCGCCAATTTGTTCCTCGCGCTGTTTGTATTGTCTCATGACTTCATCTTTCAGGAGCTGCTCGATTTCCTCTGCCTCTTTGCCCTTCAGCATTTTGACAGTAATCGTTTCTTCATGCAGGAACGATTGGTTGGCTGCATCCGCCAATGCTTGCAGATCCCAATCCTCAGGCACCTCTTCTTTTGGACAATGAGCAGCAACATTGCGCTCCAGCACACTGTTGATCATGCCGAGTGCCACTTCGCTGAGGTTTTCCTGTTCCAAAATATCACGGCGCTGCTTGTAAATGACCAAGCGCTGCTGGTTCATCACATCGTCATACTGGAGAACGCCTTTACGTGCATCGAAGTTGGAGCCCTCTACACGTTTTTGTGCAGATTCGACAGCACGTGTAACGAGACGGCTCTCGATAGGCATATCTTCTTCCATGCCCAAGCGATCCATCATGTTCATGATGTTGTCTGCTCCAAAGCGGCGCATCAGCTCATCCTGCATAGAAAGGAAGAATTGCGAAGAACCAGGGTCCCCTTGACGACCGGCACGTCCGCGCAGCTGGTTGTCGATCCGTCGGCTCTCATGGCGCTCTGTACCGATAATGTGCAGACCGCCCAGATCAGCGACACCTTCGCCCAGCTGAATATCCGTACCGCGACCAGCCATATTTGTAGCAATCGTAACGGCACCGTATTGACCTGCACGGGCGACAATCTCCGCCTCACGCTCATGCTGCTTCGCATTCAATACGTTATGAGGAACGCCTTTTTGCTTCAGCATTTGCGACAGACGCTCGGAGTTTTCAATGGAAATCGTACCGACCAAAATCGGCTGCCCTTTTTTATGGCGTTCCACGATATCATTTACAACCGCACGATACTTGGCTGCTTCTGTTTTAAACACAAGGTCAGGAGCATCCTGACGTGCAACAGGCTTATTCGTCGGAATGACCACAACATCGAGCCCGTAAATCTTTTTAAATTCCTCTTCCTCTGTTTTTGCTGTACCAGTCATACCAGACAGCTTTTGGTACATACGGAAGTAGTTTTGCAGCGTGATGGTAGCAAGAGTCATGCTCTCGCTTTGTACGCGCAGACCTTCTTTTGCCTCAATCGCTTGGTGCAAGCCATCGCTGTAACGGCGTCCTACCATCAGACGACCGGTAAATTCGTCAACGATGACGACTTCGCCTTCCTGCACTACGTAATCTACATCACGTTTAAACAGAACTTGCGCTTTCAAAGCGGCTGTGATGTGATGGTTCAGGGTTGTATGCGCAGCATCGTACAGGTTTTCAATATTGAAAGCCTGTTCTACTTTTCCAATCCCTTCGTCAGTCAGGTTGACGATTTTCAGCTTTTCATCAATCGTAAAGTCCTTTTCCAATTCCAGACGCTTCACAAAATGAGAACAGATGTAATACAGCTCCGTAGATTTGTTGGCCGATCCGGATATGATCAACGGTGTACGTGCTTCGTCGATCAGGATACTGTCAACCTCGTCAATGATGGCGTAGAAAAGCGGGCGTTGTACCATTTGTTCTTTATAAAGCACCATATTGTCACGCAGATAGTCGAAGCCAAACTCATTGTTTGTACCATACGTAATGTCACAAGCGTATGCTTCGCGTTTTTCTTCTGCGCTCAAGCCATTTTTGTTCAAGCCGACAGTCAGACCAAGGAAATTGTACAGCTGTCCCATGATCGTCGAGTCGCGCTCTGCCAAGTATTCGTTCACCGTAACGACGTGAACCCCTTTACCTTGCAAAGCATTGAGGTAGGTTGCCAGTGTTGCCACCAGTGTTTTCCCCTCACCGGTTTTCATCTCAGAGATGCGGCCTTCTTGCAAAACCATACCGCCGATCAGCTGTACGTCGAAATGTCGCATGCCCAGAACCCGTTTAGATGCTTCGCGTACTACGGCAAACGCTTCATTCAGGATTTTGTCCAGGTCTTCCCCTTTTTCCAGGCGGGCTTTGTACTCGGTCGTTTTTTCCCGCAACTGATCATCGGAAAGCGCCGCTATGCCAGTTTCCAGCGCATTAATGGCTTCTACGCGCTTAAACATTTTTTTGACTTCGCGTTCGTTGCTGTCGCCAAATATCTTTTTAACGAGTCCTAACATGAGGACACCCCTTCCATATGCTCCCAAACAAAGATAATGACTACTCCGTAAGAGAGGGTTCCACATATCCCTAAAGAGATATTGCTATTGAATAAAAAATAATACTTTCTAAAAAGCTATTTTATCAAAAGAAGCCTCATATACACAAGTAAAGGGAGTTGCCAATAGCAACTCCCTAGTCTTATACGAGTGATAGGCTATAAAGTTTCGTTATTTGGGCTCAATTAATCCGTAGCGACCGTCATTGCGGCGATACACCACGCTTACATCGTTGGTGTCA
This sequence comes from uncultured Brevibacillus sp., assembly GCF_947502445.1. Taxonomy (GTDB): domain Bacteria; phylum Bacillota; class Bacilli; order Brevibacillales; family Brevibacillaceae; genus Brevibacillus. The sequence continues at coordinate 48,814 of NZ_CANMZW010000020.1, forward strand.
CTGTTTTGGAAGACAAAGAAGCTATGTCCTAGCATATCCATTTGCATAACCGCTTCCTGTGCATCCATCGGCTTGAGATCAAATCGTTTGGTTCGGACGATGTTGATATCCACATCTTCCTCATCCGTGTCTGCCATCATGACAGCGACGGGTGCGCTCTCACGCTGTCCTATCTTGTTGGTAGCATCGATTCGCAGCTTGCGCATCAGCTTTGTTTTGTGCTTGCGAATCTGACGCTCGAGCTTTTCTGCTACCAGATCAATGGCAGCATACATGTCCTCATTTGTTTCCTCGGCGCGAAGTATCACTCCGTTAAGCTGGATAGTGACCTCAATCGTGCCTTCTCCTCGATGTACCTGCATAGTGACTTGTACATCTGCTGGCTGCCCAGTTTCAAAATATTTTTCGAGACGGCCGACTTTCTTTTCCACATACTCTCTAAGTGCTGCGGTGACTTGAATGTTTTCTCCACGAATGTTAAATTTCATGGTTCCAACCTCCTTCCGTCTTTATATAAATATTCGGCACTTTTGTAAATAATCCTTCTTCCTTTCTACAAAAAATCTTTACAATTTTTATATAATCCAACAAATAGCGACAGAATATTACCAATACCTACTAGTTTCCCTATGCTATAATAGACTATAGCCAATCAAATATATTTTGCATGTCACCATTCGCACAGGAGGAATCCTCATGACCGAGGTGAAACCTTCCCATTCCATCATTGGAACTACACTCGCACAAGACGTATACAACGAGTACGGCCTACTTCTATTGCCCGCTGGAGCTACCCTGCACCAAAGTGACATCCGCCTACTGGAATCCCATAATATTATGGCCGTTCAAGTAGCTGTCGCCCCATCGACTATCGATATGCCTACACCTGTATTGCACTGGAGCGAGACTGAAACAGCGCGCCAATATGCTGATGCTGTTCAGAAGACTGGATACCTATTTACGCAGATTGCCTCCGGGACGATCCCTCCGCTAAACCGATTCAACGAAGCTTTTTATCCTTTGCTTGATCAAGTTTTGCATCGCTTAGAATTTCTCCAGTTTATTTACTTAAAAGAAGGAACAGAAGATTATACGTATCGTCATTCCCTTCATGTTGGCATTGTTTCAGCAGTAATTGCTACGTTGCTAGGAAAATCTCATGAAGATATTTACTTTCTGGGACAAGCAGGTCTACTACATGACGTCGGAAAGATGAAAATTGCAGATGAACTGCTCTCGAAGCCAACTCATTTAACTGATGAGGAATACACAGTAATGAAGCTACACACTGAGTATGGCAGCCAGCTTCTCCTTTCTATGGAAGGAGCGAATGAACAGCTGGCATTATGCGCACTATTGCATCACGAACGGCTGGATGGCACCGGTTATCCTGAGCGGCGGACCAAAGAGACCATTCCTTTTGAATGCCAAATCATTAGTGTCGCCGATGTCTTTGATGCCATATGCACGGATCGCGTGTATCGGAAGGGCTCCTCTCCCTTTGAAGCGGCAAGCGTTTTATGGGAGCTGGCATGCAGTGGCAAACTCAATCCTTTTATTGTATCTCATTTTATCCAGTATATTGTCCTGCTTTATGTCGGTTCGCGTGCGCTGCTCAGCAATGGAGACCAAGTAGAAGTGATCATGATACATACGGATGAGCCTATGCGCCCGCTCGTGCGCCGGGGAGAGGAATTCCTCGACCTTCGCGAGCATCGTACCCTCCGCATTCATAAAATAATTAGTTAAAAAAAAGCGAATCCCCCTCACCCAGTAGTTGGGCAAGGGGGATTTTCGTGTAGACGGGATCTATGAAATTCCGCCAAAAAGCATGGTTTAACCAGGTGTTCAAATTATTTTATAATTTGACGACATTGGCTGCCTGTGGACCGCGATCACCTTCCACAATATCGAATTCTACAGCTTGTCCCTCATCTAATGAACGGAACCCATCTGACTGAATGGCAGAGAAGTGAACAAAAACATCGTCTCCACCTTCGCGTTCAATAAATCCAAACCCTTTTTCTGCGTTAAACCATTTTACTTTGCCTTGCATGAAACAGCACAACCCTTTCTTTTGTAGGAAGTCAGGATAGGTATCCCGTGTATTCAAAACTTAGCTTGCCCAAATTCATGACGAAATTCCATTACCTTGTAGAATATTTTTTCTCCAGTCCTCTCACGACAACACGTGACAGGAACAGGGTCAGCACCAGGTATACGGCTGCCTCAGTCAAGTATGGAGGATATCGTTCAAAGGTACTTTTCGCCACATTCATAGCTGCGTAGTTTAATTCTTGTGTAGCAATAACGGCACATAGGGAAGAGTCTTTTAAAAGTGCGATAAACTCGTTACCAATAGCAGGCAGCATACGCGTAAACGCCTGGGGAAGGACAATCAAGCGCATCGACAAGCCCTTGCTCATGCCAAGCGATCTCGCTGCCTCCATCTGACCTGGATCAATCGATTGAATACCCGCACGAAAAATCTCCGCTATGTAAGCTGCTGCATTCAAGGAGAGTGCGACAAAACCGGAATAGATCGCTTCCGGATTAGGCTGTCCGGGGAAAAAAACTTCCCAGATTGAAGGTATCACCGCAAAGTGGATGAGCAAAATCTGAACCAGCATCGGTGTTCCTCGAAACAGCTCTACATAAATGGAGCAGATCCATCTCAGGTAGCGCTTGCTAGACATTTTGCCCAGGCAGATGAACAGACCGAGCAACGTTCCACAAACAGTAGCTACTGCTGTTAGTAGTATCGTATTAATAACGCCTCGAATAAAAAGTTCGCGATAATCATAGATGACGCTCCAATCCAAAAGCAGCTCCTCCTTTCGCATATTCCTGCTGACAACTTAGAATGCCGGCTACGCCACTCCTTATGGTGGAGCCTGGTAGCACTCTTTATAGCACAAACACCGGGTACGCCCTATAGACGTACCCGGCTTACGAATAGTCCTACTTATTACCGAAGTACTTGTCATGAATTTCTTGGAGCTTGCCATTTTCCTTGATCTTTTTCAATCCGTCGTTAATCTTGGTCATGGCATCTGTGTTGCCCTTTTTGACGATGATGCCGTAGAATTCCTTTTCAAAAGAATCGTCCTTGATGAGCTTGAACTTCTTGTTCTCGATTTTCTTCACATAGTATTGGAGAACGCCGTTGTCGCCCACAACCGCCTCTACACGGCCATTGAAGAAGTCGTCAACGGATGATGGCATGTCATCATACCCCTTCCAGCCTTCGTAGGTTTCTCCAAATGCTTTTTTGACGACCTCCTCACCTGTTGTTGCGGCTTGCCCACCGATCTTCTTGCCCTTCAAATCAGCCAGAGTTTGAACAGGTGAATCTTCGGCTACCAGAATCAGCTGGTTCGCTTCAAAATACGGTTCAGAAAAATCATACTTTTCTTTACGTTTGTCGGTAATGGTAATCGACGAGATCCCGATATCTACCGTCCCTTTGTCCAAGCCATCGAATAGAGGGTCCCAGCCTGTGTTTTTCCACTCCACTTTAAATCCGCCTGCTTCAGCCACAGCGTTCATCACATCAATGTCATGACCACTGATCTTGTCTGCTTCCAGCATTTGAAATGGAGGATACGCCGCGTCCGTTCCAATTACGTAGACCTTTTCCCCTGATCCTGTTGTTTGCTGACCTCCCGATCCACAGGCTGAGAGCATAAGTCCCATACCCACGATCAGCGCGAGCGAGGTGTACCATTTTTTCCCGATCTTCATTTGAAAATCCCCCTTGATTCTATCTCTTTTTATCTGTGTTTGCCCCCAACAATGTCCACAAGAAAATCACGGGTTTTTTGCGTTCTCCACAGAGTTATCCACATTATCCACATGACGTTGTGCACAAGCTGGGAATAACTATTTCCTGCTCTCCATGCCTCACCAAGCCCTTCTGCAAAGGGACGAAAGCCTGGCCAGAACAGGAATTTGCGTAAAAAAAAGAAAGATTCTTACATGTAAGATATATTTCGATCTTACATAAAGGAATCCTTCTTCAAAATCATTTTATTATCAGAAAAATGGGAATTATTCTTTATCCGCCAAAATGATTACCTCTACTCGACGATTGCGCGCTCGGTTCTCGTCATTGGAATTATCCACAAGTGGCTTGTTTTCTCCCAATCCTGCGACAGTAAAGCGTGTAGCTGGTATAGAATATCCATCAACCATTTCCCGCATTACCGCGATAGCGCGTCCGGAGGATAGCTCCCAGTTTGACTTGAACGAGCTGCGCTTGATCGGCACATCATCCGTATAGCCCTCAATTCGCACCATGTGACCATAGCGCTGCAGCACCCCCGCTATCGTCCCGACTACCTGCTTGCCCTGGTCTTGCAGCTCAGCTGACCCACTGGTAAACAAGATACTCTCCGGCAAACGAATGCGCAGACCTTCGTCTGTCTCTTCATAGTCCAGATTCAATTCAGACAAGGCTGAGGACAGCTGCGTTCGCACCGTGTCCATGTCGCGCTCACCCTTATCAGCAGCGCCTGTTGGTGATTTTGGTAGACTTGGAGATTCGGTCGTATTCTCTTCCTCTGCTGTCCCCAAGAGTGCTTTTTGGCGCGCTTCCAGCTGATGAACCTCGCGCTGCAGCTCCAGCTTTTGCAGATTTAACAGATCCAGGCTTTCATGCACCTGCTGCATAGCTGCTTGCTGCTGTACCGCTTCCTTTTTTGCTTCTTCACGCTGCGACTGAATGTTAGAGGTATACGTCGCCGCGATAATGATCACGATGACAAACAATAGCGTAATTAAGTCGCTGTAGCTGAGCAGCCAGCTTTTCTCCAGCTCCTTTTCGTCATACAGCCGATCATCATGCATAACGATCCTGCCTTTCAATCGTTCCCTTCATACTGCCTGCTTCTTTAATAAGCACCAGCTTCTGGTCACCTGGCAGGAACGAGTTCAGTTTTTCAAACAACAGACGCGGTGTCTCCATTCGCTGCAGACCAACACACCCCTCGATATACAGACGTTTTTCAAACATTTCCCGGTCATACAAATCCATCATCCGGTAATAGCAGGGCAGGGCAAACAGGTTCGCCAAAAGAGCGCCATAGAGCGTCGCCACAACCGCTGCGCTCAGGCTGTGACCAGTCTGGGTAAAATCAGAGAGCGAGCGCAACACGCCCGTCATCCCGAGCAGCGTACCTACTAGCCCCATACCCGGTGCGAGCAAGCTAATGAGTCGGAAAAAGCCCGCTGCTTGCTGATAGCGATACTGTTCGCCTTTGAGCTCGTTCTCCAGAATTAAGCGCAGCTCGTCCTCTGGAACGACTTCGATCGCGAGCAAGCTGCCACGCTGCACGAATGAATCGCGTTCATTTTGCAGTTCCTTTTCGAGCGCGATATAGCCCTGCTCTTTTTGGACGAGCGCGTAGTAATAAAAGCGCTTGATCGTTTCTTCCACGTTGCTTTCCCGTCCGTGGATTAGGAGGCGAATCATCTTTTTCAGGTCCAGATGCTTGCGCTTGATCGCGTAGGAGATCACTACGGCCAGCGCTACCAGCTCGATGGCGGTGATGTTTAGAAGATCGGCGAGGTTGCCGTTTAAGTATACCGCGTGGATAAAGATGAGGAGGACGGCTCCGATCAGGAGGAGCGAGCGGCGTTTTGTGGACAATGTTGTCACCTTCCTAGTTTCTTTCCTAAAATACTGGTTATCTCTTGGTATATCGGTTGATTTGAATTTTTTTATTATAGCAGAGCTATTGGAATCCGATAAATGAAAGAATAGAAATGATAGGAGAGGAGGTACATCGATATGGATATGAGTTCCATCATGAGCGCTCAGGTAAGCCAATTGCAGCAAACAGTAAGTCTGAGCGTAATGAAAATGGCGCAAGCTACGCAAGCTGCTGGTGCGATGGTCATGTTACAGGACTTTGCAAACGCGAGCGCACAAGCGCAGGCGCAAGCTCCCCATCCTACATTAGGGAAGCAGATTGATATCAGCGTGTAATGAAAAGAAAAAGCGAAGAATAGATTCTTCGCCTAAATTTCATGCCTTATCCCTGTATTCACTGGGATGAGGCTATTTTATTTTACTTCTTGGTATCGAAAAAAGCACCATAAGCAGGCGTACCATAGCCTCGATACTGCTGATTCATCGATTTTCCCCGTTGAATCTGGTCTATTTTTTCGGAAATCTCTTCTTTTCGTTTTTCCATCAAAGGAATAGCGCGCTGATCGATTTGCAAAATGGGCTGGAGATACTGCTGTCTCCATTCGTCACGGAATACAGCGCCCTTGCTCATCTCTCTCTCCATTGCCTCTTTCACCAGTTCCCGCATTTCCAATAGTTCATTCCACTGATCAGGGTCTGTCTCCTCCTGCTCCACAGAATGCTCCAAATCCTTAGTAAGTTGCAGTAACTGCTGAAACAAGAGCTCCATTGTCTCTATTGAATTCTCCCTAGTGAACGGCATATTTATTAGCCCTGTGTCTTCGCAAGAATCATCACTTGCTTCCAAGTATCGCGAAACTCCACTACGAAGCCTTCCACTTCATCCAGAATCGCGGTGTCTTTCTGAATATTGGCTTCAACCATGCGCCGCTGCAGGTACTCATACAACAGAATCATCTGTTCCGCAACGGGGTATTTGCGGTCCAGTGTAATGATTAATTCTGAAATGATGTCTTGAGTCTTGATGTTGTACTCATTAGCCTTATCCCACTTCCCGCTTTCAATCGCCGCTCTTGTCTGCTTGATGAACTTAAGTGCACCGTTGTATAGCATTAAGGTTAGCTCACCGGGGGTAGCGGTTGTAACCGAATTGGTTTGATAGGCTTGGGCAGGTTGTTGATATGCCATTTCTGTCCAGCTCCTTTTATTCTCACTGGCCTCCGCCGAATTGTTGAGCAAGCCAACCACTTTGCGAATTGGCTTTAGAGATAGCCTTTTCCATTGCAGTAAACTGCTTATAGTATCGATTCTCGATATCTTTTAAGCGGTCTTCCCATCTATCGATGTCTTTATCGAGTTGGTCTAGACTTTTGCCTAGAACACTTTTGTCTACTGAAGTGCCACTACTACCTGCTTTTTCAGTAATCTTATCCATGTAACCTTTTAACTGTTCGTAGAGACGTTTGCCAATTCCGCTTTCGTAAAAGCTTCCTTCAGCATCGGTCGCTGTCGGCGTTTTTGTAAACAGATCCATTACCTTGTCGCCATTTAAAGTAATCGCCTCACGCAATTTCTTTTCATCAATATGCAGCTTTCCTTTTTCCGTGTACTCCATTGTTTTAATGCCGATTTCGCTGAGTGTATCAAACTTTGTATCTGATACACCGGCAACAGGAGTAGACAGTGCCCGACGCATCCCATATAGGGCAGAATTAAGCAAAGGATCTGAACGAAGAAGGCCACTTTTCGCTTTTTCTTCCCATTGTTCAATTTGTTTTTCCGACATGGCTTCTCTTTGCTCATTTAATAGTGGATCAAAGGCGCGATAACGCTTTTCTATGACCTTTTGGTTCATTTTGTTAATGATTTCATTGTATTTGTCAATAAAACCCTTGATCGTGTCATAGATACCATCTACGTCTGTTGTAGCGGTAAGTGAAGCGTCACCAATTCCTTTTAACGTATATTCCATACCATTAATCGTGAAGATATTGCTTGTACGCTCCGTAGCCAATCCATTAAAGGTAAATTCTGCATTCTTACCAAGATCTGCGTCTGTAAGTCTTAAAGTCTGGGTAAGAAAATTCCCTGTAACTTTAATCTCTTTGTCACCTTTATTGTCACCTGTATGATTCGTAGCCAAAGAAACCTTGTCTGAAGCGGTATCGTAAAACATCGTAACGCCAAGACCGGATTTATTCACCTTTTTAATCACGTCATTGAGCGTTTCTGTGTTCGGATCAAAGGAAAAATCTACCTTCTTCATCTTGCCGTCAGGCTGAAATACCTCGAGAGAAAAGGAATGTGTGCCATCTGCAGCTGCAGGTCCAAAATCTTGGCCAGCAGCCGTCAACTTGCTCTTCTCATCTTTCAAAAGAGCATCCGGGTTAATTTTGCTCGCGGTATCGGCCGAGATTCCCCCCGAGCTAAGAGTACTTGATACACTGGCCAATTGAGTTACCTTAATTTGAGTAGTAGAACTGGAACCTCCTCCAGTAGACTTGGAGCTGACTATGCCCTCATTTGAGGATGCAACCTTAAATTTAGAAAATGTCCCCTGCAGCCTCATGTCGGAGGCCTTGTTGCGAAAATCCAGCAACATTGCATTCATTTCCCGATAGCTGTCCCGTTTCCAAGTCTCTGTTTGCTTGGTTTTCAGCAGCTTGTCTAATGGAGCACGTCGAGCTTTCATCAAATCCTTGATCATTTGTTCTGTATCCATACCTGAAGCCAAACCACTAATACGCATGCTACTTACCTCCTATCGCTTTTCATCCACCAGCAGTCCGATCATTTCTTGCATTTTCGCAGAGATGTCGAGAATTTTTTTAGACGGAATTTGCCGAATCACTTCTTTGGTAACATCGTTAACGACTTCCACGTAATATTCTTTCATTTCTTCATGCATGCGAAACTGGAGATGAGTGCTCTCTGACTGCATCCATTTGTTCAGTCCATCGACTGCTTTTTCCAATTCCTGGGGCGAGCTCTTTTTTTCTGCTGCCTCATCAACAGGACCTTCACTTGTTTTTAGTCCCGGTACCTGATTTTCTGAACCAGCCGACTTTATTGCCATTCCCGTCTGGTTAGGAAAGCGAATCTCCATTCTTACTCCTCCTTATCGATATGAGTTCTTACTTCTATATCGGAAAAGGACATGGAAAAATTTAGACTCTCCTCTAGCATGGGTTACTACGCGAAGATATTGATGAGCATGCCCTTGATTTCACCGATTCGTTCTAGGATGCGCAGACCGGGTTCCTGTTTCTTTAGCATCCCATCCGTAAGATCCAGCAATTGCTTGTCTACCTCTGTTACAATCTTATAGATTCGAGAACGTCCTCTACGGTTAAAGCCTTGGCGTTCCTCCAGGGCGAGACCATGCTTCACAGCGTCTTCCATGAAGCTTTTCACCATAGACTTATACTTTCGCAAGTCTCCTACAGTACGTGATTCTGCAAGAATCTTCCCTTGCTCCTCTATTTCTTGAATTTTTTTATGGAGTCTTTCCGTATCCAGTTGTTCTCTGCCTTTATTCATCAATTCAGTAAACATCACTTTATCTGTAGCCACTTCTTGCTTCGGTTTTGTCACTTCACGGGACAGCTTGCCAATTTTGCCAACTTCCAAGGTTATCCTCGCCTTTCCTTATACCAACTATTACGTTAAAAAAGGAGATAAGCATGATCTTAACTCATCTCCTTTCACCCTATTTATTTTAACAGTTGAAGGATACCTTGTGGCAATTGATTCGCTTGTGCCAGCATGGCAGTAGCTGATTGGTTGATAATATTATTCTTCGTAAAGTTCGTCATTTCCATTGCCATATCAGCATCGCGGATACGAGACTCTGCAGCTGTCAGGTTTTCATTTGCTGTAGTCAGGTTTGTAACGGTATGCTCCATCCGGTTTTGGTAAGCACCAAGCTTTGAGCGCTCTTCAGATACTTTTTTAACAGCAGCGTCAATAATAGAAATCGCTTTGTTTGCTGCTTCTTGAGATGAACTAACGTCAATACCAGCGAGAGCATCAACACCTGGAGTATCAATGATCGTCTTATGGTCTGCACCTCTTGCCAAGCCGAGAGAGGCTGCGTCCATTACGCCAATATTGATATTCATGCTTTCTTGCGCGTTTGCACCTATTTGCATCTGGAGGATCAACTCTTGACCGGCTTTGGATTCGAAATCAGCGTCAGTAATTTGGATTACCAGGCCATTGGTGCTTCCATCATCGGTTTTGTTCGTGGACAGTTCCAGACCGTTTCCAGAAACTCTTGCTTCTGATAGATTTGGAAGAGCATCGGCATCGGTTGCAGCCACATCAGCCAAAGCCTGATTCACTTCTTTCAGAATGTCCGCAACAGTCTTGTTCGTTGGATCAATCGTAATCTCATTGGTACCAGCATTGTAAGCGGCAGCTGGAGTACCGAATTTGATCGTCATATTATCGATTTTAAGCTTGTCGCCAGCTTTTGGTACGTCATCAAAGTTGAGCGAAACTGATTTTGATCCAGAAGCGTCTGTTTTTCCAATCAATTTTGTAGTTGTAGTAGCAGGGTTCCCTTCTTCAGAAAACACTACACCGGCTGCAGCAGTTGTGCTAACACTAATCTGCGAAGCATCTTTAGGCGACATGTACTTCGATGTTTTCAATAAAAGTACACCATCAGTATCAAATCCAGCAGCTGCACCTGTTTCAGTAGCAGGTGTAACTACACTCTCATTAGTGTCGAATGTCGGATCTTTGGCCGTAATTGCTTTTTTCAGAGCATCCAAGACATTATTCACGTTGTCTTTTGCATCCGCTTCATTCAAAGCCGCTGGTGGAGGTGCCTGGTTCTTCCAGCCTGTGATAGGTACTGCAACACTTCCCGGACCTACACCATCCCCTGTTACATCCAATTCATAGTTGATTCCATTAATGGTAAAAATGGTTCCATCCGTAGCTGTATCATCCAATTTGCCCAAATTAATATCCAAGTTCACCTGCACTGCTGCCTTAGAACTAGGGTCAGCAGTCAGTTTACCATCCCAGGTTCCAGATCCGATATATTTCAAATCTTTGGATCCAGTAGATGCGAATGATTTGCCATCAGCAGAACCGCTCAACAGATTTTTCCCATTGAACTGTGTTGTTCGGGAGATTCGGTCAAGCTCTTGCGTCAATTGGTCAATCTCATTTTGAACCGCTTCTCTATCTTGATCCGCCAGCGTGCCGTTTGCTGATTGAACAGCCAGTTCTCTCATACGTTGCAGGATCTCATGGGAAGTACCCAGAGCACCCTCCCCCGTTTGGATCAAGGAGATACCATCCATTGTATTTCTTTCTGCCATTGCCAAGCCTCTGATTTGAGAACGCATTTTTTCCGAGATGGCTAGGCCTGCCGCATCGTCAGCGGCACGATTGATACGCAGTCCAGACGATAGCTTTTCCAAATGCTTGGACACCGTGCCCTGGTTTTGGGACAAATTGCGGTATGCATTCAAGGCTTGAATATTATGGTTAATCCTCATAAGTTCGATAGCTCCTTTATATGTATATTTATTTTATTCTTTTTGATCTAAAGTGCCAAAATCATATAAGAAATCTTGATCGTAGGCTGACGTTTTTTTCCTTAATACAACCGCGTCAGGTCTACCCAAGGTATTATTGGAAAGGGCAGTATTCCACGCTTCGGAAATAATCTTGATGAGAGACAGCACCTCATCAATCGGAGCAATGCTCTTTTTGATATTGGCCTCAATTAAGCGTTCGGCCATATAGTTATAAATGGCTTCCAACTGGTCAGCAACAATTCCAGCCTCGTAATTGATCCCCGCTCCCAGCCTATAAAGAATATCGTTGCAGTTTTTCAAGAGTTGGTTTGCCTCTAAGTAATTCTTTTGCTTGATTGCAGCTGATGAGCTCTCTAGCTTTTCTATCAATGCTGTATATAAAAGGTTCGTAAGTTCTTGAGGTGACTTTTGATGCACCGTCTGTTCTGTAAGGACTTCCGCCACTTATTCCACCTCCAATAAATCCTTGTCCATTTATTTATCGGATAATTGCCTCTCATTTTTGATTACTTTTTTCCATTTCTTCTAATAACAATAGAACCTCTGCCACTACCGAATAAAGCTGTGGAGGTATATTGTCACCCAAATCCATATCGATCAGATTTTCTACCAGCAGCGAATCTTCTTGAATAGGGATGTCATTCTCTTTTGCCATACTTATAATTTTGTCAGCAATATGACCTCGCCCTTGCGCGACTATTTTTGGTACGCTATCCGATTCCTGATCGTAACGAAGAACGGCAGCTACTGGACCATTGACAGCCTTTTTTTGTTTGGGATTGAACCATTTACGCATCATATTTTAAAATCAAACCCTTTCTCAAAGGTGTTGGGTCGTGTCGTTTGGGTAGGCGTTTGTACCTGTTGTCTTTGCTGTCCAGCTTTTGTATCTTCCGTTAGTTTTGTAAAGTTGACCCCTGAAATGTTATATCCGATCTCTTTTAATTTATCTTTGCATTTCGCTACGACAGGCTCTACTGTTGCCTTCATATTCGGCTGGTCATTTTTAATTGTGATGGAGAGATTTCGATCAACGGCGGAAATGTATATACCTGTTTGACCCATTTTCTTCGTCTCGATCAAAAAGTAGAGGCTGCAATTCTCCCAGTCAACCTTTTGTCCCTCATTTTTCGAGTTCACATACAGCTTGGCAGACTCCAAGCTCCCGCCGAGCATCACGGGCAATTGAAAGAACATGCTTTGCAGATTAGACCCGGACTCTGATTTGCTTAATAGCTGCTGACCTGTCAAATTGTTAATCGCCTTCTCTACCTGCTGATTCTGATTCGAAGCAGAGGCTTGTGCGTCTTCTGTTTGTGACAGCTGCAAAAGAGCAGACTTCAAGTTTTTGTGAAGATCTCCATTGTCATTTGACTGCCCCAAGGAAAGCGACTGTGCCACTTCACTCTCATAGTTCAGTCCCAGAGAACGGAAAAACTCAAACGTATTGCGAGCGGACGGCTCATGTCTCTGATGCTGAAGGGCCATTTGCGCGACCTGATCAGACAGCTTGTGAACAGTAGGTGCTTCATCTGCAAAGATGCTCTCTGATGTCATAAAGTGTTGAATCCTTACATTGGATGGCTTCCATTGCAGAGAATCCAATTTTGATTTAACGTCATTCATGATTGCCATCGCTTGGCTGTTATCGCCTTTTGCCAGAAGCCTTCTCGCTTCAGCCAACTGGCTGCTTGCTGTCATGATCTGTTTCTCTGTCTCCATGTCAGTCAACATGGTGATCTCACTTTTTAAAATGGCTTTGTCCAACAGGTCAATGGTGGATTCCAATAATGGCTTTACAGCTGACATGATGTTTCCCTTATTGGTTTGGGCAACTTGGATGATGTTATCGATGTTCCGTGTTACTTCCCTCTTCACCGCTTGAAAATGGCTGGCTGCCTGACTTAATTTGGCGGTAATTTCAGTCACGACCAAATCCTTGGTCGCAAGCAATGCCCCCATCTGCATATCAATATTGGCATTGTATTGCTGCTGTCCACTTTTGATGTTATCGCTCGCCTCATCGACAATGAGACTGGCAACGAGGTCTGACCCCACCTGATCGATAGTTTTTACGACTTGTTCTCGCCCGACCTGTTCCCATCCCATCCGCTGCAACGAAACTGCTTGTGCGAGCGACTTCTCCACTTTGGAAACTGCTGCCGAGTCTGCGTTTGGTTGATTGGCGATCAGTTCTTGAAATTGCTGTACCACACGTTCCAAGGAAGGCTCCTCTTGCACCATATTTTTCAGGCTCTTCAGAAGCTCCTCCGCGCTTTGCTGTGTGCCTACCACCTTAGCAGGCTGGCCTTGGTTTGGGGTCCCATTTAATTGTGCAGTAGCTTGATCAAGAGCCTGTATGATGAGTGCACGTGCGGTTCTTTCCTGTCCCGTTTGCTGCAATCGCTGGGCATCCAACAGTGCTTTTTCTATCTTTGCCGCCATTTCCGGCGTGATCTTAGGATTGTTGCCGAGCTGCTCACGGATTTGCTGGATGGCCTTCTCCAAGCTCGGCTCCCGCTTCACCGTCTCCTTTGCCTGGTTCAGGGCTTCTTGAGGCTGAGTTGTCGATTCTTTTGGCAGCGTATTTTTTAGTGAATCTTCTATTTTCGTCAAGGATTGGGATAAGTGCTCTCTTCCCGCTTGTTCATGTCCCAATTGCTGTAGTTTCTGTGCCTCTGCCAGCGCTTTTTCTATCTTCGCTCTGAGATCCGGGTCAATCTTGTTATTGCTTCCTAGCTGATCTCGTATCTGTTGGATTGCCTTGTCTAGGCTTGGCTCGGCTTTCACAATCGCATTTATGTTTTGCGTGATCTCTTGGCTATTTACATCAGAGTTTCTCGACACAGCTGAGCCCGTGCTGTTCTCCATACCGGATAACACACTTGAAAGACTAGATCCATGCAGCGCCTCATGGACTGATCGAAGCTGGGCAGATGACACATCCAGCTTTTTATTGGCGATTGCCTGAATGGTCTCCAGCTTTTGCTGAATATTTCCTACTGCCTTTTCCAGGAACTCCTTCACATCGCGGATCGCCTCTTTGCTGAGCGGGATGCCTTTATCCAAGAGGATCTTCGCCGCTTGCTTTAATTCCGGTGTAGGAGTCGCCCCCATACTTTTTATTACGGTCGAGACATCCTGTTCCGCAGCTGCAGTTCCCAGATCAACAGAAACCGTCTTCACTTGCGGTAACTGCCCCCGGCTTTCTGTTATTTGAACAGTCGCCCGTTCTCCCGATGGAACCTTTCCTTCAAATTGGACATGGACGTCTTTTCCTCTGATTTGAACAACTGCTTCTTTATCTGAGATCTTCTCTTTGATTTTTACAGAATATACTTCTCCCTCTTTTAACTCGACTGGCTGGTCCGTTGACATGACCTGATTTGTTGAGGTAGATTGGTTAACTCTCATCTATCATCACTCCCTAAAGGATGAAGAACCGTAAATAAGTATCTATCTTTTTATCGACAGAAATCGATAGGGAGTTTATATAAAGAAAAGACCTCATTAATCAGAGGTCCCTCGGCCAGGCTTCACATATGTTTCCTAGTTTTTCAACAATACAGCCATATGAGCCATCGTTGAATATCCACTATCTGATAAAACACTTTTTACATCTTCTAAATATCGAACATCATGGTTCACTGTTCTCGTAAACGATTGAACCAGTTTGATAACGTGCTCAGTAGTTAAGCCTTCATGATATTTCGCCATGCCAATTAGATGCAGCTTAACTAAAACAAAATTCACGACCAGCAATACATAGCTATCGAATAATTTCTTTTGATCATACGGAAACAAATTCATAAAAATGTAATTCACTAAATAGTTTTCAAATATATAGGGATGTTCCTCCATAAAAGGAGTGTAGTATTTTTGTAATGCTTCAGCATAAAAGCTCTTTACTTCTTCCAAATTCAGTTCTTCATCAAATTTCAAGCCTTCCAGCATTTCTTCCAAGCACTCTACATATCTCTTTCTATTCACACCAGTAGAGGAACGGTAACTAATTAAGCTTTTGCACACACTCAATTGAAATGATACATGCTTTGGCATATTTTCAATGGAAGCTAAAAAAGCAGCGTCTGAAATCGAAGCTAAATATTCATCCATAATCGTAGGAAGTTGAATCTTCAGATCACTGGCATCGAGCTTGGCTATTTTTTGAAAAAACAGCCCTAAAACAATGAGCCTATTTTCAATCGAAGTCGTTCTATCTTGCATGATGCGTATGGAGAATATCCGCAAATCCCAGAACAATTCCTTTTGAGCGGTTGAAAGCTTATTGCTCATAAATCCCGGGGTATCTCCAGGTTCCTCTTCTGCAAAAAACTGAATACCCTTCTCATTAAGCAGCACCAATCTTGCTGCTTCTGGACAAGATAAGGTAGTACTTTTCTCTACCGTCTCATCTACTTTATTTAAAATTCTCGGATAAATGGCACATGTATTGGATAGGTACTCGTGACCCAATTGTAATTGAATCGAACATAACCGATTTTCATCCAATAAAGAGCATTCTCTCTCTTCGTTCATCTTGATTCTCGCGTAATTTTCCGGTGAACTGCTGGAGCGATTTCTCGTTACATGCTTTTTCAATTATTCCTTTAAATCGGGATTTTCTACTTGTCTATACTTCATGAACGTATCTTTATCCACACTTACTCGCCAGCCCGCACAGCAAGTATCTTCACATTCTGATCCAATGCATTGGAACTCTTTCATGTACTCTGGAATTAATATGGGTCTCGTTGTATCTTTCATATACATTGCCTCTTTACCTTTAGTTTGCTAACACATTTTCCTTGTTGATCATCCACTCGCACAATAAAAAGTCATCTTCAGTATCAATGTCATAAGATCTGCTTTTAGGCATAATAAATGCTGAAGTTTCTTCTGTCACAAATGACTTCGACTTCCATAACCATTCTACTTCTGCTACATAGACCGCGCCATTCAAAGCATATACAGGCGGTAAATCCTGTCGTCGAACAGGAACTTCTTCTTGAGCAATGAGCGGCTTCATCAGCCTATTTTCTTGCAGAGTATACATCCAGTAAGGTGATTTCTCTGGTTCTGTGACGCTGACAGCTGCAGGTACTCCCGAATTTAGTACTTGCTCAATACAGCGATCTATATCTTCTGTTAGCCGCAGTGGCGATGTCGGTTGCAGCAAAACCACATAATCATAATCCGGCAACTCCGTTAATGCATGAAAAACAGGATCCAACCCTGGAGTCCCATCTGCTGCTAGATGCTTCGGGCGAACAAAAGGAACATGTGCTCCATATTGTTCTGCCACTCCGATTATTTCGGCATCTTCAGACGAGACAATCAATTCATCGATGTATGTGGATTTCTTCCCTGCTTCGATTGTCCACGCAATCAAAGGCTTACCTGCTAATTCACGAACATTTTTTCTCGGTACTCCTTTTGAACCGCCACGCGCCGGGATGATTGCCAGTACTTTTTTATTATGGATCATAAGAAGCCTCCGCTGAATTCATAATTCGCCTTTTCATAATCATCCATGCGGCCAATATCGAGCCAATATTCTCGTAATGGAAAAGCCGAGACTTCTTGTTGCCCATTCATCAATTTCTTAAAAAGGTCTGGCATATCATAAAATTCATTTTGCGGAACAGTTTCCAATACATCTGGGCTCAGTACATAAATGCCAGCATTCACAAAGCTTTTATGAACCGGTTTCTCTTCAATCGACAATAAACGATGATTCTCAGTTTCTAAAACACCAAATGGGATTTGGTATTCATACTCTCTTACACACATCGTTGCCACTGAATTCGTTTCTGTATGAAAATTAAGCAGCTGCTCATAATTAATTTTGGTCAAGAGATCTCCATTCATGACAAAGAAAGGATGTTCAGGCTTTTCTGCCAATAGGGAGAGTGCTCCAGCTGTTCCAAGTCTTTTTGTTTCTTCGATGTACGATATATTCACATCAAGATGTGCCCCATCTTGAAAATAGTCTTTAATCGAATCTTTCATATAATTGACTGACAATATGAAATTGGTAAACCCAAAACCTTTAAAGCTATCGATAATCGTCTCTAAAATGGGCTTGTCCCCCACTTTGAGCATAGGCTTTGGTACATGATCTGTTAGAGGACGGAGTCTGGTTCCCAAACCACCTGCCATCAAAATAACTGTATTCTCTTTTTGCAATGCTTTCGATACATCATCTGCGAACAAGATATCCCGAATTTGCTTTTCCTGGTTCACAATCGGAAGTTGCTTCAGCTTTCGCTTTTTCATTAGTTCTTTATAATAATAAACTTTCTTTCCGGCTTTCTCGTATACAGGCGTTTCATTCATTACTTTTTGAATGGCTGCATCCAGTGGCAAGCCTTTCAATATTCCCCGCCGTATGTCTCCATCTGTCACGGTACCTAGAATACGCATATCATGGTCAACAACAACAGCAAATTGCAAGGTAGTCACATCAATCAGTTTCATCGTTTGCATAATGGTTGCGTGCGGAGCAATCAAGATATCTCTCCACTTTGTCATAGGTCTACACTTCCTTAGCAGGCACACCGATTGCTTTTCTTCCATCCCCTATGGTATGCAAAACGAGCGATCCAGCGCCGATTAATACGTTCCTTCCAATCTGAACATTTTGTATGACTGTCGCTCCTGCACCGATATGAGTAAAATCACCCACGGTTACATTGCCCGAAAGCGTCGTGCCTGGTGCGATGTGACAATGCTTTCCTATACGACAGTCATGATTAATGCTAGAAGAGGTGTTTATAATAGTATTATCGGCAATTTCAGCAAATGCTTCAGTAACAGTTCCTGCCATTATTTGGACTCCTTCTCCTAAAATACTATACGGAGAAATAATTGCACTCTTATGAATGACAGAAGAGAAAGTATAGCCTTTTTCTTTGAAATGACAGAATATGTTCGATCTGACAGATGAAACATTGACTGACCCTATACCAAGGACAAGCTCAACATCAGCATGATGAAAGGAGGCAATTGCTTCATCAGTGCCCAAATAAGGTAAATCAAAGAAGTTTGTCTGATATTCGGGCGCAGTAAAACCAATAATAGGACGGTTTTGCTGTAACAAAATATCTGTGAGTACCGATGCGTGTCCGCCATTCCCTATCAAAATAACTGGTTTATTCGTCAATGAGCTCATCCTCTTCATAGCTTTTCGATGCTTTTTTCCCTATGATTGACCAATATTGAGAGGGTGCCATGCCATTGCCGGGGCGTTTGACGGTTACATGCTCTTCTGTAATGATTTCTCCCACAGCAATTGCTTTTACAGCCACCAAGCTTTTTCGAGCCGCGATTCGATTCCTTTGCTCATTGGAGGTTGGCTCTTTCTCACCCGTTCCTAAGGATTGCTCAATGATCCGTATCGCCTTCACCATCTCTATCAATTCATTCCCTTCCAAGGAAGCGCGATGGTCTGGTCCTGGCAAAAGCCTACTGATTGTAAAATGCTTCTCGATCACTTGAGCTCCGCGCGCAACCGCGGCAATCGGAATATAGATGCCCTCAGAATGATCAGACAATCCTACATTTATCTGAAGCTCACGCTGTAACTTATCCATCGCCTGTAAATTAATATCTGTGTATGGTGTTGGGTACTCTGTTGTGCATTGCAAGACCGTCACATACTCTCTCAGCCATTCCTTCGCCTCAGAGGTATGATAAAAATTGTGGACAGCCTCTATCTCCACTTTTTCAGTGGGATACGCTAGACCAAAAGCGATAAAAGACAGCGCCTCTTGAATATCCTCCATTGTCGCCATACCTGTTGATAAAATAATTGGTTTGCGCTTTGTAGCTATGTAATGAATGAATGGCGCATTGGTTAATTCACCAGACGGAATTTTCACTGTACGAATTCCTAGTTCGTCTACTAAAAAATCGACACTTTCACGGTCAAAAGGTGTCGATAAGAATTCTATCTTTTTTTCATCACAGTATGCTTTAAGCTGAACGAATTTCTCATACGAAAGCTCCAATTTCTTCAGCATGTCAAATTGTGATGTCTCTGCTCCAATATTATTCACCTGATAGGCTGCCTGTTTTGCTTTTTTGGTCACAAGATTTTCTGTTTTAAAGGTTTGAAACTTTACTGCATCTGCTCCAGCTTGGACAGCCACATCTATTAAAGCAAAAGCAAGATCAAGAGAGCCATTATGGTTCACGCCAGCTTCCGCGATGATATATGTCTGATTTGTCATAGGTCATAAAACTCCTTCTGAATCAAATAGGAGGGCATTTCTTTAAGTATTTTCACTATTTTTCCAGATACATTTCCATCACCAAAAATCTGCTCATATGGCTCTGCAAACCGCAGGGCACTTTCAATGCTGTCTCGAATAGATCCCGCTTCTAGCCTGGCATCAAACACGGATGACGGCCTTTCCCTGCCCGCCTGCCTATTCCCACAGTTCACTGTAGGTGTCTGAAGGTATGGTACTTCAATAAGTCCACTCGAAGAATTGCCGATAACAGCATCAGCGTGTTTCACCGCACTTAAGTAGCGCAATTGCCCTAGCGAATCAAACAAATAGGCGTTTTCGTGTTGGACTGTGTACTTTTCAATTGCCTCGTTGATAGATCGCCCGCCATTATCCGCATTTGCTTTTGTAAAAACAAGATTCATGTTTGCATAATCGTTTAATGCTGCGAGCAACGGATGAATTCCTTCTGCGTCTCCGTTCGTTTCTGGATGATATGTAATCAGTAACATGGGTTTGCTTTCATCGAGACCTAGCTGATCGTATAACTCAGCTTTCGATAAAAGTGGTAATTTTAATATATTTTCAATGCCCAACGCACCAACATTCCATACTCGATTCGGTGATTCTCCGAGTTGAATAACACGCTTTTGATGACCATCTGTGCTGGTAAAGTGCCATGTCGCCATCTTCGTGATCGAATGACGAATCGCGTCATCGTATGCTCCGAATGTTAATTCCCCACCGTGTAAATGGGCAATCGGGATGCCCATAATCAATGCGACCTGAGCAACAGCCAGCATTTCAAATCGATCCCCCAGGATTACGAGCAAATCTGGCTTTAATTGCTCAAGCGCAGACGCAAATCCGATGGTTGCAAGCCCCATCGATTTTGCTACGCCAACCGAGGTATCTGATGACAAGAGCATCTCCACCCTCTCATCAATCACAAACCCATCATCCTCAATTTGCTTGTACGTCAAACCAAATTCGGGAGACAGATGCATTCCCGTCACAACGAGCTGTAGTTCTAGTTCAGGATCTGCTTGAATTTCTTTCATCAGCCAATACATGAGTCCATATTCAGCTCGTGTACCTGTAACAACGCAGATTTTACGTTTGCTCATGGATTCATTCCCCTCTTGTAAAAGGGCTGGATGGAATATTGATAACTCGTTTGTTCAATTCATTGGTCACCGACAAATCACCTTTTGGGCAATCTTTAAAAGGGAGTAACTCATCCATCGGAGTCCAAATTGGCCTTGCCATTGCCCCGCCTTGATTTAAGACATCCAGCACCTCATCGCGATTATGCTTAGCTGGATCAATAATGATCGTTTGAAGCCAGTAGTTGCTCGTTCCAAAAGCAGGTTCCGTAAATAGCTCTACACCATCTATTTGTTCAAACAAAGCTTGATAGACTTTCGTCAATTGTCTTTTTTGAGCCACGAATTCATTCAATTTTTCAAGCTGTGCGCAACCAAGAGCTGCATTGATATTTGGCATGCGATAATTGAAGCCGATCTCGTCGTGACGGTACTCCCAGCGATGCGGTATTTTGGCTGTCGTTGTGATGTGTTTGGCATACGCTGCAAGCTTCTCATCATTCGTTAAAATGGCTCCGCCCCCGCCAGTCGTCATGATTTTGTTGCCATTAAAACTAAGCGCCCCGAAAAGACCAAATCCTCCGGTATGCTGTCCCTTGTAGTAAGAGCCCAGTGATTCTGCCGCATCCTCGACAAGAACAAGACCGTATCTCTCGCATACATCAAGCAGAGCATCAATATCTACCGGATGACCAAATGTATGCATAGGCACGACAGCACGAATGACACGCCCAGTCTGTTTATTGATGAGCTGACCATCCTTCATTTCGCCAATTTCACGAATATGGTCTTCGAGCATCGCCGGATCTATGCCTAATGTTTCCTTAGATACATCAACAAAGTGAGGAACTGCCTGCAAGTAAGAAGCCGCATTTGCGGTAGCAATAAATGTAAGCGCGGGCATGAAGACTTCATCATTCGCTTGTACACCTGCTATTTTCATGGCAATATGCAGGGCTGCAGTGCCATTCCCAACAGCAACTGCTCGTTTCACCCCTGTAAATTCCGCAAGCCTTTTTTCCAGCTCGTCCACATATTTCCCAACCGAAGATACCCAGCCAGTTTCGATACAATCGGTTACATATTCAATTTCTTTTTTATCAAATGTTGGTTCATGCAAGGGAACAAACTCTTTATTTCCGTAGATTTCCTTTATGCTCTGGGTTATTTCCTGCCATTGCTTTTTCATATATTATAAACATCTGCCTTATAACGAGATAAATTCATGGGATCAGTAAACCAATCGGCTGTTTCCTTCAATCCTCGCTTGAATCCATCGATTCCACCATATGCTGGTTCCCAACCGAGTAGTTCCTTCGCCTTTTGATTATCTGCCCATAGCCGCTCTACTTCGCTTTTTTCCGGGCGCAGACGAATTTCATCTGTTTCAACTTCAACTTTTTTCTCCATGACTTCGGCAATAGCTTTAGCCGTTTCCCCAATGGAGATTTCATAGTTACTGCCAATATTGATTACTTCACCGACTGCTTTCTCACTATTCATAATGGATATAAATCCGCTAACGGTGTCTTTTACATAATTGAAATCTCTTGTCGGACTCAGTGCGCCCAGTTTGATTTTCTCTTTTCCAGCTGCCAGCTGCGTAATAATCGTTGGAATCACAGCACGTGCAGATTGACGAGGGCCATACGTATTAAACGGGCGAATAATCGCTACTGGTGTTTCGAATGATTTGTAAAAAGAAAGCGCCATCTGATCAGCGCCAATTTTGGAAGCTGAGTAAGGTGACTGACCTTGTAATGGATGTTCTTCGTTAATCGGGACGTATAGTGCAGTACCGTATACTTCGCTCGTCGAAGTATGGACAACCTTGGATACGCCTAGCTCGCGCACTGCTTGCAGTACGTTCAATGTGCCTTTGATATTGGTATCTATATATGTATCTGGCGAATGATAGGAATAAGGAATGGCAATTAAAGACGCCAGGTGCAGAACGGTATCGCATCCCTTCATTGCCTCTTTTACCCCATGCGGGTCACGTATATCACCTGAGAATACGTCCAGCTCTTTCTTTATTTCAATCGAAGAGGAATCCAGCCATCCCCATGAGTTGAAAGAGTTGTAATATACGAAGGCTCTGGTATCGTATCCCGTACGAATTAGTTCTTCTACTAAATGAGAGCCGATAAAACCGTCTGCTCCTGTTACTAATATCTTATTCCCCATCGCTAGTTCACCCTTTGGAATACAACTTTTGAATTTCTTCGTCGTGTAGTAAAATTTCCAGATAATCTTTTAATTTCGTAAACAGAACGTGAATGAGGTCTCTCATTTCTTTTCGATGCT
Source organism: uncultured Brevibacillus sp. (assembly GCF_947502445.1). Lineage (GTDB taxonomy): Bacteria > Bacillota > Bacilli > Brevibacillales > Brevibacillaceae > Brevibacillus. Next base: position 71,672 of record NZ_CANMZW010000020.1, read on the forward strand.
CATTTGTGGTCTGCTTTTCAGTAAGATGATATTCGAAATGATTGCTTATGCGTTGCACATCGTCGATTAACTGATTGATCAGGGCACCTTCAACCAAGGGCTCTTTTCTAATTTTCTTCACGCTTTTTAACAAGGTCGATATATCGTCCATGTTCACGACATCTTTATGAATTTTATTGATTTTTTTCTCTTCTGCTTTGACCAATTCAAAAATTTGGTGTAGGTTTTTAATTACCTCTATCGCTTTCTCTTTCCCCTTACTACTCATCTTGTTTTGATTCACTGGGAACGAGATATCTTTTTCATACTTTTGATAGGGAACGTCCTCAGCATGCATATAGGGGACATTGTCAATTTTTGCGCCCTTCTCTGAAAGATTAAACATATTGATATGACCACGCAGAAGAGCGGTTAATTGATTAAAGGATCCTATTTGGGCATATAAGGTTTCGGAAGTGACGACTTTTTCCCCATTGTTACTATCGACTAGTAATTCCTCATCAATTCTAACGCCTTCATGTACTGTAATTCCGTCAGCGTAATATTTTTTATTTACAAAAGACAAATCTTGACCAACCAGATATACGTCTTCGAATCCAAAATGAGCAATAATATTTAAAGTAGAAACAGCTACAGAAGCAACTGCAATGAATTGTTTCATCTCAGGAAATATGCTTCCCGAAATCCCATCCAACTCACTCAGAATTTTGAGTGCTGTTCCTTTATGGTTTTCCACAATTAAGTGATGCGTCATCGTGTCAAAAATAGCCGTACCCGTATAACTCGTTTCCTTAAAATGGGCCTCATAGTTCGTTAAACTGGAGTCAATAGAAACGACAAAATCGGGTTGAATATCATGTTTCAGCAGTGCTCGCAGGGCAGAGCCTACGCAAAAAATATACAGATGATCTTTGGCTTTCCGAATAAATTCAATGTTGTCTGTTAAAGATGGCCCTGATGAGACAAGAATGGCCCCTTTGTCTTTAAACTTTTCTATTAAAGGATCGATAGGATCCATTTCATAAGTGTAAAGCAAATTTAAAATCGGCTCGATAATCCAGTTCTTTTGAAAAAATCTCACCGTATTGTTGTTTATGATAAATAAATCTAAGCTTTTTTCAATCAACTCAAAAGCTTCACTAATGAGTGTTCGATCCGTTTGATCATATTTAGGATGAATAATGATTTGTGAGGAAAGGCCTCGAAACTCTTCAATAATAGATGTGATCGTTACGGGTAGCAAGCTTTTCAAGTGAAAAAATTCGATGTTCTTACTTGTCTTGATTTTATCGAATGTCTCTTCACTCAAGACAACTTCATCAAACGGCTCAATGATGACTACTTTCGGAATATCTTGATACTCTGAATGTAGTACATTCACAATTTCACCATTGCCGATACCGACGATAAACGTAATTTTGTTCTGCTTCTCAATTTCTTTTTTCAGCAGCTTTGTTATCTCTTTTTTCGGCGAAATTTTAGAGTTTAGCGGCAGAATCTTATCTTCTGATTTGTAAATATACAGTTGACTTCCATTGTCAGCTTGTCCAGTTATGATTTCATATTTACTCACTGAAAAATTCCCTTCCGCAATTCGAGTTCTTCTACAAATCCTTCTAACCATTCCGAATAGATCAATTCAATAATATCCGCTATTGATGCATAATCATTTTCCAACAGCTTTTGTTCTGCCTGTTTAACTGTTGCTTCAACTTCTTCCTTGATGATTTTATTGAACTGAAAATAAGTATCCACACTAGATAATTCCAACAGCGTATCGGACAGCTCAGAAAATGCCGATAAAATGTCTTCATTACTTTTCATTTCCAAATCTTCTACCTTCGATAGAAGCTCTTTTGAAAATTGGTGCACATTATGGAGCACTTCTTTCTCATGGTCGGAAACTAGCTTAGTTGCAAATATCGGATGCCCCAGCTGCTCTAACTGCTCCAGAATGTCCGATTTATTAAGAGGGTAATCGGTACTATCCACAATGATCGAAGCTGTTTCATTCAAATATCTTACAATATCATTATACGTTTCTTCGGGATTAATGTTTTTGGTGAATTCTTTGCCATTAATAGAATATGTCATATTAATTCTCCTCATTAGTAAATAAGGTAGATAGCAGTTATGCTATCCACCTTATTATTCGCTTCAATTCAATTATTAACGAAGAAGTTGCAGAACGCCTTGTGGCTGTTGGTTAGCTTGAGCCAACATAGCTTGAGCTGCTTGAGCCAGGATAGAGTTCTTAGTTTGGTTCATCATTTCTTTCGCCATATCTACGTCGCGAATACGGGATTCAGCAGCAGACAGGTTTTCAGAAGCTGTACCCAGGTTGTTGATAGTGTGCTCCAAACGGTTTTGGATCGCACCCAAGGAAGAACGTTGTGCGGATACACGGGAGATAGCTTTGTCGAGAGCAGTGATCGCTTTGTTAGCTAAAGATTGTTTATCCAAAGACAGACCGCTGATGCCCAGAGCTTTAGCGCCCATAGTGGAGATTTTGATGGACAAGCTTTGACCTTGGTTTGCACCAATGTGAATGATCTTGCCAGTAAATTTACCATCCAACAGTTTTTGAGTATTGAACTCAGTAGTATCCGAGATACGATCGATTTCAGAAGACAGAGCTGTGATTTCTTTTTGCAGCTCAGTACGGTCAGCATCAGTGTTTGTATCATTGGAAGATTGTACAGCCAGCTCACGCATACGTTGCAGAATGCTGTGAGTTTCGTTCAGTGCACCTTCAGCTGTTTGGATCAAAGAGATACCGTCTTGAGCATTGCGAGTAGCCTGATCCAAACCACGGATTTGTCCGCGCATTTTTTCGGAGATTGCCAATCCAGCAGCATCGTCACCAGCACGGTTGATACGCAGACCGGAAGACAATTTCTCGATGGACTTAGCTGTGTTTGTTTGGTTTACACCCAGTTGACGGTGTGTATTCATCGCTGTGATATTGTGATTGATAATCATGTGAATTTTCCTCCCTGATTGTCACCACCACGTCCATGTGGTTGGTTCATTAGTTTTCAGAAACCGACCCAATCGCGCGCTTGAGTCATCTTTCTGCTACATTATTATTATCGGAAATCTGTTTCGTGTTTTATAGTCTTTTTTTCTATTTTATTGACTAAAAACGACAAAAAAAATCTGATACGCTACTCCGCATCAGATTTGAGATTCATCAGCTCTTTTAATTGGGACAAATCCACTTTATTTTGAGAGGCCATGCGATTTTCTTCTTTGATAGCCAAATAGATTTCTTCCCGATACACCTCGACATCACGAGGAGCTTCGATCCCGATTTTGACGACATCCCCTTCGACCGCCACAATCTTAATCTTGATTTGATCCCCAATTATAAGCGACTCGTTTTTTTTCCGCGACAATACTAGCATGCTTCACCTACTCACTGGCTGCTTTCGCCCGGATTTGCATCAACGGCTGGCGAATCTCGTACTGCTCCGCATTCAAAATCACCTGTTTTGCCAATTGATTGGACTCATTTACTACGATCGGCGCCTTCAGATTAACAGTCATTTCTCCCCCGTCTCTGAAAGAGATGACATTGCAGACGAACACCGGTGTTCCCTCTTCAATCTGCAGCTGGGCCTTCACTGAATCAGGCAAGGTAAATTCATAATCGGAAAAAAAGACAAAAGGCTGAGTCACCCAAAAACCGACCTGTTCATCTTCTTGCGATTGCAGTGAGAAAAATGGGCTTCCCGTCTCTCCTTGAACGAGTAGAAAACGCTTAAGCTCAGGAAATCCTGGCATACCATCTTGAAAGATCAATTCTTTTGATTGTACGTCGGGAGATGACATCTAAACCGCTCCTTTATTACATCCCTGTGTCTACATGTGTTCCTACTGCATCTATTCGCAGACTGTTTTTCTGAAGAAGGTAGCCCTCTACTTTGCCTCTGGTATAGTTATGAACAGGGGCCTTAATTTCAGGATCCATTCTCACACCTCGCACCTGCACATCGATGATCGGCTTCTTGGCTTCATAGCGAATTTCGATACCGTCTCCGATGATCGACCCTGCCGCGATGATTTCCGTTCCCTCATAGATTCCGCTCTCTTCATAAGCGATATCCGCAATCGGGTTACCTTTATTTTCGATAGCTGCAAGTCGATCTCCTTCATAGCTGATCTGCTGGACTGCTTCGAATGCTCGTCTGTTTCCAAATTCAGCATGATCCGCCGTCCTGCGCAACGGTCCACGTAGATCGATATTGGCTTGCGCCTCACTAGTATCGATGAACAGCTGCCCCTGCTGCTGACGTATATCTAAAGTCGCCGCTTCCTGGCGCATATTCATATCTGCCTGCGGCTGTTCAATCTCTTGACGGGGCTTTTGGATGTCTAACCCTAATTTCGCATAGGTTTGAGTCATGGTTATTTGCGGAAGTCGCATGGCATTATGCTCCTATCGCTATAATCAACGCAAGAAATCAAGCAATGAGGGTTGAATGATTCTAGCTCCCGCTCCCAAAGCAGCTCTGTGCACATTTTCTTGCGTCTTCAAGTTCGTAATAACTTCCGCAACATCCGCATCTTCGTTTTTGGACATTCCTTCTGTTATTGTATTCTCCTCTTTTTCCATCCGGTCTTGAATAAGCTCGATCCTGTTGGCTCTCGCCCCCAAAGTAGATCGTACGCCTAACAAGTTATCCATTTGCTCATCAATATTTCCCAACTCAGTGTTTACCGGTTTTCCCGCTTTCAAATCAGCGACAATTTTATCCATGAGTTCAAACACATTTTGTCCGCCTGTTCCTGGAAAGTTAAACACGGATTGTCCGCTCACGTTGATGGGAACGTGAATCCCTGTACTTACTTCGAGCATGATTTCACTAGTGTTCGTCGTGGTTAGCTTGCCAGTAGTAACATCATAGGGAGGCGTCAGAATATCACTTCCCCCAAAAATGTATTTCCCACCGAGTGTCTGGTTGGCGATCGTCCCTAGGTGCTCTTTCAACTGTTCGATCTCTTTGCCAATCGCCTGTAAGGAATCCGCACCAAGAGTTGTGTTACCCGAGTTCACTGCCGATTCCCGAATGCGGTGCATAATGGAGCCCGCTTCATCCAGCGCTTTGTCTGAAAGCTCAAGCCATGATTGGACCTCGCCAATATTACGTTGATATTGCTCGTTCTCCATCAAGGAAGAGCGGTAGAACATTCCTCGCGTAGCGACGACCGGGTCATCTGAGGGCTTGGAAATTTTACTTCCTGAAGACAATTGCTGTTGCATCTTGTCCATACTGTACATGGAATTGTGCAGATTACGCAGCATGTTGCTATTCAGCATATTTTGAGTAACACGTACCGCCATTGATATGATCCCTCATTTCACTTAAACATTGACCGATTTTACAAGCCGACTCGACCCATGCCATTGATTACTTTATCCAGAATTTCGTCCATGCTTGTCATTACCCGAGCGGAAGCGCTATAAGCATGCTGGTATTTCACCATCTCAGCCATCTCGTCATCGATGGATACACCTGATACGGATTGGCGTTGGTTATCCACGGTTCCGACAATTATCTCTGAGTTTTTTTGATTACGCAGAGCTTCCTGTGAGTCGATCCCCAGCTGACCAATGGTATACCGATAATAGTCGTCAAGCGTAGAGCTTTCTTTCAGATCAGTAGAACCTGTACCAGCTTGAAGGACTTTGAATTTTAATTTGGCAATTTCCAATGCGTTTTCGTTGTTACCTACAGCCGTGCCTCCCGTGCCAGGTATTGCTACAGCGATTGCGTCCAGACTAGCCAGAATGGCAGGGTTCACAACAATGCTTCCAGCGCCTTTCGGATAGTCCTTTGATCCGGCTCGTGCGCTCTCATCTAAAAAGAACGGCAGATCCTGAGGAGCTCCCCCATTTTTAATATCAGCGAGACTGGCACCCTTTCGATGCAGTTCATTGATCTCTTTCGTCAAGTTGACGGCCAGTACATCCAGCCGCTGCATCATGTTAGGGACGATCTCACCTCGAGACTGGTTAACACCTGCCAAATAGCCGGTAGTGGGTACAAAAGCATCGCCACCCATAGTAATATCCAAAAGTCCTGTACCTGCGTTTTGTTGTGTAGTTACCTGCGCAGAAGTCTGTCCAGTAACAAAATCCCGTCCTTCGACTGTCACATTCACCATGCCATTTGCCGCTGGCGTCACCTTGACCTCTACCATCTTTGATAGTTTGTCAATGAGTACATCGCGTTGGTCGTACAAGTCATTCGGCTGATATCCATGTGGAACCACGTCTGCAATCTGACGGTTCAGACTCGCGATCTGTTGACCAAGCGAGTTCATCTCCATGGCTTTCACGCCTATCACATTGTCTAAGTCACCTTGCACTTCTTTCAGATGAGAGTACAGTCCGCTAAATGTATCGGCTACCGCTTTTGAGCGCTCGCGAACTACCGCACGAGCTGACGTGTTTGTCGGGTCCTTTGATAAATCTTGCCAAGCCTGCCACATTTGATCCATTACCTTTTGCAGGCCAGTATCAGAAGGTTCATTCATAATACCTTCAATTTTTTCCAAGGTTTCGAATCGGGCATCCCAATAACCCTGGCGTTTATTTTCATTACGATATTGAATATCCAGAAAATCTTCTCTCAGCCTTTGTAGACTAACGACATTAACACCTGTTCCCAAAAGGCCAGGTTCAATACTCGCATTCATCCCTGGATATGGGAGTCCAGTGGTTGCCTGCATATTTGCCCTTTGGCGAGTATACCCTTCCGTATTCGCATTCGAAATATTATGTCCAGTCGTATTGAGCGCAGATTGTTGAGCAAACAATCCGCGTTTACTCACTTCTATTCCATGAAAAGTGGAGCGCATGTCGACACCTCTTTACGCTTTTTTGTTGAAAAATGTTCGGTTCGCTTGTCGATACGTGTCTGCGGTCGGCTTGCCGTAAATAAAATCGTCCTCCGGCGTATCCGTGATCAGATCAAGCGTCATATTTACAAATGCAAGGGATTGTTTCAGCAACTGCTGGTTCAACTCATTCGCATCGCGAAGTTCGATGACAATCCGGCTAAGCTCGTTGCGATAGGATGTGAGCCGCAGTTTCTCTTCCGCACTGGTCGTCAACTTGATCAGCTCAGCCAGCGTGCCCTCCTGCAGGGACAAGCCCTTTACAGCAGTCAGTTCTCTTACCGCATTCACACGGGCTGTTTCGACTGCCGTGACACCCTTGATCAGCTTTTGTTCCTGGTGGGTAATTGCCACCAGCTCATCCACATCCCCTTTTACCAGCACATCCTTCTTTTGCATGGCTAAGGTATACAAGGCTTTGTGCATTTGGATCAAATTGTCGAGCAGCTCGTAGAGTGTTTGCATGTTTTCAGGTTCTCCTCGTCTTCCCTAGAGAGGTTGGTTATAGAGGATGTTCCAAACTTCTCGGAACATCCTCTCTTACAGCTTTTTCCAAAAGGACAGGAGCTTCTCGGCAATCTTTTCACTGGAGACGCGATAGCTTCCTTCCTCCACTTGCTTTTTCAGTTGATCCACTTTTTCTCTGCGCTGCGGAGAATTCGGATCTTCTACCTGCTTTTGCATTTCCAACGCCTCTGTAGAAATGTCTACTTTGTCCTTACCCATTGGGATTTTGCCGCTTTTTCCTACTGGGGTATTCCCCGACTTGTTATAGGCATTGATCATTCCTATACGGTTGGGCTCGTTAATGCGCATGTGATAACCATCCTCTCAAACCACCGGACATTTTATTGATTACTGGCTGGTCTGCTCGACCCGCTTTGAATACGTCTTTCCGTTCATTTAAACATAAAAATGCCGATGATACCTTCTAGTAGTATCATCGGCAAATTCACTGCTCTCGATTAGTTTTTTTGAGTAAAACTATTCGTCACTATTCTGCTTTCTTCGATAAGCAGCAGCTTCCGCCAATCGCACACGGTTGGCCTCTTCCAGTCGCTGATCTACATCAAGCTGCTGATTGATTTCGTGTTTTAAGCCTTTCATGCAAGATTCACACATATTGCCTGTCCGAATCATAAAACCACAAACTTCACACGGATAACCGAGGTTTGGATTTCCTTCAATAGAGATGCGGCCTTCTCTAATAAATTTGGTTATTTGCTTTACACTCACACCAGTTTCTTCGCTCACTACGTGAATATTCGATCCGCGATTTTCACGTTTACGCAGAAATTTGGCACATTTCTCATATTCTTGTTCCACTAGTTGACTGCACTTGGGGCAAATGTCGCGGACTACTTGTACAAAAAGAGTATCACACCGCGAGCAGTTTGCGAGTTTACCCAGAGACATAACCGACAACCCCTTTGCTCATTCGGAAAGTTCGCACCGATTCCAGACTGTTGTTTGCTTCCATGATAACGCAAATTTACCAACCTGGCTATCGGTATATTGTCAAGGAGTAAATCTCACAAATCGCTCCCAAATGTGCTCGTAAAACACTTGCGCATGAGCGAAGTGTCGATCCTGTTGTAAAAATATCGTCTACAAGCAAGATTTTATAGGGTTTCTTGCATGTTCCAAACGGGATTGAAACTCCTCGATCTCCTGTCCAGGCAAAGGCTTCGCGCATGCTTTCCTGACGTGCTGTACGCCCTCCTTGTTTGCTTAGCTTTGCCGTCTCTTTCGTTCGCTGCAGAAGTGACTGCACTGGAACACCCACCGCTGTACTGAGCCCAGCTGCCAAAAGATCGACCTGATTAAAGCCGCGTTCATGTAAACGATTACTATGTAGAGGCACTGTGGTAATGCAAGCAAACGATGTTGGGTCATGGTAACGGAAAAACGTAATGGCGAGAAGCGCTCCATAAAAGGATGCCAGCCGTTCATCTCCACGATATTTGTATAATCCCAATAAACTCTTGCCCCACTCATTATAGTGCAGCAGACTGCGATTACTCACGAGCGTCTCCTCGGTAACTAGCTTACAGTCATGACAGATAGTGCCTGTAGCTATTCCAACCTCCAGCTCTCGTCCGCACCTCTGGCAAATTGGCCCCCCGATCACCGGAAGTGCATCCAGGCACCCTGCACAAATCGGAAGTCCCGCTAACAACCGATAAACAATCGGATAGCGCGCTTGATTACATAGCTGACGCGCCCAGCTTCGTACGCTTGCTTCCCTGAGAGATGACGCAATACGGTTGCCACAGCTTACACAGGATTTTGTCATCAATTCCTCTCCTCCTGTGCTCGCAGCTTTTGTGCCAGCTGATTCATCCGGCAAATCTGTTTCACGGCAGCCTTGGGAGCATTCGCTCGGTCAGCCTGTAAAAACAATACCGTTCCTGTCGTATCATCTATCGACCGTCCTACACGTCCAGCTATCTGCACGAGAGATGCCTCGTCAAAAACAGGAGCCTCAGCACCTAATACCACAACATCACTTCGGGGGATGGTGACTCCGCGTTCCAAAATGGTCGTTGTCACCATGAGCGTATATTGCCTATCGCGAAATGCCCGGACCTTTTCCTCCCGCAACGTGTCTGCCGCATGAACTCCAGCCATTTGCGGTGCATGCGCGGGGAGTAGCTGCTGTACGTAAGCAAGAACTTTTTCCACGTCATCGATCCGGGGAACGAACAGAAAAACTTGACGTCCATTGTCTAGCGAGCTGCGCACCATTTCAACGAGTGGAGCAATCGGGCGATTCGATTGAACGCGCTTATGTAGCCCCTGTACAGTAACGACATCCGGTACTGGCAACACGGAACCATGATAACGGCCTGGCAACAAAACGTGAGATGCCGATAGCAACGGAGTGCGCGATGATGTCCGAATAAAAAAGCTCCGTTTGCTTGGGATCAGACGCTTTTGCAAATAACGCGGAGGTGTCGCGCTCAAATAAAGCAACTTGCCCCCAGCCTGCACAGCTCTGGCGACTGCCCGATACAAAACAAGATTGTTGTGATAGGGAAAAGCGTCTGCCTCATCGAGCACGACAAGCGGAAATCTGCGATAGTAGCGCATGACCTGATGTGTTGTCGCAATCGTAATATCGCTGTCATCCCATTTTTGGGCACTCGATCCATGCACGGCAATTACCCGAGCGTTTGGAAAAACCTTTTGTATACGTGGCGCAAGCTCCAGTACAACATCTTTTCTCGGAGTAGCAATCAGCACCCTGCCACCGGCGGACAATGCCTCCGCTATCGAAGGAAACAATAGCTCTGTTTTTCCCGCTCCACAGACTGCCCAAATTAAAAACTCATCCAATCCAAGACGCGGGCTAGCGACGAATCGACGTGCCTGCTCTGCTGCTCTAGCCTGATCTTTTGAATAGCTACCCATCCACTGCAGACGGGCGACATCACGCACCTGCTCTCTCTTATTCACAGCCGACACTACCTTCGGTGCAGATACCAATACATAAGGCGTACAGCATTTGCTTCTCCCCATCCCGAGACATACCGTACAATACGCGCAGCCTTGTCCGCAGCTATGACAAACCGTCAGCTCCAAATCCCCGCTTCCGCTCCCACACCGCTCACATTTCAACTCAAGCCTATTCCGCCACCAGCCTTTTTTCATGGACAGACGTATCCCCGGCTTCCACTCTGCCTTACCGGCTAAAACCATTTGCTGCAATACGGCTGTACAATCTTGATCTGCCATCCCTCTTTTTTGCAGCAGCGTCCCTACTTCTTCCCATAAGAGTGATCGTCCTGCGAGTACTTGGGCATAGGTGGCGGACGGCGAATTACCAGTACATTCGCCAATCCCATCGACAGAATTGCCATATTCCTGCGAGGGATGGTCACTTTCCTCCCACTCAAACCATTCTTTTCCGGGCGACTCTATTCCCGTCGCCTCACGTTTATATAAATGACTCACATCATGTACATACCCAGTGATCATCTGTTTCAGATTCGCCAGTGCCTTGTCAGTGATACTCTTTCCTGTCCCAGATAAGCCTTGCAAATGAGTGTTGATCATTTCTCGCAAAGAAAAAACCAGCGCCAAAGAAGGGCTTTTCCCCATTATGTGCAGTTGACATCCTTCTCTGTCACGCCAATACATCAGATCGACCTCAAAGCAGGGAGTAACATACGCCTGTATCGACATCTTCCCTTGTTTGAGATAGAGCAAATAGTCACGCATGCGATCACTCCCGTTCCTCTTGCTTGTTCTCAGTTTGCAAAAAGACAACGGTACCGTGCAAGAAAAGAAGAACAGAAAAAAGAGGCACATGGCCGTTGCCAAGAAATTGTACAAGTCTGCACAAGTCTTGTTTGCTTCCTGCTTCAACGTGTCCGCTTTTGCCGCAGCTACTCGCGTTTGATATAACACTCCACAGGCGTAAATTCGGATGCAACGAATCCTACATATCGGCGTAAGCGCTCAGGTGCTATATCGCCAATTTTGACAGGTTGATCGCCGCATTCATGTCGCGGTCAATCGTAAATCCGCATTCGCATTCGTAGGTGCGATCAGACAGTTTCAAACCTTTCTTGATTTGTCCACAATACGAACACAATTTCGATGACGGGAACCACTTGTCGGCTTGAGTGAATGTTGCACCGATCTTCTCGCACTTGTATTTCATCTGCCGGACGAACTCATGCAGCTTCTGCCCGGCAATCGCTTTACTCAAGTGGTGGTTCTTCATCATCCCGCGCACATTCAAATTTTCCATCACAACAGCACTTGGCTTGGTTTTCGCTATCGTGCTCGTCGCTTGGTGAATGTGGTTAGTACGGATATTCGTTAGTCTCCGGTGAAGCAAACGAATGGACTTTTCGACTTTTACAACGTTGCACGTCTTGACGAAATTGTTTCCTTCCTTGTTCATTTCATATTTGCGAGAAACTCTGCGTTGCAACCTTCGCAAGCGTTTCTCTACCTTTCTTACGGCTGCGGACTTATTGATATTCCTGAATACCATTCCGTTACTACACACGGCTAATTCCTTGATACCTACGTCAATGCCAATGACTTCTACGTGCAACTCCGTAATCTCTGTTTCATGCTCGACGCCTACGGATATGTACCAGTATTTTCCGTCAAATGATATGCGTGGGTTACTGTGCTTTTCCGATTCTGGGATTGACTCACTTGCTTTCACCCATCCGACTTTTTCAAGCAGAACTACTCCGTTTTTGACCTTTAGTTTTTCAGTATCATGGTAGAATGCTGGTTTTGAACGCTTTCTGCTTTTGAATTTCGGCTTATCGGTCAAACGCTTGAAAAACTTTTTGTAAGCATCACACGCATCTTTTACGGCCTGCTTCGTAACGTTGTTCGAAGTATCATAGAGCCAGGCATATTCTTCGGTCTGCTTGAGTTTCGTCAACTCTTTTCGGAGTTCACCATCTGATAGAAAATTCCCGCCGTTCTGATCATTTTCTTCCTGACGAGAAAGCGTCCAGTTGTACGCCCAACGGGATACGCCAGCGGATCGCCATAAAGATTTTTCCTGTTCAGGTGTTGGTTTTAACCTAACTTTCTTCGCCAGTATCATCAGCCAACAGCTCCTTTACCAGCTTCTTTGCCTTATTCGCCCGCTTCCCTTGCAATCGGCATCTAAACACCGTAACGATCTGGATCAGATCCTCGACGAGTTCTTGTTCCTCAGTCTTCTTCGTATGGTCGATGATCTCGATTGACGTTCCAAACTGAGAGCATAGGTTTTCGATCAGTTCGAATCCAAATCTAATCAGTCTGTCCTTGTACAGAACGACCACTCTGACGTTTTCAACCTGACGTTCGAGGGCGTCTTTCTGTTTCGGGCTAGATATGGAGCATACCCGACAACAATTCGATTGACTGATTCATTTTTCCGCAAAATTTCATTTACTTGCGCTTGAGAATAGTAAAGGTATCCACTTTCGCTTACGTGTTCGGGTTTAAGTTTTCCGTTTTTGTCCCATTCCCGTAATGTTTTAGGCGTTACGCCAAGCATTTCGCAACCTTACCTATAGGGTATAGTTTCATGGAAATCACCTTATGAACATTACACCTTATCGTTGGAATTGTATAAAGATGTTAATGTTTGTCGTTAGCTGTTCTCAACCTCTTAAACAGTAAACCGAACAAAAAAGATCGTTCCGGTATGATCCGTTTTCACTTCAATTTCGGCATGGTGCCGATCAGCTACACTGTAGCATATGGCAAGTCCCAAGCCTGTTCCTGTCTCTTTCGTTGTGAAAAAAGGCGTTCCGATCTTTTGGATCAATTCTGGCTTGATACCCGTTCCTTGATCCCGAACCTCCAGTACGACCCTTTGATTCTCAGTATGTGTTTTGATCGACAAGCGACCACCGGCAGACATTGCTTCCAAGCCGTTTAAGGCAAGATTCAAGATCATTTGCCGAATTTCTTTTTCATCCATGGCGAGCGGCGGACAATCCCCCAGCTCCAAACTAATATATTTATCAGAGAGCAACGCCTCTGCTTGTATCAACGGAAACAGCGATTCAATAATCGCATTCAAGTCTTGTATCTGTTTGTCATTTACTTTGTTTTTTGCAAGAGTAAGAAACTCTGTAATAATGGCATTAGCACGATCCAGCTCATTGAGCATCAAATCAATGTATTGCAGTGGATTATGGGGACTGTGATTGGACAGCTGTAAAAAACCGCGGACGGTTGTCATCGGGTTGCGAATCTCATGGGCAATCCCTGCCGCCATCTCTCCAATTAGATTCAACCGGTCCAGTCGAATCATTTCGCTTTCCAATCGAACGCGCTCCGTGATATCCGTAATGAAGCAAAGGACACACGTTTCCCCTTCAATATTAATAATTTTAGTCGATAACAAGCCTTCGCGTGTTTCACCCGATTTGGTGACATAGCTAATTTTGGCATTGTGTACAGGCTGCTGTAAATTAAATGAATCCCCCTGTATCGCTTCCTTGTCTGAAACAGCTGTCATCTGCAAAATATCAAAAGCTTTGCCTTCTATCTCGCTAAACTCGTATCCAGAAAAACTGAGCCAGTCTGAATTCACATCAATGTATCTGCCATCCTCCAATGATAGGATCGAGATTAGACAGGGAGATGATTCAAAAATGATTCGAAAGCGTTCTTTGGACAAATGAAGATCGTTTCTTAGCTGCTGTTTACGCTCCTCCTCCAACTGCTTTCTCTCGGTAATATCCCGGATGGAACAAACATAAATGTTCTGATCCTCAATGCTTGCATCCCCAATTTGCGCCTCAACAGGAAATACGCTGTTATCTCTGCGAACAGCCTCTGTTTCTATCAGGCTCGATTCAAGCGGGCAAGTGTCCCCACGCTTTAACTCAGGCAATAGCTTTACAACCGACTCCCCGATTAATTCCTCAGGCGTATAGCCAAACATTTTTTCTGCTGCGTAATTTGCCGATAAAATAAATCCCTGCTCATCAAAAGTGACAATGGTATCTTTTAGCGTTTCACTGATCACCCGCGCCAACGCCTCTGATTTCCTCAGGTCAAAGGTGACGCGATCCAGCCTCTGATGTACTTCCTCCAGCTCCCGCTCTCCTTCAAGCAGCATGCGCTCATGATTCTGATAAATCCGGACGAACTCTTCCACCTTTTTTTGCAGCGCTTCTGGTTGAAACGGCTTAAAAATATAATCGATAGCTCCAACACTGTAACCGCGGAAGACATGCTCGGCTTCTTGACTAATGGCGGTAATAAAGAGGATCGGAATATAACGCGATTTCTCCCTGGCCTTGATCAGCTTCGCTGTTTCGAAACCGTTTAATCCCGGCATTTGTACATCCAGTAGTATTGCCGCAAAGTCTTGCTTTAGAACAAACTTCAGAGCCTCTTCTCCAGAATGGGCACAAACCAAATGGTATTTCGGAGAGGTAAGCACTGCTTCCAGTGCCAACAGATTTTCAGCGCGATCATCAACGAGTAATATACTTACTTTCTGTTCAGGGACTTCCACTAGCGACGTATCATTTGATTTTTCTGTAGATTTTTTCTGTGCAGTCAAATTCCTGGTAGTAGTTCGCATGGCTAGTATACTTTACCCCCTCTCTATTACCCAAACCGAGAAAGCCTGATAGCACGAGACTTTCGTAAAGCAGACTATGGACATGATCCTGCAATAATTTATTGAAATAAATCATTACATTTCTGCAAATGATGACATGAAAATCGTTGAAAGAATGATCTGTCACTAAATTATGTTGGGCAAACACGATGTTTTCGCGTAAGTATGGTTGAAAAATGACGTTTTCGACCGTAGCCGTATAGTATTCGGAAAAGGCCCGCTTCCCTCCGGCTTGCAGATAGTTTTTGGTATACATCTGCATGCGATCCAGAGGGAAAATTCCTTGCTTGGCTAAGTCAACCATCTTCTCATTCATATCAGTAGCGTATATTTTGGTTTTTTCATACAAGCCTTCTTCTTTCAAAAGAATGGCCATCGAATAGACTTCTTCCCCTGATGAGCAGCCCACGTGCCAGATTCGAATGGAAGAGAATTCTTTTAGCAGCGGAATAATTTTCGTACGAAAGGCGAGAAAAAAAGACGGATCTCTAAACATCTCTGTCACATTGATCGATAAATCATCGAGCAGCCTTTTCATGGCGCCAGGCTCATGCAATATCTTTTCCTGCAGCCCGGATATGCTTCTTACCTTTTCTGCCCGGATACGATGCCAGACTCTGCGCTGAAGAAATGGTTCTGCATAATTCCTGAAATCAAATCCGTAATAGCGATAAATCGCTTCCAGCAATAGAGTCATCTCGATTTTCTCTAGTTCCAGATGCTCCTGCGTCTTGATGTCTGCCATCAGGCCAGTCCCACCTATCTGTAAAGCCATACCCTCATCAAAGAGAACAGCTGCTCCAAATTTACAGGCTTGCTAATATAATCGGATGCGCCTGCTTCTATGCATTGCTCCCTGTCATGCTTCATGGCCTTGGCGGTCAGGGCGATAATCGGCAATGTCTGATACTCCGGGTTTTGACGTATGATTCGCATCGCCTCAAACCCATCCATCTCAGGCATCATAATATCCATCAGGATTAAATCAATGTCTGGATTACTCATTAATACCTCGATGGCTTCCCGTCCATTTTCAGCAAAAACTACCTTCATGTGATGCCCTTCGATAGCAGTCGTTAGCGCAAAAATATTGCGCATATCATCGTCTACGATCAGTATTTTCTTCCCAACCAGCAGTGCTTCTGCCGGCCCCACCTGCGGAATCGATTGAACAGCCTCCTCGTTATAATCGACGCTGGCAGCAACCTCCTTTTCAGCAGACACAGCCTCTGCTTGGCGACCAGGCAAATAAAGAGTAAAGGTACTTCCCATTCCCTCCTCACTCTCAATACCAATATGCCCGCCCAATAGCTCAGCGATCTTCCGACTTATCGATAATCCAAGACCGGTTCCACCATATTTTCTACTCGTGGTGCCATCTGCTTGTTTAAACTCTTCAAAAATAATTTCCTGATTTTCTTTGGATACGCCAATCCCTGTATCCATAACAGAAAAAGTAATAATCATGTCGTCCTGAATAGCGGCTATTTTTTCTTTTGCTATTCCAATGTGTAGGGAGACACTTCCCTTTTCCGTGAATTTAAAAGCATTCGATAACAGATTTTTCAAGATCTGCTGCAATCTCCGCTCATCTGTCCAAATCATTTTTGGCAGATCCGCAGTAAGCTCAACCGTAAACTGAAGACCTTTTTGACGAGCTACAGGCATGAACTGCTTTTCCACCAAAGTCTTGACTGTGTGGAGGGTCACTTCCTCTGGATTCACTTCATCATTGCCTGATTCGACTTTTGCCAAGTCCAAAATATCGTTAATTAAATGCAGCAGATCATTACCTGCCGAATGAATCGTATTGGCATACTCTACTTGCTTCGGCATCAGATTTTTCTCGTTGTTCTCAGCAAGCATCTGAGCGAGAATCAATAGGCTATTCAACGGTGTACGCAGCTCATGAGACATATTGGCCAGAAACTCCGATTTATACTGAGAGCTAATCGCCAGCTGCTGCGCTTTTTCCTCCAGAATCAGCCGTGTTTTTTCCAGCTCGGCTGTCTTTTGCTCTGAGTTCTCATATTGTTCCTCGAGCTTTTCGTTAATCGTCCGCAGCTCCTCCTGTTGAAGCTGGAGCTCTTCGGATTGGCTCTGTAATTCTTCTGTTAGCGCCTGCGATTCTTGAAGCAATTTTTCAACCTGCATACGGCTAATGATACTATTGATCGTGATTCCGAGACTGCTCATCACTTCATCCAATAACATTTCCTGCAGAGAGGAAAATTCTGTAAAAGACGCTAGTTCAACCACTGCCAGCACTTCTCCCTCAAAATCAGCGGGGAGCAACAGGATCATTTTCGGCGACGCCAGACCGATCCCGGATGAAATTTTTATGTAATCATCAGGGATTTGGGTCAGACTAATATCGCGTTTTTCCAGGGCGCACTGACCAACGAGCCCTTCCCCTAAACGAAACTCTTCCCCAAAATCAATATCGTTATCAGCATACGCAGCCAGTTTACGAAGTCTGGCTGCTCCGCCTATGCCTTCTTTCCCATAAAAGACTCCATAGCTGGCACCAACCATTGGTGTCACCTTGGTAATAAACAGGTTCGCCAGCTCCTGCAAGCTTTCGATACCCGCATACATCGTAGCCATTTCGGCTACCTGCGTTTTTAACCAGCTCTGGTTCTCAGCTGTATCGCTGAACTCCTTTACCTTGTGAATATGGTCCTCTAATGCTTTCGCCATATGGTTGTAAGCGCTTGATATGGCACCGATCTCATCCTCCGCGTTCACCTGTAGCCGCGGAAGCTTGTCTGTTTCGTAGTCAGCTACTTCTGTCATGACAGAGGTGATTCGGTTGAGACTGCCTGTTAAGCTTCTCACTACCCAGATGGTAACCCCAATGCCCAGCACTACACCTAGCACGACGTAAATGTAAGTCATTTTGACCGCTAGCTCGTAGTCGTTTCGCGATTGGTCGAGCTCGTCCATCATCGCTTGCTCTTCCGTTTTTTTCAGCTCATCGATAAGCTCAAACATTCGCTCGCGAATCTCTCTGCTTTCGTACCAATACATGCGACTGGCTTCCTCTTCTTTACCATCCTCTCGCAATGCTTCAATTTTGTATTGATTATTCTGATAAATATCACCAAACCCTCGCAGCTTTTGAATCAGCTCTCGCGTCTTCCCCTCATTTTCCAATCCACGTAGATCTTCCAATGCTTTTTTCAAGCTCGCGTTGTTCTGCGTAATGTTCTCTTCAAAAACCGCAAGCAGTTCAGAAGGTGGATTGGCTAGCAAGCCTCGCGAATCCCGGCTTATACTATTTAGCTCCTGATAGATAATATTGACCAGCCTTACCTTTTCATAGCGTTCCTGAACGACCCGATTTAAATTGTGATTCAACTGATTGAGCATACTCATCATCATCGATACGAGAATAATACAAAGAACAATAATCAGACCAAAACCTACGTACAGTCTCGTTTTGAATTTCATGTATGACTTCCCCTCGATCCATGAGTTAATCGGGACTGTTTTACATTGCCGTATATTCTTAGGAAGATCATAGTCCAAGAGTAAAGAGGATTTCAATATGTATGAACCCAAAATTCAGAAAATATTTTCCACTTTAGAAAACTAGATAATCAGATCATTTATTCCAAAAAAATAAGGAACGCTATAGGCGCTCCTTATTTTTCGTGCTGACGTAAATCAATAGTTACAATGGTTCCCGCTGCTACACCTTCTTGCCAATCCATCAAATGACAATGCGGATAGCGGTCCAAAACGGTACATATTTGAGGCGTGTCATCCACGGAACCCTCATCTATTAACGTAATACGGATGGGCTTGCCACTCCAGTAGGAACGAAACAGCAGCTTTCGAACGACTTGTTCCAGTACCTGCTCCGAATCCCGCAGCAACAGCCGGTAATGTACAGACGGCAGTTCGGCGACCCCATTCATCTGCCGAATCCAGCTCTCAGCTATCATCATGAGTAAAGAGGAGCAGCCAAATGCCGCCAATAGCCATACAACCAGTTCTTCCATCACGGTCATACCTCCTCCACTAACAAGGTATGCCGCATAGCTTGAACAAGGTCACAGTTTGACAGCTGCCTACAGCTTCACCCAACCGTTTTTAATCGAAATAACAACTGCCTGTGTGCGGTCTTGCACATTTAATTTTTGCAAAATGCTGCTGACGTGGTTTTTAACCGTTTTCTCACTGATAAACAAAAACTCACCAATTGCACGGTTACTTTTTCCTTCTGCCATGAGCTGCAGTACTTCACGCTCACGCCTGGTCAATGATTCAATCACTTTTGGATCAATGGTTTGTGATTCATCTACAGAAAAGCTGCGTTCTGTTGATCCCTCTTGCTCACTCAAGCGACGGAATTCTTCAATCAGTTTGCCCGTCACCTTTGGATGTATGTATGCACCACCACTCGCTACTACGCGAACGGCATCCACCAAGTCACTCGTCCCCATTTCTTTTAGCAAGTAACCAGATGCACCGGAGCGCAGCGTACGATAAACGTAGCCCTCATCGTCATGAATAGACAGCATAATGACACGAGTAGTCGGACTTACACTAATTACATTCTCAGCAGCAGAAACACCATTAATATTAGGCATGTTGATGTCCATGAGCAGAACATCTGGCTTATGCTCCTCTGCCAGTAATGCTGCCTCGCCTCCATCCGCCCCTTCTCCAACGACCTTGAAATCCTCTTCCATTTCCAGAATACGCTTTACGCCTTCACGGAATAATTGATGGTCGTCTACAATTACGATACGGAGCTCTTGCTGTCTTTTATCCATGGTTCATCCCCCTGTGTACATTCTATGTCATTTCACATTTTTAGCGGTATTTGGAATATCACTTTTGTTCCCTCGCCTGGTGCGGATTGCAATTCTACTGAGCCCTCCAATAACTGAACGCGCTCCCTCATGCCAAGCAGACCGAATGAATTGCCATTTGCCATCCGCTTTTCGAGATCGAATCCAACACCGTCGTCTTTTACCACGAGACTCAGTGACTCCTGTAAAAACTCTAGCTTTACTTGCACGTTGGTGGCCTCGGCATGCTTTTCCACATTGTTCAGGCATTCCTGAACCATACGAAAAATAGCGGCTTTTACGGAGCTGCGCAAAGGAGGCTCTGTACCAAATATTACCAGATCTATGGAAGAAGCGATACGCTCTTCACATGTTCGAATATATTTTTGCAAGGTAGGCACCAAACCGAGATCATCCAATGCCATTGGACGCAAATCGAAAATGATCCTTCTGACATCTGCCAAGCTCATTCGGACCATTTCCTTCAATTCATGCAGTTCCATTTGTGCTTCTAGAATACGCTCATTCTTCAGCATTTTTTCGACGATTTCCGAGCGCAGGACGACATTTGCCATCGACTGTGCCGGGCCATCGTGAATTTCCCGAGCTACACGCTTGCGCTCTTCTTCCTGGGCCTGAATGACTTTTAGCCCCATGAGCTGGTGCTGCTTGGCTGACTCCAGAGCCTCGCCAATTTTGCTCAAGTCTCCTGTAAGGTAGCCAAGAACTACCCCCATTTGCGAGACTAGCTTCTCAGCTCTGACGATGGTTTCCTCCAGTGTCCGCAATTGGCGCTCCAGGTCATTGCGTCTTCGCTTCAGGTTATTTTCGCGCTCACGATAAATGGACAGCTCCACTTGGATACGGCTCGCCTCTTCATACGCAATCCGAATGTCTTCCTCGGTGTACATATGAAAATTTCGGCTCACCAATACGAGCCTGTTGCGCGATTTTTGGTACGCCAGCTCCAATGCATCTACCTTCTGAATGACCTTGGAAATTTCCTGGCGCAGCTCGTGCAAATCAAGCTTCAGTGAGTTTCCTTGCTGCCTTGCGTTTTCTGCTATATCAAATATTTGGGTTTTACTTGTCTCAACTGTTTCGATCGTCCGCTTGATCACCCCATCGAGTACGCTGATGTCTATCGCTTTGTTCATGATTGCTCTCCTTCAAACTCGTTTTTCGCTTTCGTGAACAACTGACGGAGGCTGGCCTCATCCACATCTCGTAACCCGACGCCATTTCGCGGGATGGCAAACGGATTGGTTCCACGCTTTACTATTCCTGGGGTGGATGTAAACACATACTCGTATCCGGCTTGTCGTGCCGTTTCCAGCACAATATTGTTCGTATAGCCAAATGGCAAAGAGAGTGCTTTCACATCGTAACCAATCCACGATCCAAGACCTACTCGTGACATAACGAAATCAACGTAAAGTCGATTCCTATACTCCTTTTCAACTTCCAACCGGTTAAGATCCTTCAGATAGACAGGGGCCGTCCCTGGTCCAAGATCGCCCCATTCGTTGCTCTCTTCCTCTTCGTGCAAGCTGTACGTATGAGAGGCAACATCAGTCAGTCCAGAGGCTATCATTTCATTTACTTGTTGACGCGACAGTGGCGTCGTCATATTTACTCGCTTTCGTTCTGCTACATCTCGTATCCTGCCTGCAATGGCAAAATTGACAGATGGAAAACCGTATTCACGCAAAATCGGAAACGCTTCTGTATAGTAACTCTCATATCCGTCATCAAATGTAATGAATACAGCATTCTCCGTTGGCAAGGTCCCCGTCTGAACAAATTGCACAAACTCTGCAAGCGATATAGGATGTAGATCATTTTCATGCAGAAACGCCATGTGCCTCGCAAATAGTTCTGGCGATATGGCGTATCTCTGATCGGTTTGATCAGTCACATGATGATACGTTACTACGACAACCTGATTGTTGTACCACTTTTTCGGGACTGCAGTTGCTTTTTGGATTGCTGTGACGTTTGGCTCAGCATTCTGTGCGCCACTTATGTAGTTAGACGTATCAACTTGGGGAAAAGGTTGCAGTTTTTGTGCATTCTTTTTTACCAAATCTGATTCTCCCAGTAATCCACCAGCCACAATAAGAAACAAAAAGGTTACAAACACGATCAGGAAGAGCCTTCTTTTCGGCAAAAAAACCCCTCCTCACTTCCCATTTTAGGAGATTCGACACAACCCTACAAATTCCTTTGTTCACCTCACCCCAATAACTCCCAACGATTTTGATTTCCACAGAAAAAAGAGCCTAGTAACAGTACTAGGCTCTTTCATTACCGTTCTTATTTTGCCAGTTGTGCTGCTTCTTGCTTCAGCACTTCCGCTTTGTCTGTTTGCTCCCAAGGAACATTCAGGTCGTTACGTCCAAAGTGGCCATAAGCAGCTGTTTGTTTGTAAATAGGACGACGCAGGTCAAGCTGTTTAATGATACCAGCTGGACGCAGATCGAAGTTTTTACGAACCAGTTTCACCAGATCTTCTTCGGAAATGGTTCCTGTACCAAACGTATCTACAGCGATGGAAACTGGTTGAGCTACACCAATCGCGTAAGCTACTTGAACTTCGCACTTGTCAGCCAGTCCTGCAGCTACGATGTTTTTCGCTACATAACGAGCAGCGTATGCACCGGAACGGTCTACTTTGGTTGGATCTTTACCGGAGAATGCACCGCCACCATGACGAGCATAGCCACCGTACGTATCTACAATAATTTTACGGCCAGTCAAACCAGCGTCCCCTTGTGGTCCGCCGATTACGAAACGGCCAGTTGGGTTGATGAAGTATTTGGTTTCAGCATCCAACAGCTCAGCAGGAACTACTGGCCCTACTACATGCTCAACCAAGTCTTTCTGGATTTGCTCCAACGTAGTTTCAGGAGCATGTTGCGTAGAAATAACGATCGTATCGATACGAACTGGCTTGTCGCCATCATACTCCACTGTTACTTGTGTTTTACCATCTGGGCGCAGGTAAGCCAGTGTGCCATTTTTACGCACTTCTGTCAGACGGCGAGCCAGTTGGTGAGACATGCTGATTGGCAGTGGCATCAGCTCAGGTGTTTCGTTGCAAGCAAAGCCAAACATCAGACCT
Organism: uncultured Brevibacillus sp.; assembly: GCF_947502445.1. Classification (GTDB taxonomy): domain Bacteria; phylum Bacillota; class Bacilli; order Brevibacillales; family Brevibacillaceae; genus Brevibacillus. Next base: position 94,617 of record NZ_CANMZW010000020.1, read on the forward strand.
TGGTCACCAGCACCGATTGCTTCGATTTCAGCGTCAGTCATTTTGCCTTCGCGCGCTTCCAGAGCTTGGTCAACACCAAGAGCGATGTCAGCGGATTGTTCGCCGATAGCAGTGATTACACCGCAAGTATCTGCGTCAAAACCAAATTTAGCACGATCATAGCCAATCTCACGGATTGTTTCACGAACCAATTTTTGAATATCAACGTACGTGTTGGTGGTGATTTCACCAGCTACGAGCACCAAACCAGTTGTTACAGATGTTTCGCAAGCTACACGAGCGTTTGGATCTTTAGACAGAATCGCATCAAGGATAGAGTCGGAAATTTGGTCACAAATCTTATCCGGATGCCCTTCAGTTACGGATTCAGATGTAAAGAGACGACGACCTTTTTGCAAAGCCATGAGAAAAATACCTCCTTTGACCTCATACAAATAGTGTGGTAGCCGAGACAGGATTTTATCGACGTAAACGCAATAAAAAAAACCTTTTCCGCGTTTCTGGAGGAAAAGGTTTGAGCGCTTTATGCTTCCTTCATCCTCTTATCGGCCAGAACAGATGTCCGTTCTGCTGGTTAGCACCGCTCTAGTCGGTTGCCGGGTTTCATCGGGCCAGTCCCTCCGCCTGCTCTGGATAAGAGTATCCATTACGGAATATAGAATAATTGTTTTTTTCTATGGTGTCAATAGACACATTTGGTAAAGGGCGTATTTCAAGTGTGCCCCGAAATTTTTTCTACACTCGTTTGCTTGCGCGATTATAATTTGTACGCTTTTGAAATCAGGACAACGACTTCAGCCCTGGTCGCAATACCTTGTGGCTTAAACGTCGCTCCATATCCATTTACCCATTTTCTTGAAGTCAATGCCTCAATCGATGAGAACGCCCAGTGGTTTGTTGGAACATCCCGAAAGGATGACGTACTTGGCGCATACAGGAAAACCTTTTGAGCTCGCGCAATCATAGCCGCCATTTCTGCGCGAGAGATGGCTTGGTCCGGTCTCATGCGATTATTTGGGTATCCCCTCAAGATGCCTTGCTGATAAGCTAGTCCCAAATTGTTATACGCCCAGTGACTTTTCGGCATATCGCTGAAAGAGGCACTGCCTCTATAGGTGCTGCCTACAGATTGTCCACTCGTTCTCATCGCTTGAATGAGCATGGTCGCAAATTGTGCCCGCGTCACTGCCTGATTCGGCTTGAATGTCGCATCATTGAAGCCCTTGACGATTCCTCTGCCACTCAGTCTCACAATCTCCGAGCGCGCCCAATGGTCGGAGATATCGCGATATCCTGCGACAAGCACCTGCTGGGTGACCGTCAAGCGATACAAATCATAGCGGAACGGAACTCCACTATTTAAACGGATATAATATTTGCCTGGCTGCAGTCGCAGGCCAACAATTTCTCTTCCCTGGTCTGAGAGCTCCGCGACTTCATTTGTGCTGGCCAGCGCGTAATTGAGGTTTTTCTCACTGTAGAGTGCGAGTCTGACACCACTTGAGACGGGAATGAAGGGAGCACGAATACTAACGAAGGATTCGGCATTGACCCTAAATTGGAACCAGTCTGAATCCGCCGTCGTTGGAAAATTCCCAGTCATCAAGGTTCCACCTGATAACGGGGATGCTTGAAGATACGTATCATTCGGTTCATTTGGATCTTTCTTATTCGGGGTAAAGCCGAGATCCAAACGATATTCCCCATTCACCGCATTTTGCTCATACTCACTGATGCGGATCAAATACTTGCCAGGAGACACTTCTTTTCTCACATGCTCAGACGGTTCATCACGGGTTCCATTATCATAAGGTGAATCCCAAACTGTGTTATTCCCCTGACTCTGTTTTCCGATCGCGAGCAAAATGTCCATCCGTTTATTATCAGGAGTAACAGTTACGTCCATTTGACCGTATTCCCGTACATAATAAGAGAACCAGTCCTGGTCTCCCTCATAATGAAAATTACCTGTGACACTGATTTGATTTCCTACAAGCGGTCTTGCAGTTGCTTCCGAATCATTCGGTTCATTGCGATCCGGGTTGATGTTGAAGCGGCTGGTTAGTACATACGTAAAGGAGTTGACCCCTGCCGTACGTAAAAGACGTATATACATACGCCCTGCTTTGGCTGGGACTGTAACTGTGTCTCCATTCCCAAAATACTCCGTGATGGGCTCCCGATTCTCCGTATAAAAAGTCGCCGCTATCGCTGAGCTTACGCCGGAATTAACCGTTGAAGTAAAATTTACTTTTCCATCATAGGGGACATCCATTCGAAACCAGTCAACCGTATCATTCGGACCGAGATTCCCCCGTATTTGTGATTCGATTGGAAAAGCCTTGGCTGTTGACTTGGTGTTGTTTGGCTCCAGAAAGTCCATGGACATTGGCGTACGGACTGCCTTGTTAACATCTAGCAAGCCATATCCTGTGGCTCGATCCCAACCAGCCTCTCCAAGATCTTTGGCTGTCTGGTAAAGCAGCATCCTTACATCCAGCGGGGTTAGGTGTGGATTACGTGCGAGAATAAGGGCGGCAGCACCTGCCACCTGAGGAGCAGCTGCCGAGGTTCCACTAAAAGGACCGTATACCCCACCCAGCTTGGTCGTATACACGTTAAAGCCTGGAGCTACCAGACTCAGCTCAGGACCATTATTGGACTCGTGCAGCGGCTGATTATTGTTCTTTACCGCCCCTACAGCCACAACTGTTGGATACGCGGCTGGAAAGGCAACCCGATCTGCTTCATTCCCGCTTGCTGCAACGATGATCGCTCCGCTCTTTTCAGCGCGATTAACAGCAGCGACCAATCCCCGCGAGTAAGACATGCTACTAACGGACATCACAATGATCTTGGCTCCGCGATCAAGAGCCGTATTAATTCCCTTTGTAATCAATTCAACGTCAGCAACACCCTTTTTATCCAGAACCTTTATCGGCAAAATACGGGCATTCCATAATACACCTGCTACGCCTATCCCGTTGTTTCCTTTGGCTGCGAGGATACCTGCGACTGCAGTGCCATGTCCATTGTCATCCTGTGCACTTCTTCCGGGATTGACCAAATTGATGCCAGGCAGAAGATTATCTTTCAAATCAGGATGATTGTAATCAGCCCCCGAATCCAAAACAGCGATCACAATCGATTCATTGCTATTGACCGCTGACCAGGCCTTTTCAGCGTTTATCTGGCTCAAATGGATTTGGTTACCCAGGAACGGATCATTCGCTTTTCCCGCAGCAGCGAAAATGGGCTGAACGCTCGTGACTGTCAGTGTTATGACTAATACTATTGCAAATGTGACCTGTATCGTCTTTTTCATGAAAAACAGTCCTTCCTTCTTTCTCCTGCTGTGACGGGCAGTCTAAAGGAATTCAGGTATTTTGATTCATTTTCGTTCTTATCTAGCATAGCGGATGAAAAGGGAGACATGCAACCCTAACTATCCATTTTTTAGGATGTTCTGATTGTAGAAGAACCCTTTTCACCACCATCGGCAAAAAGGGTTCCCTTGATTACTGCAGCAATCCTTTGTTGTCATCCATATCTGGAACTACGAATGTCTCCGCTTTTTTTCTTGGTTGCGCTTTTGGGATATAGGCAGTCAGCTCTGCTACATCTACCCCTTGCTGCTTCATCGAAGAAGACGGAATGTCAAATGCCCATACCCGCTGACTATTCGCCTCTACCTTCATATTTTGCAGGGTGTAGCTTACGCGGGCTACCGTTTCTCCTGCCTTGTCATGCACAATAATCGGCACTTCTGTAAACTCCAGACGCTTTTCCAAACCATTGCGGAAGACAACAACCACTTTCAATCCATTGTCTACTCCCGTGCTGATATCGAGTACTTGCAGATCTACCTCACCTGATTTTACAGGTGCTTCTTCTGCTGCCCTCTTCATGTAGTGATCCGTTTCCGATGCGGACAATCCTACATTCAGCTCATGATTTTTCTCAGCTTGATTTGCTTCCGGCTTCTTGTAAGCAAGAGTCAGAGGTACCTCTTTTTCCGGGATAAAGCTAAACTCATCCCAACGGAACATGAACTCTACCGGGCGGCTAGACATTTCTCCCATTGGTCCGTTTGCAAGAAGATCAAACGTCTTTTGCGCTACCTCTTGGCCATCTGTGGTCACCAGTGTCAAAGGAAGCTTTTGCAAAAGTACACTGCGATCAGTCGCATTGCGAATAAATGTGAGGACGAGATATCCTTCATTTGTCGTTTGCGTATAGAAAGGGAACACTCCCAGTTCATCGCGAACAACAGGAGGCAGCTCGTCATGAACATATTGCAGCAGCTCTTGCTCAGCTTCCTCTAATTGATTGTCCCATGGACCGTTCATCTGCAGGAACAGCTCTTTGGATTCCACGCGATTCGCCGATTGCTCAGGCTGATCAATCCCGGATAATCCCAAATAAAACTCTTTATGCAAATACTCATGAATATCTTCTCTTACCTGTTCCAAGCTTTCCTTGGAACCAAACCAATTCTCCAGTAACCAACTCATATGTCAACCTCCTCATTCCTGCGACAAAAAAGTAAACCGTCTACTCTACTTCAAGAACCCATCTACGCAGGTTAGCATCTGGCTTTTTGACTACGTTTGGCGGGAATACAACCAACCATGGGCGACTGTTGCCTGGCTGCACACAGATTTTGCTCGTATCCATGACACCTTGAGCCACTACATCGCCTTCCGCGTCCGAAATCTTGACCTTTATTTTGTCTGGACGGTACTCCGAGGTCATACCATTACGAAACAGCATAGCAGCTACTACATGGCCTTCTTTTGTTTTTCCGATGTCAAAGCCAGTAATTTCTACTGTATTAACAGGAATCATTGGCAACGAAAACGCCAATCTCTCCAGACGATCTTTTTGGCGATCAGTCATGCGCTTCTCCATTTCTGGATCAAGCTCAAGAGTAGACGGCCATACGTGTGTACTGTTCCCTGCCTTCATCACTACTTTCCAGCGACTGAAAGTAAAGTTTTCATGCAGGTAGGTTTCTTCCGGGAATAGTACCTCCCATGGACGGCTAGTATGCGGTGGAATCGGTCCAATGTCAGAGAGGTCTACACTCATACGAGCAAAAGGCTCGTCATCCAGGTAGATCGCGAGACGAATATTTTTAATCCGTACCGTGCGTTCTGTCGAGTTCCGGAAAAACATGGCGACTACCAGACCATTTGGCTGCGGAACCATACTAAAACCAGTCACGCTGACCAAGCCCCTCACCATATCAGGCAATTCAGCTTGCAAAAAGCGCAACGTGTATTTCTTCTCCGTGTCCAGTTCTTGCTCCCACATCGGATGCAGCGAAAGCTCTGTATGAATCAAGTTAGCGGAATTCGCAGCTTGAGTTGCTGATCCCGCTTCCTCTATCTCCACTTCACTGTCCTTCAGTTCAGCAGCATTAATGGTCGATTCTTCTTGAATTTCTTTTTTCAAATCTTCGATGGAACGATCCGTTTGATCTTTCCCGAAAAAATTCTTCATAAAGGAAAACATGTGTTACCTCCTTACCGTCCGGGCACGAACGAAGCTTCTTGATTCAATTTTACTCACTACGAGCCTTAAGACATATCTACTTTCCAGCTTGAAAAATCTGCATCTGTCTTCTGAATCATCTCAGGCGGGTAAATAAACATCCACGGCTTGCTTGTGTGTGCATTCACTATAAAATTATTGAGGTGGAATGCACCCTCTGCAACCTTGTCGCCTGTCGCATCATAGAGAACGAGTGGTAGCTTTTCAAAGGAAAGAGATTGCGTGGAGCCATTGCGAATCAAAAGCATCACATGAAGTGCACCCTCTTCGGTTCGGCGCAGCTGCATGCTCTGAAAATTGACTTCGCCCTCTTTTAAAGCAGGCAGATTCTTTGCCAGCTCAATCAGAGAATTTTTCTGATCATCAGACAGCTCTTTAATCCAGGACTCTTCCAGCTCCAACTGCGATGGGAGAACCATTTTTTTCTGTGCCAGCTCGAAGGCAATTTTCCAGTTTGTCAGTAATACATCAAGCTGTAAAAAATGCTCCCGCGCAAATACAAACGACCACGGTCTTGCGGAACGCGGCGGAATTTCTCCTATTTCGCTCAAATCAAACGTTTGACGGGTGAACAGCTGCTGATCCCCGAACAATACCACCAGTGTCATCTCTCCCAAAAGTACAGCGCGATCTGTACTGTTCCGCACAAACACCGTCACTTCTACACCTTCATCATGTGGTACGATGGACGTACCTGCCAGAGAAACATTCCCTTCTTCCAATGGAGCAAGCTCCTGAGCCATAAAGGAGAGCGCATATTGCTCCTGCTGGCTGAGCTTTGCCTTCCAAGATGAATGCAAGGAAAGCGAAGTCACGACACCAATAGATCCCGCATTTTTATGCTGTTTTCCCTGATGTGACTGTTCGGTATCAGAAGCGGACAAAATGGACTCCTCCTGAACCTGTTCACGCACCTCTTGCGTCGTCGGTGTTTTCCCCGTTAATTTCTTCAAGAAGGATAACATAGTCTCGCTCCCCACTTTTCTCTACATCTATATATAGAATTCTGTTCGTCATTCACTATAGCATAGTGACATCCTTTTGCAACATAGAAAACTTGGCATTCGTAGTCTCTGATCCAGCTGTATCAACAGTTGATCAGGCGCTATGAGATACGGATAAAGGATGTGTAATATTTGTTAGGATACCTGTATGCCTATTCAATGTCAAGGAATGGCAGGCAGATAGGAATTCCCATTTTACATATTAATCCTTTGTTGATAAAATAATCGTGTTTAAACAAATAACTTGGGGAATTACCTATTTGTCGACTGACCTGCTCAGTCGACTTTTTTTGTGCAAATAGGCTGTAATGACCATCAAGCTTCGACAAATCTCTTCATTATATAGACGCTTATTTAGAAGATATGTTTCGAAAAAGATACCTGACCACAAAAAAAGCCTCCAGTTCTAATAACCGAAAGGCCAGTTCCAATATATTGATTGATTCATTTATATCGCATGAGGATTATTTTTGAGATGTTCGATACGCTCTGTCACCACTTGTACTTTTCGATATATTGGCATCCTTGATTCCCAATTAAGCGCTGGATCAATGACTTGATCTTTGATTTGCTCCCTAAGCCTCTCCAGCTCATTTACATCCCTGACGGAGTCGATATATTTGTAGAAATGATCCACAATCGCCTCACCTCCGCTATTCTAAACTCCCTGCTCTACTGCATGCAGCCTATATCGCTAAAATCTTCATGATCGAGTCTCTGACTCGTTCGCTGAGGAAAGGCTTTACCAAAAAGTCCTGTGCCCCTGCCTGTAGGGCATTCACTACCATCACCTGCTGTCCCATCGCCGAGCACATGATTACCTTTGCTTTTGGATCATAGGCACGGATTTCTTTTAATGCCGTGATTCCATCCATTCCTGGCATTGTAATATCCATGGTCACGAGATCTGGCTTGAACTGTTTGTAGAGTCTCACAGCTTCTTCCCCGCTTTTTGCTTCAGCAATAACATCACACCCGGTATTTAGAATCGCTTCCTTCAATATACCTCGCATAAATGCCGCGTCATCTACGATCATTATTCGTTTCATAGGCATGGGCTTACCCTTTCTATAACGACAGATTTATTCTCTACCACGGTCTTTTCCTGATATTGTAGCAAATTGGGCATTGAAAAAACCTAACTAAAGATAGGTTTTTTCCACATCAGATTTTTCTATTGAAAGTTTTCCGGTAGCCCCTCGCCATATTTGCTCAATAAAAATAGTATTAACATTAAACGATCATCATAAATTTAATTATTTTTACAAATACACATATTTCAGTAATATATTGCCGAATATGATGAAAATTCCGCTAAAAAAACGAAATCATCACTTCCAAATTGCATGGAATTCCATTCCTTAGGGAATCTCTACAACCGAATTCCTTTTTTCTACAAATGATAGTTAATTTTTGGTTGGAAAACATTAGCTGTATAAGCAAAATTCAAATTGTCTGATGAGTTGAAGATTTTGTTTAGATTTGTGCTATTACCTCTAAAACTGTAAAAGTAACATTTGCAACTGCACTTACAGCGTTGAACAAAGAAGATGTAACTGTTGTAAATAAAGAAACAGGTGACAAGCAATATGTGCAAGCAGTTGCTTTGTCCGAAGATAAGAAATCCGCAACTGTTGATTTCTATGAGGCTTTGACAAAAGGTACTTATACTGCAACAGTTAAAGCTGGAGACAAATCTTCTTCTAAAGATTTTGATTTTGCTGCCGGTGAAGTTACAAAAATTGATGTGAAAACCGCTCAAACTGTAAAAGCAGGAGAAGATACAGCGATTAGCTACAAACTGCTTGACGCTGCTGGATTGGATGTAACTGCTGAAAATAAATCTAAAGTTACTTTTGAATCTTCTGCAACAATTACAGATGGTAAAATTAGACTTTCAAACGATGGTGACATCGCATTTGTATATGTAATCGTCACTAAAGAAGATGGTACTGTAGTAAAGAGCGATAAAATCACTGTAAAAGCTGAAGTGAGCAAACCAGTTGATCTAATCAATTGGACTGTTTCTACGAAAGCAGAAAATTTTGCTGCAGCTGATTACAAGCAAAACACTACTGTTAAAGCAGATGGTGCTTATAACTTCTATGTAGAGTTTAAAGATCAGTTTGATGGAAAATCGACTTATGCTGGAAACGTTCAATACGAATCTTTGGACAAGACAGTAGCTTTGGTTGACCGTGAAACAGGTGCAGTAACACCTATTAAAGATGGCTCTGTTCCTGTTAAAATTTCTGTTGTGAAAGACGGTAAAACTCTCTATTCCAAAACAGTAGAAATTAAAACTGTTGCTAAAGCAGTGGCTAGCAAATTGGAATTGAAGGAAAACCAAATCACTGTTTCTTCTTCGATTGGTACTACGAAAGACGTTGAAGTAACGTTTAAAGATCAATATGGCGATGACATTGCGTTCACCGGTAAATTGAATGTAAAAGTAAAATCAGGCAAAGATCTGATTAAAGCTTTGGTTGAAGAACAAAATGTAGCAGGTACAACAACTTATAAGTTTACCGTAACTCCTGAAACTGGTAAAGAGGGAACAGCTGTAATTGAGTTGTCCCTGAATGATCAAGTGAAAGCTGAAGTAACTGTTAAAGTTGAAAAAGCTGGAGCTGTATCTGACTTTAAAGTAGCAGGATTCGAAAAACAACTTGATAAAAACACTGCTAACAAAGACGCTAAATCTGCAATGGAACTTAAAGTCTATGGTGTAGATGAAAAAGGCGGTCAAGCAGCTCAAATTACAACTGGTCTTTTCTACTCTGTAAAAGATTCAGCTGGTAAAGAGGTTGCTACAGGTAACGCAGCATCTTTAAAAATTGATGCTACGTCAAATGTCTATGAAACAGGAAAAGAATACACTGTAACTGTTAAATTGGGCGAAAAAGCAGAGACTGCTTATCAAGTGTTCTCTGACAAGTTCACGGTAACAGATACGCAAGCACTTCCGAAAGTATCTCTGACTAAAGGTACAGTTGATATTGATGTAAGTAAAGCAGATGGCGACCTCTTTACTGACCACGTTAAATTAGGTGACCTTTTCGATGTTACGTTCACTGGTGCTAAAGCAGAGGATATTACTGTAAAAGGTTTTGAATTTAACAGTGATAACGTAAATGTATTGGAAGGTACTACAGCTACTTCTGCAAAAGTATTAAAAGATGGCACAGCATCCTTGGTTGTGAAATCTGTCGACGTAACTGTTAAAGTTGATGGACAAGACAAAAACTTTACAGTTAAACTGGATGGCGAAGTTTTGAAAGTTAACGTAAAAGGCCATGCAGAAAGAGATGCTGCAAAAGCTTTGGCTGATGCAAAAGATGCTTTGGCTGAAAAAATTACGGAAGCTAAAGGTGTAGATCCAACAGGTTACACAGAAGAATCATACGCTGTATTAGCGGAAGCTATTGCTGATGGTGAAGCACTAGCTAATAGCACGGATGTAGATGCAATTAAAGCAGCTACAACAGCTATTACTAATGCGAAGACTAATCTGGTAGAAGCTCCTTAAAAAAATTACGAAACGTTACTTCATAAACTCTCTGGAGTGAAAGAAGTGGAGTGGGCCTCTTTAACTAATCAATAGGAATTGTAAGTGACCCCCTCTAACTACCCTGTCGAATCGATTGGTGCAATTCCAATCCATGAGAACAGCCTTATCACTCATGTGCCTAATCCTCCTGCACGGAAGCAGTCCTATACCAACTGCTCTCGTGAAGTCAGGTGAAGTCGTACTTGCTGGAAGCAAGGCGGGGCTCCTTAAAAGCTGACTATGGTCAGGAGACGAATCCATGGCGACCCAATACGAGATAGCTGTTGCCAGGTAATGAAGCGCTAGGGGCTTGGCAACAGTCGATGTACGTGAGATCGTACAGACGAAACAGGAACAATTCAGGCTGTTAAACCTGTTTTTCTCGGATTGTATAGTGGGGACCTACGGTCAGCAAAATAAGGGATAGACAAGGTGGAACGTTTGAAGTCTTATCAGAAGAGGTGGGATAGCACCAGTGAGGCTGATAAGATGGCAGAGGGTTCGTAGTAGTGTCGATGGCTTGCCGTTTGAACCCGTAGTGGTAACACAGGCGGGGAGGAGAAAACTGGCCGGAGCGAAGGAACCCAGTCAGCGGATAAGAAGGATACGAGAACTTACAATGGGCGTTGTAGCTTCTCAAAACACGAATGGGATTGTAGATACTTCGGTATTTGCAGTCCCATTCGTGTTTATGCCATATTCCGTTGATGGAACTCCGTGTGCGATGAAAGTCGCCCGCATGGTGTAGGCTCGTGTCGAAAACCACACAGAGGGATAAGCCGAGAATAGCATAGAAACAGAAATCACGGGTCTTTCCGTTGAAGAAGGCCTTTAGCCGGTGGAAACATAACAACCATCACAGGTAGGAACTTTACTGGTGCCACCTCTGTAATTTTTGGTGGTGTGCACGCTTCGTCATATACCGTCCTTTCTCAAACGCAGATCACGGCTAATGCTGAAATTTCTGTAACGTTGGAATATTAGTTGACCACATGCAAGGCGGAACTGTTTATGGCAGTATAAAAATGTAGGTAATGGCAGTTAATTTATGCAGACCCGTAGGGGCTGCATAAATTAAAAAACCACTTGCCAACATCCCCTTATCAAAAATACACTCCCAGTTGGGCAAACTGACGACGGGAGGTATAGAGTTAGGAGATGTTAGCAGTGGCAGAAATTAATTATATCAGGCACGAGGCAAACAAAAAAGGGCGAGCTTATAGTAAGATTGCCAAACAAATGAATCGTGATTCGAGAACGGTTCAGAAATATGCAGAAATGGATGATTTCAATCTACAAGAAAAGCCCAAGCAAATTCGAAAAGCTAGAGTAATGGAGCCCGTCAAACATATTCTTGATCAATGGATCAAAGAGGATTTGAACAAGAAAAAGAAGTTCCGGAGAACAGCACAACGCTTGTATACACAACTAGTGGAAGAACACCATTTTACAGGATCATCTCGCTCTGTAAGACAATATGTTTCCCAACGAAAACACCAGTTCGCAGAGACAAGTGATGCTGCAGCATTGCCATTGGAGACGAAACCTGGATCAACCCAGGTTGATTTTGGAGAAGCACC
>NZ_CANMZW010000021.1 GCF_947502445.1 uncultured Brevibacillus sp.
GGCCCGTTGGTGAAGCGGTTTAACACAGCAGCCTTTCACGCTGTCATACAGGGGTTCGAATCCCCTACGGGTCACCTATAGTACCCTGATCTGTAAATGGATGAATCTTTTATTCATTTAAGTTGACGGGGCCCCCGCAAAGTATTCGGAGTTGCTACAACGCTTCTCTTCACTTTGTGGGGTGTTTTGGAGGCTTAGCTCAGCTGGGAGAGCATCTGCCTTACAAGCAGAGGGTCGGCGGTTCGATCCCGTCAGCCTCCACCACTTTAAAGTGAAAAATGGGGAGATAGTGAAGTGGCTAAACACGGCAGACTGTAAATCTGCTCCCTCCGGGTTCGGCGGTTCGAATCCGTCTCTCCCCACCATTTTTTATTTTTTGCACATTGGGGTATAGCCAAGCGGTAAGGCAACGGACTTTGACTCCGTCATTCCTAGGTTCAAATCCTAGTACCCCAGCCATTTATGAGAGCCATTAGCTCAGTTGGTAGAGCATCTGACTTTTAATCAGAGGGTCGAAGGTTCGAGTCCTTCATGGCTCACCAGTTTTTACCCCAAAACATGTGCCCTTAGCTCAGCTGGATAGAGCGTTTGACTACGAATCAAAAGGTCGGGAGTTCGAATCTCTCAGGGCACGCCACTTTACCGCAAAAAGTGAAGTGAATCGTTGTTGCCTACTCCGAGTACTTTTCGGGGAGCCCCACAACAAAAATAATGTCGGGAAGTAGCTCAGCTTGGTAGAGTACTTGGCTTGGGACCAAGGGGTCGCAGGTTCGAATCCTGTCTTCCCGACCACTTTTAATCCTACACTTGTTGCCTTTTTGAGTTTCTTTGCGGGTGTAGTTCAATGGTAGAACTCCAGCCTTCCAAGCTGGTCGCGTGGGTTCGATTCCCATCACCCGCTCCATAATTAAACGATAAGCGAGTGACCACTATGGTCGCTCGTTTTTTATGCTCACGAAAATAACCTCCAGGAAGGGCTCAGCATCCCTTTTTGGAGGTTATTTATGCAAATTCCTGTCGAGTTGAGTCATATCCCATTTGGAGGCTACAATAAAAGCGTAGAAGCAAGAATGAGCGAAGGGAAGTGCGGCACTTATTATGAACAAAAACATTAGTATTGTGGGCGTACCAATGGATCTTGGGGCAGATCGTCGCGGCGTAGATATGGGGCCAAGCGCGATTCGCTATGCTGGCGTAGTAGCTCGTTTAGAAAAAATGGGATTGAATATTGAAGATCGTGGAGACATTTTTGTAACACGTCCTCACCATTTTACAGAAACCGAAAATCATAAATATCTGGATGAAGTAGTCGAAGCCAATGAGAAGCTGGCTGAAGTTGTAAGCGACATCATGCAAGGGGGACGTTTTCCTCTCGTACTGGGCGGGGACCACAGTATTGCTCTCGGTACCGTTGCTGGCGTAGCCAAGCACGTGAAAAATCTGGGGCTCATCTGGTTTGACGCTCATGGAGATTTGAATACAGGTACCACTTCGCCGTCAGGTAATATCCACGGAATGCCACTCGCAGCGAGCCTGGGATATGGTAATGAGCGTCTAACGAACATCGGTGGTTACACACAGAAAGTAAAGCCTGAAAACGTAGTAGTGATCGGTGCACGTGATTTGGATGCAGGCGAGCGTGAATTGATCAAACGTATCGGCATGAAAGTATTTACAATGCACGAAATCGACAAGCTCGGTATGGCACGTGTCATGGATGAAGCGATTGCTCATGTATCCAAAAATACTGATGGGGTGCATTTGAGTCTTGATCTGGATGGTCTTGATCCACATGATGCTCCAGGCGTAGGTACACCGGTAATCGGGGGCATTTCGTACCGGGAAGGACATGTATCCCTGGAAATGCTCGCAGATGCAGACATTCTCTGTTCTGCTGAGTTTGTTGAGGTAAATCCAATTCTCGATCGTGAAAACATGACAGCTCGTGTGGCGGTTGCACTCATGAGCTCAGTTTTTGGAGATAAACTTCTGTAATAAGGGATTCCATTTTCCAAACAAAAGAGAGGCATAAAATGGCCTCTCTTTTTTACGTTTCCGCATCTTTACATTGGTGGGAGAAAGCAGTACATTCTAAGGATGGAGATGCAGTTTGTTCAATAGATGATCAAGCTGTACACTTAGTTCCACTAGTTCTGGGGTAATGGACCGCTGTTCCTTGTACTGATCGTTCAGTTTTTTTCGTAACTGTTCAATCTGGAGGAGAACATCCTTTTTTGACATTGCGCTCTCTCCTTTACAGCGTCATGATAAAAAGAGCAGCCATCACTAATATATTGAGGAAACAAGTGTTCATATTCCTCTATTTCCCAACAAATTATCTTCACAAACACATTTTGATACGAAACCATTTGCAGTATCATCCGTATATAGGATTACGGTATTGTGGGGAGGATCGCATGGATTTTGTAGAGAAACGTTTAACTCAGCGTGCAAAGCGTGGAGACCGCGAAGCTTTTGCCGAGTTAATCGAGATTTATAAAGACAAGATATTCCAGCTAGCGTATCGTATGGTGGGAAATCGCCAGGATGCAGAAGATATCGCGCAAGAGACTTTTCTGCGTGTCTATGCGAATTTGCATTCATACGATGACAGCTACAAGTTCTCCACATGGATATACCGGATCGCGACCAATTTATGTATCGACCGTGGCCGAAAGAAACGACCCGACTTTTCATTAGATGAAGAAACCGAACCAGGCCAAGGCATGGACTGGTATTCGCGTTTATCCTCTAGCGAACGAACGCCAGAGGAAAAAGTCGTGACCCAGGAACTGCAGGAGACAGTACAGGATGCTCTGTCCCATCTGCAGCCCAAGTATCGCTCAATTATGATCTTACGCTATATTGAAGATCTATCGTTACAAGAAATCAGCGATATCGTAAAGCTGCCCATTACTACTATCAAGACGAGGATACATCGCGGGCGTGAGGCTTTACGTAGCAAGTTGCGATTGATGTGAGAAAGGAGAAATCACGATGGAATGCCGGGATATGATTAGCCTTATCCATGAATATCTGGATGGGGACACTGATGAACTTACCAATCAGCATTTGCAAACACATATGAAGACTTGTGTGAGCTGCCGCCAACATATGCATGAGTTGCAGCGGGCCATCGCTTTTGTACAAAGTGCTTCACATATTCATGTTTCTTCTGATTTTACGGCACGCGTTCTTGCGCAATTGCCTGCTCCTACAAAGAAAAACCTGTTTTCGAGCTGGCTAAGGAACCATCCGTTCCTAACGGCTGCAGCGGTCTTTTTCTTTTTAATGACCGGCAGCTTATGTGCCAACTGGTTTGACCGGGATAACATTTTGCAGGTATCCTCATCGAATATGGATAAGCTAAAAATAGATCGTGAGCGTAATGTCGTTGTAGTCCCAGCTGGAATCAGCATAGATGGGGATTTGGTCGTACGAAACGGCAACGTTGAAGTCCAAGGTGAGGTACATGGTAATGTAGTCGCTATTGAGGGGAAAGTATTTGTGGCATCTACGGCGCAGGTCGTTGGAAATACCGAATCCATTGAAGCTATCTTCGATTGGATTTGGTATGAGGTGAAAAATATTGGAAATGACTTGCTTCCAGCTTTGCCATAGGAGAAAATAGAGAGTACAGCTATCGACAGCACGGCAGTGGAGCCGTGCTTTTTCCACAGGAGATAGACTGATTTATTGCGATGGAGCGAGATATGGGGGCTTCGTTATGATATCCATGGACTATGGCGACCTATTACGGTATGGAACGGATATTTTACTCGTTACATACGTGATTTATAAAATAATCATGCTCATTCGTGGTACGCGCGCAGTACAATTGCTAAAGGGAATCATGGTGATCGTAATCACCTGGCTCCTCAGCAAATACTTCCAGCTGAAAACCTTGCACTGGTTGATGTCACAAGCCTTTACCTTCGGGGTATTGGCGGTCGTCATCATTTTTCAGCCTGAATTGCGTCGCGCCTTGGAGCAATTGGGACGCGGAAAGCTTTTTTCCCGTTCCAGCAGTATTCAGGATGACGATGTAGTAAACCGTCTCGTCCAGGAGGTATGTAAATCCGTTACATACATGGCCAAGCGCCGCATTGGGGCTCTGATCGTTATCGAACGGGAAACAGGCCTAAATGACTACGTTGAGACGGGGATCGCCATCAATGGACGCGTGAGCTCGGAGCTATTGATCAATATTTTCATTCCGAACACGCCACTACATGATGGTGCGGTCATCATGCGCAAGGATGTGATCCTGGCAGCAGCCTGTTACTTGCCATTGTCCGAAAACAACTCTATCTCCAAGGAACTGGGGACTCGCCACCGTGCTGCGATTGGTGTGAGTGAGGTTTCTGATGGCATTTCGATTATCGTTTCGGAGGAGACGGGACAGGTGTCTTTTGCCACGCATGGCTCGATGAATCGCAATCTGACGGAGGCGCAATTGGCAGAGATGCTGACGGAACAGCTCCAGCCTTTGTCGAAGAGCAAATCCATGGGAAGTCGTTGGCAATGGAGGCGAAAACATGGATAAGTGGTTGAACAGTCATTGGTTTGCACGTGCAGTAGCGCTGCTTCTGGCTGTCAT
The DNA here is from genome assembly GCF_947502445.1 of uncultured Brevibacillus sp. GTDB lineage: Bacteria > Bacillota > Bacilli > Brevibacillales > Brevibacillaceae > Brevibacillus. The sequence goes on from NZ_CANMZW010000021.1 coordinate 4,601, forward strand.
GATGTGGATGGTTGTCAATCTGGAAACAGAACAGACAAACCTCCCGGAAGCAGCTAGTCAACCTGTTTTGATTGATAGTGTCAATTTGCATGTCAAATACGATACGGATCGTTTCCAGGTTGTGAAGCAGCAGCGAACGGTAAAAGTAGCATTGGAGAGCAATAACCCTTTTTACAAGCATAATTTATTCCCGGCCGATTCCTATGAAGTGTATGTCGACGCTACCAATTTAGGTAAAGGAACACACCGGGTACCCGTGCAGTATAAAGGATTTCCGGATGAGGTAAAGGTCGGAATTATCCCGAACATCGTGGAAATCACGCTGGAAGAGAAAAAGACCGTGGAGCGGGAAGTCGCCGTAGAGATGCTGGGACAGGTGGCACCTGGTTACACAGCCGGTGAGCCGATTGTAAAGCCATTCCGTGCTCTGGTACGGGTTCCTGAAAGTCAGGTGGACAAGGTCGCTGCAGTAAAGGCCTCAGTCGATCTGGAAGGGGCTACATCAGCAATTAAGACTACAGTACCACTCAAAGTGGTGGACAAGTCGGGGAATGTGATACAAGGAGCCGATGTGGTGCCACTAACCGTGGAAGTGAACATCCCCGTAACAAGTCCGTTCGTCAAGGTACCGATCAAATTAAACTTGACGAATGAAATGCCAAATGGCTATAGTTTGGCTAGTGTGGATATGAATGTGGATGAAGTGACTGTGTTCGGACCAAAGGAAGTGATTGACGCTTTGAAAGCGACCACTTACCCCGGACCAGAGATTGATCTTAGTAACATTACATCAGATCGTTTATTAGAGCTAAAGATACCGATAATGGATAACATCGTAAAGGTGGAGCCGGAGTATTTAAAGGTATCGCTCAAGGTTGTTCCATCTACAGTCAAGCGTTTGGAAAAGATCCCGATCCGCATTAGCGGGCTATCAGAGGACATGCAGGCCAAAGTGCTGTCCACCGATGGTCAAGAAATGTCTACAATCGATTTTGACGTCATAGGCGCCGAGCAGGTACTCGGCAATTTGAGACAGGAAGACTTGCAGGTAGTTGCAGATGTGAGCAACATGCCAGCGGGTGTTTATGAAGTAGCTTTAAACTACATTTTTAATCAGTCTGATTACATCATGACCTCAGCAAGCGCACCGAAGAAGGTCACAATTGAAATCACGAACAAGCAAAGGTAGACATAAGCTGTTGTGTGCACAAGGAAGGAAATGAGGGACAAACATGGGGAAGTATTTCGGAACAGACGGTGTACGTGGAGTGGCAAATACGCAGCTGACACCCGAGATGGCATTTAAAATCGGACGCGTTGGCGGCTACGTTCTCACCAGACACAAGCAAGAAGGGAAACCAAAAGTAGTCATCGGCCGCGACACGCGTATTTCCGGTCAAATGCTGGAAAGTGCTCTTTTGGCTGGCTTGCTATCGGTTGGAGCAGAAGTGGTCAGGTTGGGTGTTATCTCCACCTCAGGTGTTGCGTATCTAACACGCGCACTCGGTGCAGATGCGGGTGTCATGATCTCGGCCTCCCACAATCCGTTTCCGGATAACGGAATCAAGTTCTTCGGCAGCAACGGTTTTAAACTGTCCGACGAAGTGGAAGCAGAAGTGGAACAATACTTAGACGCGGCAGAAGACACATTGCCTAGACCAACAGGCGAACTCATTGGTACGGTTCTGGAATTTTTGGAGGGAGGACAAAAGTATCTCTCCCACTTGAAAAGTACAGTTTCCGAACGATTTGACGGCTTGAAGGTCGTGCTTGATTGCGCGAATGGGGCAGTTTCTTCGCTAGCAGCCCGTCTGTTTGCTGATGTGGATGCAGAAGTCATTACGATTGGGGCTAACCCAAATGGTGTCAACATCAACGAACAGTGTGGCTCTACCCATCCTGAGCGTTTGCAGGAAGAGGTACTGAAGCATAAAGCAGACCTCGGTCTTTCCTTTGACGGGGACGCGGATCGCTGTATCGCGGTAGATGAGAATGGGGAAATCATCGATGGCGATTACATCATGGCGATTTGTGCACGTGCGCTCAAGGCAAAAGGGAAGCTGAACAATAACACCATCGTAACGACTGTAATGGCCAATATGGGCTTTTTCAAAGGGATGGAGGAATGCTCCATCAATACAACGAAAACGGCTGTAGGGGATCGCTATGTGGTCGAGGAGATGCTGCGTGGCGGCTACAACCTCGGCGGCGAGCAATCCGGACACATCGTTTTCCTCGATTACAACACGACAGGAGACGGCCTGTTGACGGGCCTGCAGCTCTTGAACATCATTAAGGAGTCGGGCAAGCCTTTGTCTGAGCTGAAACAAGTGATGGTCAAGTATCCGCAGCTGCTGATCAACGTACGCGTTGAGGACAAGTCCAAGCTCAATGGAAACGCGGCGATCGAGCAAGCGATCCGCGAAGTAGAAGAAGAGCTGGCTGGAAATGGACGTGTACTGGTACGCCCATCCGGAACAGAGCCTATCGTTCGCGTCATGGCAGAAGGTCCGGACGCTTCTCAATTGGAAGGTCTGGTTAACCGGATCGTGGATGTAGTGAAACAAGAACTCGTGTAAAAAATAATGGAGAGGGAGTGGTGCGATACCACTCCCTTTTGCATACAAGTAAATGACGAAGAATATTGTCGCTTACAGAAATCTGTGGTACAGTGTTCATGTGCATATGCACAATTCGTTTCTAAGAAAACAAGGGGGAGTTGAGCGGGGAAGAGGACGATTGCCAGTAAGCTGTAAGGACTGTTGACAAGCGCCAGCACTGTGGCTGCCCGACATGGAGCCCAGTGGACGAGGTGGAGGTTTATCGAAGAATTCGGCGGATACCTCCCGGCAGCAGTATCACTGCCGCAGAGTGCACGGACAAAACATCAGGGTGACCGGATGGACAAAATCGTGCGCGTGATACGTAAGAATAGCCACGGATGATATCAAGAACGAATCATAAATAGATAATACGTGGAATGGCGGGGGCACACCCCCGTACCATTGGCATTGGGTTGTGTCCCCCGTCATATGGAAGGGGACCATTCAATTATGTGCGGAATCGTTGGATATATTGGAACTAAACAAGCGCAAGATGTCGTTATCGGAGGACTTCGCAAGCTGGAGTATCGCGGATATGACTCGGCTGGGCTGGCTGTTGTGAACGAGAGAGGATTGGAGCTGGATAAAGCACAGGGACGTCTAGCTGTGCTGGAAGAGCGTCTGGAGTCGCATCCATTGACCGGAAATATGGGGATTGGGCATACGCGTTGGGCAACGCACGGAAAGCCGTCTGATGAGAACTCCCACCCTCACACGGATGCAAAATCATCATTTGCTGTTGTTCACAACGGAATCATCGAAAACTTCCTGCCGCTCAAAGAGGAGCTATTGGCAAAAGGCTATACGTTTACCTCTGAGACGGATACAGAAGTCATCGCTCACTTGCTTGCTGACATGTACGATGGAGATATCGTCTCGACAGCACGCAGAGCTGTACAGCGCATGCGTGGTGCCTATGCACTCGGAATCATGACCGAGCATGAGCCAGATAAGCTCGTAGCCATCCGTTTGGCTAGCCCGCTGGTTGTTGGGGTAGGTAATGGCGAGAGCTTTATCGGTTCTGACATTCCGGCCATTTTGGAGCATACGCGTGACGTGTACATTTTGAACGAAGGCGAAATGGCTGTGCTGACTCGCGACGGTGTGGAACTGATGCACGCAGAGACCGGGGAAAAAATTGAGCGTGAGCTGTTCCATGTCGAGTGGGATCTGGTACAAGCGGAGAAGGGCGGATACGATTCCTTCATGCTCAAGGAAATTCATGAACAGCCGCAAGCCGTTCGTGATACGATGGGTGCTCGCATTGATCCAGAACAAAAGCGCGTAATTTTGCCTGAGCTGAAAATGAGCGATGCCGAGCTGGCGATGTACGATCGCATCTATATCGTGGCATGCGGTACTTCTATGCACGCAGGTCTCGTAGGTAAGGATGTCATCGAAAAATGGACCCGTGTACCGGTTGAAGTCGCAGTCGCTTCCGAGTTCCGCTATCGCGACCCGATCTACACGGACAAGACGCTGATGATCGTGATCAGCCAATCCGGTGAAACAGCCGATACGTTGGCTGCGCTGCGCGAGGCGAAAAAGAGCAACGTGAAAGTCATGGCTATCACCAACGTGGTAGGCAGCTCCGTAGCTCGTGAGTCGGACGAAGTGATCTTCACCTGGGCAGGTCCGGAGGTAGCAGTAGCCTCTACCAAAGCGTACACCTCGCAAGTTGTAGCTCTCTATCTGTTCAGCCTGTACTTGGCGCAGGTAAAAGGCACAATGACAGCGGCTGAGGTTGCTGAGGTTGTAGATCACCTCGAGGAGATCCCGGCCAAAATCGCTTCTATGCTAGAGGATGCAGATCAGGTTCGTCATTTTGCAGAGAGCACAAAAGGGGTAAGCAGCCTGTTCTTCATCGGCCGCAGCCTCGACTATGCGGTATCGCTGGAAGGCTCTCTGAAGCTGAAGGAAATCTCCTACATCCACTCTGAAGCGTATCCGGCTGGTGAACTGAAGCACGGTACTCTTGCGCTGATTGAAGATAATGTACCTGTAGTCGCTCTGGCAACACAACCAGATATCTACGAAAAAATGGTGAGCAACATCGTAGAAGTCAAAGCGCGTGGCGCACACGTGCTGGGCTTTGCTACAGAAGGCAACTACGATCTGATCAAGAGTGTGGATGAGGTTATTTACATGCCGACTACACTCCCGATGCTTACACCGATTCTGACCGTCATTCCATTGCAATTGCTTGCTTACTACGCGTCTGTCGCTCGTGGCCTGGATGTGGATAAACCACGAAATTTGGCTAAGAGTGTTACGGTGGAGTAAGGGTAAGAGGAAGTGTTTCGAGTTGTATAGTGATATTATTGTCTGTCACTAAATAATAGACTCTGTCACTATATAATAAAGTCTGTTACCAAGTAATAAAGTTTGTCACTTAACTTAAGATCAGTATCAGCCCCAGTATGCCAATTGAATTGGTCATAACTGGGGCTATTTTATATTTTTATTGTTGGGTTGGAATCTATAAAAGTATAGGATATTGTTCGAAGAAAAAATGTTTTCTTAGTACTTAACCCTAAAAACTAAAGACTACATCACGGGTGTGCAGAGCTAATAAAGTTTCAGACAGATTGATAAAGTATTGGACTGGATAATAAAGTTGTAGACTGGCAGCGCGTTAAGCTAACGGGCAGCATTCCTGTAATGAATAAAAATGACGTTTGAGCATAAAAAGGGCCTCTTGGTATCATAAGTGTTGTCCCGAGCTGGCCAGCAAAAAGGACGAACTCAAATACCAGGAGGCTGCAAAATGAATTATAACCAAAATGATAAGATTGCTCAAATCAGTTCACAGACGTTAATTTTAGGCGTCGATATTGCTAAGCACAAGCATGTTGCGCGCGCGCAGGACTTTAGAGGGTTTGAGTTCGGAAAAGCTTTTTATTTTGAAAATACGAATTCAGGGTTTAATCACTTTCTGGATTGGATTCATCAACTCATGAATCAACAAGGCATGGAAAAAGTGATTGTAGGAATGGAGCCAACGGGGCACTATTGGCTGAATCTGGCTCACTTTCTTAAAGAGCAGCGCATTAACTTTGTCGTCGTAAACCCTATGCACGTGAAGAAGAGCAAGGAGTTAGACGACAATTCACCTACTAAAAACGATGTGAAAGATGCCAGAGTGATTGCGCAGTTAGTCAAAGATGGGAGATACGCTGTACCTAACATTCCACAAGGAGTGTATGCCGAACTTCGTGTGGCGAGAAAAATACGCGATCTTTTATCGGTTGACCTACAAGCGGTTCAAGGACAAATCCACAACTGGCTAGATCGCTTTTTCCCCGAGTTTCTTACCGTATTCAAAGACTGGGAAGGAAAATCGGCATTACAACTCTTAAAGTTAAATTTATTACCACATGAATTAAGCAAACTTACCGACCAAGAGATCCTAATTCACCTCAGAAAAGCTGTTACACGTGCTGTTGGACTCAGCAAAATAACTGAACTCAAAGAAGCAGCCAGTCATTCGATTGGCATTCGTGAGGGTTCAGCAATGGCTAAATTAGAGCTACGCACGTTAATAAATAAGTACGAACTCATAAATGAACAGTTCGAAGAACTGGAATCTAATATAGACGATTTACTCAAACAGATTCCAGGTGTTGAACAAATGTTAGCCATCACAGGTATAGGTAAAGATACGGTTGCAGGCTTTTTTCAGAGGTAGGTGACCTCAGTAACTATTCCCACCCTCGGCAGATCATCAAATTAGCTGGACTGAGTCTGAGGGAGAATACTTCTGGAAAGCACAAAGGACAAACCAAAATTACGAAGAGAGGGAGAAAGACACTCCGAGCCCTCCTTTTTCGAGTAGCCATGCCTTTGGTCGCTAAGAACAGTGCCTTCAAAGCTCTACATCAGTATTTTACAAAACGGCCGAATAATCCTTTGAAGAAGATGCAGTCCCTCATTGCAATTTGCAATAAGCTGATACGAATTCTGTTTACGATTGGCAAAAAGCAATGTGAATTCAGTGAAGAACGTATGTTAAGGGACATTCCCCATATGGTAGGACTTCCGAAAGTAGCTTAGATTGTTTTTTGAATTCTCGAAGTGTAGTAATAGGTAACAACATTTGAAGCACGGATTAGTCAGTAAAGCAACTATAATACGGGCAAAGGATCCTGTCGGGCAGCATGACTGACATCCACCTCATGGAAAGGTTGGACGAAGGAATTTGGGAGCGAAGACTCTGTGAGATTTGGGAGGGTTGACCTCCATGAGAGATGTGGACATCCACCAGTGCGACCATAATTCGACTAGCAATCCACTTTTTGGATAAAAGTTGGTTAGGTAACTATGGTTCTTTTTTTCTCATCGGCCCCAAAATTAACCTTAAATACAGCCTTATTCCAGTATTCAAATGATTAGAAACCAACAACGCTATGAAAACTTGAGAAAACAAATGAAAACGAGAGATTTTGCTTTCTATATAGAGGGAGAATAGCTTCAACAATTGTCATTGTTTTAGAACCCGCAGCTACTATGACAATTTAGGATAAAATTGGTAGTTCCAACTAAATTTCAAGCTAAGGAGCCTAGTTAGTTTGCTTCTAGCTTATACAGCAACGGCTGCTAAGCCGTTTTTGGTTCTGCGAATGTTGAGTTATTAAACCTCAAAGAACAATTCTTATATATATTCTACGATTCGTAGGTGTGATTGTACCAGTGATTGAAATATAATACTCTTCAAAGAAAGGGAGGTGTCTGTTTGAATCAAGTTAAAATCGGAAGATTTATTGCAAAAATGAGAAAACAGCAGAATTTAACTCAGTGTGAATTTGCTGATACGCTCGGAATTAGTGATAAAACTGTAAGTAAATGGGAATGTGGCAACGGGATGCCTGAATTATCCCTAATGATGCCGATTTGTGAAATTCTCCAAATCAATCTTAACGAGTTATTTTCAGGAGAAATGCTGACCGATTCAGACTACAAAAAGAAAGCGGAGGAAAATATAATGAAACTAATAGAAGAAGCGGAGAAAATGAAAAAGAACATTGTTGGTGGTAAAGTTTTAGGTAAGGTGGCTAATATTGATATGAATGTGAGCGAAGCACATAAAACTAATATCGGGTTTTGGAATACAATAGGCAGTGAGTTTTTGGGTGTAACAGCTTTACCAAGTTGGGGGGGGTATTTACCATCAGAGGAGAAGTTGAACTTACTTGGAGATTTGTCGGATAAAAGCGTGCTCGAAATCGGCTGTGGTAATGGTCACTCCTTAAAATATGTTGCAGATTTAGGGTCAACTGATTTGTGGGGATTGGATATATCTGCCAATCAAATTCAAAGAACTGAAAATTATCTTCAAACACAAGGAATCAGTGCTAAACTGATTTGTTCACCTATGGAGGATGAATGTGGATTACCAATTGATTATTTCGATTTAGTATATTCTGTTTATGGAATTGGTTGGACAACAAGCTTGGACAAAACCTTTAAACATATTCATTCTTATTTGAAAAAAGATGGAGTATTCGTTTTCGGTTGGTCACATCCTATTCATAAATGTGTGTCAGTTGAAGATGGCAAACTTGTTTTTAGTAATTCTTATTTTAATGAAGAATGGTATTGTGCTGGTATGAGCGATAAAGAAATTATGCTCTCTAATCGTATGTTGAGTACATATATTAACTCTTTAGCCAGAAATGGTTTTGTTGTTGAAGAACTGATTGAAGAAACGGACAAAGAAAAAGCAATGGCATCAGATAAAGATTTTGGCAAAAAAGCATTAATGCTGCCAACGGCTTTTGCCATTAAGGCGAGAAAATTGTAGATTCTCAAGCATACATTTCATTGGATATATTAAATGAACATTTTCATGCGAACTTCATCAATAGATAACTCAAGAATTTATCAATTTTCACTCAATTCAGAGTCAATGTGGGTGACTATTAATCGTTAAGCTAAAGGGCAACGATAGCTCAATAACGGCTGCCGGGATCAGCGCCCTTTTCTCAATTAAACGGGCAGGTTTGTTTGATAAGGAGATTGTGAACGTGACAAATGAATTGGTGTTCACCACTGTTATAGACGAACTCTTAAATAAAATACCTGAACTAAAGTCACTCTACGCTGAGAATACGGATATGTGGCTCAATGACTATCTGCCATACGTGGTCTTTGGTTTCGTGGTCGTTCCAACTATGGAAGAACTTCTTCAGAATGATTGGCAAAGCCCCGTTTTAAAACGGATTTTCGAATTTATAGAGATAATGATGCTAAGTGAGCACGATGACGTTCAAACACTCGCCGCGGTAGAAATTGCAGAGTGGATAGCTGTTGAAAACAACCCTGTCATTCGGACAAATGCGATAAAGTTAATGGGACGGGAAACCCTTAAAGAAATGAACAGAATGATGAATTGGAGACCAAATTCTTGAACTAACGGATCGATAGCTCAAAAGACGATCTGGATAGGAACTCCATATCGTGATTTTGTCTTTACTTGTTTGAGGAAGCGTGTTCACTCCATAAAAAAACCGGGAAGACTGATCAGCGCGTAGCGTTACGAAGTCTTTCCGGTTTTTTTATGTCAAACTAGACCGAGTTATTCTATACGGAGCCGTTAACATCTTATTTTAGTAGTAGCTCGTCGCTGCACTCCACCCATATACTGGAATTAGCGTATTCAGCAGAACTTTCATCTAATTACAGCGAATAAAATGGGAAAATAGCGAAGGTTGACTGGAGGGGAAGGGATGAAAGCGATCGTATATGAGCGGTACGGGCCGCCAAATGTACTGCAGCTTCGGGATGTCGCCAAGCCGGTACCGAAGGACGACGAGATATTGATTAAAGTCTATGCTGCAACTGTCGCCGCGGGGGATTGGCGCTTACGAAAGGCAGATCCTTTCCTGGCGCGGCTGTTCAATGGTCTGTGGAGGCCGAAGCGAATCAAGATTCTCGGATTCGAATTAGCGGGCGTGGTCGAATCAACGGGCAGTGGCGTTACTCGGTTTAAACCGGGGGATGCCGTCTATGCTGCCAGCGGAATGGGCTTCGGTGCGTATGCCGAATACAGATGCCTACCTGAGAACGGCAGCGTCACGCTGAAGCCGACAAACATGACGTTCGAGGAGGCGGCAGCGGTTCCGGTCGGTGCCTATACTGCCTTGCAATTTCTCCGAAAGGGCAATATCCAGCGCAACAGACGCGTACTCGTCTACGGAGCATCCGGCAGTGTTGGGACGTATGCGGTGCAGCTCGCCAAGCATTTCGGTGCGGAAGTGACCGGGGTATGCAGCACATCGAATCTGGATTTGGTAAGATCGCTGGGCGCCGACCGAGTCATCGATTATACAGAAGAGAACTTCGCGGATGACGGTACGATCTACGATATCATTTTCGATACGGTTGGAAAGAGTCCGTTCATGGCTTGCGTCGAGCGTCTGACACCGAACGGCTTATACCTGCGAGCAGTCCATTTTAGCCCTCTGCCGGTCGTTCTCGGGTTATGGGTCAACTTGACGAGCGGTAAGAAGGTGATCGGTGGAACAATGAGGGAAAACGCGGAAGACCTGAGGTATCTTAAGGAGCTGATCGAGGCCGGCAAGCTGCGTTCGATCATCGACCGCGTTTATCCGCTGGAGCAAGCGGCGGAGGCCCACCGCTATGTGGAGCAGGGCCACAAGAAAGGCAACGTGGTGTTAACCGTCCAGCAAGGTTTATAGGATTCGCTACTTTATCCTTGAAAAGTTAGAATTAATACGTTTCGAAATCGAAAGACGAAGACTCCTTGTGCGTTTAGCTATCGGGATCGATAGCGATAAGCGGTTGCTTCGGCAGCCGTTTTATTATTTATTCCGCTAACAGCAGCTTCGTTTAAGAAGGAATAAAAACTGAATAGGAAGAATATGTAATTTAGGTGCGGATCAATAGGAGGTTCAATGAAAAAGCCTTTCTTGTTTGTATTTCTTTTAGTTTCAATTTTGGTCGGATGTGGTAGTGAATACGTTATTCTTTCTGGTGAAAGTGATGACTGGAAAGGAGAATACTCAGCAAATATAGATGGTAATAGTGAAAATGGGAATTACCTTTTTAGTTTCAAAAGTGGAAACAATGATACTGAATTTAAGAACCTAGAGATTGTAATTAATGACGGTGAAACCTCCCAAAAGGAAAATAACCATAAAGGAGCAACCGTTAGAATATCAACTTCATGTTCTGGGTGTTCAGTAACAAAAAAAGATAAAATGGGATGACAAAAATGAAGTAACTTTTTATTTAAAGTGAGTCAAGTGCTATATAAAGGCTTGTTCGATTAACGTATTCTCTAGTTCAACAAATGATTTCGAAATACGTATTAACCCCTCCCAAACATAGTGAAGCTAGTAGTAATTAGCCTTGGGAGGGGTTTTGTTTTATGAAATTGACTGATATCTGGACGTTGTATGAGGCCGATAAACGAATTCTGGGTTTTAGTCCGCACACTTTAAAAGCGTATACCCTTCAGTTTAAGGTACTGACTCGCGAGATTGGCAACTTAAATATCGGAGAAGTACATTGGACTTGCTGAAAGAATACTTAGCAAAGCAGTCAGACCGGTTAAAGCCGAGCAGCATGGGACATCGTATACGGTTTATACGGTCCCTGTTTCGGTTTGCATTTGAAGAAGGACATATTATTAAAAATCCTACGCCTAAGCTAAGAGAACCAAAACTAGAAAAGAGGATCCCGAAGTTTTTAATTGAGGAAGATGTGATTAATCTTAAGATAGCCTGTGATTCCCTACGCGAGCGCGCACTCTTGGAGTTTTTATATTGTACTGGTTGTCGCGTAGGTGAAGTGCATAGGTTAGATATCGAAGACATCAACTGGGAGAGCTGCTCCGCGATTGTGCATAGTAAAGGCTCTAAGCAACGAGAAGTGTATTTTGCAACCGAATGTAAGGTCTGGTTAAAGAGATACCTCAAGAGTCGAGAGGATTCTTGCAAAGCCCTTTTTGTGACGGAGTCTTTTCCGCTGTTAAAAAGCTGGCAGCTCGTGGAGAGGTTGCAGTAAACGTTTATCCTCATCGTTTTCGTCATACGTATGCTTGTCACTTACTTGATAATGGTGCCCCGTTAGATTTTATTCAGGGTATGCTGGGTCACGAGAAGGCTTCAACAACACAGATCTACGCGCAATTACGCGGTGAACGTCGCCGGGAATTATATAGGCGGTACTTTTAAGAGCTGTGGCTCCCGCTGAACAAAGAGCAGTTTAACTTGGTATCATTTGTACGTAATAGGGACGAGGTGATCGTTTATATGGGGAATACGATAACTTTATGTGACAATTGTGATGAAAAAATTGTTGAGTCATTCTCTATGTCAACTAGCACCAAAATCAACCGTCCGACGGTGCGTACTTCCCCACGTCCGGCTCGAATGCCGCTCCGCTCGCCAGGTCCAGCTCCACATGGGTGGTTCCGCGATCGTCGGTCAGCACAATCATTCGCGACCCGACGACGGGAACGCGGTCGGCGCTGGTGCGCATGTGCGCTGAGACGACAAGAGGGGCACTGTCAACGATATAATTTACCTCCACCGTGAACATTGGGAAATTAAAGAGCCAGCTATTAGTAAAGTTCACGGCGGTCAACGTCCCGGGGCATGACGAACCCTCCACGCGGAGTCGTTCGATGTCCGCCTGACGCCGTCGGGCGTGGGCGATAGAGCCGGGCAACCGCAGGATCGCGATGACGGCCCAGAGGGCGAAGCTAGCTCCGACGACGGCGCCGAGCTCTGGCGGGATCGTCGGCGATGTCGCTATGGCCTCGAGGTCAAAGGGGCGCGACAGGTCGCTTGTCAGCGTCCAGAGCAGGAGGATTCCCGCGATTGCTGCGAGTCCTCCTGCCACCGACAGCGTCGCGAACAGGCCGGCCACCCTGGTCTGTCCGAACTGCTCAATCGATCGCGAGTACACTCCGCCGGTCGTACCGATCGCGCCGAGCAGCAGCAAAACGGCGACGCCCACTGTGATCGGATGACCGAGGAGCATGCTGATCGCCGGTGTCGGCGCCATTCCGAGCAGTGCGCCGAACGGCACGGAGCCTGTCAGCGCCCACAGTGCAGCGGCTGTGAACAGCCACGGCATCAGCGGAGCCGCGCGTCCGACGCGATGTCCCGGCAGGAGCATAGTCATCCGTCCGTTCTTATCCGTGGTGGAGAACAGCGGCAGCGTCTCGATATGTTCTTGCTGCCTCTGCTTCTGTTGACCCTCCGCAGCATCCCTCATTGGCATCGCCCTCCAGTTCAACTTCGTATTATCTTTGTACTCAGCCATGCACACCTTCACCCTCAATATTTCTTATCTATATTTTACCACTATAAGATTGTCCGCTGTAAATACCCCTAAGTCGACATGCATTTCAATATGCGTGAGCAACGTACGATAGTGAACGAAACAAGCAGATGATCGCGCAGTAGCTGTTCTTTTCGCATTTTTCGCCGATAGTATCGTTAAACTGAACCTTACCAGTAAGTGACGGCGATAAAAATTGAGAGAAATGTCTTGAAGATGCCGTCGAACAGTATACGCGTTGTATCTCGTCCAAATGTTTGTCCAAGATCGCTTCAACTTTTTCCGATGAGGAGGGAATCCCTGTAGCTGTTAGCAATGTGACCGAGCGCAAAGCTCGCGGCGAAAATGAAAAAGAGGATAGAATGCAAAACGATAGAGGCAGCGAAGAAATAGAGGCAGGGAAACACGGCTATCGGAACTGGAATGCCAAGCATCGGGATTAGCAGACGAGCATAGCTTCTATCACTGCGGAGATACATGATCCAGTCTCTATAATAGAAGAGAAGCGCGGCCAGCATGACGATCAGTGATATCGTTTCATAGCTTCGTTCGGCGCGCATCGAATAAAACAAAGAAACGACCATGATGCCGAGCCTACCAATCGCTTCACAAGTATTAAGGAGGAGGTTGATGGTTCGACGGACCGGCGGGCTTGTTGGCGGAAAGCGGACAAAAACGAGATTGGGCAACAGAATCATCAACGGGATAAGAAGACTGGTCGGATGAAGCATGCGGACACCTCCTTCGTATGATCGTGTCATTATACACAACATTCGGAAGGAACTATCCGTGACTAATGTTGCAGAAACACTGCGGAAACCACAAATATGCGAAAGAATTTTGTTACGTTAACGGGCAGAATAACTTAGCAATTAATTTTTCTTTGATTTGCAACTACCAACATTTGGAATAAACTCAATGTATCAGTCTGTTGGGAGTGTTGAAAGATGAGTATTAGGCTTTGCCATGTTACAGAAACTAATTTTTGGGATGTCGTTAATCTAAAATCTGATCCAGAACAAGAACAAAGGATACAGATATTTGAGCGTTGGGTAGGGTCTAATGCATTTTTTCTAGGAGCTTGTCAAGTTTATGGTTTTACCCCAAGAACTATATTTGATGACGAAATTTTAATAGGATTTACCTCATTTGGATATAGAAAAGAAAATGAAAGATATGAACTAATTAGTATGATGATAGGTCATCAATTCCAAGGCAAAGGTTATGGAGTTCCAATAGTAACGGCGATTGTGAAAGAAATGGCAGATACATATAACTGTAAGGAAATCTTTTTAACTGTTATTCACGATAATCAAAAGGCAATTCGTGTTTACGAGAAAGTTGGGTTTACACCGACTGGCGAAATTGAGCAGGGTCATCATCCTGAATTTGTCTATTGTCTGAAATTAAACTAACGGGTTCGATAGCGTAACGAAAACAAATAGAGGCTGTCGGTGTTCATGCCGGCAGCCTATGCTTAACTAACGGGTAGGGTAGTTTGCTTAATAAGAATCTTTATCTTATTTTCTATAGTATGGCCTCTTTGGATAATGAGGCATGTACCCCGTTTACACCATTGACTAGCTGCGTTATACGCAAATCAACAAGAAGGCTTGACAAATTTAACGCCTCTTTACGCTCAAAATTATACAATTCCTGCATCCAATCAAGCATTCCCTCTAAGGCAATCATCGCTGCTTCATGTACTTCTTCATGGAATCCAAAGGTAATTCTCTTATGGGGAGTTTCTGCTCTTGGGAACGATAAACTTTGATCAATGACAGTGAAGGTTAGATCGACTAACTGCATCGGGCATTCGAGAGCTGGACTGGATACCTCTCCATCACCTTGAACAGCATGACCGTCACCAACTGAAAAAAGACCACCTTCTACTGCGATGGGTAAGTATAAAATGCTGCCAGGTACAAGTTCTTTACAATCAATATTCCCTCCACAGAACCTTGGAGGGTAAGTGGAGTGTATCCCTTCTTCATTTGGAGGCATGCCCATAATACCCATAAAGGGCTTGAGCCGTATTTTATGCCCTTTGTTACTAATCCCTAAATTGTTGGAAGCATCTAACTCCCACATCAAAACATACTCTGGTCCCTCGTGAAGACCCAATCTTTTGTTAATAGTATTCGGGAATCCACCTCCGCTACTCCAGCCCCAATTGCCGGTCTTAATATCGTTTATACGAATAGCCAAGGTTTTTCCTTCTTTTGCTCCATTAATATAGATAGGTCCGATCAAGGCATGGCCGCTGTCTTGTGGATGATCTCTTTCGCAGAATTTCTCTCTTACACCGTCTAATTGAAATGGACCAGTATTCCACCCGCCGTCAATAGTCTCAAAGCGAACGGTGTCACCCGAATTGATTGATACTATTGGAGTGAACTCCTTTGAAAAAGAACCGTGCAGAGTTGAACGATCTGGGTGAATAAAAAACTCTGCCATATAGACACCTCCTAATTTGTATCCTATATTATTATATAACAGGGTATTTATGGTAAGCGCACTGAGGTTGTGATTACTTTTCGAAATATTGAGCTAACGGGGATCGATAGCGTAATAAAACGGGTGCTACGGCATTCGTTTTTGTATGTTAAGTTGACCGGCAGGATAAATTTTTTTGCCAACAGGATAAAGGCGGTAGAATCCAATGCGTTGGAAAAATTTTTAAAAAATTGTTCCGGAGGAGAATTCCGATTGAGCGATTACTATTGGGATAGCAAAATCGATTATTTAAGCAAAACCAGAGGCCTGTATTACAATGATGATTATTTGGAATTCCTTGTTAAAAATGTTTGGAAGATGAGTCTTTCCCCAGTTCGAATAATTGATTTTGGATGTGGCTACGGATATTTGGGGACTAAGCTCTTACCATTACTTTCAGAAGGATCCACTTACACAGGTGTGGATGCTGGATGTAAATTAATTGATCATGCCACGGATGTGTTCAAAGACGCCACTTTTAAGACCGAGTTTATTCAAGGCGATGTTAAACAATTGGTTTTTGAACAAAAGTACGATGTTGTAGTTTGTCATGCATTCTTACTGCATGTGGAAAATCCAAAGGAGATTCTACAAAAGATGATAAGTTGTTTAGTAGATCGAGGAAGAATTATATGCTTTGAACCTCATTGGATCTCAGGCATGGCAAACTATTCTCTCTATGGATACGATTCTTCGGATGTAGTCCAGTTAGGGTTTCTTCAGAAATTATTTGAAAGAGACGCGCATCGTAGCGGTAAGGATGGGAATATCGGAATAAAAATACCTGTTTATTTAAGCCAATTAGGGGTTAAGCAAATCGAGTGCAGAGTCAGTGATAAAGTTAATTTCTTAGATCCCAATTCAGAGTTTGAGAAAACGAATGCTCTATTCAGCTCGTTAAAAGAAGATGGCTTTGGTGCAGACCCTGGGGAACAAGGGCAATTTATCTCGAATTTGATGAACCGCGGCGCAACCTATGAAGAGGCTCAGAATGAGTACAGATTAGAGTCGTTTCTGTCAAAAGCTTTTAAGAACGACACATTTCTGACCTATGCTGCAAATATGAAGATTACTACAGGGGTTATTGAGCGATGAAACCTTATAATTTCCAAACTGGAAGCTAACCGTTGATGGCTTCATTTCGCTAAACGGGCAGCATTAGTGGAATGAAGGTTAACTGAGTCTTTAGCCTGAAATTCCGGCTTGCAGTCCTACTCATAATTAGATTGTTCAATTATTTGAATGGCGGTAAAGTATATGATAATCCCTTTGTAACATATCAAATCTTCCTAGCAACAATGAAATATTCCTGAGAACTTTTCTTCAAGCAATCCGTTTCTACAATTGAAAAATTCCCTTCCTCAATTGTATCGACTAAATTGTGTATTTTAAATGATCTGATATTTGGTACTAAACCGACCCTACCTGCAAAGAATAACAAGTTTCTAAGAAATATCTTTTCTCCTACGCATGGTGTTGCAGAAATCAATAATCCTCCTGGCTTCAACAGTTCATTCATTCTTTGTAGAACGATATGTTCATCTTCCAACAAATGCAGAACATGAAAGACTAGGATGACATCAAATGAGCCTTTCTTATACCTTTCATCAAAAATGGTCGAATGAGCATAGTTTATATTTGCAATGTTTCGCTCTTTCGCCTTTTTTTCTGCAATTCCTATCATATTAGAAGATATATCAATCGCTTGAATCCCTTTCACATATTCTGCAATCTCATTTGATATCAATCCAGTCCCACAGCCATAATCCAAAACAATGTCGCTTATTTTGAGATGCGTTTTCGTTCTATTTATTATATTGATGTAAGTCTGTTCATCCTTCATCTCTAACTGATCATATTTACTTGCTGTCTTGTCCCAATAACTTTCTGATTTATTCATTTCAGTTTCACCTTCTTTTCTAGCACATTCATCTTAAATGGATAGAGAATCCTGCCCCGCCCGGTTGAATCCTTTAATGATTAGCCATATAGCCAAAACCAATTGTTGAAAGGCTATTGGAATGTTCAACGTCATGTAGGTTGCATCCAGACTGATGAAGCGAATCATAAATAATAAGCTTGCCAATATGGACAATGTAGCCCCAATGAGACCCAAAAATGACAACCAAAGTGGGACTAATTTTATTTGGTAGAATATGCAATTAAACAAGAACATAGCCAAAACAAACGCCAGTGTTGTTGCCACATGGTTCACCAAATCACGTCCTTCCCGTAACAATCCACCCAGGGTCTGAAAATACGATGCATTCAGAGTACCAACTTTTGCAAATTCGTGGCTTAATGTCAGTAGCAACAGAAGAATGATTACACCCATAACAATGAACACATCTGCAATGATGCCGAAAGCAACAGAGCCAAGAGCTAAACCTTTCTTATGCTTACTTAAAATCGGATACATCAAAATCGGAATACCAACATACGCAACGACCATTAACAATTGGGAAAACGTTCCTATTAGTACCTGATTATCATTTGTAGAAGCCTGGACAAGGTAGTCTGCTCCATCTATAACAGGAACAACACTAAATATACCTGTAACCAACCCGGCTATTAATAACACCCCAGTAATGACTGCAGACCTTCTACCTGAATTTGCACTCTTCCTCAACATAATTAGCCTCCTTATAATACCTGCCCTTGACGGATGTTTGCGGGACGTGCGAATTAAGAGGTGGTCCAGTGGGTATGTCTGATTAATCAATACAGCCGTTGCAAATTTCACTCTCCAGTTTTATCCACGTTTTATTGCTCATCATATTGAAAGACCTCTTCGATGGACTTTCCGAAAACACGCGCGATGCGAAAAGCCAGCTCCAATGAAGGTGAATAATTCCCCTTCTCGATAGCGACAATCGTTTGTCTGGTGACCCCAGCCTTATCTGCTAATTGCTGCTGGGTCATCTCGTTATGATGAAAGCGAAGATTCCGTATATGATTGCTGATTGCATCCTTTCCCATGTTAAACTCCTTTTCTATAAAAGTATAATTGAGCGATACGTCCCAGTAGATCGGATAAGAAACCGAATAAGATCAACACAAGAAATGTTAAGTACGTTGGCAGATCCGTAACGAGCGGAACCATGGAGAATATAAACCCGAGGAAAAACACATAAAGCGAAATCCGGTCTGCCTTCAACTCGATGATCTTATCCAACTCATCTTCAAAAGAAGGCTCATCTTCATTCGTAGCGATCTTATTGAAGATGACAAACCCGATATGAATGATAACCTTCACTACAATCGACACCGGGAGCAGTACCAGAATGAAGGAACCCCAAAAACTGAAGTCGCTGGCCGAAGTGATGCTGCCTTCCTCGGCATTGTTTATCGCGTATAAAGTGTAGAGGGTAAAGATGAGTATACTGCTGATGATGGAAACAGAAATTTTTTTTTCTTGATAGGACATATTGACCTCCTAATTAAAGTATTATTCACCAAATGTAAAATAAACTATACATAATGTATTTAAAACTATTCTTTTTATCAACTTTATTTTACATTAGGCTGTACACTAGGTAGGGCGCTGCACGGTGAATCGTGCTATAAATAACAGGTACGTTGCTGAACTAACGGGCTCGACAGTTGAAAAAGATAGACAAAGAAAGAGCCATCCCGTAAGGATGGCTCTAAAACTTGCCGTTACTGACAGCGCGGAGAAGTCTACCACAAGTAATGGGTCATTTTGATCTTAATGATTCTCATAGCTAACACCTACCGCAATTTACCCAATATTCCCCAATTCGTGATATGATTTTAAAGACAAGCGAATAAGCTTTAATAGAAAGGGATATTAGGAGGGCGGCCAGTGGAATTCATTAAATTAAATTGTCCCAATTGTCAGGGGGACATTGAATATAAAGAAGGGAAGAAGTTCAAATGCCTGTATTGTGGAACTGAATTATTGTTGAAGGAGAATAACGTCTATTATGTTGACCAGACGATTAATCATTATTATGGAACCGCCCCTGCACAGGCACGACCAAAATCGAACTCAAAGATCCTTCTTTTGCCGCTCATCATCATTTGTGTAGTAGTTGGATATTTCTTTTTGACCAACAATCAAACAGAGTACAGCATCCAAAAAGAGGTACCTGTTCGAACGATGCCTGAAAGCGAAGTTCTCCTATTTTTCCTAAAGGATATTTTTGATAAAGGGGCAGCGATGCCAACAGAAGAGGAAATCGCAACGATCCGCTATTTGTCTGCTTATCGTGAAAACGATCAGTGGCACATCGGCTACAGCTTTGATGATCCGTTTACGAATGAGCAAACTGAAATCTCCAACTATGTGATTACGGATAAGCTATTGAATACACAAAGAATCGAACAAAAAGACTTTGAGGCATTTAGCGGGCTATCAGTGTTAAAACTGATGAATGAATACGACATTTCAAAAAGTGACCGAGTCAGCTTTCGACACTTACAAGGGTTGAAAAGCTATACAGGCGGCTTTAACGAATCATTTAGTTCGTTTGCACATTATTTTGGCGATAAAGCAAAAATCGTAGAACTTTCCACACAAATTCGAAGTAATGAGGAAATGGCTTTATTATTACAGTTCCCGAATCTGCAGTCGCTTGAAATTTCGTATGTCGATGAGTCTGTTACCAACTTCCATATCCTGAATCAGCTGTCATCATTAAAATCATTGTCTTTAACAATGATTAATGATTTGAAGTGGCTGTCTTCATTAACTGGTTTAACGTCATTAACACTCGATAATAGTGATGCGACAGATTTCAGTTCGTTTTATGCGCTAAGTCAATTGCAAAAGTTAAAGCTTACGTTAGTGAGAAATTTAAAAACACTTGATTTTGTACAAAATATGCCAAACCTGCAGTCGCTTGATCTTGAAAATCTTGACATTACGAATTTAGAACTCCTGAGAAATAAGCCATCATTGACGAAGCTGCGGTTAGCTTCTCTCTATCAAGTCGATTCTTTGGAGGTTGTGAATAGTCTGCCTTCCCTGACCGAATTGTCAATAACGGGTTTCGGTGGCACTGTATCACCGATCACAGCGCCAAATTTAAAGCAAGCGGAACTAAAAGACTCATTATTGCCAAAGTTAAAGGCGCCCGCTTTAAAATCGTTAACAGTTTACATACGCGGGTCGAGTGATAATCTGGATGGGGCAGATTTAGTGAAGTTTCCCCAGTTGGAACAGCTTTCAGTGATGGAGCGTGGAGAAGTTGTAGGCATTCGTTCTTTAAACCGTCTGCCGAATTTGCAAACATTAAATTTGGATGAGACGGCCTTCTACAGTGAAACGAGTGCATTATTCAATTTGCAGCATGTAAAAACGTTAAATTGCAATAAATGTTCGTTTCAATTAAATAGTGAGAAGCCTTTTGCGAATCATACGCTGGAACATTTAACGTTGAATAACCCATCTTTTCGCGTAGGCAATGGAGAGTGGCTGCATGAAACAGATAAGATGATGCCTTACTTTGCTGATTTTACGGCTCTGCGTTCATTTACGATGCAGGACACCTCGCTTGGGTATTTAAGTTTTATGAAAAATTGGCAGCAAATTGAGGAGCTTCATTTGGAAAATAACGCGATTTCCAATATAGAGCCTTTACTGAAGCTGCCCAATTTAAAGAAGCTATATATTTTGGGGAATCAAGTGCAAAACAAATCTGTTGTTGGCAAGGGAGTTTTGATTTATTGAGGTAAGGCTGGCAAAAAGCTCAAGTTCCATATGACTAGTAGAACGCTTCTGAAATAACGTTCATGTTCAACTATCACCTATAAGGGAGGATTATGCTCACATAGATCGACAACAAGTTCATTGGGAATTGGCGAATCGTTTTCGATGAAGAGGCCTAGGCCTTATTATGAATTGAGGGGGAGCTTGTTTCATGCTTAAGTGGGATAGCGATATATGGGGAAAGCTGACAGGACCGTACAGTTCCGCAGACAACGTACCGGTGTTATTGCAGCAATTAATGCGGCAATACAGCCAGGAAATTTTTGACGACCTTTTTCAGGAGCACTTGTTCCATCAAAATACGATATATACAGCTACATATGCGGCAATGCCGTTTTTGGCACAAATAGCGTGTTCTACATCTGATGCAGAAGTGCGCAAAGAGCTGTTTATCAATTGCGGGGTAATCGAGGCAAGCCGTGACGAGCGCGATGGGGACCCATTTCCAGAATCTTGGGCTGAGCTGGTTGAAGAGGCAGGCAGCTCTGTCTGTACTGAATTGTATCGTGAATATTTAGAGGCGATCGGGAAGCTCAAGACGCTTACAAAGGAAGTATTCTCCTATGCAGCTGATGCTTCTATCGATGAGATGGAGAAACGTTATATTCTTGTCGCGGATGCCGCTTATCGGGGGTCGCATAGTGTTGCCAATATGCTGATGACTTTTATGAACGGTGATGAGTATGTTGCTGTTTGTCCGGCTTGCACAGAAGATGTATTCATCTGGCCTCATGAAGATAATTCTGCAGAAATCCTTCAAGCCTTTGAAGAAGATCCCGTCTTTCACACTGACCAGGAAGCCCATATAATCGTTCCGGTCACGTCATTTGCAGATGAAGAAGTACGAGCATTAGCAGAGCGGGCGGAAGCGATCGGGGAGCAAACATTGGTTAGGCATCTGTATTATTTAGCGGGGGAAACAGTATGTCCATCCTGCCGTGAAAAAATTTCTGTTTGGCCGTCTTTACTTAGCACATTTACAATGTAGGGAGCAATTTATGGTGGAAAGTTAGGGTTACAGAACTGAACTTGTTAAGATGCCAAAGTTGTTTTGGAGTGGGCTGTCTAGAATGGCGGTTTGACTGGGAAGGTCTTGGAAGGTTATCTGAAAGTATTTTGTATATTTAAGGACTTGTACGGGAGCCTATGGGATTTGCTAGAGCTAAAAGATGATCATCCAATCTCCAGTAGGAAAAAGTTTAAGCCCTAGATTACCCTAAATCAATAGTTCCAGTCTTATAGTTTTCATAATGTCTGTTCCTTAACTTAAGTTCAATAATAACCCCAGTATGCCGATAATTGGTCAATGCTGGGGTTGTTTTATTCTTGGGTCAGAATCTCTAAAAGCAAAAGGCGACAGTATTGTCTAACGATAAAAAGCATCTAATTTTAGTCAGAAAATTCCACCATTTCCTATAGTTAAGCTGACTAGTCCACGATTCTTCTCATGTCATACGATACTATAACGTTTATTACAAGGAGAGGGTATCGAATGCCAAATGGTTGCAACCAAATCGCAAGCGGGCTGTGTTCCGAAGCGGAAGGGATAGACACCGTCGCGAGTGGTGAAGGTTCCCACGCCGAGGGAGTTACCACCACAGCCAGCGGTAAAGGATCGCATGCGGAAGGATTCAAAACTTCGGCAAGCAATTTCGGCGCTCACGCAGAAGGGATCGGAGGAACTGCAAGCGGACTTGCGGCTCATGCGGAAGGATTCAACACGACAGCAAGTGGAGATGAGTCACATGCGGAAGGGAAAGGGACGGTCGCAAGCGGACTAATTTCCCATACAGAGGGTCTCCTTACAACAGCAACGCAACTAGCAGCCCATGCGGAAGGGATGTCTACGGCGGCGAGAGGAATCGCTTCACATGCGGAAGGAGATAGCACACAGGCACAAGCGGATCATTCCCATGCCGAGGGTTTTTCTACTATCGCCAGTGGACTGAATTCTCATGCTGAAGGGGAAGGAAGCATTTCTAGTGGAAGAGCCTCCCACGCAGAGGGTGCTAGGACAATTGCCAGTGGACTTGCAGCCCATGCAGAGGGTAATAGGGCAATTGCCAGTGGATTTGCAGCCCATGCGGAGGGTCTTTTTACAGTTGCAAGCGGAAGTTTTTCTCATGCCGAGGGTTCTAATACAGAGGCCAGTGGAATAGCATCCCATGCGGAGGGATCTGGTACAGAGGCTAGTCAATTTGCATCACATGCGGAAGGCTCTGCGACCGAGGCTAGTGGAATAGCATCCCATGCGGAGGGTGAACTCACAGAAGCTAGTGGAAGGGCATCTCAAGCCGAAGGTGCTTCTTCAAACGCTATTGGATTTGCGGCGCATGCAGAGGGTAATTTCGCAGATGCCATCGGGAATTTCTCCCATGCGGAAGGTGATGGGACAGATGCCACTGGAATAGCGTCCCACGCAGAGGGCTCGGGCACAGTAGCAAGTGGAGATACGTCCCATGCGGAGGGTTTTCATTCAAATTCCATTGGATTTGCTGCGCATGCGGAGGGTAATTTCGCAGATGCCATCGGGAATTTCTCCCATGCGGAGGGTGATGGGACAGATGCTACTGGAATCGCATCCCACGCGGAGGGTTCTGGTACAGTGGCGAGTGGAGTTGTGTCGCATACGGAGGGGTTTCACACTGTGGCCAGCGCATTTGCGTCCCATGCAGAGGGTTCTGAGACAGAGGCCAGTGCATTTGCATCCCATGCAGAGGGTTCTAACACCCTTGCAGATGGAAACTTCTCGCATACGGAAGGTTTGGGTACTTGCGCTGGTACACTTGGAGGAGTGCATGTGATGGGGGTTAACGGCGCTCCCAACCTTGCAGCGGGAGATCTGCCGTTTTCCTGGTACCTCGTTAATGGAGCAGCTCCGTGTGACATTACAGGCGTCAAAGCCAAAATTTTAAATAACGGCAGTGCATGTTTCGACTCGACCGTCACGGCATCAGCATTCATCGTAGCCGTCGGAGCTTGCGATTTTGCCGAGATGTTTGAGACGGCGGATGGCCAGCCGATTGATGTAGGTTATTTTGTAACCTTTGACGGAGAAAGTGAGACCATCCGGAAGGCTACTTCCAGCGACAACTATATCCTGGGAGTGACCAGCTCCAATCCGGCGATTTTGGCGGATGTGGAAGATCCGGGGTGCAGCAAGTTTGTTCTCGATGAATGGAGTCGGATTCAATACCACGAGGTCGTGATTCCGGCAGTAACCGATCGGGAAGGAAATATCCTCATTCCCGAGCGAACCGAGCAGAGACCCGTAATCAATCCGTACTGGGATCCGAACCGGAAGTGTAAAACGCGGAAAGATATGCCCAACTGGGTGGCGGTCGGCCTCATCGGTAAATTGCTTCTTCGCGACGATGGAACATGCCGGGCGGGGGGATATTGCAAGCCAAATGACGAAGGAATGGCGACGGCTTCGGGTACAGGTACAGGTTATCGGGTAATGAAACGGACAGGAGAGAATCAAATTTTGATATTGCTTAATGGGAACTGGGTATAGAGGAATATTCTGATAGGGAGATGGAAAGATGAGTTCTCAAGAGAGACGCTTAGAACGGATCGAGAAGAATAAAAAGAAGATCTCCAAACTGGAAGTGAGACTGGGAGAGATTCCAGAACCTTTGAGAGAACAACAGATGAAAATGATCGACATGATGAAGAGCAGAATCGAAATGATCGAGAATGATATTCGTAAAACAGAATAGCGATTGTAAGGTATGTTATGCTCCCTTTTAAGTAGATAGGGATAAAAAATAGGTTTCGAATCCTGTTATGACAAACCATCGTCATAACAGGATTTTTTATTTCAGTTTCTATGAGCAGGTTTTCATAGAAAATAAAATTTTAGACTGGCGATGAGGTATTACGCTCATGGACAGGACCACCGCAAATGAGATTTCCAGATTCGTCGATACTGGAAGCGAGGCTCGGATCAAGAATGTCATTGCAATCGGAAGTTGAATCATTTATTATGGACACTACAGGTCTATAATAATGATGTTGTTGAGAAGGGAGGAGGGGAACTTGCAGTTCTCTAAAAGTACAGATTATGCCCTACACGCTTTACTTCATCTGGGAAACTCGGAGCGTTGCAACAATGTAGGGATCAAGGAATTAGCTTCCACACTCGGTGTTTCTGAAAGCTATTTATCCAAAATCATGTCCAAGTTGAGGCAGGACGGACTCGTACGTGCTGTGCCAGGGGTGAACGGCGGTTACGAGCTTTCCAGATCAACTGAACAAATTACGTTTCTTGATGTGATTCAAGTAATTGAAGGAAGACAAAAGTTGTTCGAATGCTCCAATACGGATTCGCAGCAGCATCGGTTGTTAGCGGAAGAGGAGACTGCCGGGCGGGATCAGGAGCGTTCAGGAAAGTGCGAATGCTTGGTCCAGAAAGTGATGGAGGGTGCGGAACAGCATCTGCACCAATACTTGCGGGAACACACGATCCAGTCGGTACTGGATGAGGCTTTCAAGCATGGGAACCATGAGACAAACAAGAAGTAATACACTTCTTGTGCTTTAATTATGGATATAATAGATCTATATAAGGATGTGCTATTGATGGAAAAACAACGCTTCGATGTAGCGATTATTGGAGGCGGACCGGCTGGGTTGAACGCCGCTCTGGTGCTTGGGAGAGCAAGGAAAAAGGTGGCGGTGATCGACGAAGGCCGTCCCCGCAACGCTGTGACTCGCGAGGTCCACGGGTTTCTTACTCGCGACGGGATCAGTCCGAGCGAGTTTCGGCGAATTGCAAAGGAAGAGATCAGCGCTTATCCCTCCGTATCATTTGTGGGGGATACGGCGGTGTCGATCGTGGGAACCGACGGCCAGTTTCAAATTGAGACTGAGCAAGGACAAACCTTTGCAAGCAAAAAAGTATTGTTTACTGTTGGCATGAAGGATCGGCCGTTGGACATTCCGGGATTGGCTGAGGTATACGGAAAAAGTGCTTTCGTCTGCCCGTATTGCGATGGCTGGGAGTTGAGAGATCAGCCGCTTGTCATCATTACGAAGGGGGCTGAGCTTATGCATTTCGCTCCGATCATATCCGGATGGACGAACCGTTTTACCGTCTGCACGAATGGCCCTGATGAACTGACGGATGCCGAGCGCGAGGAGCTTCAGCGGAATCAAGTGCCTTTGTTTGACTCGCCGATCCGGCACATCGACTCTAGCCATGGGATCGTTCAGCAAGTCGTTCTTGAAGACGGGACGATTGTTCCATGCAGGGGGATCTTTTTCAAACCGGAGCTGGTTACGGGATCGGATTTGCCGCGAACGATCGGATGCCAGATCACGGAAGCGGGGGAGATTGTCGTCGATGACTTCGGAAAAACGAACATTCCGGGTGTCTATAGTGCCGGGGATGCAACCTCACGAATGCATCAGGCGATAGCTGCGGCATCGAGGGGCGCACTCGTCTCCGCGATGATCAATAATGAGTTAAATACAGAGGCTTGGCGGAGAAACGGATAGATTTTATTAAGGCAGAATGGGAGGTACTAGTGGGAAATACGGATAAGTTTGAAATGATAGCAAATAGATACGACACTCCGGAAAGAATCCATATTGCAAAGGTATCAGCTAATGCCATTCGTGAATATGTAGTTGACGCTACGAGCAAGAACGCGATTGATTTTGGGTGTGGAACGGGTCTTGTCGGAATGAACTTGCTAAATGATTTTCATTCTGTGCTTTTCCTGGATACTTCACAAAACATGATTAATCAAATAAAGCTAAAAATTTCCGATTTTGCTATTCAGAATGTAGATACATTATGCTTTGATTTTGAAAAGGAAGCTCTATCAGATTTACATGTAGACTATATTTTTATGGCTCAGGCTCTACTCCACATTCATGATGTTGAATTCGTTTTATCAAGATTGCTTGATGTGCTAAATGAAGGCGGACATTTACTAATCGTAGATTTTGATAAAAATGAAAAAGTAGTTTCAGATATCGTTCATAACGGGTTTGATCAAGTAGAGCTAACGGACATAATGACGAAAATAGGGTACAGGAATATTCAATCCAAAACTTTTTATAACGGAAGTAAAATATTCATGGGATATGATGCATCTATGTTTATACTTGATTCTCAAAAATAAACGCAGCAATTGTCGAGGTTGTTAAACCTGAGCGAATCGTCATGGTAGGGTTCTCATCTTCCTCCGACCTATCAGTATAGAAATTGAAGCGTCTACAGGAAACGTGGTAGAATTTCTCATGGGATCGTATACCATTTTTAGGTTTAATCAACAGGTGTGCTTAGCTACATAACGATTGTATTGGAGTTGAGATAAGACTATGAAAAACGAGATCATGGATAGATTCATCTCTTACGCACAAGTGAATACACAGTCCGATGAGGACAGCGAAACCTGCCCTTCAACATCAGGGCAGCTAGTGCTTGCCCAAATGCTCGTAGACGAGCTGAATGCCATCGGTATGCAGGAAGTTACGATGGATTCGAACGGTTATGTAATGGCAACCCTTCCGGCCAATACAGACAAAGAGATTCCAACGATCGGTTTTCTTGCCCATATGGATACGGCCACTGATTTTACTGGCGCTAGCGTGAACCCGCAAATTGTAGAAAATTATAACGGACAAGACATTGTCTTGAACAAAGCACGGAATATTGTACTTTCTCCTATCGATTTTCCAGAGCTGACAGGATACAAAGGTCACACACTCATAACGACAGACGGAACCACATTACTTGGCGCTGATGATAAAGCCGGTATTGCCGAAATCATGACCGCTATGGCTTATCTCATTCGACACCCAGAACTGAAACACGGGAGGGTACGAGTAGCTTTCACCCCGGATGAAGAAATCGGCAGAGGCCCCGAGAAGTTTGATGTGTCCGCTTTCGACGCAGTGTACGCCTATACGATGGATGGCGGTCCTCTCGGTGGGATCGAGTACGAGAGCTTTAACGCTGCATCAGCTATCATTACTTGCAAAGGGACGAATGTCCACCCTGGTACAGCCAAAGGTAAAATGGTCAACGCTGCTAAAATAGCCATGGAGCTGCACGGCATGCTGCCGGCTGATGAGACTCCTGAGAAGACGGAAGGCTATGAAGGCTTCTACCATCTATCGTCTATTCGTGGTGACGTAGAGCAAACACAGCTTCGTTATTTGATTCGGGAGCACGATCGGAATCGGTTTATGGAGAGAAAGTCCGAGCTGGCTCGTATTGTAGAAGAATTACAGAAAAAATACGGTGATAAGCGAATTGAGTTCGAAATCAAAGACGAATATTTCAACATGAGGGAAAAGATAGAGCCTGTCATGGAAGTAGTGGACATCGCTAAACGAGCGCTAGAAAATCTCGGAATCGTGCCGATTATTGAGCCGATTCGCGGTGGTACGGATGGCTCTCAGCTATCCTACATGGGGTTGCCAACACCGAATATATTCACAGGCGGGGAAAATTACCACGGGCCGTTCGAATATGTTTCGGTTGATAACATGGTGCAGGCTGTGAACACCATCATCGAAATTGTTAAGCTGTATGAACAAAGATCCTAATCGTGAACAGTATCTAGGATGCATAGGCTGCCAAAAAGCCGAGCGAATTTCAGGACATCATTCCTGTTTTTCCTCGGTTTTTTTGCTTTGATTCTGCGGTAGGTTTCTCGTTGTGTAAAGGGATAAAGAAAGGGGGCTGAGGAATGCATAGCTTAACGTGAATAGTATGGATTGCTTAAAATGATCACTTTTGGACGTTTCCATTCACTCCAATGGTTGATAAACTTACCAAATACTTTCACATACAAATAGGAGTGATAACCATGGTTGGGGTACGTTACAAGATACGAGAAGTGTTGGACGAGAGCAAGATTGAGACGTTTTTGCAGCAAGCTCGCATAGGACATCTTGGGATGGTCGATGGTCATCTGCCATATGTTGTTCCGCTCAATTTTGTTTGGACAAATGGGAAGCTTTATTTCCATGGTGCTACCGGGGGAAGACGAAATCAGGTTATGGATTCGAATCCAGAGGTCTGTTTTACGGTTTGTGAAGAATATGGAACGATTACTGATCCGGTGCCAGCCAAGACAGACACAGCGTATATGAGTGTAATGATTTTTGGCAAGGCGCAGCCCATCGCCGAATTGGAAGAAGCTACACACATGCTGCAGGAAATGATAAATAAATATGTACCTGGTTACTATAATCGACCTTTACCCAAGCAGCACGTAGACAAATACCGATCAGCAGTATTTGGCGGTCCAGTTCAGGTGTACCGTATTGATCCATACCATATCACCGCGAAAGAAAACCCGATTGAAGAAGAGAAAATGTTCGAACCAGGGAAAACCGTGTAAGAGGGGTGGGGTCATGAGCCAGCTAGTCAAAGAGAACCTCAATATGGTGAGGAAGCAGATGGAATTGGCTTGCCAAGCCTCAGGATGCAACATAGAGGACGTAAAATTGTTGTTGGCGACCAAAACGGTACCGCTTGAAAAATTACAAATGGCTATACAAGCCGGTGAGACTCTATTTGGGGAAAACAAGGCGCAAGAGCTTCGGGACAAATTTCCACTTATGCAGCAGGATCAGCAGGTGCAATGGCAGAGCAATTGGCTCAGTTCGAAACATTAAACATAAAGGGCCTCATGACGATCGGAAAATGGAATGCTACAAACGACGAGACCCGGCACTGCTTCCGATTATTAAAATTGCTTCAAACTCAAATCAGGGGGAAAAAGCTTCCGCGTGTAGAAATGGATACTCTCTCGATGGGTATGTCTGGTGATTTCAAGGTGGCCATCGAAGAAGGCGCTACCATCATTCGCGTGGGGACAAGCGTATTCGGCCAACGTTACTTGCCAGACACCTATTACTGGAATGAAACCGCGCGCCAGGACGATTAGGAGAGAGGCAGGAGAACAATGATGAACACACCACCCCCCCTCGCTGCGCGCCCGCGACTTGATATCACCGACCATAGCTCTGTCATCGTCAACTACGGGGGCACCATTGATTACGTTTTTAGCAACAGCTGCGAATGTGACATTGCTTGGCGTTGGCGGAGCATTTTGGGGACTTGTCGCAGGTTTGGCGGCACATCTATTGATTCATGGGAAATTTCATAGAAAGCCATACAGGCCGACAGAAGTGCAACAAGCAGAACAGAAATAATAGGAGGCGAGTAATGGCGGAGATGCTTGTATTAGATAAGCATCTCCGCAAGACGATAAATGCCTTCTTCAATGGCAGCTTCATCTACTTTCGCAAAACCTAGTACCCATCCCCTTCGATTACTTTCCAAGCAATACTTGCTAAGCGGATAAACACGGATTCCTTTTTCGAGTGCTAGGTTCGTCATGGCTTCTTCGTCGAACGAATTATCAGCTTCAAGAAGCATATGCAACCCTGTTTCGACGCCGCTTAGTGTGAAGTGCTCACTCAGACCTGTCGTGATGATGGCTTTGGTCATGGCTTCGTGTCTGCGCCGGTATACATTTCGGACTCGTCTCATATGGCGCATGAAATGTCCATGCTCGATAAAATGAGTGAGTGTTAGTTGCTCCATAATCGGCAGATGGCGATAGGTCAATGCATGAACCCCAGCAAGCTGACGGATGGCCTCTTTGGGACCGATGATTGCTGATATCCGAATACCAGGAGCAATCATTTTGGAAAAGCTCATCATATACAAAGTATTCTGAGGTCGCTGACTGAACAAGGTCGGAAGTGGGTCGCCGCGATAGCGGAATTCGCTGTCGTAATCATCCTCAACAATCCAAACACGATGCTTGGCAGCCAAATGTAACAATTGTTGCCTGCGAGGCTCAGACATAATGACTCCAACCGCACACTGATGTGATGGTGTAACAAAGACTAGCTTGGAATCAGGGTGAATACGGTCTACACATAGCCCATGCTCGTCGACCGGAACGGATGCAACTTGCATACGCTGATACTTCATCGCCATCCAGGCAGCAGGGAAGCCAGGATCTTCAACAGAAACGGTATCTCCCTCATGTAAAAGGGCCTGGGCGATCAAATCGATGCTATGCTGTGCACCTGAGGTTAAAAGGATCTGATCGGTATCCACATGAACGCCCCGTTCAAGTGACAAATAACGTTGGATTTGTTCTCGTAGCGGCAGGAATCCATACGCATCTCCGTAAGCCCAGCTTTCCAGATCTGTTTCTGTGGAAGCCCGTAAAAACGATTGTCTCCAATTCTTTTGAAACTGTTCGTCCAAATAGGGTTCATGCGGACTGAAATCGATCTCAACTTTTTGATTTTCTTTGTCTCCAAACCAACTGTGTAAATGACCGATTGAAGCGTTTAATAGAGGCAATTCGGGGAGGACAGGTCCCTCCTGCGCAGTATCTTCTGAAGGGCGAGTAGCATAAGTCCATTCACTAACTCTTGTCCCGCCGCGACGAGAGGTTACGGTATACCCGCGGCTGAATAGCTCCTCGTAAACAATCTGTATAGTTGAACGGGAAACGCCAATTAATAGAGCGAGTTCGCGGGATGGGAGCAGCAATTCGCCGGGTGGCCACTTTCCAGTTGTAATATTATGGATCGCCTGGTCGAGCAGTTGCTGCCAAATGGGACGTTCGTCATCGCGGTTTACTTTTAGCATGCATTCACCTTCATTGTTTTACTGATATTATGGATTGCTATAAATATTGAATTTCGACTGCCTAACAGCAATCCATTGGTTGGTATCCTATCATGACAAACATCGCTTTTACAACACGATATTTCTAGCGATGTGGGGATAGAGCATACTAGATCGTATTCGTTTGCCTTATGTTAGTATGTGGAAGGAAAGATTCACTCTTCATCTTCACAACATAATTCGAAGAGATGCAAGGAGGATGGTATAGGGAAACTTTCTACACTTTTTGATTAGATAGGAGGAATGGAGAATGAGGAAGAGATTTTGGAAGCGCTTATAAGGTAGGAGAGCAGGGCGACTTTTCGGTTGAAGACGATCCGATTGCTCAATTCTTAATGGAGAATCCTGACAGAGCTTCCCTGTATGTCATTCGCAATGGAGATAAGGTGATCGATTATAACTCCAACCGAGCGATGACTCTGGCCAGCACCTCAAAATTGATCATTGCGCTTGAGTTCGCCAAGCAGGCGTCCAAAGGAAAGATCAATCCCTCGAAAAAGGTGTCGTTGGATGATTTGGCTCTGTTTTACGTGCCAGGGAGTGATGGCAATGCTCATGAAGCTTGGCTGCAGGATATCGAGACGCGTCAAGTGGTTCAAAACGGCAAAGTCAGCTTGCAGGAAGTTGCAAAAGGAATGATCAAGTTTAGCTCCAATGCCAACTCAGAGTATTTGTTAATGCTTCTTGGTATCAATAAAGTCAACGATAACCTGGACGATTTGAACTTTAACAAGCATGAGAAGTTTTTCCCCTCCTATGCATCCATTATCTTTGTCCCCTACTCCATAATGTCTACTCTGGACCCTGATTTACCATTCAATGAGAGGGTCGATCTTGTCAAAACCCAGCTCAGTAATATGTCGCAGAAAAATTTCATTGCCGAGGTGAACAAAATATTCAAAATCTTGCAAAAAGACAAAACTGGCGGTCATTGAGAACCCGCTGAAGCCGGATAGTCCGTTTACTCGCATTGGCTTAAAAGGTGGAAGTACAGCAAAAGTACTTACGATGTCTTTTTACTCCACAGATAAAAACGGGAACAAGATAGAGCTGGCTCTTTTTACAAATGAGCTAACGAAAGCAGAGTTTCAGCAAATTGCCCAACATTTAAGCGTATTTTTTTTAGAACGGGTTCAGGATGAGGACTATTTAGATGATCTAAAGCAATATTTGCAGTAGAACAATTAGTGAGCCAGCAGCCCTACACATAGATAAAGGGGAGATCGAGTTGAGCGAATGGGTACAGATTTTAAAGGAGCTGTCAGAGGCGTCAGGAGTTCCAGGACAGGAACAGGAAGTGCGGGAGCTGATGCGCACCTATTTGGAGCCTTACACAGAAGAGTTATCCACCGATAATCTGGGAAGCATCGTTGGTCGAAAAACGGGGATTGCGGGGGCGACTGTACAAGAGGAAGTGGGACTTCGCGGGGCAGGGACAAGCACGACCATGATTGGACCGGATCTGTTTATTGCCATACGGCGGAAGAAGAAGGAATCCCCTATCAGTTCGGAGCCGCTCCTGGTGTGGGGACAGATGCTGGCGCCGCTCATCTGATCGGGATAGGAGTACCATCGATTGTGATCGCGATCCCGGCGCGTTATATACACAGCCATGCATCTATTCTTCATCATAATGATGTCGAGAATACGGTGAAATTACTCGTTGCGCTCATCAAAAAGCTGGATCAAAAAACAGTCGATTGGATCAAATCGTAGCAGGCGTACCTCTTTAAGGTAGTGGAAGAACCACCGAAGGATGAAAAATCCAGTGCGGTGGTTCTTTTTTTCTCTCTTCTTCCATGCCATCATTAATGAGGGGGCGATGAAGGATGTTCCAGGATTTCAAGCTCGTCGGTGACCGGCCGGTCGCGATACAAGTGAAAGAATACGTCAAACGTTTAATTATAAAAGGGGCGCTTCAGGCAGATCAGAAGCTGCCCTCTACACGTGAAATGAGTGGTCTGTTAAAGCTGAGCCGCAATACGGTCATTGCAGCCTATGAAGGCTTGGAGGATGACGGATTTACGTATGCGATTCCCGGCAAAGGCAGCTATGTAGCGGCTATGGTTAACCATTTGGCTGCAGATAACGGAGGAGCTGATGGCTCCGCCACTTGGCAGATCGACTGGAAGGCAAGACTGAACGATTATGCTGTATCGGCTGTAGAGCTGGATATGATGAAGCAGGGCATTCGCGCCAAAAAAGGAACGATCTCGTTCACGAGCATCGCTCCGGATGAACAGCTGTTTGATCTGGGAGATGTCAGGCGAGCCTTTTTGGACCGGATGGCAATCGAAGGGCAGATGCTGCTTAACTATGGCTATGCCAAGGGCTACAAGCCGCTGATCGATTACTTGATGCGTTATATGGAAAATAAGGGCGTCGATATAAGCGACAAGGATATGCTGATTACAAATGGGTTTACAGAAGGCTTTGACATCGTGCTTTCGGCATTGCGTCCTTCTGCGCGCCGCGGGGCAGCCATATGTGAAAATCCGACCCACCATACAGCGATCAAAAATTTGAAGCTGCAAGGATTTGAAATTACCGGCATTCCGATGGAGCGTGACGGTATTGATGTGGAGCAGCTTGAGGAGGTATTGAAGAAGCAGACTACTCACTTCGATCTGGCCTATTTGACACCTTCCTATCACAATCCGACTGGTATTGTCATGTCGCCGGAGAAGCGCAGCGCCGTTATGAAACTAATGATGCGCTATCAGATTCCGGTGATTGAGGATGGATTCAATGAGGAGCTGCGCTACTCAGGAGCGCATGTGGCCCCTTTAATAGCAACAGCAGGGCGAGGGAACGGAGTTATCTATATTGGCAGCTTCTCCAAAGTGCTTTTCCCCGGCTTGCGAGTAGGCTGGGTGCTTGGAGACCGAGCACTGATCAACACTCTGGAAAGCATGAAGCGCGCACGCACCATTCATACCTCAACAATCGATCAATCGATTTTGTATCAATACTTGCTTAACGGAAATTTTGATAAGTATGTAAAAAAAGCACGCACAGAGTATAAGCGCAAATATGAGCTGACAAAGGCATGCTGCGAGGCGCATCTTCCAGAGGCTCAGCTGTCTGGTGACGGTGGCTTGCATATATTCCTCACCTTTCCGACAGGAGTAAAAACACGCCAGCTGCTGGAAGCTTGCACAAAACAAGGCGTTATATTTACACCTGGAGACAAGTTTTTTATTCAGGAAGGCGAAGGGACGAACACGTTGCGGCTCGGTTTTTCACGTGTCACAGATGAAAATATCGAGCGGGGTATTCAAATCATCGGCAAACAGGCGCGTAGCTTTCTTTAGATATAAAAGAAAAATGAGGTGTCAAGATGAGAGTTGGCGTGATTATGGGCGGTATTTCCTCTGAACGTGAGGTTTCTCTGTGGACAGGTCAAGAGATGGTCAAACATCTGAATCGCAGTCGCTACGAGGTGGTTCCGATTGTGATCAAGCAGCGAACGGATTTAGTCACACAGGTTCAGCAGGCAGGCATCGACTTCGCACTACTTGCGCTGCATGGTCAATTTGGCGAGGACGGCACAGTGCAGGGAGTACTGGAGACACTGGGCATTCCCTATTCAGGAAGCGGAGTTTTGGCAAGCAGTCTTTGCATGAATAAGCAGCTGTCCAAGATTCTGCTAAAGGCAGTGGGCGTGCATACACCTGCAGGTTTTTGCTGGCAGGGGATGGACGACTATGATCCGCAGGCAGTAGAGCAGCTGGGCTACCCGGTTATTGTGAAGCCGAATACAGGGGGATCGAGTATCGGCGTTCAGCCTGTGCAAAATGAGAAGGAGCTGCTGCCCGCTATTCAGGAAGCGTTTGGCTTGGGTCAGACGATCTTGATTGAGCCGTATATTAAAGGGACGGAGCTGACTTGCCCGATCCTGGATGGCGAGGTACTGCCGATTATCGGTATTCGCTCCGCACACTCGGAGTGGTTTGATTTCAAAGCGAAATACGAGGTGGGTGGGGCTGAGGAGAAAGTCATCCAGCTTCCTCCCGTTATCGAGCAGCGTGTGCGCGAGGCGGCGTTAGCCAGCTACCAGCAGCTGCAGTGCAAGGTCTATGCCAGGGTCGATATCATTTTGTCTCAGGATACGCCATATGTGCTGGAGGTAAATACCTTGCCGGGAATGACAGAGGGCAGCCTTTTTCCAAAGAGCGCAGCTGCAGCAGGCATGACGTATACACAGCTGCTGGACCGTATTATTGCTAGCTCTCTTCATGAGCGGAACCAGGAGGCGCCATGGCTTGGTTGCCAAGGATGAGATGATGGCGAGCTACAATGAACGCCGCAAGCTATTTGTTGCCGGCTTGAATGCAATCGGGCTGACCTGTCACGAGCCTGAGGGAGCTTTCTATGCTTTCCCTTCCATTGCTTCGACTGGATTGTCATCTGAACAGTTCGCTCTAAGGCTACTGGAGGAAGCAAAGGTGGCGGTGGTGCCGGGACATGTATTCGGATCAGGCGGAGAGGGCTTTATTCGCTACTCATATGCAGCCTCGCTCGTCGATCTGGAGGAATCGCTGGAACGGATGGGAAGCCTTATGCAGGTGATGCAGCCGGTTTGATAAAAGGCCGCTTGTTAGGGCATCATTCCTGAGTCTTTCCAACTGACCCATGATAAATATGACATAAGCTGACGTGTTTTAAACCGTACAATAAGGGGGAAATCAGCGAAAGGAGCGACAAATCATGAAACCTTTAGAGGGAAAAGTAGCTTTGGTAGCAGGTGCAACACGAGGAGCGGGTAGAGGAATCGCAATTGAATTAGGGGCGGCTGGGGCAACGGTATATGTGACGGGACGCACGACAAGGGCACAACGCTCCGAGTACAATCGTCCT
This sequence comes from uncultured Brevibacillus sp., assembly GCF_947502445.1. GTDB lineage: Bacteria > Bacillota > Bacilli > Brevibacillales > Brevibacillaceae > Brevibacillus. The sequence continues at coordinate 41,289 of NZ_CANMZW010000021.1, forward strand.
GAAACGATTGAAGAAACCGCCGAGCTAGTAACGAGTGCGGGGGGACGAGGGATAGCTGTTCAAGTAGATCATCTGCAGCCCGAGCAGGTACAGGCGCTCATAGCTCGGATTGAGGAAGAACAAGGCAGGTTGGACATCCTGGTCAACGATGTGTGGGGTGGCGAATATTTGACACAGTGGAACGTGCCCGTCTGGGAGCACTCCCTTGAACGGGGATTTCGCCAGCTTCGATTAGCGATTGACACGCATATTATTACAAGCCATTATGCACTGCCGTTGTTAATACGCAACGAGAACGGTCTGGTTGTGGAGATAACAGATGGAACGGCAGAATACAACGACAAAAACTACCGTTTATCTCTGTACTACGATCTGGCAAAGTCGTCAGTCATTCGCATGGCGAAGTCTTTAGCCCATGAGCTCTCGCCCTATAAATGCACCGCTGTAGCATTAACGCCGGGATGGATGCGGTCGGAAATCATGCTTGAGCATTTTGGTGTTGAGGAAGAAAACTGGCGAGACGCTACTGTGCGGGAGCCCCATTTTATTATTTCGGAATCTCCGCGATTTGTTGGACGCGCTGTCGCTGCCCTGGCAAAAGATCCGGAGGTCGGGCGATGGAATGGTCATTCTGTTTCCAGCGGTCAGCTCGCACAAGTGTATGATTTTTATGATATTGACGGCTCACAGCCTGATAGCTGGCGGTATATCGTAGAAGTGCAGGAAGCAGGCAAGCCGGCGGATGCTTCTGGATATCGTTAAGCGAAAGTAAAATTACCCAAATTCAGGCTTACAAGGTGGTAGCGTCAGTTTAAGACTGTATTTTTCGGTCTGTGGCTGATGCTGCCTGGCTGCGAAGAAAATAGTATATATTCTACAACAACGATTAAACGTTTACTAGCCGGCCTGACGGGTCGGTCTTTTTCATGCACCCAGTATAATAGAGCGGGTAAAAACAAAATCACCCACAAACCCTGCTGGATATAATGTGTAAGAATCGTCAGAAATTGTGTAAAATGACGTGAACGCTTGCTATAAGTGGCGTTTCACGTTTTTTTAGGTTGGCATAGCATTTGCAAAAGGTAAGGATAGAGGAGGTGCAATAAAATAGTGAGTTTGTCAGAATATATTGGTAAGGACCATATCCGCATATTTGAAGAAGCAGTGGACCAAGCGGAAGTGTTGCATCAATTGGGAGACATGTTGGTTCAGACGGGTGCAATTAGTATCGAGTATATGGAGTCAGTGCGTAAACGCGAACAAGCATTTCCGACCGGATTGTACACGGGAGAAGTGAATGTCGCGATCCCGCATGCGGATCCTGAGAACTACGTCAAGCAACCCGCTATTGCACTCGGTGTGGTACGAAAAGGAGTAGCGTTTCGTAACATGGCTGACCCAACAGACGATATTTCGGTTCAACTGGTGTTTTTACTTGCACCGGAACGAGGAGAAACACAGCTGGTCATTTTGGAACAGATCATGAATCTGATACAAGATCAGGCAAATATGCGACAAATTATGGATGCACAGGGAACAGAAGACGTCTGGAACGTACTGGGCCAACTGGTGCAAGTGGAGGAGAAATTATGAACAAGAAAAAAGTACTTGTGATTTGTGGGACAGGAGTAGCAACATCGACGATAGTGATGCAAAAATTGAAAGCGTTTTTACGGGACAAAAGCATCGAAGCAACGTTGGAACAATCCAAGGTGAGTGACGTTTTGAACAAAGCGGGTCAATATGATCTGATTATTTCTACAACAGCAGTACCCCCTTCCATGGTCGATAAAGTTATCAATGCTGTGCCTTTGTTAACGGGGATCGGGAAAGAGCAAGTATATGATGAAATAGAAGCAAGACTAAAAATGTAATGTGACTATCTGCCTTATCTAAGGAGGTTCACTATGGACGTTATCAAATACCTCGTTGACCTTGGCCCTTCGGTTGTTTTGCCGGTTCTCATCTTCTTGTTTGGGATTATCCTGAAAACGAAGCCGGGTGAAGCCTTCCGTGCTGGCCTTACAGTAGGGATTGGTTTCATTGGGATCAACCTTGTGATCGGCTTGCTAATGGGTAGCCTGGGACCTGCCGCACAGGACATGGTGAAAAATTTGGGAATCCAGCTTACGATTATTGATGTGGGCTGGCCAGCTACATCGGCGATTGCATTCGGCTCGGCAGTAGGCGCACTTGCGATTCCGATCGGACTTGCTGTCAATCTCGGGATGCTTGTATTAGGCTTGACCCGAACGCTCAATATCGATTTGTGGAATCTGTGGCATATCGCTTTTACGGGTTCTTTGGTTGCTGTCATGTCCAACAACATTACGCTTGGCATCCTGACTTCAATCGCTCACGCAATCATCCTGCTCGTCCTGGCGGATCTGACGTCCAAGCATGTCTCCAGCTACTATGGATATGCGAACATTTCGTTTACACACGGAACTGCGACGCCATACTACTTGATCGCATTGCCATTGGAAAAATTGTTTGACCGTATTCCGGGCTTCCGCAACCTGAAAGCTGACCCTGAGTCCATTCAAAAACGCCTTGGGCTTTTAGGGGAATCGACAGTTCTTGGACTCATTTTAGGCTTTATTATCGCCCTTTTGGCAGGCTGGGACTTGCCTAAGGTTCTTGACTTAGGTGTAAAAACAGCAGCGGTTATGCTCATTCTCCCGCGGATGGTAAGTATTTTGATGGAGGGTCTGATGCCGATTTCGGAGGCTGCTGGCGATTTTGTTCGTAAGCGCTTTCCTGGTCGAGAAGTCCACATCGGAATGGATGCAGCGTTGGCGGTTGGGCATCCGGCTACCATTGCCGCTTCGCTAGTAATGATTCCGATTGTACTTGGGCTGGCCGTTTTGATGCCGGGCAACAAAGTGCTTCCTTTCGGTGATCTGGCGACCATTCCATTCATCGTCTGCCTCATGGTGCCGATTTTCAAAGGGAATGTGATCCGGACAGTAATCGGTGCGACCATCTCACTTGCATTCGGCTTGCTGTTAGCGACTTACATTTCACCGTTGTTCACAAAAGCAGCACAGAACGCAGGCTTTAAATTCCCGGATGGCGCCAGTGCGATTTCATCACTCGTGGACGGTGCTGTTCCGACTACGGCGATCTTCCTTTTTGGCGCAAAGCTAGGCTATGTGGGCATTATTGGAATAGCCATTATCGGTTTGGTCGTTGCTTACCTGGTACAGCGCAAGCATCGTTTGGCCGCCGCCAATACGGTTAATAAAGCATTATAACGCGGACTTCATCAATAACACCCTGTACGTCGCCCGAGCGGCATGTGTAGGGTGTTTCACTTGGTTATGGGAAGTTGACAAAAAACAGCAGCAGCGATGGACTTTCTTACAAGCCCACGGCTACTGCTGTCTATCCCGTTATTTACTATGAACAACCATCGCTTTAATCTCTTGCTTCATTTTGGGTATAGACGAAGGAGTCATGCTTAATTCGTCAACACCGAGTGCAACCAGCTCTTTTGCATAGGTAGGATCACCTGCCATTTCACCGCAGACCCCGACCCATTTGCCGTGTGCGTGCGCATCCTGTACCACTGTGCCAATCAAGCGAAGGATCGCGGGATGTCCAGGATTGTACAGATAGCCTACCTTTTGATTCATGCGGTCAGCCGCAAAGGTATACTGGATCAAGTCATTGGAGCCGATGCTGAAAAAGTCTACATGTGGCGCCAGTTGATCGACAATCAGCGCAGCAGAGGGGACTTCAATCATAATCCCTGTCTCGATTTGTTCAGCGAAAGAAGATTGTCTGGCTGCTAGCTGCTCTTTGGCCAGCTCCCATAACGCTTTTGCCTCCAAAAGCTCCTCGACAGTCGCGATCATCGGGAACATGACTTTTACATTCCCGAAAAGGGAGGCGCGAAGGATTGCTCGCAGCTGCGTCAAAAACATCTCTTTTTCAGCAAGACACAAGCGGATGGCTCGAAACCCGAGAAACGGATTCTCTTCAGGCTCCATCTGCAGGTACGGTAATTGTTTGTCTCCTCCAATGTCCATGGTGCGAATAATGACTGGGCGTCCCGCCATTTCACGGGCAACTGCGGCGTATGCTTCAAATTGCTCGTCCTCACTCGGCATTTGTTCCCGCTCGAGAAATAAAAACTCAGATCGAAATAGGCCAATCCCGTCTCCGCCGTTTGCAAGTACGGCCTTGCAATCCTCTGGAGTTCCGATATTGCCCGCCACTTCAATCAACTTGCCGTCTGACGTGTGAGCAGGTGCGTGTGCAGCATCTCGCAGGACTGCTAGTTCTTCTACATATTCCCGTTGCAGGCGCTGGTACCTATTGATTTGCTCGGCAGCTGGATTGAGCTGCAGCTCTCCCGTATTTCCATTCAGGGCAAGCGTCGTCTCATTTGTGATGTTATCTAAAATGCTGCCACATCCCACAACAGCGGGGATTTGCAGCGTGCGTGCCAAAATGGCAGAGTGACTGGTGGTGCCGCCAATCTCTGTAACAATCCCTTTGACCCATTCCGGTTTCAATCGCGCTGTTTGAGAAGGGGTCAAGTCATGTGTAACCAGGATGACGGGGCGCTCGATCTGATCTAGCGAAGAATCTGCGATGCCTAGCATTTTTCGCGCAATTTTATCTCGCAGGTCTTTGAAGTCAGCTGCCCGTTCCCGCAAATACTCGTCATCCAGTTGTTCAAAAAATGCGATATGTCCTGAAAAGACGTGATAAGCTGCCCAGGCTGCATTCTTGTTTTCGCCTTTGATTTCCTTGTCCATCTCTTGAACGAGGGTTGGATCATCCAAAATCATGAGATGGGAGTCGAAGATCGCGCACTCATGCTCACCTATACGCTGCCTTACAGTCTCCCGCGTGACAGCGATTTCAATTTTCACTTGCTCAAGAACCTCACAAAGCTTTTGTTGTTCTTGATCTGCCTGGTCGGCAGCAATCGTCTCGCTGGGAATAACCAGTTCTGCCTCTTTCAGTACAAAAACACGTTCTGCTGCATAACCGGGTGAGGCTGCAATTCCTTTTATCATCGTATCCCTCCAGTGCAGTATGGCAAAAAGCATGCAAAAAGGCCAGGGAAATACCTCCCTGACCCGTGATCCAAAGGATTTGAATACATGTATCATATATTTTCTGACAATGGTCGTCAATGGAAAGGAATAAATTGTGGGAAAAATCTCACAAAAACTACCACAGAATATTCTGGTTTGCCTTTGTATTTGTGGTACGGTAGAAAATGTAGAGCGGATTAAAAGGCATTTTACGGCTTGAACGGACTGGTATGATACTTGCTTGTAATAGATTGTGGGGGGATGTTATGGAGGAACGCATCAAGCAGATTATTGATCAAGAGGATAAAAAAGTTCCGTATACCGATGAGCAGATTGCGCGTCAGATGGGAATTCGTCGAGATGAGGTAACGCTGCTTCGGCATAAACTCCAGGTTCCCGACTCACGCAAAAGAAGGCAGCCTCTCTTGCTCAAGGATATGGAGAAGCTTTTACATTCTTCACCGAACATGACGAGCCGGGAGCTAACGAGCCGTTTGAACGAACAAGGCTATGATGTATCTCGTTTCATGGTTCATCAATTACGAAGCAAAATGGAAGCGTTCTCAGGTGAAACGCCAAACATAGATGACCATGCTCGCCAAAAAACGAGGAAGGTCAGCCAGGCGGTTACCTTCGCCAGTCTGATAGGAGCAAAGAGTACACTGAAAGCGGCTATTCAACAAGCGCAAGCAGCAGTCCTCTATCCACCACACGGACTTCATACTCTCTTTTTTGGAGCTACAGGTGTGGGCAAGAGCAGAATGGCGGAAGCGATGTACCAGTTTGCAATCGAGCAGCAGGTGATGAAGAAAAACGCACCGTTTGTTATTTTTAACTGCGCCGATTACGCCAAAAATCCGCAGCTGTTGCTTTCCCAGCTATTCGGGTATGTAAAGGGAGCGTTTACTGGTGCCCAGCAAGATAAGCCCGGGTTAGTGGACCAGGCAGACGGTGGAATTCTGTTTTTGGATGAAATTCATCGATTGCCACCGGAAGGGCAGGAAAATCTCTTTTATCTGATCGACAAAGGCGTATATCGACGTTTGGGAGAGGTCCAGTTCCAGCAAAAGGCGACCATACTGATCGTCGGTGCGACGACAGAGGCCCCCGAATCAAGCCTGTTGTTGACGTTGCGTAGACGGATTCCCATGACGATAGAGCTACCCTCTCTCTCCGAATGGACACAACAGGAGCGTCTATCTCTGATTTTCCATTATTTGAATGAAGAGACAGACCGTATTGGCAGAGAGGTTGTCGTCCAAAAGGATGTGGTTGCCTCCCTTTTGACCTATGATTGTCCTGCAAATATGGGGCAGCTGCACAGTGATATTCGTGTCCTGTTGGCGAAAGCCTTTTTGAAAACGATTCATCAGGTAGAAAAGACGGCTGTTCAGGTCGATCGATATGATTTGCCTATGCACGTCGCCAGTCACCAGCAATCAGCCGAGCTGGCACCAGAGCTGCCAATGCTAAAGAAAGACCAGTTCCTATTTGTTCCCGGCCAACGCTCCGATCTGGTGGGAACAGAGATAGTCGAGGATGCTCCCCAGCATCTCTATGATTGGGTGGTAGAGCGCTATCAAAATCTCAAAAATCAAGGTCAAAGCGAAGAATTGATCGAGCTCATCGTAAACAAGGAACTGGATACACGGATGGAGCCGTTCACAGGCGAAGAAGAAAAACGCTCGCTGCGCTTGCAGCAGCTGGTCAAACTGGTCGGGGATCAGGTTGTTCAGGCTGTGGAACAAATGCTCTGGATCGCGGAGCGCCACATTACTCTGGATTACCAACGGATCTCCTATGCTCTCGCCATTCATTTGCATGGACTGTTGGAGAGATGGCCGGATACGAAAGAAATGGATAGCTGGATCGAAACCGATCAGGAGTCGATGGAGTTCAAAGTGGCGCTGGAAATGGCAAAGGTGATCCAAACCAGCTATGGAATATTACTGCCTGTAAAAGAAGTGTCTGTTCTCGCCATGTACGTCAAGCAGTGCTCGATCTATACAGAGCCGAAGCCAATGATTGGTGTAGTCGTCACTTCGTATGGACTCGTAGCCAAAAGCATGGCCGACGTCGCTTCCCGCCTGTTTGAACGAAAGCATGCGCAGGCAGTTGAGCTGTATTGGAACGATGATCTGGTTGTGTCAATCGAGCGAATCAGCACAATGATCCAGCAAGCGGATCAAGGAGAAGGGGTCATTTTGCTGGCAGATATGGGGAGCAATCTGCTGAGTGAAGAGGAATGGAATAGGCGAAGCGGTGTACGTGTAAAGGTCCTGCCCAATGTGACCACTACTCTCGTCATCGAGGTCATCAGAAAATGTCTCTACTCCAGTGAATCGCTTGAGCAGATCGTGGACCAGATGCAGCATTTGCCTGTCAAATCTCTTCATTCGATCCAGTCACTTACTCCCAAGCCAGTAGCCATTGTCACCATTTGTATCACGGGTAAAGGTGCCGCCAAACGATTGGATCAGCTTTTACAAGAAAAGCTGGAGACTGCTGCAACGCAGGTCACCATTTTACAGGCAAGCTCGCTTTCGATTCGAAAGCAGTATAAGGAATGGTTGGAGAAATATCACATCTTTGCTGTTGTCGGTACGGTGAATCCCATGCTGGATGGCATTCCGTTTATTTCGATAAAAGAGATTGTGGACGAGTCCGGCATCAGCTTTATCAAACGATTGTTGCTCGTGGCCAATCGGACACTCCAGCCAGCATGGGTTCCTCGCTTACATGGATTGCGCGATCTACTCTACCCGGAGTTGGTCTGTGACGATTTGGAGCTGTCTACGAAGCAGCAGGTGATCACTGTCCTTGCGCAACGACTGAGAGAGCACGGTTTCGTTGAGGCAGGCTTCGAGGGCAAAGTGTGGGAACGCGAAAAAATAGGGAACACATGCCTGTTTGGAACAGCGATCCCGCATGCCGATACGACACAAACGATCAGACCGGGTATCGCGATTGCCAATCTCGCACAGCCAATTGAATGGGAAACAGGATACTTTGTAAGTCAAGTGTTCATGCTTGCCATCACGGAGACATGCCAACTGGCGGTAGAGGAGCTGTACCAATTTTTACACGAGCACGAAGAAGAGAATGTGCCACCTGATTTACAGACATTCATGAAGCTTGAACAGTAATCGAGGAGGATTTCCATGGAAAAACAAGTGACGATTCTAAATAAAACAGGACTTCACGCTCGTCCCGCATCTGAGTTTGTCAAACTGGCTGCCCGTTTCGAGTCAGAGATCACGATTTTGGTGGGGACAAAAGTCGCGAATGCGAAGAGTATCATCAACGTTTTATCGCTGGCGGCAACGATGGGTACCGTTTTTACTCTGAGAGCGGTAGGGCCAGATGAAGCTGAAGCAATCGATGCTCTCTCCTCTTTAATTGAGAGAAAGTTTGGGGAAGAATAAACATTTGACCCTTGACTACGTAATCAGAATATTTATAATGAATTACAAATGTAACCACAAGGAACAAATGTAAAAATATCCGGAGGTGACGTGCATGAAGCCGATTGAAAAGATAACTCCCGGAGCAAAAGTATACAAACTGTTTGAACACGAAAAGCTGGTTTGCGAAGGAAAAGACGAGGTTTTCATTATCTCGATCACCAAGATGTCGCGCGAGGAATACGAGCGGGACCTGAAGCAGGCAGCTGTTAATCAATAAACTTGATACGCACTACGACGCTTGGACCACGGGTCAGGTGGGGGATTCAAACCTCCATCTGGTCCGTTTTTTTCTTCATACAAGCCTGTTGATACTGGCATATCCGAGGAGGAGAGGACTTTGATTACTAACATAAACGTTCCACCCATGATTACAGAGAAAAAGCTGGTGGAGCTGTATCATCAAATGTGGCTGATTCGCTTTTTCGACGAGAAGGTAGATGAGTTTTTTGCCAAAGGACTGATCCATGGAACGACCCACTTGTGTGTGGGCCAGGAGGCTTCGGCAGCAGGTGCCATTGCGGTTCTGGAAGATCGGGACAAGATCACCAGCACGCACCGTGGACATGGTCATTGCATCGCCAAAGGTGCAGAGGCGAACCGGATGATGGCAGAGCTGTTCGGTCGTGTAACCGGATATTGCCGTGGTAAAGGCGGATCGATGCACATTGCGGATGTAGATAAAGGCAACCTGGGGGCGAATGGCATTGTCGGCGGTGGGATTCCAATCGCTGTCGGATCAGCTCTCACTTCGCAGATGAAAAAGCTAGGCTATGTGACCATGTGCTTTTTCGGAGATGGCGCCACCAATGAAGGCAGCTTTCATGAAGCGGTCAATATGGCGGCGATCTGGAACCTTCCTGTCGTCTTTGTTTGTGAAAATAATCAATACGGGATGTCCGGCCCGGTCAAGGACATGGTGAAAGTCGCGAACATCGCGGATCGTGCAGCAGCGTATGGCATTCCTGGCAAAGTGGTAGACGGCAATGACATTTTTGCCATGATGAACGTGACTCATGAAGCAGTGGAACGAGCACGGCGAGGAGAAGGTCCAACGCTCATCGAAGCCAAGACCTATCGCTGGAAAGGCCACTCCAAGAGCGATGCGAAAAAATATCGTACACGTGATGAGGAAATGGATTGGCGCAATAATCGTGATCCGATTGAGCGGATGAAGCGCGTTCTGATCAGTGAAGGAATCGTAAGCGAGCAGGAAGCAGCGCAGCTGGAAGCAGATGCAAGACAAGAAATTGAAAATGCGGTCAAGTTTGCTGAGGAAAGCCCGATGCCGCCGCTCGAAATTTTAGAAGAAGACGTCTACGCATAGGCGAGGGAGGGATATCAATTGTCAACGATGAGAGAGCTTACTTACCTGGAAGCGGTACGCGAATGTATGAGTCAGGAAATGCGCGTCAATGAAGACGTATTTATCATGGGTGAAGATATTGGTTTGTATGGAGGGGCGTTTGGGGTCACTCGCGGGATGCTCGAAGAATTTGGCAAAGAACGCGTGCGAAATACGCCGATCTCGGAAGCAGCAATTGCTGGTGCTGCGGTTGGAGCAGCCATGACGGGTATGCGGCCCATCGTGGAGCTGCAGTTCTCCGATTTCATCACGATTGCGACCGATCAGATCGTAAACCAGGCTGCGAAGAACCGCTATATGTTTGGCGGCAAAGGAAAAGTGCCACTCGTACTGCGGACACCATCCGGTTCAGGTACAGGAGCAGCTGCCCAGCACTCGCAGAGCCTGGAAGCCTGGATGGCACACATTCCGGGGCTAAAAGTTATCCAGCCGTCTACCGCCTATGATGCAAAAGGGTTGCTGAAAGCTGCAATCGATGACGACAATCCTGTAATCTTTTACGAGCACAAGCTCCTTTACCGGACAAAAGGTCATGTGCCTGAGGAGTCGTACAGCTTGCCAATCGGGAAAGCAGATATCAAGCGTTCCGGTACGGATGTGACAATCGTGGCTACTGCAATTATGGTTCATAAGGCATTGCAAGCTGCAGTCGAGCTGGAAAAGGACGGGATCAGCGTCGAAATCATCGATCCTCGTACGCTCGTTCCTCTGGACATTGAGACAATTGTGGAATCGGTGAAAAAGACCGGGCGACTTGTTGTCGTTCATGAGGCGGTAAAGCGTGGCGGGTTTGGCGGGGAGATCGCAAGCTTGATCGCAGAGAGCGAAGCCTTTGATTATTTGGATGCACCTATCAAGCGTTTAGGTGGCAAATCGGTGCCAATTCCGTACAATCCTGTCCTCGAAAAAGCAGCCATACCACAAGAACTTGATATCATCCAAGCGGTAAAAGAGACAGTTTTCCGCCGCTGACATAGGAGGGGTCGAACATCATGGCAACTGCCGTATTTATGCCAAAACTGAGTATGACAATGGAAACCGGAACAGTCATCCAATGGTTCAAGCAAGAAGGGGACCAGGTTCGTGAAGGTGACGTCCTGCTGGAAGTTTTGACGGATAAAATCAACATCGAAGTAGAATCGTACACGACCGGAACACTCCTGAAAATTTACTATGGCGCGGACCAAGTCGTTCCTGTAAATCAGGTGATCGGATACGTAGGAGAAGCAAACGAAAATGTACCAGATACACCTCCGCTGGTAGAAACTAGTGCCAGTCAGGAAGAAGCAGAAGCCCCAGACGATCAACCGTCCAAGGAAGAAACACAAGGCAGTGAATCACTTGACCAGAAAATCAGAGCAACTCCTGTCGCTCGCCGAATGGCACGGGAGAACGGAATCGATCTGGGACAAGTGAATGGTTCCGGTCCCAATGGCCGCGTCCAAAAAGCAGATATCGAACATACTCTTTCTGCGAACGCTGGCAAATCAGCTTCCACAAGTACGGGACCAGTGACAAGCCTGCCAGGTCAACAAGTGAAAGTGGAAGGCATGCGCAAGGTTATTGCAGAGCGTATGGTAGCGAGTGCGTACACCGCTCCTCACGTGACTCTCTCAACGGAAGCAGATATGAGCCAGGTAATCGAGGTACGTTCTGCTTTGCTGCCTACGATCGAGAAATTGACCGGACATCGCTTGTCCTACACGGAAATTATTATAAAAGCTGTCGCCATGGCATTAGCTCGTCATCCGAAAGTAAATGCGTCACTCAAAGATGATGTGATCCAGCTTCACGAGACCATCAATATCGGTGTGGCTGTCGCGGTGACAGACGGATTGCTCGTACCCGTAATCAAACAGGCGGATCAAAAAGGGCTCACACATTTGACTACCGAGACAAAAAGGCTGGCTGGATTGGCTCGTGATGGCCGTCTGCTTCCGGATGATATGCGCGGTGGCACGTTTACGATCAGCAACCTTGGGATGTATGCGATTGATGTGTTTACACCTATCATCAATCAGCCAGAGAGTGCCATTCTTGGAGTGGGACGAATCCATGAGAAGCCAGTAGGTGTAAATGGACAGATCGTACTACGACCAATGATGTCTCTTTCCTTGTCATTTGACCACCGTGTTATGGACGGGGCACCTGCGGCTGCATTCTTGCAAGAGATCAAAGAATTGCTGGAATCACCCTATCATCTGCTGGCGTAAAAGGAGGAGCAAACAACCATGCAAACATACGATATCGCTGTTATAGGTGGAGGGCCAGCAGGGTATGTGGCTGCCATCCGAGCTTCCAAGGAAGGGAAGCGGGTCGCCCTGATTGAAGCAGACTTCGTGGGAGGGACTTGCCTGAACCGGGGCTGCATTCCGTCGAAGACGCTGCTGCATAGTGCAGGTGTCATCGATCAAATTCGCAAGGCTTCCAGCTGGGGGATCGAGACAGGTGAGGTCACTGTTTCCCTGGAGAAAATGATGACTCGTAAAAATCAGGTCATCACACGACTAAGAACAGGAATCACGTCCTTGTTGAAGGCAGGAAAAATTGATTTGCTCCAAGGCTTTGGCGAGGTGAATGCAGATAAAAGCATTCGCGTTCGGATCGGAGAAGAAGTCCAAACGATCCAGGCCAGCTCTATCATTCTCGCTACTGGCTCTACACCAGCGGTTCCGCCCATTCCGGGATTGGCAGATGTGCCTTTCTATACAAGCGATACGATTTTTGATATTGAACAGGTGCCAGAGTCCATTGCCATTCTCGGCGGAGGATTCATAGGGGTGGAATTTGCCTGCATTTTTGCCAGCTTGGGTGCGAAAGTGACGATCGTCGAAATGGCAGATCGTCTTATCCCTCTGGAGGATGCAGATGCATCAGGTGTATTGTCCAAATCTCTGCGCAGCAAAGGCGTTACCTTGGGGACTGGATTGAAGGTCACCTCGGTAACCAAAACGAGTGGGGGCATTCAAGTAAATGCCGAGAATACAAAGGGTGACACACAAGCGATTTCGTGTGAGGCTTTGCTCGTAGCAGTGGGGCGCAAACCGAATTTATCTGCCTTTAGCCAGCTGAAGCTGGAGCTTAGTGGTCCATTTGTCAAAGTAAATGAATTTCTGGAAACAAGCGTCCCGGGAATTTTCGCTGCAGGTGATGTGATCGGTGGATGGCAGCTCGCGCATGCTGCGAGTGCAGAAGGACAGACGGCAGCTATCAATGCAGCCGGTGGTAGGGAAAAAGTGAATGACAGAGCGGTCCCTCGCTGCATTTATACCCATCCTGAGATTTCGAGCGTAGGCTTGAGTGAGGAAGAAGCAAAAGCGCGTGGCTATGCTGTGAAAACGAGTGTCTATCAGCACAGCGGAAACGGCAAGGCGGTGGCTTCTGATGAAAATGGCGGCTTTACCAAGCTCATTGCGGAAGAGACTTACGGTGAAGTACTGGGAATCGTGATGGTTGGCCCTCATGTCACGGAAATGATTGCAGCTGGCACGGCGTTCTTGAGCTTGGAAGCAACTGTTGACGATGTAGCAGGAATGATTTACCCACATCCAACCGTTTCCGAGAGTCTGATGGAGGTTGCGGCAAAATGGTTGGGAAAAGGAATCCACTCCTAAAAAAAGATTACATTTGACATGAAAACGGTTTCAATTTACAATTGTAACTGGTTAGAACATTTGTAAAGAGAGGTGGTCACTTGGCTTCTTGGGGATACGTTGTTCTGCTGTTTGCGGGGCTTTGGATATTACAGGTCGTCTTCACTCAGCTGCAATCCCGCCACTACTACCGGGAGTTACGCGAGATGCAACGGCAACCAAGCGGGTACCTGGGAGTCGGGGTGAACAAACGCCGTTTTGGAGTAGGTGCCGTCATCATTCTGGTAACGGATGTGCAGGGAAACGTAACGAATTGCAAGCGAATGTCTGGCATTAGCGTATTTTCCCGCTTTCGTCCGTATAATGACGCGATTGGAAAACCGATCGACAGCTTGTATGAAAGTGCGTCACAGCATCAGAAGCATCCGGTGCAAACGGCACTTCGAATGGCGATTGACCAAATTCGGGGCGCGCAGGCCAAACAGCAGCAAGACAATCAACAACAAATTGGATAAAAATGTTGGGCCGCGGGCCAGATGGATGACCATCTGGTTTTTTTCGCATCATTTTCTAGGGGAGGTATGGGTAAATGGACTTTTTTGTTCATCTTGCAGAGGGATTCATCGGCATGTTTCAAGAGGGGGGCAAGACCTTCATCGGGCTGGTGACAGGCATCATCCCTACGTTGATTTGCTTGATCACAGCTGTAAACGCCTTCATCAAATTTGTGGGAGAAGAACGCATCGAACGGTTTGCTTCTAAATGCACCGGCAATATTATTTTGCGCTATACCCTCTTCCCGGTCTTATCCATGTTTTTCCTGACTAACCCAATGGCTTATACATTCGGCAAGTTTTTGCCTGAGCACCAGAAGCCAGCCTTCTACGATTCAGCTGTATCGTTCTGCCATCCGATCACAGGATTGTTCCCACATGCGAATGCGTCTGAGCTGTTCGTGTATATGGGCATCGCCACCGGAATCACTCAGCTTGGTCTGTCTCTTGGACCCCTCGCTATTCGCTACTTCTTGGTCGCGATTGTCATCATCTTGATTCGCGGTATTGTAACGGAATATATCACCAAAATGATGATGAAGCGCCGCGAGATGCAGGCAGCGGCATAGAAGCGGAAAGGGGAGACACAGGATGAGCAACTATCGTGCGGTGCAAGTAACAAAAGGGTCCAGCGGTTGGGGAGGACCACTTACGATCCTGCCGACGGATGAGAAACCATATATTGCTTCGATTACAGGTGGTGGCATTCACCCTGTAGCGGCGCAAATTGCTGAGCTGACAGGCGGTATTGCAGTAGATGGCTTTACCAACAAAGTAGAGCCTGATGAAATGGCATGCGTCATCATTGACTGCGGCGGAACGGCTCGAATTGGTGTTTATCCTAAGCTGGGAGTCTTGACAGTCGACGTAATGGCATCGTCACCATCCGGACCGTTGATCAACTTTATTAAGGAAACCAACTTTGTTTCTGGCGTAAAAGTGAACAACGTCGAACTGACGAATGAAGTAGCTGCGGCTGCTGTCAGCACAGCTGGCGATCAACAAAAGAAATCGGCACAGGAGCTGAAGGCCGAAGCGCGTGCCAAAGTAGCGAGCATGCAAAGCAATCAGCCGCAAAGGAAAACCGGCTTCATCGAAAAAGTCGGTCGTTTGATGGGTGGGGTAGTCAGCACCTTTTATCAGGCCGGGCGCGACACAGTCGATCAAGTATTGCGCAATATTTTGCCGTTCATGGCTTTTGTCAGTACGCTGATCGGGATCATCCTGTTCACCGGAATTGGCGATGTCATGGCAAATATTATTAAACCACTGGCTGGGAATTTGATTGGTCTTTTGATCATCTCCATCGTTTGCGCACTTCCCTTCTTGTCTCCGCTGCTGGGGCCGGGTGCGGTTATTGCACAAGTCGTAGGCGTGCTGGTAGGGGTGGAAATCGGGCGTGGTACAATTCCGCCGCAACTGGCGCTGCCGGCTCTGTTCGCCATCAATCCTCAAGTTGGATGCGACTTTGTTCCGGTGGGATTGACACTGGGAGAAGCAAAACCAGAGACGATCGAAGTGGGAGTGCCTGCCGTTCTCATGTCTCGCCAAATTACGGGACCGATCGCAGTCGTTATCGCTTATGTGGCAAGCTTTGGGCTTTATACCGAATAATTCATAATCAGGAGGGTACACATGAACACCTTGTTTTCCAGCACGATCGTTTCCATCGGAGATTTGGTTCCAGATTTCCTCAAAGAGAATACAGTGATTCTTTTCAATGAAGATGCTCCAGATGAGCTGCGCGATATTGCCGTGCTGCACACCAAATCCGAGCAATTCGTAAGCATCGAGCCAGGCGACATTTTCCAGATCGGTGACCTGCAGCTACGGGTTACATCAGTCGGAGAAAAAGCAAACGAAACCCTACAAACCATTGGTCATTGCACTGTGAAAGCGGATGGAAGTGCTGCCCCGCAGCTGCCTGGGATGATTCATGTCGAAGACGCTACCCTTCCTTCTTTAGAGATTGGGGTCAAAGTTGCCTTTTTCCGTCCGTAAATCACAACATCTACTATACAAAAGAGAGGGAGAGACACCATGTTGGGATTCAATAGACGACTGGCAGCATTAGAGAAAGAGGGAGGCTGCATTCGCGTCGGTCTGGTCGGTGCTGGCCAAATGGGTCGGGGGCTGATCTCACAAATCGAAGGAATGAAAGGGATGTCCGTGGTAATCACGGCTGACTTGTTCCCTGAGAATGTAAAAGCCGCCTATCGCAAGGCAGGAGTACCTGAAAGCCGAATCACGGAAACGCAAGACCTCGACAAAGCGGATAAGGCGATCGCTTCTGGTCATTCGGTTGTAATGACAGATGCAGAGCTGATTCCTCAACTGGCGAATGTCGATGTGATCGTCGATGCGACTGGGATGCCGGAGATTGGTGCCAAGGTCGCATGGGAAGCGATCCGACATAAGAAGCATATCGTTATGCTGAACGTCGAAGCAGATATCACCATCGGACCACTCCTGAAGCAGCAGGCCGATGAAGCAGGTGTTATCTATACAGGCTCGGCAGGGGATGAGCCTGGCGCGATTATGGAGCTCCATGACTTCGCAGACGCATTGGGCTTCGAGATTGTTGCTTTGGGAAAAGGAAAAAACAATGCCTTGAACGTCCACGCCAATCCAGACACAGCTCGTGCAGAAGCCGCTCTAAAAGGATCGAGTCCCAAAATGCTTGCATCGTTTCAGGACGGAACCAAAACAATGGTGGAAATGACAGCAGTAGCCAATGCCACTGGATTTGTTCCTGACATTCCTGGTATGCATGGACGAAAAGCTCGATTGGAAGAACTGCCAGGTCTCTTCTCACTTGCTGAACAGGGCGGTATGCTTGGCCGCACAAAGATTGTCGATTATGTGGACGGTGTTGCCCCAGGCGTGTTTGCGATTATTTCCTCCGCGATGCAAGAAGTGCATGACACCATGAAATATCTGAAAATGGGCGCGGGTCCAAATTACGTCCTGTATCGCCCGTATCATTTGACTAGCTTGGAAACTCCTTTGTCTATTGCACGCGCGTATTTGCAGAAGGAAGCAACAATCGCCCCTTACTACGGCATGGTAGCAGAGACCGTAGCGGTAGCAAAGAAACAGCTGAAAGCCGGAGATGCGATGGATGGTATCGGTGGATTCTCCGCTTATGGCAAGATTGTGTCAGCAGCAGACAAGCGTGAGCAGAACGCATTGCCAATCGGCTTGATTGGGCCACACATTCGCTTGAAAAAAGATGTGGAGCAAGGAACCATTATTACTCTGGATGATATTGAATTTACCGAGCAAACCACTATTCTGCGACTGCGTGAGCAAATGGATAATGGGAATTAAATAGGTAGAGGGGAAGGAAGGCATGAACATGTCTTCCTCTTTCCTTTCTATAAAGAGGAACAAATCTGTTATAATATGTAACGTAGAAGAGCATAGTAACGTTTTTAATGAGGGGTACGTATGGATAACTGGACAGAAAAACGCGAAATGGTACGAGTCGCAAAATTATACTATTTGACTGGACTCACACAGGCAGAAATTGCTAAAAAGCTGGGCGTTTCCCGTCCGGTGATTTCCAAGATGCTGCAGCGTGCCAAAGATACCGGCATCGTAGAAATTTATATCCGTGATGAAACGATGAGTATGGTGGAGCTGGAGCAGCAGCTGGAAGCAGCACTACGTCTGGATGAAGTCATTGTAGTCCCGTCATATGGGAACAAAAATGAAGAAGTGATCAAACAACAAGTTGCCAAAGCAGCTGCCCAGTACCTGCCCAAGTGGATTCGCAACAAACGGAGGATTGGAATCTCTTGGGGGACAACACTGTACCACCTCGTTAATGAATACCCGTTTGAGAGACACCATAAGATGAAAGTATACCCTCTGGTAGGCGGGATCGGCCGTCAGCGAATCGAAATTCACTCTAATCAGCTCGCCTATGAATTTTCAAAAAAATTGGGTGCAAGCTGTGAGTTTCTTTATGCTCCAGCTATCGCAGATTCTATGGAGCTAAAAAGACAGCTGGTAGACTCTCCGGACGTTCGCTCGATTTTGGAGGAGGCTCGACAAGTAGAGCTTGCCATCGTCGGGATTGGCAATCCGTATGAATCGACCATGACAGAAATGGGATATCTTAAGGAAGAGGATCTTTGTCAATTGCAGGAAGGCAAGGCGGTTGGGGATATCAGTTCACGCTTTATCGATAAAACCGGTAAACCCATCCATAACGATTTGAATAATCGCGTCATCGGGATTGAGCTGGACGAACTGAAGCATATTCCAACCGTCGTGGGAGTCGTTTCTGGAAGCAATAAGCTGGACGCGGTTTGGGCCAGTTTGCAAGGCAATTATTTCGATAAGTTGATCATAGACGAATATTTGGCAGAAGTGTTATTGGAAAAGGCGAAGGAGGTGAGCATAAGTGAAAGAGGATAAAATGAGAACGACTCTGTTTTGTGACACTTGTATGGATGATACTGAACATGAAGTAACCTATGTAGATAAAATCCTGTATCAGATTCGTTGTGTGGAATGTGAAAAATCACATTCGCGCGGATCAGAAATACAAAGAGAGCTTTACATGAATTATATGGAACGAGTCTTTAGCAAGCCAAAACGCTTCAAAAACGAGGCTGGGGAAAACTTACCTCATTTCCTGTTTTCACTCCCTTATCGTGTGATGAGCAAGCCTTTTCGTACCTACAAGGAAATTAAAAACATGTTTAATTATAAACGGAAAATTTGAGGAGAAACGCAAAAAGGGGCTGTCCAGAAAGTCGGATTATCTGACCTTCTGGAGCCTTTTTTATCGAAAGCCCCGGCTCGTTTTTTTGAGAAGAACAAAGCGATCATGCAAGGTTAACAAAACAAAAGCACAGTATTCGACGAGCTTCCCACTCGTTTGGATGCTGTGCTTTTGCCTGTTTGCCGTGTAAATCATTCCGAACTACTCAAGTGACGCAAGCATCATTTTGACAGCATTATCGATAAAGGCTCGGTTTGTGTATCAATGGCGAGAGCGCTTAATCCTTGCGAGATATTGCCAGTTAGAGCAAAAACGTGATATGCTTTTGTTAGGTAAAAGATAACGATCTGCTCACTGTAATCCTGGGAGCCTGATGATTGATGCTGGGAAACCGCGTCATGATCAGGCTCCTTTATGCTTTTATTAGGGCCATTATTTGCCTTAAATAAGCATAAGGAGTGAAGAGAGTGGGAGAAATTTTCAGGAATCGCAATTTTCGCAGGCTGTTCTTTTCTAATTTGTTTTCGGGGTTTGGGCAGGGGATGACCATGATTGGGATATCGTGGTATCTGGTAGAGTCGACGGGCTCGGCTAGTTTGCTTGGCTCTACAATGCTTTTTTCCTCCATATTGACGCTTCTCGTGGGACCTTATTCGGGTACGTTGGTTGACCGTTTTTCGCGTAAGACGATTTTACAAATGGAACAGCTGGGTGGCTTCGCAGTACTGGCGCTTTTGGCCGTTTGGGGATTTTGGGGGAGTTATCACGAGTGGATGCTGGTTCTGCTTTATATGGCGACGTTATTCATGTTTCAGATTCATGAGCCAGCACAGGCTGCCTTTGTACAGGAGACATTCGCTCCCAAGCATTACAAGGCGATCAACTCTTCACTGGAGATTGAGAATCAAACGGCATTGGTTTTAGCAGGAGGATTCGCGGGAATTATTTTGGGGAAATTCGGACTGCATGTAGTACTGCTGTTCAATGCTTTCACGTACTTGATTGCTTTTATGATGCTGTCAGGAATTGACTACGTTTTTACACTGGGCAAGCAAACGGAGAAATCCCCGCGAACGTCTTGGGTAGAGCAATTTTATCAAAGCTGGGTTTATATCAGGGAGAGAAGAGGATTTATGATCTTCGGGGTTTCCGCTCTGGTACCGTTCATAGCCGTTATGCTGGCGAATCTGTTGAATCCGATTTTTGTGAGTCAGGTTTTGCGAGAAGATGTGAAGATTTATTCGCTTGGAGAGGTGACGTATTCGATTGGTGCCGTAACAGCTGGTATTATGCTTGCCTGGTTTAGTAGAAAGCTCGGAGCTTTTTCGTACATGGTGCTGAATTATGTGTTCATGGCGATTGTGTTTGTTTTGACTATCGCTATACCAAACGGGTGGGTGTTTGTACTGCTGTCTGCTTTTATCGGATGGTGCAATGTTTCAACCCGGCTGATCCGACAGACCTTGTACATGGAGCTGCTGCCCAATCGTTTTATGGGGAGGGTCATGAGCTTTTTTAAATCAATCGGCACACTGATGAGACTTTTGCTGCTGTCTCTGTTCACAGTCATGCTTGACTCTACGGGAGCGCAAGCAGGATACGTTGTGCTCGCCAGCTTTTTAATCATAGCAGCTCTCGGAATTGTCTTTTCTATGCGCCTGTTGATGAGACAGGTAGACAAAGCTGAGACGGTGACAGGTCAGGGGTCTGTGGAGTAAGGGTAAAGGTGGGAGATTATCCACGATAGAATAGCTCCTCACCAGGGAGGGGCTTTTAGGTAAAAAGCGCCTCGATGGGCGCCTTTTACCTAGTGCATTATTTTCGTTTGGCATTAGCCAGAAACTCATCCAGATACGCTCTGACAGGCGGCGACAGTCGTTCCTTCTTCATTTGTAAAGTTTGGAATTCTCGTTATATCCATTATACGATACGCTGCATTTCATAGAGGCAACAAAAAAGCCAGGGGAGGCCCCTGGCTTTACTCCATTCAGCGTTACTGTTTCGGACTTACGAGAATTTTAACCTGATTTTTTTCTTTTAGCAAGGCTTCAAAGCCATGCTCCACGATATCGTCCAGCTTGATTCGTTGGGTGACCAGCTTGTCCGCTGGGAAGAAGCCTTTTTCCATCAAGCTGATTACAGCAGGGAACACGTCACGATAACCGATGATGCCTGTCATGTTGCGTTCTTTCATGACGATGTGGTTCGGTTTGATTGGCGCTTCTCTTTCAAAGATGCTGACGATCATGATTTGTCCTGCAATTTTGGTGGATTCGATGGCTTGGGTGAGGACTGGTGGTACACCGGTTACCTCAAAAGCGATGTCGGCACCGCCGTTTGTGCGGTTGTGAATTTCTTGAACGACGTCGTATTCTTTTGGATCGATGACGATGGCGCCCAGTTCTGCTGCTTTTTGTTTACGCTCTGGAGAGAGCTCAACAGCATAAATTTCTGCGGCACCAGAAGCTTTCAGTGCTTCGATGACGAGCAAGCCGATTGGACCTGCACCGAATACGACTGCTTTATCGCCGACTTTCAGCTGACTGGAACGAACTGCATAAAGAGCGACAGCAGATGGCTCGACGAGAGCACCTTGTTCATAGGAGAGGCTGTCTGGAATTTTGTGAACCATATGCTCATCAGTAGCAACGTATTCGGAGAAGCCACCGCCGCCACCTGCCAGACCGAGGAAGCCCATTTTTTCGCAAAGATTGTATTTGCCTTGTTTGCATGCTGGACATGTGCCGCATGCGAAAACTGGTTCTACAACGACACGATCGCCAACCTTGATCGAGGTTACATCTTCCCCGATTTCTACGACTTGTCCGGAAAATTCATGTCCCATCACGATCGGTGCTTTTTCGCCTGTCAGTGGATGAGCTGTGCCTTCAGGAATGAAAATCGGGCCAGCTACGTATTCATGCAGGTCACTACCGCAAATACCGCACCATTCTACTCTGATTTTTACTTTTCCTTTGAGGGCCTGAGGCTCCGTAATCGTTTCCAATCGCAGGTCTTTCAAACCATGCCAGCGCAACGCTTTCATAACGGTCATCTCCTTGTTGGGCTAGAGGATTATATATGAAATTCAGAAAGAGAAATAGGAAACGTTTCCGAAATAAATATGTCATAACTTTGACATATTGTCAAATCGCTATATGTGTGCAAAAAGTCAAATAGTGTGTTGCTCGCAGATGCTTCGTAGACGTGCAGCCAGCTTTGCGATCAGGTCACGGAGATATGGTATAATCAACTAAAGAAAGCTTACTTTGAATCGAAAAAACAGAAAACGATTCCGAGATGGAAAGGATCTCTACCATACGATGAAAAATAAAGTAACGATTGAAGATGTAGCAAAACGGGCGGGCGTAGGGATTGCTACCGTCTCTCGTGCCATTAATGATAGCGGGGGAATTAGTCCCAAGACAAAAGCGATGATTCTGGAGGTCATCGAGGAGCTTGGCTTTACTCCAAATACTTCTGCGCAAAGTCTGAAAATACGTCAAACGTATCAAATTGCACTTGCCGTGCCGGACATTCGCAACGCGATCATTCCGGAAATCTCCTGGTCTGTAGAACAGGCAGCCAAGCAGCATGACTATCGTGTCGTGCAAATCAACACGTCAGGGAATGCCCGAGCTGAGCTTGAGACGGTGCGCGAAGTCAAAAAGCTGCATGTCGATGGGCTCATTATCATGCCGCTTGCCTATCCGAAGACGTTGGTTGATTTGATTAATAAAGCAAGTGTTCCGGTTTCCATAATCAATTATGGAAAAAAGCTTGATGATCATGTGAAAGCAGATGTAGTCAGCCTCGCTCGTCAGGAAGGCCGCCTCGTCATGGAGCATTTGATCAAGATCGGGCGTACACGGATTGCCTATGCAGGAGCACCCAAGGACAAGATCGAGGAACGATACTTTGCCTACGAAGGATCTCTGGCGCATGTCGATCCTTCCTTGGTTTATTTCGGTGAGGACTTTTCCTTTGAGACGGGCTTGCGTGCTGCGGATTACTTTTTCAGCTTAAAAAATATGCCGGACGCTATTTATGCGGTTAATGACATGGTGGCGATCGGGATTGTGAATCGGTTCAAGGAGCTGGGTGTCCGTGTCCCTGATGATGTAGCCGTGGTGGGCATCGACAACAATTTATGGACGACGATTACGACTCCGCAAATCAGCTCGGTTTCAATTATGGGGGATGAAGTGGCTCGTTTGGCTACTGAGCTTTTGCTGAAGCGGATTCGCGAGCAAGGAGCAGGGGCTTATGAGCGCGTTCAGTTCGAACCTCGACTGATCGTGAGGGAGTCGAGTGTGGCGGTTATTCGTAAATCGCCTTTGGAGATGTAAAGAATGCTGGATTGTATCGTGGCAGGCTGTCGATCATGTTGGCGGCCTTTTTTGCGTGCATGACTTTGCTAAATGACATTGATCCCAGGGCCACCTGCTTTTTCGTCATGGAATGAACTCTTTGCAGTGTAGCGGCTAGGCTGGCAAACGATCCGAGTGGACTCTTTTGCTTTTGACCGGGAATCAAAAGACCCTGATAAAGGACCTTTTCAATGGTTTCCATCATCAGGGTCTCGTTAATCAATTGTTTAAGTTCTTTCCAATAGAACTTTTAGTGTAGAATCAATGAAATTCGCATCGGTTGGATTCAGTCCAAAACCAGCTAAGTGCCCCCAGATCGATTCAATCGGCTGAAATACAGCATTTGGTATGAGGCTCGTCTCGTATTGGCTGTCTTCCGGGGTGAAATATAGATCAGTCCTCACGGGCATCACAACGGTTTGTGCCTTTATGCTTTTCAAGGCGAGGGCAAAGTCTCCAACATACAAGGGATTCCTGCTAATATCAGCATGCTGCCAAGTCCACATCATAGCCAGCAAATCATTCGCATCTGATTGGATGAAGCTCTCCTCCCAAAACTTCACAATAAAATCAGAAAGAGAAGCGAAGCCCAGC
Source organism: uncultured Brevibacillus sp. (assembly GCF_947502445.1). Classification (GTDB taxonomy): domain Bacteria; phylum Bacillota; class Bacilli; order Brevibacillales; family Brevibacillaceae; genus Brevibacillus. The sequence continues at coordinate 65,019 of NZ_CANMZW010000021.1, forward strand.
TCTTTGAAGCATTCTTCCCGGTAAAAGGCTTGTGAAAATCCCCAGCTCGCATAAACGCGCCCCAATGTACGCAAGCCCAGCTCAGGTGGTACTGTGTATATGCCTTTATTCCACGCAGCATCTGCTTGCAGTGCAGCTCGTATGCCCTCGATCATGACCGAGTTGTGCGGCCAGGTCTTGGCGGTCCCCGCAAATGGAGCCAAACGCTCTACCATATCTGGATAGCTTGCTCCCCATTGAAAGGCCTGAATCGCCCCCATCGACCATCCGGTAGCCAAAGCAACCTTCTTGACGCCAAACCTCTCTGTCAGCAGCCGATGCTGCAAAGCGACATTATCAAAGATCGTGACATTCGGAAAATTCGCCTTGTCAAAAGGGCTTGCTGTGTTGCTAGGAGACGAGGATAATCCATTCCCTAGCATATTGGGTATCACGATGAAATATTTCTCCGGGTTTAACGCCTTATTTATTCCGATCAGCCATTCATTCTGATAATGCTGATCGCCAAATGACGTAGGAAAAACGATGACGTTATCCTTGGTTGCGTTGAGTGTGCCATACGTTTTATAGGCTAAAAATGCTTGCGGGAGTGTCTCCCCTGATTGCAATTCTACATCTCCTAGCTCAAAAATGTCGTAGTCCATCTGTTTTCTCCCCTTTGTATGCTTGTTCAGCTTCAACTGTAAACGTTCCAGTATAGGGGAAGGTCAAGAGGGTTAATCGGTTATAATGCAAGAAAACCCGTAAAAGAGGTTGGCGAATGTTTAAAATCAGTGAGTTTTCCCGCTTGAGCCGAGTATCGTTAAAAACGCTGCGTTATTATGACGATTTCGGCATCTTGAAGCCAGCGAAGATCGATAAAGAGACCGGCTACCGTTATTACTCAGCGGATCAATTACTTACACTTAATCGCATTCTTATGTATAAAGACTTGGGATTTACTCTGCAGCACATTCAGCAGTTACTGCGTGAAGATATTTCAATGGAGAGCGTTCGAGGAATGCTTCAGAGAAAAGAAAACGAAATTCAACAGCGGCTTGAAGAGGAACGGGAGCGACTTAGTAAAATTCAAGATCGATTGCTGTTGCTTAAGCGAGAGGGAAGGGTAGAAAAGGAACAAGAAGTGTTCATGAAAAGTGTGGAAGCGCAAAAAATTATTTCCTTTTGTTCACATGGAACGGTGGAAGAGATCCCGGAGCTGTTTCATAAGTTAGAACAACTGGTAGGCAAACAAAAAAGACAGCTGCTCCCGCAGATGGTTATGTGGAAAGAATCGGAGAGTAACGAGGCGGAATTCGAATTGGAGGTAGCCTATTCACTCAAGCAGGAGATTGCCATCTCCTCCGACATCCTGAATGTGCGCATGCTGCCTGAGGAGCCGATGATGGCAACGTTGTTACAACGGGTAGACCCATTCGTTCCTTCTACGGCCTGCATTGATTTAGCCAAGTGGCTGGAGGACAATCACTATCGAATAAAAAAGGACCAGCCTGGGAGAGAAGTGTATGTACAATCACTCGAAGAGAATGGCGGTACTTACGTAGAGGTTCAAATTCCGATTGAAGCGGTACGGAGAGGCTCTTGAAGTGGCGCAGGTCGTTGCTTTTCTGGCGTCAGATCGAGCATCCTTTGTCACTGGAAGTGCGTATGGCGTGGCTGCCGCTCTCCTTTTGCCCATAAAATCATGTGTCTTTTTCCAAAGTGATTCATAGCATATAACATTCTCACTATAGCATCCGAGAAAGGAGTTCTCTTTTGGAAAAGACAAAGCTAACAGGGCGAATCGTTACGCCTGATGATGCTGATTATGAGCTTGCCAGAACCAATAATAATTTGAGCGTCCCCAAATTCCCGAAGATCATTGTGTTTTGCCAGGATGTAGATGATGTCGTGAATGCGCTGAAATGGGCGAGGGAAAATCAAGTGCCGTTTCGAATAAGGAGCGGCAGGCATAGCTATGAAAATTTTTCGCTAGTAAATGGCGGTCTGGTTATTGATGTCAGCGAGATGAATAAAATTACTGTCAATCGCGAAAACATGACAGCAAAAATAGAAGCTGGAGCCGGTCTGGGGAAAGTATACAATGAACTATGGGAATTTGGTACGACGATCCCGGCGGGTACCGAAAGCAGTGTCGGTCTTGTGGGCCTTATGCTCGGTGGAGGCATTGGGATGCTGTCACGGTTGTTCGGACTTACCTGTGACAATCTGCTTAAGGTCGAAATCGTAATTGCGGATGGCGAGAAGGGGGCAAGACTGATTCGGGCAGACAAGCATCACAACAGTGATCTGTTTTGGGCTTGTTGTGGTGGTGGCGGTGGAAACTTTGGCATTGTCACGTCTCTTACATTCAAGGTGCATGCCATTTCCAAGGTGTCCATTTTCTCGATTACGTGGGGGTGGGAAGATCTCGAAGCGGCATTTGACGCCTGGCAGCATTGGGCACCTACCACTGATTTACGCCTTACCTCAGAAATTGAATTACGGGCAAAGGAAGCCAATCGAATTATTGCGCAAGGTGAATTCGTCGGTCCAGCTTCCAGTTTGCGGGCACTGCTTCGACCTTTAACGGACGCTGGTTCACCGACAAACGTATTCATAAAAGAAGTTCCATATAAAAAGGCTTTCCAATTTTTTGACGAGCCTGCTGGAAACGTGCCAGCTCACCGTAAGAGATCCGGGTCCTTTCTAAAAAAGCCTTTCCCGATGAAAGCGATTTCGATAATGAAGCATTTTTTGGAGAGCGCCCCAAATGAAAGATCCGCAATCTGGCAGCAATCTCTCGGAGGAGCAACCAGGCAGTACTCCCCAACTGAAACCGCCTTTTTCTATCGGGAGGCCATTATCGCCCAGGAGTACCTCGCTACATGGAGCGATCCTGATGAAAAACAACAAAACGTACGCTGGATCGAAGAATTACGGGACGCCTTGAAAAAATATACAACGGGCGACTACGTGAACTGGCCGGACCTGCATATCAAAAATTGGCCAAAGGCGTACTATGGCGAAAACATAAAGCGACTTCAGGAAGTGAAGAAAGAGTACGATCCAACCAATGTATTCTCGTTTCCGCAGAGCATCCGACTAAAGACGGACGACAAAAAAAGTGCCCATCTCCGCTGAGATGGGCTTTGCTGTAATGATATAAGGGGTGCTTGCCGCCATTGTAGGGAGAGACCGGATCAGCGAACGTTCTCAAGCCAAACTCATACTCGCCACTTCGCAGATTGCAGTAATAATAATTGGCGAATTTATTTCCTTCTTCATTCAGCAAATCTGTAGCCAGCACGCCTCCCAGCTGACGATATAGCTGCGAACTTGTCAGCTTTCTTTGCTTGAAATCCTCGATGTGACGGGAGTAGTGGTTGAAGGCATCCACACTGTACATGTCATGGTCTTCAATCCAGCCCAGAAAAAATCCTGTAAAAACATAGGCTTGTTCCCGTGGCAAATCCGTTGGGAAATCGCCCTCGTAATGATACTTCGCTTTGTCATACACGGTATTGGTGGAAAGAGTATCGCTCATCCGTTTTCTCCTTTGGTGATGCAATAAAAGGAGCTGCCCCGCTATTCACGAGGGGCAGCTCCTTTATGTACAGTGAGATTCAACTACTTCACAAATTCAACCTTATAGCCTTTTTGCTTCAACTGGTCGATGACCATATCCTTCAAGACAAAGTGTCCTGCGCCTACCACTACAAAATAGGTGGACTTGCCTTCTTTATCGAGCAAGGCCGCTATTTTGGTCGCCATGTTTTTGTCGCGTTCGCCAAATAAGCGTTTTGCGCTGTCGCTTTCTACGAAATCCTGAGAGGCAGTAAAGGATTGGGTAAAGCCTTCTACATCACCTTTTGCCCATTGCTGCTGCCATTTGGTAAACTCACCAGCGTTATTTTGCTGGTTAGCCGTAGGATTCAAAATGGCATCAAGCGCGTCGTTCAATTCCTTTTCTTGAATGTTCATCGGAACGTTGTTGAAGACGTCTGATTGAAGCTTCAAGCCTTCGAGCTCTTCAATCGGTTTATCGGTAAGTAATGCGCTTTGCAGAAAATACATATCGATTCCCAGCGTAGCGGCTTGGTTCATATCTTCTGGTGAGCTAACCAGAGAGGACATGGACAGACTGGTGGTGATTGCCCACGGCTTCAATGTTTCGAAAGCTTGCATCGGAAGATCCAGCTTGTCCAACACCTTCTGAAGCTTATCATAGGTTTCTTTGGAAATATGATCTTTCAAGGTCGTGCCATCCGTCAGCATCATGGAGTCTGTAAAATATTTCATGTCTTCTGGTTTAGGGGATGCCAGGTTCACTTCGACAAACAAGGAATTGGATGCTGCAAATGCGTCCCTGACCTCTTTGTGCAGCGGGTACATGTCGGAAATCCCCAAGTGAATGGAGCCGAGCAAATAGAGCGTATTTTCGCCCTTGGTCGCTTTCCAGAGAAGTCCTTTTGCTCCGGCCTGGGCAGTATCATACGCATAGGAGACGAGTCTGCTTGCGAGTACAGCAGCTTGTTCCGTGGTGCTTGGCTGATCCAGCTCAAGGCCACGAGGGGTTCCCTGAATGATACCTTTCTTTTGGAGGTACTCGTTTGCCGAGTATTTATCAATCTCAAAAGCTTGCGATAATTCGTACTGCGTTAGGATAGCGTATAAAGTGCGGGTGACCGTTTCTCTCGTAATCGTTCCTGTTGCTGGCAACGCGGGCAGGGTTCCCTTTTTCTTCAGTCCCAAGGAATCCAGTTTCTTCGTTGTATCGGCCATTAACGCTTGGAACTTGTCTGCAGTAATCGGCTTTTGAAAAGTCCCGTCATAATACCAGGAAAGTGGGAATATGCCGTATTTTTCGCCTTCGTGTAAGGTTGGAATCGACCACTGGCTAATCGAAGGAGCTGCAGGGACCTCGTTTGCTTGTACTGTATAGACGCTTCCCAGTATTGTCGTTAGACCGAGGACACCACTGGCAATCAGGCGACTAAGGCTGCTCCATTTTCTAAGTTTCATGCAGAAATCTCCTCTCTTGTAAAAATCTCACTAATTATAGCCTACTCTTGTGATTATAACAAACGCATATAGGAAAAGACGGATTGCTGCGATGAAATGAAGAGAGGCTTTTTTGGCATGAAAAAGCGCCAACAGGACTGCTGGCGCATAGCTACTACACTTTAAATTTGGCGACGAGTGACTGCATTTCATCTGCCACTTTTGAGAGGGAAGCGGCAGACGCAGCGATTTCTTCCATAGAAGCGAGCTGCTCTTCGCCAGATGCTGCTACACTTTGCGAATGGCTCGAAGATGTTTTGGCAATCTGATTGACTTCCACCATAGAGGAAGTGATTTGCTTACTGTTAGCAGACAAATCGAGCGTCGTGTTGGAAACATCCTGAATTTGCTCAGCAACCTCGCGTAGTGTGAGCAGAATCGTTCCGAATTTTTCCTCGGTAGAATGAACGATTTCCAAGCCTACACGTACCTCATCCTGCACCTGATTCATCGATGAAGTGGAATTGTTCGTGTCCGCTTGAATCTCGATGATGAGATCTGAAATTTGTTGAGCGGATTGGGTCGATTGCTCCGCCAGCTTGCGGACTTCATCGGCTACCACTGCAAATCCACGGCCATGCTCGCCAGCGCGTGCGGCTTCAATGGCTGCATTGAGGGCTAGTAGATTCGTCTGATCCGCGATTCCGCGAATGACATCAATGATTTGCCCAATTTGCTCGGAGCGTCCATTCAGCTTGGTAATGAGCGTGCTGGAATTTTCAACGGTTGCCTGTATTCGTTCCATTTGTCCAACCACCTGCTGCAACGATTGGTTGCCTTCTTCGGCTTGTGCAGAGGAGGTTTGGGCTGACGCGGATACTTCCGCACAGTGATGGGCGATGGTTTGGATCGATTGCTCCATCGTTTTTGTGGTATGTACGGCCTCCTCGGAGTGTGCGGTTTGTGACTCGGAGCCACTCGCTACCTCTTGGATGGCAATGACGATGTGCTCAGTTGCTTTCGAGCTTTGCTCTGCACTGGCAAAAAGCTGTTCAGATGAAGAGGCTACTTGATGAGAAGTAGCAGAAATTTGCCCAAGCAGCTGACGAATGCTGCTTACCATCTGGTCGAAGCCTTTGACCAGGGTGCCGATTTCATCCCGATTTTTTACCGTAATAGCGTCTACCTGCAAATCACCTTGGGCAATTTGTTCGGTTTGTTTGGCTAGCAGACCAAGCGGACGCGTGATGCTTCTCGTAAACAAAATAATGATCGTCCCGCCTGCGATAACAGACGCACAAAGCGTAATGATCAGGCTGCGTAACACATCCTGTGCTGGTGAGTTGAAGTCCATGTAATACGTAGTAGCGGTGATGGCCCAGCCCCATGTCGAGTCAAACTCGGTGTAGGCGATTTTCGGAAGCATTTTCGTTTCGTCATCAGGCGCGTACCACTCTGTATCCATGAAGGCTCCGCCAGTTTTACTGAGCTCAATATTTTCCTGAATCAGATAACGACCAGAGCTGTCCTGTAGATTCCAAAGATTTTCTCCCTCACCGTCTGGAGCGGCAACCTGGTTTCCTTTTTCGTCATAAATGTAAATGTATCCGTACTTGCCCAAGTTCACGTTTGGATTGACAGGGCGTGTTCCGTCAGCATTTTTTTCTCCCAGAATCGCTACTTTTACTCTTTCCTGAGCCTCTGCCAGGTCAAGTCGACCAGCTTTTACTTCCTGATCCAGCTGGTGAATCAATTCAATCGTCGTACGGACGGAATTTTTGAGAGTAGTCTTGCCCAATTCCTCCATAGACGACTTGCCTTGTGAGTATCCAATAAGTCCAATAATCAAACTGGGAATTAATAAAATCAGAAAACAGATGGTAAGTAGTTTACTGCGTAAATTCATGTAATCCCTTCCCCATAATTTTGTCTTTACTTCCCATTTCCCTGTGTAAAAAGAATTGAAACCATCGCATTTGGGTGATGCATGGGTCGAATGACGATTGCTTTTGATTCAAAGGATGCACTATCCGATTGAGTGGGCAATGCGGAAAGTGACGGTGTAGATTTGAAAGTTGTATCTATTATAATTAAGAAGAGGAGCTGTCCCCACAGCTCCCCACATGAAACAGGGAATAGACCATCCGGCGCAAAAGGAGGGATCTATTCCTTTATTGTTTTTCCTTAGTCACTTCTTTGTTGGACAAGTCAGTCGTTGTTATCTGAAAAATATATCAAATAAAATCAATTTGGACAAATTGTAAAGATGCTGAAAATAGACGTAAAGATTGTGCAAACGAATCACGGCAATATCCTTGATAATAAATAGGATAGAGTCGGAAGATGCAAAAAGAGAGGATGGATCATGGATGAGTGGTGCTTATTGGTTAACCAATGTTCGCTTGGAAACAGGGTATCATCGGGAAAACGGTGCCGTGATCGGGACAGAAACGGCTTTCTTTCACCTTTTGATTAAAGAGGGAAAGTTTGCATCCATTGTTCCTGCCACCGAAATTTTGACGGATGGTCTTGAGCAGAGGGATGCAAAAGGACGATTAGCGATCCCTTCCCTGATCGAAAAGCATGTCCATCTGGATAAAACGCTGCTTGGAGAAGAATGGCGAGCGGTCATTCCAGCGGCGAATGTCATTGAGCGATGTGAAATCGAAAAGCGCATCCTGCCAGGGCTGGCGACATCAACAAAGGAGCGCGCTGAAAATTTCCTCGCCCTCTTGCTCTCTTATGGCTCCACACATGTTCGGACGCATGTAGATATGTATCCAGAAGTCGGCATCTCCAATCTGCATGGGGTCAAAGAAGCTCTCGCTACCTTTGAAGGTCGCCTGACCCACGAAATCGTTGCGTTTCCACAGCATGGCTTGCTGCGCACCAAAGCAAAGGAGCTGGTACGGGAAGCACTGCGCCAAGGTGCTACACATGTAGGTGGCGTAGACCCTGCAACCGTGGACGAGGATATCGAGGAATCGCTGTATCAAATGGTCGATATGGCTGTAGAGGCCAATGCAGGCATCGACCTTCATCTGCACGATATGGGACACTTGGGTACTTTTACGATGAAACGTTTGGCTGCCATGACAGTTGATGCTGGCTTGCAGGGCAAGGTGGCCATTAGTCACGCGTTTGCTTTAGGCGATATTCCTGTGAATGAAGCGGAAGAAATGGCGGCGATTTTGCGTGAGGCGGGCATTAGCATTATTACGAGTGTGCCATATTTTAGAGTGATTCCGCCAGTTCCGGTGCTGCACAAAAATGGCGTAGAGGTAGCGGTCGGATGTGACTGCGTGTTTGATTCCTGGCAGCCTTACGGGAATGGGGACGTGCTGGAACGTCTATGGCGTCTGGCGGAGCGTTCTCGCTGGCTGGACGAGCTTTCTCTATCTCAATCGCTGCAATTTATTACTGGTGGCAAAACAACGCTGGATCTGGAAGGCAAGCAGCTGTGGCCAGCGCCTGAGGATGAAGCGAGCCTACTGCTTGTTGAGGCAACCTGCACGGCAGAAGCCATTGCCCGCCGAGCGAAGCGGAGCGCGGTATTTTTCAAAGGTAGCCTGGTTTCTGGACAAATGTAGTCCTCGAAATCGTTGGAAGGCAATAGATCGGTTTCAGTTATTTTATAGAGAAAGGGTGTACGAAATAGATGTCTACAGCCTATTGGATTTCAAACGTTCGCTTGGAGAGCGGCTATCGCGTGGAAAATGAAAAAGTGGTGGCGACAAATACCGAAACCGCGCATTTGTTGATCGAGGATGGTCGTATCGCCCAAATCGTTTATGGAGACCTGCCACAGACCGAGCTGCCTACGCAGAATGCAGGGGGACTTTTGGCGCTGCCGTCTTTCCGCGATATGCATATTCACATCGACAAAACGTATTATGGTGGTCCGTGGAAGGCGGTTACTCCGGTTAAAAATTTGCTGGGACGTCTGGATGAAGAGAGCAAGCTGATGCTGAAGCTGTTGCCAACGGCGCAGGAACGTGCGGAAAAAATGCTGGATTTGCTGTTGTCTGCGGGCTCCACCCAGGTTCGCACTCATTGCAATATCGATCCTTATATCGGATTAAAAAACCTGGAGGCGACACTGGCTGCTATGGAAACCTTTAGCGGCAAGCTCCAGTGTGAGGTAGTGGCGTTCCCACAGCAAGGTCTTCTGCGCAGCAATCAGGTGGAGAACATTCGCCAAGCTTTGAAAATGGGGGCGACTTTTGTAGGTGGGGTTGATCCGGCAACCGTAGATCAAAACATCGAAAAGTCGCTGGCGACGATTTTTGAGCTGGCTGTAGAGGCAGATGCGCCGATTGATGTCCATTTACATGACCCTGATCACCTGGGTATTTTCACCTTCAAGCGACTCGCGAAAATGACGGAGGAAGCGGGCTGGCAAGGACGCGTTACGATCAGCCATGCGCTTGCTCTGGCTGACATCAGCTTGGCAGAAGCAAGAGAAGTAGCTGAAATGCTGGCTGGTCTGGGTATTTCAATTACCTCGACCGTTCCGGTGAACCGAGCGACGATCCCGATTCCGCTTTTGCGTGACAAGGGTGTATCTGTATCGCTTGGTGACGACAGTATCACTGATCACTGGTCCCCGTTTGGTCGCGGAGACAGCCTGGAAAAAGCGGGAGTCTTGGCGGAGCGTTTCCGTATGCAGGACGAGCGCTCCCTGTCACAGGCGCTTGGATTCATCACGGGTGGCAAAACACCGCTCGATAAAGAGGGCAACCGCATGTGGCCAAATGTGGGGGACGAGGCGGATATCGTCTTCGTCCATGCTACATCTTCAGCAGAGGCAGTGGCACGCAGAGCGAAGCGTCAGGCAGTTATGTTCCGTGGAAATGTCGTGTCGGGCGAGTTGTAAGACCACAAAAATGAAGAGTAGAAGAGGAGGCAAAACCAACGGGGTTTTAGCCTCCTTTTTCTTGTGTTCAGGACTGCTCTATCATGATCGGCAAGCTGTTGAGCGTAAATCCGTGCTTCAGGAGATGCTCCTCTGGTCGAAAGTCAGGTGCGAAACAGATGCTGGGAAATCTGCGTATGAAGGAGCTGAGCGCAATCTGTGTCTCCAATCGTGCTAATGGAGCGCCGAGACAGAAGTGCTCTCCATTCCCGAAGGTCAAATGATCGCGGCTATTCTTCCGGGTGATATCAAACTGATCGGCATTTGCAAAATGACTCTCATCACGGTTAGCCGATGAAATCCAAGCAATAATGATGTCGCCTTTTTTCATCAGTGGCCCAAATATGTCCGTATCTTCTGTTACTGTGCGATCCATACTGGCTGTGAAGCGGTAGCGAAGAACTTCTTCAGCAGCCCCGGGAATCAGACTGGGATTTTCGCGCAACTTGGGGTAGATTCTCTCGTCTATAAAACTGTAGAAGGCATTTGTTAACCAGGTCGTAGTCGTTTCGTTTCCGGCGCCTAACAGTCCGATCCCTGTAAACGATTTCTTCGTCTTTTAGTCGTTCGCCATCGTATTCAGCTTGTGTCAGGTCAGAGAGGATATCATTTTGGGGATTTTTGCGCTTATGCTGGACCAACGGCAATAGATACTCTGCGAAGGTCTGCATCGTTTGCCCCTTGAGCTTTGTCGTTTCTTCGATTCCTTCCGCATGATGTGGCATGAAAAGAATGTCTGACCATTCCTTGATTTTAGCCCAGTCCTGATTTGGAACTCCGAGCAGATCGGCGATTATCGTAACCGGGATGGGTACAGCAAAATCTTTCATCATATCAATGGGCTTTGACGTGTCCTCACTTGCGATTTTGTCGATTAGCACGTCCGCAACTGCTTGAATACGCGGCTTCCATGACTCGAGACTGCGAGGGGTGAAGGCTTTGGCAAGCAAACCCCGACGTTTTCGATGCACAGGTGGATCGGAGAAGGCAAGATTGACCCCGTTATCCTGGACCGGAACGGGAATCAAACTGCGTTTGCGTTCGCTAGAGAATGTTGTGAAATCAGAGAGGACACGTTTGACATCATCGTATCGAAAGACGTTCCAAACGCGCTGGCCTTCATCGTAGAAAACAGGATGATGGTCTCGCATCTCTTTGTACCAGGGGTAAGGGTTCCAGCGTTCTGCATTTGATGTAAGCTTCGAGATTTCGTTTAAAAAGATGATATCCAAAGTGGCCATTCTACAGTCCTCCTGCTTTTACTTGATGAACATATTGCTTTGGCAGTCAATGATTGTCACCAGTAATCTGCCCGCCATGGGCAAAGCTTACCCGATTAAAGGAGAAGTCAAATGAACTTTGTTGACCAGCTGATAAGCAAAAAAATCAAATTCCGCCCCATACCGCAGTGGGGATCGTACTTACGAAAACAATGGGAGAACACATTCGCCAATCATCTAACTGAGGATGAGAAAAAATCGATGTATCTAACTACCAGGGGAGGATATCTATGGCACCTGTTTAGTTATAATAGTAGGGAGTGTTTGGACCAAGACGCCGCCAATGAAGCTTTCGACAACGAAGAAAAAGGCGCGTGCTTTGTGTTTTACCAACATACCAATGATGCCATTCTCATCGAGGACGCTTCTCGCTTAAAAGTAGCGGATCTGCAAGGTAAGCGCGATTTTTATACAGATGATATGTATATCATGGATAAAAACGGAGAGTGGACGTATGTCATCACTCACGAAACGGGATGGTGTGGACCGTATTTTTGCCGGCAATCGGATGGCATAAACACAATGGAAAGGACGGGAAAAGAGATGCAGATTAAACTGACAAGCGTTTTTGTGGATGATCAGGATAAGGCTCACAAGTTTTATACCGAGGTGTTAGGGTTTGTCACCAAAAGAGACATTCCTATTGGAGGAGCCAAATGGCTAACGGTCGTTTCTCCTGAGGAACCGGATGGAGTGGAGCTTTTGCTGGAGCCAAACGGGAATCCAGCCGCCACTGCTTATCAGAAAGCTATTTTTGACCAAGGAATTCCTGCTACGACCTTTCTTGTGGATGACGTTCAAAAAGAGTATGAGAGAATGAAGGAACTGGGTGTCGCATTCAAGAAGGAGCCAACTACAGCAGGAGAGGTCATACTTGCTATTTTGAACGATACATGTGGAAACCTGATTCAAATCTATCAGGTCCAAGCACCATAAAGAAGCAAGCAAAGCCTGATCTCGCTGTCATAGCGTTGATCAGGCTTTTTTTAGGTAAGAACAGGCTGTTTTTGATAGCCCCGCATGATGGAGGTAAGCAGCGTCTTGTCCATTGTGAGCTCACTGCGGTTTACTTTGCGTAAAAGCCCTTTTGTATTATCGGTTGGAAAGTGGAGTGTGCGAGTGAAATATTCTTTAAAAATGCCCATGGATGCGTGAAACACTTTTTCCTCTACTGTTAAGGGCTCGTTCGATTCATAGGGGATCGCCTGCAAATTAGGGAAATCCAGAACCTCCTTGATACATTCGATGACCAATTCCTGAGTGGGCGGAGCCGGATTGGAAGCGTGGTAGATCGTCTTGTTTTGGGCGTGTGTGAGCGCTGCTACCAAAACAGAGGTTACATAATCTACGGGAACGAGATTGGTCTGGACGTTTACATCCAACCGCATTCGGTATGTTTGGTTTTGCCAGCCCGCTGTCCGGGATGCTCTTCTTTTGAGGACACATAAACCTTTTAACAATCCATACAGGCCAAAATTCGTATCAGCTTCGCCCGTTCGCGAATCACCGATGATGATGGACGGTCTGACGATGACGACCTCCATTTTATCGCTATGGGAGATAACGAGATGTTCTGCCAGGCATTTGGATTCTTCGTAATGATTTACAAAAGATCGCTCTGGGCTGTACAGCTCTTCCTTTCCCGCGACTTCTTTCCCTACCGTATAAGCTGTGCTTACGTAGATAAAACGGCTTGCCCCGATTCCTTCAGCAAATAGCAGTGTGTTTTTCGTCCCGTCTACATTGACCGTAAACGTTTGCGTTTTATGGGCTGGATCAAAGGAGAGGTAGGCAGCCAGATGATACACCGCATCTATTTTGTGCTGGACGAGCTGCAGGTCCTGCTGAGTTAAACCGAGTCCTGGAAGCGAGACATCACCCATCACCATATGTATTTTTGATTTGACCTTATCGGCAAAGCTTTGCAGCAATTGGCTCGCTTTCTGTTCATTTCGTGCAAGCAGGAAAAGGGTATGGCCCTCATTTACTAAATCTTGTGATAGCTTTTTTCCGAGAAAACCAGTTGCTCCTGTTACGAGGATGTTCATTTGATTTAACCAGCTCCGTACTCTTTCGATATAGGGTGAACTTTTAAGGTGTAGCGAGGGGATATAAATATATCAATATTTAATTATATCGAAAGAGAGCGGATGTGACGGAGGAGGTTGGAACGATCTGGTGAACGATGCACCTTATTACCTCTTTTCCTGTACGCCAAAACGGGAAAACAACTGCCATATCAGTTCCCTGCGACTAGTCACTCCGGTTTTTACAAAAATCGATTTCAGATGATCCTGCACGGTATAAGCAGAGATGTGATACGTGTTTGCCAATTCTTTTGTAGAAAAGCCTCTGACGATTCCCTCCAATATTTGTTTTTCTCGCTCCGATAAACCGTATGCTTCGGAAACGAGAGGGAGCATGTCAGCGGGCTTGGCGGGCTCGAACCAGACGGCGATATGGATAGTATTGCTTACCCCGTGCATCAGACTGGCTTGGAGAGTGAGATAAGGTCCATCAGGCATACGGATACATACTTTTGCCATGGAGGCTTGTCCCTGTGGCGCTGGATGCTCGGATAGTGCACGGGAACAGACAGCCCGGATTGGTCTGGGCAGTGTTTGTTCCTCGATGGACTCCCATTTGCGCAATAAAATCAGCCATTGCTTGGCGATAGCATTGGCAGACAGGAGTTGAAGTGAAGGGGAAAGAACGCCGATGCCAGGGCTGTCACTCATCCACTCATGCTCGACTGAGGGCAGAGACAGACTGGCTTTTCGCAAATGATAGGCGATCAAGGGTGCGATAGAAGCGATCAGCTCCCGTTCCTCCTCGCTAAAGAATGGACGGTCACCTTTTCGGAACAAGGTGCAATATCCCCAGCAGGCTCCATCATACTTGAGGGCTGCACGCAGCTCATCTGTAAACCCGGCAGGCAAAAGTACATCTCGGTAGCGAGCACTTCGCGTAAGCTCTCCACCTGTTGTTTGGCTCAATATAGCGACAGGCTCTGACGATGTAGCGAGCTGTCCGTACTGGTTGAAATCATCGCTCAAGTATTCAATCTCAAACAGACGATGATGAATGGATTCGACGCCATCCTCCGTAACTGCACCTGTAGATAAAAGCGTTTGCGGGTCTACAGCGCTGCAACAGGCCGCATCGATGGTGAAAAAGCTGCGCAACAGCTCAAGCAGGGCAACCCGAAACTCCTGGGACGAGGAGTGGCGCTTTGTCAGCGCAATCACTTTTCGTTTGGCAGTCTCTATTTGTAGATTCATCGGTAATCTCCTATGTGTAAAATTCCATTCAGGCTACGAATAATCCCATATTTGTGGGATGGTGCTTTTACCCTTCAACTTTATAATTGAGAATAATTCTTATTCATAATGTACAGGAAGCATGAGGAGTTGGGAAGAGCAAATGAGATGGGGAGCTAGAAATGCACAACAAAAGGTAGCAGGTGTAGCATGACGAACCGACAACCATTTTGGATGATGACGGCAATTTGTCTGGGAGCTTTTCTCTCCCATTTTACGGCAGGGATCGTGAATGTATCCTTACCACAATTCACACAGATTTTCCAAACCGATTTAACGATGGTGCAATGGATTACGACGGGGTACTTGCTCGTGATTGCCTCCCTGCTTCCGGTTATGGGAAAGCTCGGGGATGGCTATGGACACTCTTTGCTGCACAATCTAGGGTTTTTACTTTTTACAGTCAGCTCAATTTTGGTGGCTTGCTCCACGATGATCTCTATGCTTTTGACGATGCGATTTGTGCAAGCAGTCGGAGCCGCCATGTTCCAAGCGACCAACATTGCCATCATCACACTGCACGTCCCAAAGGAAAAGCGCGGGCGAGCCCTAGGAATTATGAGTACGGCGGTGGCACTCGGCGGCATGAGCGGTCCTATTGCTGGAGGCTTTATTGCCGCGTGGCTTAGCTGGGAATGGCTGTTTCTCATTCATGTCCCGGTTGCCATTGCTGCCACGGTGCTTGCTTTTCGCTATATTCCGGTTCATACCCAGCAGAAAAAGAAGCGCTCGCTTGATTACGTGGGTGCAGCACTATTTATGCTCATGGTCAGCTCCGTTATTTTTGCCATTTCCAAAGGCAACGAGTGGGGATGGAGCTCTATGGGGATGCTCATTTTCTGCGGAATGGGAGCAGTAAGCATTGGCGCGCTAGTGATATGGGAGAGAGGGCAGCAGGAGCCGTTTTTGCCACTTAACGTCTTTCGTCATCCCGCGGTTTCATCTGGATTGTTTATCAGCTTTTCCGCCTTTTTGCTGGCGAATCTCGTTTTGGTTGTCCTGCCATTTTATTTACTTGGAATAGCGGGTGCCACGCCATTGAAAGCAGGCTATCTGATGACCACCTATCCTTTATTGCTGGCATTTGCGGGACCGTTTGCAGGATGGATATCGGATCGCTTCCAGCCAAGACCGATCATGCTTGCCGGATTGTGCGGAATGGGTGCAGGATTAATCGTTCTGGCGCTGTTTTTACCGAACATGCCACTCATAGCAATTGGTGCTGTACTTGCTGTTATCGGAGCAGGGATGGGGTTGATCGCTTCGCCAAACAACAGCTACATTATGCGTCACGTACCTGCCGAGCATGCGGGTGCGATCGGAGGAATGATCGCTCTGACGCGCAATGCAGGAATGGTCGTTGGTGCAGCCTTGGGACTGGGCGTCATGAACAGTGGGATGAGGGAAGCGCATGATGCAGCACTAGCAGCTTATCAAACAGTGTTTGAGATTGGCGGCTGGATTGGCCTTGTCAGTTTGTTGGTGTGGGTGTACAGCGCGCGAATAGAGCGTCGGAGAAAACAGCTTGAGTTGGACAAAAGTGTATAAATTATTCAGAAGGTAAAGGGCGAGTGGTTTGATATGAAAGAAAACATCATCGTTGTGGGCGGCTATGGTCATGTGGGGGCTACGATCTGCAAGGAGCTGGGAGAAGTCTTTCCTGGCAAGGTGTATGCAGCTGGACGTAAGCGCGATCGCGCAGAAGCGTTTTGCCGGGAAACAGACGGAAAAGTGCTGCCCCTGCAGATGGATATCTCGAAGCCAGTTGAAGCAAGTTTGCTAGGCCGTGCCAGGCTGGTAGTAATGTGCCTGGATCAAACGGATACAGCTTTTGCCAAAGAATGTCTGCGCAGTGGAACAAATTATATGGATGTTTCAGCAAATGGAAGCTTTCTGTCTGACTTGGAGCAGTGGGGAAGACGGGGAGAGGTGAGTGGGACTGGTGTGTTCAGCATTGGACTTGCACCTGGGTTAACGAATTTATTGGCAAGTGAAGCTCAGCGATTATTGGTGGAGACGGTCCAGATCGATATTTCGATTATGCTTGGGTTGGGTGACAGGCATGGAAGAGCGGCCATTGAATGGACGGTGGATAACCTGTGTAGCGACTTTGAGGTAACGCAGGAGTATCGACGTGTGAAAGTAGCCAGCTTTACTGACGGCAAACTTATCGATTTTGGCACGGAGCTGGGACGCAAAAAGGCGTATCGTTTTCCTTTTTCCGATCAACAGACATTGGCGCGGACGCTCGGTGTGCCTACTGTATCGACACGGATGGGCTTTGACCAGGACTGGATGACCAGAGTCTTTGCTGGTATGCGGACGCTTGGAATACGCCGTCTTCTGAATCGTCCACGGATTCGGCAGGCAACGATCGAAGCGTTTGAGCGCTGGAAGCTGGGAGACGACCGCTTTGCGATCAAAGTCGAGGCGCGAGGAAATGTAGACAATACAGAGGCCAAGGTCGAGTGTCTGCTGTCTGGCAGGGATCAGTCAAAAATGACCGCCATGGTTGCAGCGGAGGTAGCCAAATCCCTTTATACCACTGAATTTTTGCCAGGAGTGTTTCATATTGAACAGTTATTTCGATTGGAGCAAATGCGCAATTGGCTGGAAAAGCAAGCTTCACTGACTATAGTTGTCAGGTAAGCGGAGTTATCATAAAGCTACCGATGGATTCCTGTAGTGAACAGAGGGAAAAGAAAGGGGCTATTCATGATGACAATGACTGAGCATGTAAAATCGATGTATGACTTCCATACGTGGGCAAATCAAACATTGTTCAACCGGTTGAGGGAGCTTCCGGAAGAGGTATACACACAAGAAGTACAGAGTGTGTTCCCGACCGTGGCAAAAGTAATGAATCACATTTATATGGTAGACCACAGCTGGCTCACCATCATGGATGGCGTGGACATGCGCGAGGCGATGAGTGGTGTAGGGGAATTGGAGAAACAACTGGAGACAAAGAATGTTGTAGAATTGCAAGCTATGTACAGGGAGCTGGCTGAGCGATTTACAGCCTTTTTCGATCAAGAGCCTGACTTGGAAAGAAAGCTTGTTCTCGACAATCCATATGCGAGTATCAGGGATACCAGTCTGGCAGAAATGGTGCTGCAAGTGGTGAATCATGGTACGTATCATCGTGGAAATGTTACGGCCATGCTGCGTCAAATGGGTCACGCTTCTGTCATGACAGAGTACGCAGCTTACTGGTATTGGGGCTAGTGCGAGAATAGAGTCGGGCCGGGAGAAATTTTCTTCTGGCCCAACTTGTTGACAAATGGAAAAATCCGTCCTATAATTATCTTAAATTCAAGATAATCATTTTTAAAGCAATTAATGTTCACCATCTTACTTCCCCAAGCTCGGTTGATTAACAATCGTAAAAAGATGGAGGTACACCAGAAATCAGAAATCGTTTGTTAAATATCTTTAATTTGAGATATACTGTTTTGTAATAAAAATTCTGAACGAGGAAATGTACGAGGAGGCAATCCCATGAGTGAATTCACTACCTTGGTAAAAAACCGTCGATCTGCTAACAAATTTTTGGAGAATATACCGATCTCGCGGGAAGAGCTGGATGAAATCATGAACCTGGTCAAGTACGCACCGTCTGCATTTAATTTGCAGCACACGCATTATGTAGTTGTGCTTGATCCAGAAACAAAAGAGCGTGTATATGAAGCAGCAGCGAGGCAGTATAAGGTAAAAACGGCGTCGGCTGTCATTCTCGTTCTAGGTGACAAGGAAGCCCAGCAAAACGTAGGGCCGATTCATGAGGGATTGCTTCATTTAGGTGTGATGGATCAGCGTGAGTTTGATCATACAGTTTCCTCCGTTCAAGCCTTTTATGAAACTGGTGGCGATTCGTTCAAACGGGACGAGGCCATCCGCAATGCGAGCTTGTCCGCCATGCTGTTCATGCTGGTTGCAAAAGACAAGGGCTGGGATACGTGTCCGATGATTGGCTTTGATCCAAAGGCAGTGCAGCAAATTTTAAACATCCCGGATCAATATGTGCCAGCGATGATGATCACCATTGGGAAAGAGGATAATTCCAGCCAGCGAGTGAGAGGCTATCGCAAGCCAGTCGGTGAGTTTGTCAGCTACGATTCGTTTTGAGCATAACCTGCACAATTAATTAAAACCTAATGAAACGATAAACAGGAGGGTACTAAAATGACACAGCAAACAGCAGGAATTCACCATATCACAGCTTTTGTAAAAAATGCACAGGATAACGTCGACTTTTACGCAGGGCTTCTGGGGCTGCGTCTCGTGAAAAAAACAATCAACTTTGATGCGCCTGAAGTCTATCATCTCTACTTCGGTAATGAAGTGGGAAGTCCGGGAACAGCCATTACCTTCTTTCCATGGGAAACTTCTCGCTCGGGGCGCATTGGCGGTGGCCAAGTAGGCTATACGACCTTTCTCGTTCCGGTTGGCTCGCTTTCCTTTTGGGAAGAGCGACTGACGAAATTCGCGGTAGCGTATAAACGCGTGGAGCGTTTTAACGAAACGTATTTGCAGTTTGCGGATAAAGACGGTCTGCAGCTGGAGATTGTGGAGCGCGAGGGAGGACCTGCGAGCAAGTGGAGCTTTGGCGGTGTTCCCGCAGATAAAGCGATCAAAGGCTTTGGTGGCGCGATTTTGTACAGTGTAGCACCAACCTACACGATGGCTGTTCTGGAAAAGCTGATGGGGCTGCAAAAGGTAGGAGAAGAAAACGGTCTGGTTCGCTTCAAAGCGAGCGGAGATTTGGGCAATATCATCGACATCAACGCAGAGCCAATGCCAAGAGGAGCAGGTGGTGCGGGAACCGTCCATCATATCGCTTGGCGGGCAAGCGACGATCAAGATCATCGTATGTGGCAGGAGCGTGTGGCGCAGTCGGGCTTGCACCCTACAGACATCATCGACCGACAATACTTCAATGCGATTTACTTCCGCGAGCCAGGCGAAATCTTGTTTGAAATCGCGACCGATCCTCCAGGATTTACACGGGATGAGCCATTCGAGTCGCTGGGTGAAAAGCTGATGCTGCCAGAGTGGTATGAACCGCGTCGTACCCAGATCGAGCAAGGCTTGACGCCAATTACCGTACGCGTTTTGGAGGGTGACAAATAATGAAGCACATTTTTCGTAAAGGAACTGATCCTGCGGCACCAACCTTGCTGCTTCTCCATGGGACAGGAGGCGATGAGAACGACTTGCTTCCTCTAGCTGATCGTATCCACCCAGGCACCTCTGTCTTGAGCGTGCGCGGCAATGTACTGGAAAACGGCATGCCTAGATTTTTTCGCCGCCTGGCCGAGGGTGTCTTTGATGAAGAGGATCTCGTATTCCGTACGCAGGAGCTGAATGAATTTCTGGATCAGGCATCTGTAGAATACAAATTTGAGCGCGACAACATCATCGCTGTCGGCTATTCCAATGGCGCCAATATCGCTGGAAGCCTGTTGTTCCATTATCCTGATGTGTTAAAAGGGGCGATTTTGTACCACCCGATGGTTCCAAGAAGGGGCATTCCACTGCCGGACATGTCGCAGGTACCAGTGTTTATTGGTGCGGGTACGAACGATCCGATTTGCTCACCGCTGGAAACGAAGGAATTGCAGCAGCTGCTGTCAGAAGCAGGCGCAGAGGTTACACTGCATTGGGAATCATACGGTCATCAGCTTACTGTCAAAGAAGTAGATGCCTCTGCACAGTGGTTTGCGGATACTTTTAGCGAGTAATTTCATCTCGTATGGAAAAGAGCAGCAGGATCAAGCCGATTCTGTTGCTTTTTTCCGTTTTTTACCCGGTAAAACGGAGGAAGTCTGCGCCATTTAATCAACTGTTTAAGAGCTTCCCAACAAAAAATAAGCCATTGTTGCCTCAGGTGACGATGGCTTGTTGTCGTAGGTAGTCCGTCCCCATTTCGTCAAGGTTTGTTCATCAGTCGTTCATATTGAGTCTCTATAGTGATCTACACAGCCTGATCTGCCTGCGCGGCGACTGTCATCAGTCAGGGGCTTGCTCCCGGAGATCGGGTCGTGGTGGCAGGACAATCAGATTTGCAGGACGGTAGTTAAGTGAGCATCACCGAGTACGATGAAAAAGGAGAATGATTATGTACGCAGGAATGTATTTTACACATATTGTCAGTTTAGCTGTCTGGTTTGGGGCGTTAGTCATCGTCATGCTGCTGCTGGGGAGCTACAAGGCTCATGCAGAACAAGGTCAGGTGGCAACAGCCCTGGCGAACAAAACAGTCTGGTCAATACTGCAAGCGGCAGCGTTTGCAGTCCTTCTCTCAGGAGTAGGCATGCTTGTTCACGCGGGAATGATCGGACAAAAAAAGCCCCTTTGGCTCAAGCTGATGGAAGAAGGCGGCGGCTTGATCATTCTCTTGTTTATTATTTTCGTAACCTTGTGGACAAGAAATTTGCGTAAGGCACTGAAACAAGGAGATGCTACCCGTTATACTCAAATGAGTAAAAGATTTTTCGGCTTGTCGTTGTCTTTCGTGGTAGCGATCGCTGCCGTTGTTCTCGTCGTCAGCCTGAGACTGGCGTAACAAGGAGGAATCCTGATGAAGGTTACTATATTAATCGCGGATGATGATCCACATATACGGGAGCTGCTGCGGTTTTACTTAGCCAAAGAGGGCTATCACGTCATAGCCGCGCCTGATGGAGAGCAGGCTGCTCTTCTTCTGGAGAAAGAAGCGATTCATCTCGCCATCGTGGACATTATGATGCCTGGAAAAGACGGCCTGGAGCTATGCCGCCAAATAAGAGAAGCATACGATATTCCCGTGATGATGCTCACGGCAAAAGGAGAAGTGAGAGACAAGGAAAAAGGCTTTCGGGCGGGAACAGATGACTATCTCACCAAGCCATTTGAGCCTACCGAGCTGCTGTATCGGATCAAGGCACTGCTTAGGCGCTACCAGATGGTTAGCAAACAAGTCATCGTCATGAATAAAACAGTCATCGACCGACTGAGCCATGTTGTAAAGGTAGGAGACGAGGTGATTCATCTACCGCTCAAGGAGTTTGAATTGCTTGTACAGTTAGCCAGCTTTCCGGATCGGACGTTTACGAGAGATCAGCTTCTTGAGCTTGTGTGGGGAGGCAACAATGAAAGCGAGAGTCGGACTATCGATGTCCACATCAAGCGGCTGAGGGAAAAATTCACGGACAAGACGGATGACTTTGTCATTTCCACGGTTCGTGGCTTGGGGTACAAGCTGGAGGTACGAAGCTCGTGAAGTCCCTGTATGTACGACTCGTCCTTACATTTATTGCCATCGTCATCATTAGTGGAACGCTCGGCTTTTTGCTCGCCAACGAGTATTATCAGCGCAATCTGCGAGCGTATAATGAAGAGAAAATTACCCGGATTGGACAGCAAATCGTCGACATGTACGAGCATAATGACTCACTTGATTTGTCCGGCTTTATGACACATATCGCCAATCTGAACTTTCAGCTTTACCTCGTGGATGAAAACGGTGTGAAAAGCGAATTTGGGGCTCCGTTTCGGGAAGAAAAGGTCGAGCCTGAAGTAGTTCAAAAAGTACTTGCCGGTGAGATTTATCGAGGAATCACGGAAGAGCGGCACGGCTTGTTTGTAACCGGCTTTTTTCAGAACACATTAAAAAACAGTATCGGTTTGCCACTGGAAGCAAATGGAAAAAGGTATGCGCTGTTTGTGCGGCCAAACATCGAGCAGCAATTTGGTGAGGTGCATATCCTGTTTGCCTTCCTCTTGGCAGCGATGTTTATACTCAGCCTGGTATTGATCCTGATTTTTACCCGCTATCTGGTGAAGCCGCTCCAGACCTTAAGCAAAGCGACGAAAAAGCTGGCGGAGGGACAGTACGATATTCGGCTGGATATATCCCGGCGTGACGAGATCGGTGATTTGGCGGCGAATTTCACCCAAATGACGCAGTCGCTCAAGCAGCTGGATGAGATGAGACAGGAGTTCGTCTCCAATGTGTCTCACGAAATCCAATCGCCGCTTACTTCCATCCAGGGATTTTCGCAGGCGATCAGAAGCGGTGGAGTGACCCGTGAGCAGCAGGAAACGTATTTATCCATCATCGAGGAGGAGAGTCGACGTCTCTCTTCTTTGAGCAAGCAATTACTCACGCTTGCCTCGCTGGATAAGGAAACGGGCCAGTACGAGCCGTCTGCCTTTCGTCTGGATGAGCAAATTCGTCAGGTCATCCTCATGCTGGAGCATCAGTGGCAGCAAAAGAAGCAGCATATCGAGCTGGAGCTGCCAGAAGTCACCATTACCTCGGATAAGTATTTACTTAGCCAGGTATGGGTCAACCTGATTTCCAACAGCATCAAATTCACTCCGCCTGCTGGTACGATTACGATCAAGCTCGAAGTGGGAGCACAGCTCGTCGTGACCATTGCGGACAATGGCATCGGGATATCGGAGGAAGAGCTGAAGCATATTTTCGATCGCTTTTACAAAGGCGACAAGGCTCGCAACCGGGAAGCGACAGGAAGTGGTTTGGGCCTGTCCATCGTCAGGAAAATCGTCCAGGTAGCAGGAGGCACCATCGAGATTCAAAGCAAAGAAAAAGTGGGAACGACAATTGCCGTCCGTCTGCCCAAGAATGAACAAACCCCCTGAGCAAGATGCTTTCGGGGGTTTGCTGCGTGCGCAGATCTAGGCATAAAAGCAGGCCGGCCCCATTAATGTAGGAAAAGGGATCACATGACAGACGAAAGAGGGACAATGCGATGAGTTCTGGTCTGCAGGATTACGGGTTAATCTTTTTGACAGGATTGCTGGGCGCCCCGCATTGTATCGGCATGTGTGGGGGCATCATGTCGGCCATGACCTTTCAGTCCAAGACATCGCTTGCGCAAACAATCTTGGCTTACAATCTTGGCAGAATCTTGACGTATATGAGTGTGGGAGCCTTCATGGGTTTTATCGGGTCATTCGTCAATGCAGCAGGAACGATCGTAGGTCTGCAGGGCATCGCGAACATTCTCGGAGGGCTGTTTATCATTTTGTGGATCGGAAAAAAAGTGGCACTGCCGTTGGACAAATGGAGTCCGCTGAAGCTGCCTGCCATTCAACAGTTGCTGGAAAAGCTAAAATCGCGACCGGGGACAGCACCAGTCTTTATCAGTGGATTATTGCTCGGTTTTTTGCCTTGTGGTCTTACGTATACCATGCATATGAAAGCAGCTGCTTCCGGAAGTGCCCTGCAAGGTGTATTCACGCTGCTGGCTTTTGGTGTTGGTACACTGCCCGCACTGATCTTTATCGGGATATGCTCCTTTGTGCTGTCGAAAGCGCTCCGATCAAGGGTGATGCTGATCGGAAATACGCTCGCCCTCGTCATCGGAGTCATATCTATCATGCGAGGGATGGTCATCAACGGCTGGATTCCCCATATCAATCCATGGCTGTGGTGACGATCAGAGCTCAGTGCTCAGGGAACAGCTTCAAAAGGGTATGTGGCAGTGGCAGATTTTCCGTCTACTTCAAACGTAATCGTAGCCAGCCACCCTCCAACCATGGTCGGAACGATAGCTGCAACAAACTCTCCGTCCTTTGCTACGACTGCCTCGAAGCTCACATCCCCATGATCCATGCTGGGCATGGTGAGGGTGACGGAGACTTTTGCCTGCTTTAGCTTGTCGAGGTGCTCACTTGGTACAAGAATGCGCAGCTGGTTTTGTTTTAAAATCCGGGCGTCTGCTGGATCAAGCTCTACCTGCAAGGGAATGGACAAATCCTGTATGACCAGAGTAGGGGTTGTGGTCGCAGCGGCTGTAGCTGCCCCATGCTGAGAATGCTCTTGCTCGTTTTGCGAGAAACAGGCAGAGAGTAAAAAAACGAGGGACAAAATTGCCAACACGCATGCCGATTTCCTCATAACACTCACCACTTTCTCTCTGAATCCAAGCAACATATCGTATTCAGGCAGTCGGCATTTCATTCTTCCTCGTCTATAAATTTGCCTGTCCGCATAGTGATTACTAGGGGACATGTATGGGAGATGAAGGGGAGTTAAGCGATGACGACCGTGCAAATTTATCAAGTAACGGGAATGACATGTGCTGCCTGCGCCAATCGCATAGAGAAAAGATTGCAAAAAACGGAGGGTGTACTCGAGGTTTCTGTCAATTTGACTACGAACAAAGCGAGGGTGGCCTTTGATGGCACGCAAATTAACGATCAGGCAATCATAGAAAAGATTGAAAGACTAGGGTTTCAAGCTAACTTGAATACAGAAGAAGAACCTCATGCGGAAAAATCCGTCTTGCTGCAGCGGTTCATGTTGTCCGCAATCCTTACGATTCCTCTGCTCTGGGCGATGGCTGCTCATTTTTCCTTTACCTCGTTTATTTGGGTGCCCGAGCTTTTTCTAAACCCCTTTTTCCAGCTTGCACTCGCTCTGCCCATTCAGCTTTTTATCGGACAATCCTTTTACATAGGGGCGTGGAATGCACTTAAAAGCAGGACGGCAAACATGGATGTGCTGGTTGTTCTGAGCACGTCCGCCGCTTTTTTGTACAGTCATTACCTGACCTTCAGGACGATCGGACAGTCTGTTCAGCATGTGACGCTGTACTATGAGTCGTGTGCGGTCATCTTTACTTTTTTGCTTCTCGGCAAATATTTGGAAGCGATGGCCAAGGACAGGACGAAAAATGCGATCAGGCAGCTTCATCAGCTCCAGCCTGAGGTCGCCAATGTTCTGCGCGGAGAGGAGCTTCGCCAGATTCCTGTGCGAGAGCTCGTTGTGGGCGATATTTTTATCGTCAAGGCTGGGGAGCGGATTCCGACGGATGGGGTTGTCCTCGAAGGGCATGCGAGCATCGATCAGTCGATTTTCACAGGGGAGAGTCTTCCTGTTGAAAAATGGTGTGGGCATTCGGTCATCGGGGCGACAGTGAACCAAAGCGGTTGGCTCAAAGTACAAACAACCAAAGTCGGCATGGATACGGCTTTGACACAGGTGATAAAAACGGTGGAGGAAGCACAGCTTTCAAAAGCGCCTATCCAGCGGCTGGCAGATGAAATTACCGATATTTTTGTCCCGATCATCATCACGATTGCGCTCATTACTTTTGCTGCCTGGTACTATTTCTTTACGGCACAAGCATTTGGTGAATCGCTGGAAAAGGCGATCGCCGTGCTCATCATTGCCTGTCCGTGTGCGCTTGGTCTTGCCACGCCGATGTCCATTCTGGTCGTTTCGGGACGGGCAGCTCAGCTCGGAATACTATTCAAGCAAGGAAAGTACCTGGAGACACTGCAAAAGGTAGACACGGTGATTTTTGACAAGACGGGTACGTTGACGCTCGGCAAGCATGAGGTCGTGGACATGGAGATACGTGGGTGGAAAAAGGAATCGTTCCTACGATTGGTGGCAGGGGCAGAGATGACCTCTGAACATCCATTGGCGGCGGCTGTTGTAGCTTTTGTCAGAGGACGTGGAATCAGCATACCGACAGCTTCATCCTTTACATCCTATCCTGGTTATGGTGTCCATGCCACGGTAGAGGGGTATTCGATCCTGATCGGCTCACCCAAATTTTTGAGCGGGAAAAACGTGGATATCGCGTTTGCTACGGGAAAGATGGATGCTCATGCGGCAGAAGGAAAAATGGTAACACTCGTATCGATAAACGAACAGTTGGCTGGCTATATCGTGTTGTCCGACACGCTAAAAGAGGATGCGAGGTCCTCTGTACAACGGTTAATTCGAATGGGAAAGGAAACGATCATGATTACCGGAGATAATCCATTCACCGCCCGCAGCATTGCCAGACAAGCAGGGATTGAGCACGTCTATGCAGGGATTTTGCCCTCACAAAAAGCAGAATTAATCAGGAGCTTGCAAGCAAAAGGGAAGAAGGTTGCCATGGTTGGTGACGGTGTAAACGACGCACCTGCGCTAATGGCGTCCAATATCGGAATCGCATTGGGGACGGGGGCAGAAATCTCCAAGGATTCTGCTGACATTTTGATCATGCATGGGGATGTAAAAGGAGTCGTGCATGCTTTTACGTTAAGTCAAAAAGCAATGAAAAATATTAAGCAAAATCTGTTTTGGGCCCTATTTTATAATACGGTTGCGATACCAGCCACCATGCTTGGCTTTCTGGAGCCGTGGCTTGCAGGGGTAGCGATGGCATTCAGCTCTGTCTCGGTGGTGCTGAATGCACTTCGGTTGCGTAACAGCAGGATGGAGTGACTCGCAAAAAGAAAAAACCGAGCTATCAGGTAGCTCGGATCGGCGTCCGTTGTTCTTTGGCGTGCTCGACTCCTGCCGTAATCAGATGGCGAACATGGTCATCGTCCAGCGAGTAGAATACGAGCTTTCCTTCCTTGCGATACTTGGCGAGCCCCATATTGCGCAACAACCGCAAATGGTGGGAGGTGTTGGCGATCGAACTGCCGATGATGTTGGCAATATCGCATACACAAAGCTCATCCTCCATGGACAGGATGTGAATGATTTTGGCGCGGGTATCGTCAGCCAACGCCTTGAAGATTTTCGCTACGCCCTCAGATTCGGCTGCGAACGGCTTTAATCGGTTTACTTTTTCATCATCAAAACACTGAACTTCACAGACATCATCCCGCTGTTTTGGAGACACCAGAACATCACCTCTTGCTTACGCACAATGTCCTACTATTATAGTCATTCCCATGAAAAGTGGAAAGGAAAAAAGACATTTTGGTGGCAGTGTAGTGTCTCTCTCGCTTTTCGTGTAAGATGGATTTGACAAGCCTCGCTGAGCGGGTGAGTAACGAGTAGGGAGAGAGAGCAATGAATGTACAGCACAAATGCGCCAAGTGTCATTCTACCAAAATCGATTTTACTGAAATGATCAATCGCCGTTTATATATCATTATTTATGCAGCTGTCCTCCTGGTGCTGGCCTTGATCGGCATATCGCTACAAGGAACACCTGTGATCTACCTGTTTCTCGGTCTGGCAGGTGCATTTGTACTCTTTGCGGTACGTCTGTCTTTAGAGAAGCGCAAAGTAATCAAATGCGTTTGTCTGGATTGCGGAGAAAGCTGGCAAACGGCTCCAAATGTCGTAACCAAATAAAAAGTGCAGTTATTTGCAGGAGACTCTCGGTATTTGGGGGTCTCTTTTTCGTTGTCAGATCGACAACATTCTAAAAAATAGGCAAAATACCCTAAATGATTCTTGAACGCAAAAGAGTGTTAGGATAATATAATAATTAAATATTTGTTTGAATGTTCATAGGATGTATGGTGCTTGGGTAAAATAGATGTTTGGAAAATAGGTGATTGCAGATGTCAGATGAACAAAAGAAGGACGCTTGCTGCTCAGATCATCAGCATTGTAGTTCAGAGCATGGTAGCTCAGGTAAAATTTTGCCGGTGCTCGGCAATGTGGCTGTTGCCGGGGATGGCGCAAGCCTGATCTCCTCGCAAGCGGTTGTTTACCGGGTTCATGGGATGGATTGCAGCTCGTGCGCCAAATCATTGGAAAAGCACATGAAATCATTGCCTGCTGTAAAGGATGTCGTCGTCAATTTTTCCACGGGGAAAATGCAGCTCGTACAAGAAGGGCTGGAAGACGAGGCAATCGTGAAGGAAGTAGCCAAGGCAGGCTATACAGCGATGCCGCTTTCGAAGCGGGCAAATAAACAGGCGCAACCCTCTGATCGGACAGGAGAGCGTCTGACCATCATTTCAGGTGTGCTGCTGGTATTCGGTTTTCTTGGTTCCTATACAAGTGTATCTCCTTTGCTTATTACGATCTTGTATGCACTTGCCATCATCACTGGTGGCTACAGACCAGCTCGCAGTGCGTTTTATGCGATCAAGAGCAGGTCGCTCGACATGAACGTACTGATGTCCGTCGCTGCGATTGGAGCGGCATTGATTGGCGAGTGGCTGGAAGGAGCAACCGTTGTCTGGCTGTTCTCAATCGGGAATTTGCTGCAAACCAAATCGATTGAGAAGACACGGGACTCTATCCGCAACCTGATGGATCTGGCACCTCCCGAGGCATGGGTGAAGCAGGGAGAGTCACTTTCACGGGTACCTGTTGAGGACATCGGCCTGGGGGCAGTGATCGTAGTCAAGCCAGGGGAGAAAATTCCATTGGACGGAATCGTTGTCCAAGGGACGGGAAGTGTCAATCAAGCTCCGATTACAGGTGAGTCCATCCCTGTAGATAAGCTTGTTGGCGATTCCGTTTTTGCGGGAAGTGTCAACGAAAACGGCTCACTGGAAATCAAGGTCACCAAGCTGGTGGAAGATACAGCGATTGCGCGGATTATTCATCTGGTGGAGGAAGCACAGGAGAAAAAAGCGCCTACACAAGCATTTGTAGATAAATTTGCTGCGATCTATACACCTGTTGTCCTGATTTTGGCACTTGCGGTGATTGTGATTCCACCGCTTTTTGCCTGGGGGACATGGGGAGAATGGTTCTACAAAGGCTTGGAGCTTCTGGTGGTTGCCTGCCCGTGCGCTTTGGTGATTTCGACTCCGGTAGCAATCGTATCGGCTATCGGCAATGCTGCACGAAACGGCGTATTGATTAAAGGCGGAACATTTTTGGAGCGTGCCGGAGTCATTAGCGCGATCGCTTTTGATAAAACCGGTACACTCACAGAAGGCAAGCCGCAGGTCACACAGGTTATTGAAGTGCAAGGGAGCGAGGCAGAGGTACTCGCGATCGCAAAAACGATTGAGGAGCGCTCCAGCCATCCGATTGCACAGGCGATTATTCGATACGCCAATGCCAAAAATATCACAGCTCTCGCAGGCGAAGATTTTCAGGCGATTGTCGGAAAAGGCGCCGAGGCTACGATCAACAGCCAAAAATACTATGCGGGTAAGCCTGCCTTGTTCGAAGAGCTGGGGGTAGACCTCACCGCCTATCAAGAAAAGATTCAAGCACTGCAAAGCGAAGGAAATACACTAGTCATTGTCGGGACCTCTCAGGCTATCCTCGGAATGATTGCCGTAGCTGATACAATCAGGGAAATCACAGTCAGTGCCATCAGCAAGATAAAGGCTGCAGGGATAAACGAGATCGTGATGCTGACGGGTGATAATAGCGGTACTGCCGAAAAGGTGGCGAAGCAGACCGGAGTCAGTCGCTATTTTGCCGAGCTGATGCCACAAGACAAGGTAGAAGCAGTCAAGGCGCTGCAAAAAGAGGGCAAAGTCGTAGCGATGGTTGGCGACGGAATTAATGACGCACCAGCGTTGGCGACTGCTGATCTGGGGATTGCCATGGGAGGCGCGGGTACCGATACGGCAATGGAAACGGCTGATATCGTGCTGATGGCAGACAATCTGGAGAAGCTGCCGCATACGGTAAACATCAGCCGCAAAGCACTGCAAATTATTAAGCAAAACATCTGGTTCTCCATTATCATCAAGCTGGTGGCGCTCGTCTTGATTTTCCCGGGCTGGCTCACCTTGTGGCTGGCGGTATTGAGTGACACCGGAGCAGCGTTAATCGTGATTTTAAACAGCATGCGTCTATTGCGAATGAAGCCATAATCACAGATGAAAAGTATGAGGAAAGCCGAGGGCATGTCCCTGCGGCTCATACCACGCAAAGTGTATAAAATACTGCTTGAGCAAAAGGTGTAAAGAAAAAAGGAGCGGGCACGCGTAAAATGTACCCTATAGAGTAGACACGTTAAAAAAGTCTACCTATAGGGTACTTTTCTGTATACTTGAGAAAAAATG
>NZ_CANMZW010000022.1 GCF_947502445.1 uncultured Brevibacillus sp.
CCGCCGTATACCGGACGGTACGTACGGTGGTGTGGGAGGTCGGCTACTCAACTAATGGGTAGCCTCCTACCCGATTGAGAAATGATGAAAAAAGTAACGTTTTCCACTTCATATACGTAATTGGAGTGATGGATAAATTAGGAGGGAAATGAGTGAAGGCACGAAGCAAAGCGGCAACACTTTTGCTGGCAGCAAGTGTTTTGACAGTAGCAGGAGCGGGCGTGAAGCCAATCATTGTTGACGCTTATGTAGAGAAATCGAGCGAGGGTACAGTTGAATTGCCACCAGAAGTGATCGAAACATTGGAAGAGCTACAAGAAAATTATTTGCCAGCCATTCAAGATTTACATGTCAATTATTTTGGAAATCGAAGCGACTCCTATATCCTGAACCTATCTGACCAGAAAAGTGCTATCAAAGCAGGGGCTTCCTTGAATCTCGTCATCGATTCTGGTCATAATATTTCCTCCCTAATCTATACAGACCCATACAGAGACAGCAGGGAAAAACCGGAAAAGCAAAAAAACTACAAAAAAGCAGTCGATTTTCTCCATAAAAATTTGTGGGAAGATTATGTTGTCGCTACCCAACCGATGTTATCCAGCAATCGTGGATCAACGCGTGACAATCTTCTGGTCGTACCTTTATATCCTAGACTACATGATGTGCGTGTATGGAAAGAAGTAGGACAAGTCATGGTTGATGCCGAGGGGCAGATTGTGCTTTACCGCAAAAACGAAGAAAAATTGCCCCTAGAAACAGAGGTCGTGAATCCGAAGCAAGCGATTGCGAAAGACAAGGCAGAAAAGGCTTTCGGGGATGAGCTGACGCTGGAGCTTGTTTATGATACCAAAAGCGGCAAGCTTGTTTATACACCGAAAAACATACCAATCATTGACGCGCTGACAGGGGAGGCTGTCCCATCCGTTACTGTAGAGAGCAGCAAGACGCTGAGTCTCAAAGGAACAGCGGACGGCTCCAGTTGGAAGGACCAAAAAAAGCTGGAACAGCTGCTCGTGGATGAATTTCAGCTCGCTATCCCCACACTGAACTTCAAGCATGTGAATGAGACGAGCAAGGATAGGACCACGGATCTTTACCAATGGCTAAATCGGGTTTACGAAAGTGCAACGATTGCTGTAGACCGTCAAAGTGGGCAATTTATCGAGCTGAAGCTTGAGGGAGCAACAAGGGATGGTAGCGATAAAAAGTGGACCGAAGCAGAAGCGGAGAAACTCGCTGTTCAATTTGTGGAAAAATACTTATTGTCCACAGAAAAATCATTTGTAGTGAAAACCTCAAGACTGGTAGACAATTTGCCGGGCTGGGTGGATCAAAATCATGTCCAACGAATATTCAGCTATCAGTTTTATCCACATGGAAACGGTATCACGACGAAAGAGCCATTGTACACCGTTGATGTGGATGCCAAAAAAGGGAAGGTAGTTATGGCTAAGGTAGCAGAACTATCCAGCTTGCCTGCAAGTCTAGCGCAGGGCAAACTGGTCGATATGGAAACGGCCAAAAAGGCTTTTCTCAAGCAGTCGAATGTTTCACTGGCGTACTGGTATCCAAAAGCGAATACACAGACAGCCAAGCTGCCACAGCTAGTATATGCCCCCACGCTAGAGATGCTATCGACACAAATAAATGCTGCAACTAGCGAAAAAGAAGAAAGCTGGCTTGAATGGATCGAATAAGATTGCTCCCGGCTAAAGACAATTCTTTGCCGGGATTTGAGAAAGCCTCGATAGAGGTTTTCTTATTATCGAAATTGATAAACACTTTCTATCTAGTAGGATTTTTTTGCTTTTTGTAGAATATCTCTTTGATTCCCATTTGATTTGGCAAACAATGCCGATCACGAGAAGGAGAAAGTGCATGAAACGGCCAACCTATACCCTACCAAGTATTGTCAAGAAGGTATTCCGGTCTGGTGAGCGCTCCCTCCCCCGGACGGAGATACGCTCCCGGATGGAAGCGAATGAGCTGAATGCTTTTTTGGATCTGGACAGCACGGCACTCTTGGAGAAAGTGCTGCAGATGGATCAGTCACCAGTGCGGGTTGCCAGTTCTGAAGCAATCGTGGAACTAACTTATCAGCCACATCAATTGTATGATCTGGCGTACCGTTTTTTGCGGGATACTGGGGCACCGAAAAAGCTTGAGCAGATCGTTGCCGAGCTGCGGAGACAAACCCAGTTTGGCTGGAATCAAATTTTGCGCATGCTGCAATTGGAGAAGGACACCCGCTTTGTCCAGTATCAGGGAGATATTCGCTGGTTTCTGGCTGAGTGGACACTGGGAAATGACCAAGTCTATGAGTTTTGCCGTAAAAATGGCATCACTCAAGTGACATCCCGCTCCTTGATTCACTTTCTGGAGCAAGAAGTAGGGATAGCGGGAGACGCGGCTTTTCTACCCGTCCTTGATGACCGCTTCCGGATCGATGGTGAGATTTTGTACATCATCGTTCGCAGTGATGATGACATTGAAGAGCAAATCGAGGAGCAAATGGACGAGCCAGTGGCAGAAGAAGTTGCCGTGGCAGCTGAAGCCATTGTTTCTGAAACGATAGCGAATACCGAGTCTGTCTCAGAGGCAGCTGTATCCGAATCCGCTCAACCAGTTTTGCATGAAGAACAAACAGAACAAAAGGAACAGATTAAACCGTTAATGACCAAGGAGGAAATGATGATGAGTAACGCAACTAACCAACAAGTCCTTGAGGAAGTACAACAGCTTTTGCAAGAGGCAATCAGCCGCCTGGAGACTCGCCAGCAAGATATGTCCCAGGAAGTTGTCGCTCACTTTCAACAAAGTAACATGCAAGCTATAGAAGTGCTGATGAAAGAGAAACATAAGCATGAGCAGATCGTACTTGGCATTCAACAAGTACTGGCTACCAGTGAACAACAATGAGTAAGCTTGGGGCTACGATCCGGTTGGAGCAAAGATTTGTCTTCTTGCGCGAAGTAATCGCGGGCTATCGGATTCGCCTTCAAGAAATGGAGCAGGAAGTGGTGGAGCTTTTCACCGCAAACCAGCTCTCTGCTATTTCAGCATGTATGGGCGAGAAGCAGCGCATCGTCCGCTTGATGAACCGTTTGGAGCAATTTATTGTCCAATGGGAAGACAAAGGTGATGTGGGTATCGCACACGATCCAAAACGAGAACACTTGAACACATGACGAAATATGCGGTAAAATAGGGGGATTGTGTAGGATTCCCCGCGCATGCCGCGTGGGATGGAAAGGAGACCCAAACCCTCTATGTCAGTTGGAAGAAACGAACTTTGCCCCTGCGGGAGTGGGAAAAAATACAAAAAATGCTGTGGAGTCGTTACGCCGATAACGGAATTGCGTAGCCGTCACGAGCAAAAATTACAAAAAGAATACGCTGGCTGGGTCGAAAGATTGAACCATTTTGTTGGTGGAAATGTGACCAGCGAAGTGATTTCAGAAGCTCGCAAGCGTTTTGCAGACGAGATCGGTCTCTCCGAAGAGAGTGTGATGCAACCTGAGTGGGCGGCACATTTCTTCAACTGGTGCGTGCTTGATGTAAAAACAGGTGGCAGCACGCTACTTGAGAACTATGTCAAGCAGTATGGAAGGCGGATGGAACCAGATCTTCGCCGCGCCTTCGCCCAGTTGCATCTAAATGTATATGAAATCGTTGAAGTGGAACGGGATGTCCTGACGATTCAGCAGCCCATTACCAAAGAAAAACACTACTTGCTGCGCTCCAACAATTTGAATGTACAGATCGGACAATTTATTGTGGGACGCCTTTTGAATTTGGGACTGCGCAATATGCTGTTTTCAGGAAGCATCATCTTGCAGCCGCATGTAAAAGCACAGCTCATGGAATGGTTGAAAGAGCATCCTGAAGTGGTGGATGCTGCTGATGATACAAGCAAGCGTGTGTATACAACCAACCTGTATCGCTTCATTGTTCAGTTTGGTGAAACACAAGACCAGTCGCAGGGAGCAAAGGAAGATGCATTGCTTCGTCGCACCTATGCGTTGCCAAAGCGAGAGCAGTTCCGCAAGAAGATCGAGGCAAACAGAGCGTTTGAACTGAAAAAACGCGATGGTGCTCGTGAAATTTGGGTATATGCGACACGGAAAGAAGAGCATCTGTTCCCTATGCTGAAAAACGCCTTGCTTGAGTTGTATGAAGTACAGGCAGAAGTGCTTGTGCAGGAAGACAAGCTCATGCTGGAAGGATATGCTCCTCAGCTGGATGAAGTAGCTCGATTGCTTGAACTGGTTGCATACGAAAACGAGGAAGAAATTCGTGTGTTGACGTCAACAGGCTCCAAGCTGTCGAAGGGCACTCTGTTTATTACCAGTCAGCCAATGCTGCCACCAAAGGTATTGCAATGGGCAGTTCAAACGTACTTCGCTGAAAAATGGCTGGTAACACCGCATGAGCTGCTGGATGATCTGGCGCCTGTTCTAGTCGCAGCGACAGACAATGAGGAGATGCGTGGCAAGCTTGGGGCTCTGATGGATCAGATGGAGCAGGATAGCAAAGTGGGTCAAGGCTTGGCGCGATTCATTCGCATGGACATGCTCAGACCACGTCTTGCTTTATCAAATGAAAGAATTCACGTAAACAATCTGTTGAGTCGACCACTCATCGAAGGACTCCCAGAGAGCGTGTATACCGTACATCCAGAGCGACTGGCGGACATCAATCGCTTCGTTCAGGAAATGACTGACGGCAAGTCGGAAGCAACTGTCAAAAAATACGACGAAGTGATGAATAACTTCCGTACTTTTGTCAGAGGGGCTTTTGGTCCTGCTTTTACGTGGGATCAGCTGCGTCGTGAGGATGTGGCGTACTTCCTCATTCACGACATTTATACTCGTGCGGATGCTACTACCAAAACATTGGCAACCAATCTGCTGTCTGTACTCACAGCATTCTTCAAATGGCTGGACAAGCAGGGAGAAACCTCTTTGTACACGGCGCTGCAACCATTGTTTACAGAGCTCAAGGAGACTTTGCCAGAAACGTATCGTCTGCGGGGAGTTCTGGAAAAAGAAGCGAATCAAAATGTCCTCCAAACGTCTGCTGGAATCGCGGAAATCGTGGATGAACCACTGATTCTGCAAGATCAGACTGCGGATGGCTGGGTGGCGCTTCGTCCGAACGGGGAAAAGATCAATCTCGTAATCGAGGCGGAGCTGGGACAGTTGCTCGCTTCGGATTGGATCATTTCCGGTCTGTTTGGCAAAGGCGAGGATGGCAAATGGCGCCTGTTCGGTACGCCAGAGTTGTATCCTCCAGTAGTAGCCCTGTTGTTAGGTGCACCGACAAGT
Source organism: uncultured Brevibacillus sp. (assembly GCF_947502445.1). Taxonomy (GTDB): domain Bacteria; phylum Bacillota; class Bacilli; order Brevibacillales; family Brevibacillaceae; genus Brevibacillus. The sequence continues at coordinate 5,331 of NZ_CANMZW010000022.1, forward strand.
GTACTCGTATAATAGAACAGAAGAACCCGAGGGAGCTTTAGCTTTCCTCGGGTTCTTTGCAGTTAATAAAAGAAAGTCAGGATTGATTCCAGGCACGCACAGTCGCATCATTTGGTAACAAAAAGCCCAACATGCCGATTAAAGGCAGCCAGGAGCAAAGCGTAATGACAAAAGAAAGGCTGTACGTATCAGCAAGTGATCCAAAAACGAGAGCACCCATGCCGCCCATCCCGAAGGCAAGACCGATAATGAGACCAGATACTGTGCCAATTCGTCCTGGAAGAAGCTCTTGGGCATATACGACAGTAACGGAAAAGCTGGACAGCATAATCAACCCACTCAAAAAGAGCAGAGGAAATGTCCAAAATCCTGAAACGTACGGAGTCAGGAGTGTTAACGGAAGCGAGCCCAAAGTAGAGAGGATGAGCAAATTTCGTTTCCCGAAGCGATCAGAGAGTGGTCCGCCCAAAAATGTTCCGATAGCTCCTGCTAAGAGGAAGCCAAAGACGACCAGCTGTGCGCTCGCATACTCCATGTCCTTGATATACATCAAGTAAAACTGATAAAAGCTCTGATACCCTGCGTTCATCCAGGACCTGACACTTACGATCAGAACCAAAAGCCCGATAGCAAGTAATCGTTTGTCACGATGCCCATAGGCTACAGCAGTCGCAGCTGCCTTTTTCAAACGTTGTTGCCCCCGGTACCAGAGCGCCACATACAAGAGTACCGAGCTGGCAACGAGTGCAGGCAATAAGAACCACATAGCTCCTGTCTGTCCCAGGTTGGCAAAAACAAGAATTGTCATTAAAGGAGCGAGGGCCTGACCAGCGTTACCTCCTACCTGAAAAATGGACTGTCCCAGCCCGCGCCGTGGACCGGATGCCAGATGCGCAAAGCGTGATGCTTCGGGATGGAAGACTGCCGACCCGATCCCTACGCAGGCGACTGCTAAGAGAACGACATAATAGGTCCCGGCAAAAGCAAGAGCTAGCATTCCTAGTCCAGAGACGACAAGGGCAATAGGCGGAAGCAGTGGTCGCGATTTTCGATCTGAGAAGTAGCCAACGACCGGTTGAAGCACAGATGAGGTAAGATTCATGACTAATAAGATCATGCCAACCTGCGTAAAGCTCAGTAACAGGTTTTTTTCTACAATGGGGAGCAGGGCAGGGATGACTGCCTGTAGGCTGTCGTTCAGCAAATGGACTATGCTGATCGCAAACAGCATGCGATAGACAGTAGGCGCTGCACTCCCCGAAGGTTTTGCTTGAATCGGTGTAGCTGAAGCGCTCATATAGGTTTCATCTCCGTCTTTTATCGTCAAAACGGTTCTTCATCCTCCAACGAACTTTTTCACTGGAAGAGAAGCAACCGTCTTGTTTTTCCACTGTAGCACGGAAAGCCCAAGGCGTCATTACTGTATGCATGGAATATGGATGTAGGCAATAACGGACAAGAGGCAGTCGATCAAGGAAGTTTTTGTACAGGTAGGTAAACGAGCCATGTTTGTCGAAAAAGAGAGGATAATAATTCGCTAAATCACGAACGAAGGCGAAGAGGGGTGCTGTAATGCTGGAAGGGATGTCAGAATATTGGCTATGCGTAGGTGGAGCCAATGTGGATGTGCAGGGAGTCACTATTGCCAGATTGTTGCCTGGAACGAGTAATCCTGGTCATGTCCAGCAAGCGGCAGGCGGAGTAGCACGAAATGTAGCAGAAAACTTAGGCTGGCTTGGCCAAGAGGTACAACTATTTTCTCTGGTAGGAGAGGATGCAGACGGCGAATGGCTGAGACATATTACGGCGAAAAGCGGTGTAGCTACCCATGGAATGTTTCTTATCCCGGGGAAATCAACGGGGCGATATTTAGCGATTCGCGATCTGGACGGCGATTTGTACGCTGCTGTTGCCGATATGGATGTAAATGAAGCCTGGACAGATGCTTTGGTTCAAAGCGGATTGCAACGCTTGCCGCAAGCAGCCGGACTGTTTATGGATGCGAATCTTCCGCAAATGGTGATGCAAACCTTTCTTCAAGAAGCAAAGCGTCTCGGGAAAAAGGTTATTGTTGATCCCGTCTCGGTTAAAAAGGCAGAGAAATGGCGCGGTATGCTGAGTGGAGTCCATTTACTCATTTCCAGTATAGATGAAATCGAACAATTGAGCGGACAATCGCTATACTCGTTTTATGACGTGGAGCGTTGCGCCCGCAAGCTCGTAGATGAAGGAATCGGTAACGTTATGGTTATTTGCGGAGATGCCGGATTATGCCTTTGTGATCAAAACGGCTCATCGTGGCTGCCTTCTCCTCCCAATCCGATTAGAGAGGCAGCAGGAGATGCGTTTGCTGCCGGAGTGATTTATGCTCAAAATAAAGCTGCGTCCCTTGCCGAGCAGGCCGCATACGGGATTGCACTGGCAGAGCTATCCACCCAGCAAACGGGCATGTATGACATCGAACATTTGGTGAACCGAAAAGATATCTTTGCCTTAACCCAAAAGCAGTGATCGGAAGCTGGGATGAGATTACATACATTGACGCACACTACTCGGTAGTCTTGTACGAGGAGGAGTGTACCATGGAGAAGAAATCTAACGATGTAAACGGCAAACAGGAAAGCCACGTTCGCCAAGGGGGCGATTCACATCGCTCGAAAAACAAGAAGCCAGAGGGTCCTGTACAAGGTTTCAGCCAGGCGCCTCGCGGATTGCAGTAAATCCGAATAGTACCAGTGTAAACGTTTCCCCTATCGACAAAAAGATGGGGGATTTTTAATTGATGGGAACATTTTTCTACAAATGAAGACAATGGTATGGTACAATACCTGAATCAGACTATTACCAACAGAAGAAAATATTAGTGCATCCAGCCATGTGGCATTGTTTTGTATTGTGCCTCTATTTTCTTTTGTAAAAAAACCTCATTTGAGATCTGCTCCTGACAAGAGCAGCCGCCATTGGTGGAAAAATTGACGCGTATCGGATCGTTTTTTGAAAGAATGTGGCATCGAAGTGTAACAACTAAACATTCTGATACGTCTTAAAAAGCGTGCGCGAACAAGGAGACTGATACATATGCCAGAAACTGTTGCAAAAACACGCGCTTCTGCCCCCCGAAAAAAGCAACCGACCCGTAATCGAAAAGTACGTCGATTTTTGTTTTTCTTTAGCTTGATAGCCCTGTTGTTGGTTGGCGGTGTGGCTGGAGCAATTTATTGGAAAATTGAAGACACTCTGAATGAAGTAACAAATCCAACGAACAATGGATTTACATCAACCGTTTCTCAAAATGTCGATCCGGTTTATCACTCTGACAAGCCAATGTCCTTTATCGTCCTTGGCTCTGACAGCCGTCCAGAGACAGGCTCGATGAACACAGATGTGATGATCGTGGCAGTCGCGAATCCAAAAACCAAAAAAGTGACAATGGTTTCGATCCCGCGTGATACACGGGTGAAAATTCCAGGCTATCGCGATTATCATAAGATTAACTCCGTTTATGCAAACGGAGAGGCAGAACGACGTCAGGCAGAACGTAACAACAAGGTTCCGACTGAGGACGGAATTTCCTTAACGAAAAAAACACTTAATGAAATTTTGGGGATTCCGATCGAGCATTATGTGGCCATCGATTTTGACGGTTTCAAAGCAGTGGTTGATGAGCTCGGTGGAGTTGAGGTAAACGTAGATCGCAAGCTGGTCTATGATGATCCGACTGACAATACACACATCAATCTGAGTCCTGGCTTGCAAAAGCTGAATGGGGAGCAAGCATTGGGCTATGTACGACATCGTCATGACAATCGCGGCAATAAATACTACTCCAGCGATTTTGATCGCAACAGACGTCAGCAAGAGGTAATTAAAGCCATTGTGGACAAGGTCGCTTCTGTTGAGGGATTGACCAAAGTATTTAACATCATGGATGTAGGTGCGAAGAATATACATACGGACCTGTCTAAAGATCAAGTCAAGGGATTGGCATTTGACTTCAAAGGCTTTAATGCCGCAACTGTCTCTGCACTGGATAATGGCGCCTACTGGCAGGGAGGATATACGTATCTCGAGAAAGAGAAGCTCGAAGAAATTCGTAGCTCTCTGCAAGCGGAGATGGGTGTAAGCGGCTCTGTAGTTGCTCAAATTAACAACTCTCCCGTTCTGGGCTCTGGTGAGGCAGCGGTAGCAGCATCGAGCAGCAATACATCGAAGAAAAAGAAAACGACTGAGACTGCAGCTCCACCACCAAAGAAAAAGACTCCGGAAGAAGAGGAAGCTGAGGCGACACCACCTGCAGATGCTGGGGACCCTCAGGATTCCCTTGACCAGGTAGCACCGCCCGCCGATATTGTGAGCCCGGAGCAGTCGGGACAAGCAGGACAGACTCCACAGAAGGAGCAAAATCCACCGACAACAACAGTCCCACCTGCTACCAATGGCAGTGTAGCTCCACCACCTGATATTATGCAGCCTTCAGGACAGGAAGCGGGTTCTGCTACACCTCCAGGTATCTAAAGCACTTTTCAAGAATAGAAAGACGCTTGCAAAGCACCCGTTCAAAGTAGAGCGGGTGCTTTTTTCACTATTCTGCGGCCACATCTCCTCTGCTGAAATCGAGTGAGTATAAAATACTCATTTTTCAAAAAGTTTTTTTATAAAATAACGAGTGGAGAGGTTTAGAAAACACCAAAAGCATGGTACAATAATAATATGCTGATAAGACAGAGTAATCAGATAATTAAATGTATGACTGGAGGGATTTGGATGACTATTTTCTTGGTGAATCTGTTTCTGGTGATTGCTTTCGTGTACCTGATCAGCCGCCAACAAAATGAAGAATTGGTGTACGATGAAGATTTTTTCCTCCAGAACCCCTCAGCCTTGGAAGAATATCAGCAAATGCCGATTGATTTCCAACACGCCTTTTTCCGCAAGCATAAAGAGTGGATCAAGGAAAAATATATGCGCGGAGAGAGCTACATCCTGGGCTACTGTCCCAACAAGGAAGTGCGTCGCGCCTGGTTATCTGAATTCATGAATCAAAAAAATATCAACAACAATCCCACCCCTTCGTCTTGAAGGGGTTTTTCATTGGATATCCGGCTACATTTTCTATCCCATCTCACTCGTGATATACTTGCTTGCAAAAGATCAACTAGAAGCAGGAGGAGTAAAGCGGTGTTGCAATTCATGGTGGAAAAACTAGGTGAGCATTTATCTGCTCATGGAATGATAACAGATATTGTTTTACGCTCAGACCGATCACTGGTAGCAGAAGAGGAACTGCAGGAGGTCATCATCTCCTTTGCTGCCTCAGAAGAAGAGCATGTTCCGGTGGCATCCATCCATCTTTTTTCCTTGCCAGATCAAGCAAGCTGTGAAGTGGAGGTAGAGGTGTCGTATCCTGGAGTGCTGGGGAGTGAGCAAAATGATCAGAGCGAGCTATTTTGGGAACGAGCTCGAGTGATGATACCAGAAATTTCGTTAACGGAAAAGCGTCGCTATCTCGAACCAGGGAAAATGGCAGAAGCTGTGATGATACTCGACTACCATTTTGTTGTAGAGCAACCGATTACAGAAGACGAGGAGCTGCAGCTTGAGAACGTACTGGAGCGATTCTCGACAGATTTGGGAAAGCTGGTTAGCTTTTCGAAAAAAGCAGAGGATCAGCGGAAATAGGAGAGGGAAAACAAGCTGTTTGGCTGGCGATAGCTGATCTTACCAAGGATAAAGAAGCTCGGGAAGATTCTCGGGCTTTTTTGCAACTTGTGCGGCAGCGTCAGGAAGGATTTCAAAACATGCACAGCGAATCACAGTAGAATAATGAATGAGCATTCACTCGTAACGAAAGGGGGTATCGTTGTGGGATTAAAAAAAGTGTTTGAGCCTATTCAGATTGGCACGCTGACCTTGCCAAACCGAATCATGATGGGTTCCATGCATGTGGGATTTGAAAAGCTTGAGGAAGGTGTGAACCGACTCGCCACCTTTTATGCGGAGCGTGCCAGAGGAGAAGCAGGCTTGATTGTAACAGGAGGGGCTGCTGTCCTGCCCGAAGGCGGTATGGGGGAGCCGTACTGTAACGTATTTCGAGATGAGGATATTGAACCACTGCGACTCATTACGACCAAAGTACATGAAGCCAAGGGCAGAATTGCTCTGCAGCTCTTTCATGCAGGCAGGTACGCACATAAAGAGCAGACCGGCTGTGATCCAGTAGCACCATCACCGCTCCAGGCACCGATTAATCGAACGAAGCCACGTGAGCTGAGTGCGAAGGAAATTGAGCAAACGATCCAAGCCTTTGCTGAAGGAGCCGTTCGCGCGAAAAAAGCAGGCTTCGATGCGGTTGAAATTATGGGCTCGGAAGGTTATTTGATCAATCAATTTTTGTCGCCTGTCACGAATATACGTCAGGATGAGTGGGGCGGTGACTTTTCACGGCGAGCCCGATTTGGTGTGGAGGTAGCAAGGCGCGTACGCCAAGCGGTAGGCCCCGATTATCCGATTATTTTCCGCATGTCGGGCATCGACTTGATTCCAGACAGCACAACGATGGAGGAGACCCTGATATTCGCTGGCATGCTGGAGCAAGCAGGGATGGATGCGCTGAATATCGGCATCGGCTGGCATGAATCAAGGGTACCAACCATTGCGATGATGGTCCCGCGTGGCGCCTATGTCTGGGTAGCACAGCAGGTCAAGGAGGCAGTGAGCATACCTGTGATCGCGAGCAACCGGATCAACGATTTGCGTCAGGCGGAGGCTATTCTTTTAGACGGACGCAGTGACCTGGTTTCGATGGCTCGTCCGTTTCTGGCTGATCCGCAAATTGTGCGTAAAAGTCGAGAGGCTCGGTATGATGAGGTAAACACATGTATTGCCTGTAACCAGGCCTGCCTCGATCATATTTTTGACAACAAGGTAGCCTCCTGTTTGGTCAATCCTCTCGTGGGCAGAGAGCAGGAATGGGCTCTGGTTCCAGCAGCCTCACGAAAAAAGGTGGCGGTCGTAGGAGCAGGACCGGCTGGGCTAGAAGCGGCAAGAGTGCTAGCTGAGCGCGGTCATCAGGTCGTAGTCATCGAGAAGAGTCAGCAGATCGGTGGGCAGCTGAATTATGCTCGCCAAGTACCAGGCAAGGAAGAATTCAATGAAACACTCCGCTATTACAAAACACAGCTAAGCAGGCTCGGTGTAGAAATCAGGCTTGGATGTATGGCGACAGCAGATGCACTGGAGGCTGAAGGCTTTGCAGAGGTCGTCGTCGCAACAGGCGTGATCCCGCGGCGTCCTGAGATTCCAGGTGTAGATCTGGCCCATGTCGTCAGCTACGATCAGGTATTTGAAGGGCAAGTGAAGGTAGGACGCACGGTTGCGATAGTAGGGGCTGGAGGCATTGCCTGTGATTTGTCCCATCTGCTGCTGCAAGATGAGGTAATTTCGCCAAAGGTTGCTGATTACTTGCTGGAATATCAGATCCTAACAGAAACAGGGATCAAGCAGTTGAAACCGAGAAAGCGGAAAATATTTATGCTTCGGCGCGGAAAACATGTGGGAACTGGGCTTGGAAAGACGACGCGTTGGGCGGTACTCGCCAGTCTGGGGCGGCATGGGGTCGAAATGATTACGCAAATGACATACAATAAAATTACGCCTGATGGAGTGCTGATTAGCAAGCAAGATGAGGAGCGGTTGATCGCTGCGGAGACGGTCATTGTTGCAGCAGGTGCGACTTCAAATGACTCACTGTTTCATGCCCTGCAAGGCCGGTTGCAAGTGCACGTCATCGGGGGCGCGAGAGAAGCGGGAGAGCTGGATGCCAAACGGGCTATTCTGGACGGCTCCACGGTAGGCAGAATCATTTAATGATAAAGATGATTTTCTATTCCGAAAATAAAGAGTGTGGTGTATGATGATTGGAGTGTGTCATCTTTTCAGAACTTTTGTCGAAAGACTTTTCATCGTGCGCATCTTCTTGCAAAATGGTATCATACTGTTCAAATTCATTTGATTGGGGGCTCTCGCCTTGATGAATCATAATGGCATACTTTTGGGGAAACGTTACTTTCTGTACTCTACAGCTCCAATAATAGAGGTGGAAGGATGGACGTTTACGATTGCCCCGGGTTTTAAGGTGATTGCAGGCGGCAGCGCAAACCCACTCCAAACATTAATCAGCATTTATTGTGAAAACGAAAAAGTAGCCCAACTCGTGCTTCATCATAGACGCAGTGATTCGGATGTCACTGTACAGGCCGTTTCCAGTGATTTGCTGTTGGAAATTGCTCCAGCGACACGAACCGTAAGTGTGGCAGAGAAGCAATAAGGCACCCGGCTGGGTGCTTTTCACTTTTTTCATTCCTTATACCAATCGATCGCTACGCTAGGGGGCAGAAATTATGAAACTGAACGAGTGGAAAGCAGGAGAGTTTGAACTAACCTGGTTAAAAGGAGGGCTTACTCAGCTGGACGGTGGGGCCATGTTCGGGGTTGTCCCGAAGCCGCTTTGGAGCAAGCGCTATCCATCGAATGAGCTGAACCAAGTTCCGCTTCGGGCTGATCCGATTCTCGTCGAAGCGCATGGCAAACGGATTTTAATCGAATCAGGTATGGGGAATGATCGATTAACGGACAAGCAGAAGCGCAATTTCGGTCTGGTCGAGGAATCACAGCTAGTTGAATCGCTAGCGAGCAAGGGACTGACACCAGAGGATATCGACATCGTCATCATGACCCATATGCATTATGACCATGCAAACGGGCTCGTATCGTGGAAAGACAGTCAACTCGTATCTACGTTCTCCAAAGCAGTCATTTACGTGCAGGAGCTCGAATGGGCCGAAATGAGAGAGCCGAATATCCGATCCCGCAATACATATTGGGAGGAAAACTGGCGCCCGATTGAGCAACAGGTACAGACGTATGCAGAGAGCATGGAGGTTTTGCCAGGGATTTCTCTGCACCATACGGGTGGACATAGTCATGGACATGCCATCGTAAAGATGGAGAGTGGCGGTCAGCTCATCCTTCATATGGCTGACATCATGCCGACACACGCGCATCAAAACTCACTGTGGGTAATGGCTTACGATGATTACCCGATGACCTCCATTTTTGCCAAGGAAGAATGGATCAAGAGAGGGATAAGCCAGGGAGCATGGTTTACGTTTTACCATGACGCGCTCTATCGGGTCGTGAAATGGAATGAAGCTGGAGAGCTTATCGAGCATATTGATGTGGAGAAGTAAAACCGTAAAAATGGACACAGTTTCAGAGCGAAAGTGAAGTGCGATAATCTTGGTATTCAGTAGTGCCAGCTCACCTTCCTGCGATGGTGAAGCAGTCTACCAACTTGCTTCTGCCTATTCCGGCTGGTTTAACAACAATTCACGTTATACAAGTGATCTGAAAGCAGCTCCCAACAATACATTGCCTACCGATGATACAGTTTGTTTTGGAAACCCAAAAACCATAAAATAAAAAAGGTGGTCTTCCGCCTTTTTTATTTTGATTCCACTATTTCAAAGACATGGGACAAAGAATTGCCTCCCCACTGTAAAAAATACTCATAATGATCGTCCTCGCTTTTCCAATTAATAAAGGTATATCGGTTTGTCAATAACATGCGGCCTCTTGAAAAATCTTGTAACGGCCTATTTTTCAACACGTCGTATATTTCGGCTAACTTCTTGGTCGCTGAATCGTCCTCTGCGATGATTTTCACTTTCCAATTCTCAAATTCCATATATCCAAAAATGTCAGATTCAGAGTCAACAGAAACAGTAACAGTGGAATCAATCGTAATGGCTTTAGGGTTTTCAGGCATTCCCGCCTCTTCGAACGAATTTAAAGGTTTGTTTGATTTTGAACCACTAATACTTCCGATTTGCTGGCTTCCCGGTTTCGTTAACTCGGGGCTATTGACTTCCAACTCTTTGTCAGTCGCATAAACTGTTAGACTGTAATCGTTTTTTGATGCTTCATATTGTATCCCATAAAAATACTTCCCTAACGGTTTTAACAAGCTGGGTAGAAAAGCTGGAACCTCGCTCTTCTGCTTAATGTCATCTACTACATTTGCATAAGAAGAAATAAGTGTATTCATTCCTGCTTGTGACCGCTCTTGCTGTGTTGAATTTGAATTCGATCCGTTTGAGCATGCTGTTATTCCACTAGCTAAAACGAGAACAGCAGATAATAGAATCTCAGTTTTTTTCAATTGCTAAACCTCCTACTATGCTTTCGATAGTTAGACGTAAAAACATGGAAAATGTTATACAGAAATGGAGTAAAATAAAGGAGGGCGAGTGCACTTGTAGCAAACAACAGTTCAAGTCGGGGATGTCGTACAAGTCGGTGATGTAGTTGGTGTTTGTGGCTCTACAGGAAAAAGCACTGGCTTGCATTTGCATTTTGAAATCTTTGTGAATGGCCGTCGCGTCGATCCGACCTCGAATGCTTCTTAGCACCATCCTGCGAATTGCAAATTTAATTCCTTATGAGTATTTGACCAGTCGATTGATAAGCAATTAAATGACTTGGAAAGAACGATCTATAAAACCGTTACCGTAATGACTCCAAATGGGTTTTCCATTACGAAGAACCCTGCTGACAAAAAAAACGGGAGCAACCATTGTTCAAGTGCAAGTCCCCAAATGGGGAACGTACGTTGTAACATGGAATCATGGTCAAGATTCGGACCTGCAAATCATTCAAAAGATTACCTTTCAACGGAATTTGGAATGGAGACAACAGGTCGATTCTTTATTAAAGGATAAGCCCTATATCCTTCCCCAATATGATCCTGAAGCTGGACCGATTGCCATGGTGTACGATGACGTGTCACCTACAAGCGTGTCCTTTACCTTATATTATAAAGATGTCTACGGCGTTCACAATGAGTTGACCGGAATGTATATGGCACGTTCTATATTAGATTTATTTGGAAAAAAGAAGGAGTAAAACCTTGGACGGATGAGAGAGTATTATCCCAATGTTGCGGAATTACAGACAATCCGGTTCGTAAAAGATTGGATGAGAACACGATGATTTTAAATGATCGGATCATGGAATATCGTAATGATGATTTGATATTCTACCAGCCTGTTGAGAAGAGGAACAGAAACAGAATAAAGACTTGCAAGAAGCGTTGATTACCTATTTTAAGGAGAAAGGAATTACTTCTGCCCAAGTCGATTTCTTCAATCTCGAAGGATATTGCTTCTCTTCACTCTCCCAGGATCGCCGGGAATATCTACGGCAAATACTTGGTAGCGCTTGGAGTACCGTGCGATATCTCCAATCCACATAGACGAATTAGAGCCAGAGCCATGCAAAAGAATGTGCGCAGTCGATGAGGTTCTCGGCAAATGAAATATCCAATGCCTTGATCAAAGCAAACTTCCCTCAATCTATGTAACAATATTTGACAAATTACATGAGAGGCTCTTATAGTTAGGAGGAAAAAACATAGAGGATTGAGGGAAAAACGTTGGGGAAAATGTTCTTGTTCTCGATTTTGTGGTGGCTGACAGGAAATCCTTTTGCCGCCCTGATCATTATTTTATTGCTTCTATACTTTCTGGATCTTCGCTTTGTCCGCTTGTTCCCTGACATTACCAAGCCTTTTCGGAGATGGAGACGTTTATCCACTCTAAAAAATCAGCTGCGTCTCAATCCGCATGACACCCCTGCCAAACTGGAGGCTGCCCGCCTGCTTATGGAGAAACGGCAATTCAGTGAGGCATTAACTTATCTGGAGGAAATTTCATCATTGATGCAGGATTCTCCCGAATATTTTTGCGACAAGGGCAGCTGTCTCCTGAAGCTAGGCCGCACTGAAGAGGGCTTGCAGTTGATTGAGCAGGCATTGCTGGCCAATCCACGAGTCAAATATGGTGAACCTTATTTACAGATAGGTGAGGCATATGCAAAACAGCAGCAGATGGAAAAAGCCATTGCGAGTCTGGAAGAGCTGGCGAGGATGAACATGTCTTCATGCGAGGTGTACTATAAACAAGGCGAGCTGTATAACGAATTGCAGCAAAAAGAGAAGGCGAAGCGAGCTTATATGGAAGCGGTTGAAGTATATCGAGGATTGCCTACCTACAAACGTCGTACGGAAAGACGCTGGGCGCTTCTGGCGTGGTTGAAAAAATGAACGAGCGTGGGTAGCTATTGGGAATAGCATAGTTGAATTATCATCTTATAATCGAAAGCTGCCTTTATGGGTAGCTTTCTTGTTTAGCTATCGGGTTCGTTCGTTATATTATCAGAATGAAAAAGTAGGAGTTACTAGCCTTACTTTGCTGAAAAGGAGGTGATCAGACAATGGAATTGATTAAGAAAATTGAGGTTGTAACTATGAAGAGTAAGTACTGTGACGTAGAGCACCATACGATCGTTATTGATGATACTCCTCTTGATTTATTGCTAAGTCGTCAATATCCTTCAAATCACCTCCTTGGTCTGATTCCAACCATTATTGATTGGATTGACAACCCTCAAGAGAAAGAGTTTTTGAGACAAAGATTTCAATCAACAAACAAAGAAGTAATCTTGCCAATACTTATGTGCGCTGACGATTGCGATATGTTTTGTACTGTAATTGTTGCAAAAGTAGTAAAAGCGAATGGATATATCATTTGGGATCAGATCGGAATCGATATGAGTAGTGACGAATTTAAGCTTTGGGGATACGAAGGGATTGGTATGAGAGTAAACTGGCTAGAAAAGATTCCTCTCATGACCTTTGAGGAAGGGCAGTATTTTGTTGAGCTCGGCAAAATTTATAATAGGTAGAAGCCTATTTGATCCTTTCATAGCCGCCGATCGGGTTGGTGTCATAGCCATACGCACGGGCAACCAGCATCAATTGCATCGATACAAGACCGGCATCAATGAAATTGACATCATGCAGAGCAGCAGGTGGCAGATTGTTGTAGTAAGGCTTCACGGCTGAAAGCTGCATGTCCTTCACTTCCTGCGGCATATATCCAAGCTCGACAGCCTTGCCAAAAATCTCATCCATATATTCCACGTTGTTCATGTCAACGAATACAGCAATGACAGCAGAGGAGGTGAGCACCTGTGTCTTGTTGAAGCGTGCCAGCTCTGCAAGCTTTTCTTTCCCTTCCGGACTTTCGATAACCAGAAAGCGCCAAGGCTGCAGATTAACCGAAGATGGGGCACGTGTCGCTCCCTCTAAAATTTCGCTCATTTCCTCGCGGCTGATTTTTACTTCAGGATCATATAGCTTGACAGACCGACGACCAAACGTGATTTCACGAAAATCATTTGTTCTTTGCAAGGTGCTCTTCATGTTGAATCCAACTCCTTTTATGCCTAATCAAATGTTGTCTTGCATTCGTTTGAGAAAATCCACTAAGACCTGTGTTTCATCCTCACTGAAGCCTGCGAGAATCTCCTGGATAAAAATTCGTTTCTCGCTTTTGTACCCTTCAATCCGCTGATGACCTTCTTCAGACAGACGAACGAAGGTTTCACGGTTATCCATTGGATTTTTGTGCCTTGTCACCATGCCATCCGCTTCTAGCTGCTTCAGGTGGCGAGTAATAGCGGCACTGTCGATATTGATGTGCTTTTGCAACTGGGACTGATTGATTTCGTTACATTCGCAAAGAATCTGCAAGATCGCGAGACGAGTTGAGCTGATTCCGGTACAGCGTTCGAACTTGGGACTGATTTTATTGGTTAATCCAATAAGCAGATTCAGAATCTGCTCCTCTTCCAATTCCTTGTGTGTCATGAAAAATGCCTCCCGGGGGGCATATGAATAGGAATACAATCTCAATACTTGACGCATCAATCGTTGATAGATCAATTAATATAACATCTTATTTTCTTGTTTGCAACATCCTGTATTTACGCTTTAGAGCCGTGATTTCTTTGGGGCTCGTATTTCGCATGGGAAAAAACTTCATAAGGATCCTTGACCATTACGTTACGTAACGGTTTATAGTGAAGTTACCGGTGAAACGCTAGCGACCAAGAAAGGGGCTGATCATGAAGCAACAATGGAGGGTTGGAGAACTTGCAAAAATGGCAGGAATCACAATACGAACTTTGCGTTTTTACGATCAGATTGGTTTGTTTTCACCATCCGGCTATTCGGCGTCCGGATATAGACTCTACACCGAAAAGGACATTTCAAGCCTCCAGCAAATCTTGTCCCTGAAAGAATTGGGGCTATCACTGGAGGAGATTAAAGCCGTAATGGCCGGAGATCAACTCGGTCTGTCAGACATTGTTACCATGCAAATTGACCGCCTGAAAGAAAATATCCGCATGCAGCAGAAGCTCTTGCTGGAGCTTGAGAATGTATCAAGTCGGATGCAAAGAAACGAACCGTTTACCGTAGAGAATTTCATGAAAATCATGCGGAATATGAGAATGAATCATGAGAAATATTTCGCTGAGAGGAAATCGAATATCGATATCCACCTCGACCGACTTGGTGAATATTTAGACGAGCATCCGGAAGAACCCGAATAAGGAGGTTTCGACTATGACTGAAAGGTCTGCAAAACATTCTACATTTGTCATCGAAAAGAACTATACACATTCCCCTGCCCGCGTATTCGCTGCATGGGCGGGTCAAGCAGCTAAAGCCAGCTGGTTTCCTAAGGCTGACGAGTTCAACTTCAGCGTCGGCGGTCGTGAATTCAATCGCGGTGGTCCGCCTGGGGGACCCGTTTACACATTTGATGCCTGCTATCAGGAGATCGTTCAGGATAAGCGCATTGTATACTCATACACGCTGGATATGGAAGATAAGCGAATGTCCGTCTCTGTGACGACGGTGGAATTCGAATCCGTTGACGGCGGCACGCGCTTGATTTATACCGAGCAGGGCGTTTTTCTGGATGGTCTCGATACGCCTGAACAGCGTGAGCATGGAACGAGGTTGATGCTGGATCGGCTAGGAGAGGTTCTGGGGGGTCAATGAAAGGTGCTGCGCTTGAATCGAATATCCGGGCCGGTCTAAAGGAATGGATTGGACTTGCCGTGCTTTCATTGCCTGCCATACTCATTTCGGTGGATTTGTCCGTAATGATTCTCGCACTTCCTCACATAAGTATTGCTCTCGGCGCTGACAGCATTGAGCAGCTATGGATCATGGACATATACGGCTTCATGCTCTCGGGGTTTCTGATCACGATGGGCTCGCTCGGAGATCGGCTCGGCCGCCGTAAGCTGCTGATGATCGGTGCAGCGGCATTCGGTTCGGCTTCGGTGTTGGCCGCTTGTGCCAACACCTCAGGAATGCTGATTGCGGCACGGGCACTGCTCGGCATAGCCGGGGCGACGGTATCGCCTTCGTCTCTGGCTTTAATCAGCAATATGTTCCGCGATCATAAGCAGCGCTCCCTCGCCATAGGCATATGGTTCATGTGCTCCATGGGAGGCATGGCTCTTGGCCCTGTAGTCGGCGGGACGATGCTGGAGCATTTTTCATGGGGTTCGATTTTTCTACTCGGGGTTCCAGTCATGGCGTTGCTTTTGATGACGGCGTCCCATCTTCTGCCCGATTATCGGGATCCCGCACCTGGCCGTTTGGATATGGCGAGCGTCGTGCTGTCGATGTGCACCATTTTGCCAGTAATATACGCAGGTATGGGCGGGATCTGGACTCTCTACCCTGATCGTCGGGTATATCCTTTTTAATGTGGGAGTAGCCCCGTTTGCGAGCTTGTCCAGCGATTTAATTGTTGGCTCGGCTCCGCCGGCGAAGGCCGGTTCGGCGGCGTCCTTACTTCAGACGAGCGGTGAATTCGCATTCGCACTAGGCATCGCCGTATTAGGCAGCATCGGTACATATGTGTACCGCACGCAAATTGTCGGCTTCATACCGAGAGATGTTACGATGTTAGCACACGGAGCTACTCTCGAGAGCCTGGCTGGGGCAGTCTCGTCGGCAAAAGCATTGCCCGAACCTATTGCCTCCACAATTCTTCATGGAGCCCAAGTAGCATTTACCAACGGCATGCATGCTGTTGTGGCGATTAGCGGCGTGCTCATGATTGCTATTGCCGTACTCACCGTGACCCGGTTTCGGCATTTACCTCCCATCGGACAGAAAAAGCCAGGTGAGATGGAATAGTCTACACAAGACCCTATCGAATTTTCGATAAGTCTCATAGAAATTTTTCATAATAAAAAACCTCTATCGACGCACGGACGCCGAGGAGCGACCGCGTTTTAGCGGAAGCTTTTTATGCGTACAGGAAAGTTTAAGCAAAGATGCTTTTACACTGTGAAGCACTTAAACATTCCTGTACGTTCGAAAAATTTTGAATGATGATTGACGAAGGCATGACTCCTCACTACAATGAGTACAACGTAGAGCGTCTGTTCTGGTAGACAGGAAGATGCAGAACAGTTGCGAGGAGTGCGAGAGAATGGGTTGGTTGAAAGCGCGTTTGCAGGAGTTTCACCCGATTGTCTGGTCGTTGGTAGTCGGGACTGTGTTTGTCAGAGCTGCCAGCTCGATGAGTATGCCGTTTTTGTTCTTATACTTGTCCAACAATACGGATATGGATTTGGCGATGATCGGCTTGACGATCGGGGCAGGTCCGCTAGCTGGAACAGTAGGGGGATTTATAGCAGGTACATTGTCAGACCGGATTGGCCGCAGGCGCGTCATGCTGGGAGCCTTGTATGTTTGGACGCTTGTGTTTGTAGGCTTTGCGCTCAGTAAAAATCCGATGGTGCTGCTGCTGTTAAATATGGCGGGCGGTCTCTGTAGATCGTTTTACGAGCCGGTCTCACAAGCACTCATGGCGGATGTAACGCCGCCCGAAAAGCGGTTCCGTGTATTCAGCTTGCGCTACACGGCGATCAATGTGGGGGTTGCCGTTGGCCCGATAGCGGGGGCTGTGCTGGCCAAAACATCAGTTGCCCTGCCATTTCTGATTACAGCTGTTATTTATTTGTTTTACGTCATTAGCTTGCAAGGTTTATTAAACAAGTTTGGCATTAAACAAATCGAGGGTCAGAAAAAAGAGGCAGTGACGTTTGGCAGAGCGTTTAGCGTTGTCGTCAAGGATAAGGCGTTTCGCTTGTACATGATAGCGGGTGTGCTTGGAGCAATCGGCTATTCGCAAATGTCCTCGACGCTGGCAAAATTCGCGGAAATGACTGTAGTAAACGGTACGGAGCTGTTTGCGATCCTCATGAGTGTCAATGCGATCGTAGTTGTATTGATGCAGCTGCCATTGACGAGCTGGGCAGAAAAAAAGACGCCCCTCACAGCCATTTTCGTGGGAAACGTCATGTATGCGCTTGGTGATGTTGGATATGCCTTTGCCAGCTCATGGCTGATCTTTATCGTGGCAATGGTGCTGTTTACCTTTGGAGAAATCTTGACCTTTACAGCCGGTGATGTGCTGATTGACCGAATGGCTCCCGAAGGCATGCGTGGCAGCTATTATGGCGCCAAAAGCTTCAGTAACCTGGGACAATTCATCGGCCCGTGGATGGGCGGTATTTTGCTCGCATCGTATGGTGGCACCACATTGTTCTTGATTGTCGCTGCCTTTTCCATGGTTAGTACGGCGTTCCAGTGGGCAGGTCAGCGGGTTTATCTGGCGAGTACCGGAAAATCTCTCAATTACTCGCGAGCAGACTCACTCTAAAGCTTGCATGATGCGAGTCGCTATACGTGCATACCCTTCTGTATTCGGGTGAAAATGGTCCGTATACAAATAGGTTTGTTCTTTTCGCAGGAACAAATCGTAGGTAGGAACCACGATCACATGCGGATAGCGGGAAGCGATCTGGGATGCCGTATTGTTCCAATCGAGTACAGGCTTGATTGTCTCCAGACCTGTTTCCGTATCTCCAAACGGGTTGTAGAGCGATGTATAGACGATATTAGCGTTTTTGTTTACCGAACGAATTTGACGAATAATCTCTTCATAGTTGGTCGTAAGCCCTTCAATGGCTGCGGCCACTTTTTCTTTTTCGAGGGAATACAGACCACCCGTTTGCCGGAAAAGGTCGTTGCCTCCGATCGTAAACAAAATCAAATCGGCCTCTGTTAGCAGTGTTTTCACTTGCTGCTGGGACATTTGTGCGAGAAGATCAGTCGACTCCTGACCGTTGATGGCGAGATTGGTAAACGTAATCGATTGACCATTTTGCTTCTCAAGCGCCTGGCGAACGAGTCCCACATAGCCCTGCCCGTTTGCATCACCTGCGCCACGCGTGAGTGAATCACCCAAAGCTACGACCTTGTGAACCCCTGCTTGGGGCAAGGGTGCTGGTGGCTTACTAGCTTGGGCTGGCGGAGTTACGTTCGCAGGAGCCAGCTGGCTGGGGTTCATTGCGAGCACAAATCCGGTTGTAAAAAGTAAAAAGGAAAGAAAGGACAGAAGACCTGCCGTGCGCCAAAGAAGTTGGCCGGATGTGCGCATGGGGTACCCTCCTATTCGATGTTGGATAGTAATGCATGGTATAATGTGGATGGACATCTTTTGTCAGTGTACCATAAACAGTATGCCTCCGTCAGGCGATGGGGCGACAGAAGGACAGAAGGATAGGAGGGCACACATTGGCCGAAACAGTCCTCTCGGTAAAGGGATTAAAAAAAGCGATCGGTGGCAAGCCGATCATTCACGATATTACATTTGATGTTTATGCGGGTGAGGTTTTTGGTTTTCTAGGTCCCAACGGTGCAGGCAAAACGACGACGATCCGGATGCTGGTAGGTTTGGCTAAAGCCGATGGAGGAGATGTACGCATTGCAGACATCTCCCTGCAGGATAGGTTCCCAGAAGCGATCGCACAGGTCGGCTGCATCGTAGAAAATCCAGAGCTGTACAAGTTTTTGACGGGCAGAGAAAATCTGGAGCAATTTGCGCGCATGAGTGGTGGCATATCGACGCAGCGTATCGAGGAAATCGTCCGTTTTGTGGATTTGGAGCGAGCGATCGATGACAAGGTAAAAACGTATTCGCTCGGTATGAGGCAGCGGCTCGGTATTGCCCAAGCCTTGCTCCACCGACCTAAAATCCTCATATTAGACGAGCCGACAAACGGTTTGGACCCGGCTGGGATTCGCGAGCTGCGCCAGTTTATTCGTCGCCTCGCAGAAGAGGAGGGGCTTGCCGTCTTTATTTCCAGTCATTTACTCAGCGAGATTGAGATGATGTGTGACCGCGTGGCAATTATTAGCCAAGGAAAGGTTATCTCGGTCGGGGTAGTAAACGAGCTGATGGAGCAGTTTGCTGATCAGGTGGAGTGGACAATTCCACTGTCGCATATGGAGCAAGCAGCGTCTGTATTACGGGAAATAAAAGCAGTAACAGAGGTATGGCAAAGCGGGGAAGAGCGCTTGAAAACACGGATGGATATCGAGCAGGTAAGTGCAGTGAACCAGACGTTGGTAGGTAAGGGAGTGCCTGTTACGGGGATCGCGACAAAAACCGTGACCTTGGAGGACCTGTTCCTCACTTTGACGGGGGGAGGTAAGGAGCATGGGACAGAGCATGGTGGGACTCGTACAAAATGAGACGGTAAAATTGCTCCGCCGCCGTAGATTTCTCGTCGTCGTGCTGATTTTGGCGATTTTAATTCCGATTTTTACATATGCACAATATCGCTCTGTCGTGACTGCTCAGGAGCGGATGGGAACGACTGATTGGCGGCCCTTGTTAACCCAGCAGATCGTTGATATGCAAAACCGACTGGCGTCGAGCCGGTTGCCTGAGGAATGGCGCGATTTTATTAAAATCAGGATTCAACAGCAGCAGTACTATCTCGATCACGACATTAACCCAATGGCGCCTGGTGGACCAACATTTGCACGCGGCTTTATGGATCAGGCCATTTCTATGTTTTTACCGATGATCATTGTCGTACTAGCTGTTGATCTGGTATCAGCGGAGTTCAGTGAAGGCACGATCAAGCTGCTATTGACGAGGCCGGTCAGGCGGTGGAAGGTACTGACGAGCAAATACATTACGATGCTGCTTTTCACTTCCTTGACCGTGCTAACTACGCTTATCCTGGCTTATCTCATTTCAGGCGTGGTTTTTGGCTACTCTGGCTGGGACCTCCCGATTTTGACCGGCTTTGAGGTGACGGACGGAGAGCTGACTACGACGGGGGCATTTATGCTGCCGCAATGGCAGTTTCTTTTGATGCAATATGGGCTCGGCTGGTTTGTATGTATCGTGGTAGGAACGGTGACGTTTATGGTTTCGGTACTCGTGCGCAGTGCAGCAGCCGGTATGGGAATTATGATGGCAGCACTTATCAGTGGAACAATTCTCACACAGATGGCATCGTCATGGGAATCCTCCAAGTACTTATTTGTGGTGAATCTACAGCTGACCGATTATTTGAATGGGACCCTGCCTCCGATCAAAGGGATGACATTACCCTTTTCACTTACGGTCTTATCGGTTTGGGCGATTGCGGCTTTAGTGGTCGCGTACCTGGTCTTTACCAGAAAAGATGTGACTTCTTGATTTGGGAGAAATGGAAACTTTTACTCTGTCTGTACGTATTACCTTGGTAGTGACGTACAGACGAGAGGAGCATACTTGATTCATGGAAATGCTTTGGAAGTGTGGAACAGTATTGGTAACGAGCATGATGGAGCTATGGGCAGCGATCCCGCTTGGATTTGCCTTGCAGCTACCACCGCTGATCATCGGGATATGCAGTGCGATTGGCGCGATTGCCAGTGCCGGGATCGTCATTTTTTTAGGCGGCTCCCTGCGCAGCTGGCTGCTTCAGCGCATCGAGAAGAAGGGGAAAAAACAAGGACGGATGGCGCGTATTTGGGAAAAGTACGGAGTGATTGGTCTTGGATTGGCATCCCCGCTACTTACCGGAGCGCCACTCGGAGCTGCGATCGGAATTTCGCTTGGAGCACCGACGGGCAAGCTCATGTGGTGGATGTCGATCGGCATCCTCATTTGGAGCGTCATACTTACCGTCGCCGTTGCATTTGGTCTGCTTCAATTTTTGACCCCATAATCATAACCAGCATAGATGAACCGCCTTGGCTTTGGAGTAAGCAAAGGCGGTTTTTTTGTACATGCGGACTGCTGTTTCGAGATTGATGTATAATAAAGGGATGGAAAGAGAAAGGAGTTGCCTATCAATATGAGCAGTACGAATCCTCTCTTAGAAGCATATAATCGAACGGCATACCCACTCATCGGACATGGAAAAAGAAACATTCAAGTACTGAAGGACGTATTGAATGAGTTAGATGGTAATATGGATAGTGATGTGTATGGAACAGGCACCCTCATAGAAGATTTTCAAAACAAGATTGCAAAATTTTTGGGAAAAGAAGCCGCTGTCTTTTTCCCAAGCGGGACCATGGCGCAGCAAATAGCGATGCGGATTTGGTCTGAGAAAAAAGGAATCAAAAGAGTCGCTTACCATCCGCTGAGCCATTTGGAAATTCATGAGGAAGAGGGACTCAAGCATTTGCACGGAATTGAATCAGTGCTGCTCGCAGATAAAACCAGGCTGATTGGGCCAGATGATGTGCGGAATATGGACACGAACATTTCCTGCTTGCTGCTGGAATTACCGCAGCGCGAGATCGGCGGCGAATTGCCTTCTTATGAAGAGCTGGAAGCGATCTCTGCTTTTTGTCGTGAAAAAGGAATCATTTTGCATCTGGATGGGGCTAGGCTGCTGGAAGTGCTTCCTTATTA
Source organism: uncultured Brevibacillus sp. (assembly GCF_947502445.1). GTDB lineage: Bacteria > Bacillota > Bacilli > Brevibacillales > Brevibacillaceae > Brevibacillus. The sequence goes on from NZ_CANMZW010000022.1 coordinate 27,035, forward strand.
TCAAAAGACGGCTGAAGAAATTTGCAGTCTCTTTGACAGTGTTTATATTTCTTTCTACAAAGGAGTCGGTGGAATTGCAGGCGCGATCCTGGCAGGTGACGATGCGTTTGTAAAAGAGTCGGTTATCTGGAAAAGACGGCATGGCGGAGATTTGATCAGCCTGTATCCGTACATTCTTAGCGCGGACCATTACTTTTCGCAAAGGCAAGATCGGTTTCACCAATACTACGAGAATGCCAAAGAGCTTGCTGGCCTGTATAACGAGTGCTATGGAGTTCAGACGCGTCCCGTGATACCAGTATCCAATATGTTTCATATTCATTTTTCTCTTCCGAAAGCAAAGGTTGAGCCTGTTTTGATTTCGGTTTATGAAGAAACAGGTGTTGGCTTGATCACCCGGTTAAATCATATTGATGATGAAACGAGCTATTGTGAAGTAAACGTCGGAGATCAATATGCCGACATTCCCAAAGAGGTTATTCACAACGCTTTTCAAATACTGAATCAGAGATTGGAAGCAGTTCTTCAGGAGAAATAGACGTTTTTGCAAAAATAAGCAGGTTTAAAGCAGGGAGAGCAGACGATGAATGAGAAGGAGCGCCAATTAGAAAAGAGCTGGATCGCCAATGCCGAAGCGTGGACTCAATCTGTACGGCAAAACCAGATTGAAAGCCGCAAGCTTGCAACTGACCAGGCAGTTATTGATGAAATCGTTTCGTTTAACCCACGTAAAGTGATGGATGTAGGTAGTGGGGAAGGCTGGCTAGCACGAGCCTTACATAGTCGTGGAATGGAAGTAGTCGGGATCGAAGGCAGTGGGGAGCTGGTTCAGGTAGCACAAGCTGCTGCTGCAGGCACTTTCAACGATCCTAACAGCGCATGGTGTAATCGTCATTCATACGTTGCATCCTTATAACCTAGCTGCTGAGGATCGCTATGAGATCGGGTGGAGAGAAGAATCGTTCACAGGGATGGGGGAAGGCTACAAATCAGCGATGCCTTGGTATTATCGGACGATGAGCGCTTGGCTCGGCGAGCTGCCAAAGGCTGGTCTTGAGCTTGTTCGCTGTACTGAGCCTATCCATCCGCACACAGGAAGGCCGCTCTCTTTATTGATAACAGCGAGACTACAAAGAAACAGCTAATAAACCCACTGACAAGTCTGAAAGCGAGGGATTATCCATGGAAAATAAAAAAGAAGCGCTAGTACCAGAACTAGACGATCTGTTGTACAAATTCACAGAGCTGCTAACCGGGGAAGCTACGCCTGAGCGTGTCGAAATGGTAAAGGTATGGTGCCTTTATACACACATGTCCAAAGCAATGCCGCCACTCATTCAGCACTGGGCGAGTGAGCCGGAACATCAGGATGCACGCAATCAGATTCGGGAAATCATTGAACAGATCAAGCAATGGAACCAGACGAAAAATCAGAAGCACTAATGTGCCATACGAAAAACACCAGTCCGACGCTTTGTCATAGACTGGTGTTTTCGCTTTTCATAGGCCGTAAACTTACAAATAACGGGCAATTACTCGTACTAGCCTGGCTGGAAACTCTTGTAGATTGGTAATGTCCAAAAATCTCTCGTTGCCATAGATTTCATTGATGATATCCTTGTCCTGACCAATGGCAGCTGCCAGAAACGTAATCCCCCTTCGTTCATACCTGTCTATGGTCAGCTTTATGTCATTCGCGGCCAGACTTCCGGTGTAGTCATCCATTGCTCGTGGCTGACCGTCACTTATGCTGATGAGCAGTTTTGTTTGATGAGGCAGTACCGCTAATCTTTCTGCCATGATGCGAAGTGCCATTCCATCGCGATTATTGCTCCTGGCAGAAATTTTCATCAGCCGGAATCGATCATGGGCATCTGGCTTGTCAAAGTCCGTATAGGCAAAGATCGACATTTGCTCCAGCTTGGAAACATCTGCTGTATCACCATATATTAGGGTGGGGATATCGCACATTTGACAGTACTCGTAGACCGCAATGACTGCTCGCTTGGCTGCTTCCAATCTCCCAAAAGCGGACATGGAGGCTGATTCGTCAACCCGTATTCCAACAGCAAGGGAAGGGGAGTCGGTAGGAGGGCGCTTCTTGGAAAAATACCGATAATCCCTGTAAGCAACGCTGTCTGCTTGAAATTTGCTTCCATAATAATGGTTTCGCGCGAATTCGGAGGACGTTTCATGCTCGAACAGGGGGAGTGTCCCTCTGGCAATTTCCCGCACAATCGGCATGAGATCGTTACTTAGTCGAACGTAATCCTGCTGATTTTCCGAATCGTACTCTGGACGATGTACGATAAGCTTCACCTTTTGATGGATAGAATCAGTGATATTCTCTCTTGCAGTTTGATTCAGCTTCTTACGGAAATCACGTTCTTTTTGCTTCGCTTCCTCTGAGATAGGCTCAGGATTTGTTTGGTGATAGGTGGGAGAGCCGTTCCCGGCAGAATCCGAGCTTTCCATTTTCGCTGTATCCTCAGCAGAAAAAGCAGAGCCTTCGTCGCTATCCGCAGACATTTTTAGAATGATCCCGTTTTTCTCTGCGTGGTCGTCTTTGTCAAAAGCAGTGTCGTCTATACCTCCCGACGACTTGATCTCGACTTCCTCACCACGATTTCGTTTTTTTTTTCGTCCACCGTGGCTTCCTCCAAGGCGGTAAACAAACCGTGGTTTTTCAGAGCTTCTTCCAAAAGCTTGATCTCTTCACTGTCGGTTGTGATCTTGTAGATGACCTTGTGGTAAAGCGATTCTTTTGAGGAAGCACCTCTGGCGACAGCATCCGTCCAGTAGAAATAAGAGCGCATGCCGGCCACACCTTTAATCGCATTGGCTCGGGTTGTTTTGTCCAGGGTAATAATGATGTCGGCTAAAACAGCCAATATCTTTTCATCCGTATAACCTGTTTTGGACATCGCCCGTTCCATCATGATTTCTTTCGTCGGCAGGTCCATTTTTTCTGCATGCTGAATTCTGTCACGCAGTGCTTCGTTAAGTGGTCTTGCCCCGGCATAGCTTCGATTGGCTGTGATGACCGTGATGAAGTCCGGATGTCTGCGGACAATCTCTGTTGGCAGATTGATGCTGCCATCTGGCTCCAGCGCAGAGTTGAGCGCCATTAATACGGCGGCGTCCCGAATGACGTTTGGTTCTTGTATTTCCAAAAGGTAGCCATACTTATACGCCCTCACGATTTCGGAAGGATAGAAGCGATATTCAACCGCCTCGTTTTCCGTTGTCTCCTCAGCGAGCTTCAGCAATTGCTTCATTTTAATGGCGGCAGCCTCATGAGTCATCCCCAGAGCGTCGACCAATATTTCCGTTGCACTATGAAAGCTGTCACTTTCATACAACGTTTTTAAAGCGATTTGGTCTGCAAGCTCCAGCCTTTCTATGCGGTCGGAGGAAATGACAGGCAAAATGGCACCGATAATATCGGATTTATCCATATCGGCAAAGCAAGTCACTTTTGTATACGGAAGTCTAAAATTAGCCGACAACGCTTTGGCAAGCTGCGTCTTACCGGAACCCGCGTCACCCTCTAATAAAATGTTGGTGATCTTCATTTCTTTGCGATCCCAGTTGCGTTTTACTTCTGCACTGATCCGTTGTTCTGCCTCACTGACCATATGCGAGGCAGGCCTTTTCCAGACAAGCTTTTGTTCGGCATCCGTCAGCAGTCGGGCCGGGGACAACACATATTGCTCGTGGTTATTCATAAATATTTCTCCTATTCGTCATGATGCAGTTCTTTTTTGTGCCGTGCTGCTTTTCTGGGCAATAATCGGTGTCAAGAGCAGTGCCCCGACTACAGTCAAACCTCCGCTAAGAATAAATACCGTCATCAAGGAGAAAGCATCCTTCAGGTACCCGGAGAGGAACATCCCGATCACCATCATCCCCATAAAGACGGGAGTAATCGTTCCGGATACACGTCCGATGAATGGCCCTTCGGTGTTTCGTACAATCAGCGTCTGGATTCCACCTTGAATGCAAGGATAAAACAGACCACTGATTACCAAAAAGACGATGGTCACCCAAATACTCGTGGACATGCCAATACCGATTGTGCAGACAGAGTTGATGGAAAGACCGATCATGAGCAAGAGCTGTGGCTTCACCTTTTTGGCTATCCCCATTATGGCGATCCCACCTACCAGCATCGCTGCCCCATTTGTCATCACCAGCCACTGCAGAAATTGTTTGTCTTGACCCAAATTTTCCATGGCAATGAAGATGTGAAGGGGCTGGGTCAGGCCTGCTGCCAGACCGACAGCCGCAAAAGTCACGCTAAGTGTTCGCAAGGATTGGTTGTTTTTGATATAACCTAGTCCTGCTTTCATTTCCTGCAAAAAGCTGGATGCGTTGCTGGATCTCGCTTCTTCTGCGTCGCGGGGGAGGGTAGATAAGACAAGGGATGAAGCCAGGAACAGGACAGCAGTCAGGATGAGAGGTAACTCGATTCCAAACTGGATGAAAATAAAGGTTCCGATCACTGGACCCAAAACAGTAAAGACAGCGACAATCGTTTGAGACAGAGCCATCACGCTAGGTAGCTGTTCGCCTGGCACATGCCGCTTGTACAGCTTCATGGCTGACGGCTGAGAAAATTGAGACAGACTGGCGGAAACAAACGATCCGATCAGAAGGGCAATCCAGCCGCCATTCATAATCGCTAGCAGTACCGCTACGACGGAGAAGGCAGACAGCAGATCACTCCAGACCATCGTCCGCTTTGGACGCCAACGATCCGCAAAAGTCCCGCCTATGATGGCAAAGAGAAAGATCGGCGCAAATTCGGCAACGGAAATAAGTGAAATCGATACCGGATCATTATTGGTTAATTCTGTTATAAAAAGCAGGACGGCATAATTTCGAATCCAGATTCCAAGCTGCAGCAGCACCCTGGAGAGGATAATCGTTCGAACAAAGCGATTGGAAAACACGCTAATACCCCATTTCTTTTACTAATCTGGACAACGTACGCAGCCTTTCTCCGATTAACTCATCATCATTGATCAGCGCCTGACTAAATCGTTTCATATCTTCCTGAATGTTCTCGTTATCCGTAAAAACGGCAACATTGAGGGCAGCTCCCTGCAGGCCGATTCGATCGAGGACGGGCTTTTCTGGATCATAAAAATGCTCGTAACGATAGGCATCGCGGAAATGGGTCAATGTCCGACAGATCAGAATGGACAAATCAAGAACCCGGTGGAAAGGCAGCACCTCTGATTGTGCGGAGTCATTTTCCTCTGTATTTGTGGATACTTTGGCAGTAACCATGGCACTTCGCAGGCCACCTTCCTGGAACACGCCTAGAGAAAGGCTTTGAGCGTCAGCGCTTCGGGCGAATCGACCATCTACCATATCGTAGTTTTCAGAGATGATAACTGGATTATGATTGCTTGCAGTCATTTTTTTCATTGTGTTCATCCTCCTAAAAATATATAACAAACGAATTAGTTTTTGGTTTGTTATTTAATAAACATTTTAATTAAATGTCTATAAAAGTCAATAATCAATTTGGCTTTTTCATGAGTGAGGTTTTAGCGTTGGACAAATAAAAAAAGGACACAGACCCGTGTGAAACGGGCTGCGTCCTATCGTATTAGCTTTACGGCTTCCAGGTAATTTGCTTGGATGCATCGATCAATTCATCCAAAGGAACGCCGTGTGCAGTTATGACTACATAGACAGATTGATTATTTGTTTGTGCATTGAAATGAACGGCATGCTGGACGGCTGAATCTTTTTTGTCGTGCTGTTCATACGAGACGGCAATCGCTTGCTCTCCATTAATACTAAACAACTGGGTAGCAGAAAACGTACCCGGAATGGATAGACTGCGTTTTCCTTGCGTATTGCGCAAGACCTCGACCTTAATCCAATCCTTGTTCCGATTATAGTTTGCTGCCAGGTGAGCAACCTTTGTACTCGTTTCCGATTCGTACTGAATGGAAATATCGCTCATCGCAAATCCGTTCGTTGCAGTCGGCAATACCGGAACGGGCATATCGGATGCTTGTACAGCGGTATCTACATCTGAAAATGTAGACAAAGTGATCTGTTGTTTAGCAGTTGGCACAGGTGGACCTACCAGAGCGTTTTCAGTCGAAACGTCCTGTTTTGAATCAGGAACGGTTGCTGCAGTAATTCCGAATGCTTGCTCGCTGCCAGCAATCGATGGGTTGGCATCGGCAGTAGCTACTGCTGACGAATTGTCGCCTGGGGCGACAGCAGTGGAGCTCTGGCTGTTTGCTTTCGGTTCTGAAGCAGGCTTTTCAGCTCCATTATTGCGAGCCACCATGGTCACTCTGCTTTCTTTATTGGTCGCACGAGTTTCCGGAGGAGCAGCCTTGGACTGTTGATTCTCCATAGCAATCGCCCCTTCTAGTGGGGAAGTGGCAATTTTTGCTTGAGCTGGTGCGGCTGGTGGCGTGTCTTTTGCAATCGGCGTATTTTCCTGCACCGTCGACTGCTTCAGTTTTGGCGCTTCGCTTGGCGGTGCACTTCTTTCTACGGCTGCCTCTGGAGGTGTAGAAGCAGGTGCACTCGACGCTGGCTGATCCACGATATGGTAACTAACTGCGCCATTCGCTGCGGTAGTTGGGCTGTTGTCAATTTGAGAAGCGGTTTGTATCTGATCGGTTTGAAGCTGTTGATAACCCATAAATCCTACTGCTAATAGAACAGCAGCTGCGCTGACCCAGGCGAATGAAGGGAAGCCTTTTGTCTTGCGCTTGCTGGTAATTGATGTAGGTGGTTGTAGAGATACCGTTGCGGCATGAGGGGGCAAATTTTGCCCGGCAGTCTCGTAAATTGCCTGCATGATTCTCTCTTCCAGGTTCGCTTGTGGTAAAGGAACCTCTTTCAAGAACTGCACCTCCTCTTCTGTTGTCATTTGTGTCTCAATCCAGACGATGCAATCCTCACAAGTTTCTATGTGGGAGAGCGTTTCGCTATCCGTGTCATCTAGATCTAGCCATGCTTTTCTAAATGCCTGGCAGTTCATGTACGAGCCCCCCTTCCTTGCGGGTTAACAATTTTGCGAGTTCCTGGCGAGCGCGAAGGTAGCGAACGCGGGCGGTAGACTCGGCAATGCCGAGGAGTGTTGCGATTTTTTCAAACGGATATTCATGCGTGCACCGAAGCACGATTACTTCACGATAGGAGTCTGACAGCAAGGCAAACGCCTCTTCGATTTCACGACGCTGTTCTTTATTCATGAGCGATTCCTGCGGAGATTCGTCACGAGTAGTAGATGGTACGTAAGCGAGCTGTTCGTCGGAATCGTGAAATTTCCGTCGGCGCAGGAAGTCGATGCTTTTATTTCGTGCCAGCGTATGTAACCAGGACGAAAATTGACTGTCCCCGCGAAACGTAGAGAGCTTCTCATACGCTTTTACAAAAACTTCCTGAGTAATGTCCTCTGCATCGGAGCGATTGTTCACCATTTTGTAGATAAATACGTAGATCATATGCTGATATCGCTGGATGAGGTCGCGATACCCTTCGATGTCGCCTTGAAGAATCCGCTGAATGATTTCGGCGTCGGATTGCATTGAATCTCCGGCCTCCCTTCCCTCTATGAGACGCTGGTCTTTTTAAAACGTTTCAGACCAGCGCCTCCATCTCTATAATATCGTATGGATAGCCTTGTTCTACGAGAAAAAGCTGGCGATGGAGCGAGAATTCCTGCTCTCTCGTATCACGTGTGACTAATGTATAAAAATGCGCTTTGTTATCGTCTGCCTTAGGGCGAAGGATTCGTCCGAGACGCTGGGCCTCCTCCTGTCTGGAGCCGAATGTACCGGAAATTTGAATCGCAACATTAGCGTCCGGTAAATCGACAGCGAAATTGGCCACCTTTGATACGATCAGGCGCGTGATTTCCCCTTTTTTAAACTGACTATACAGAGCTTCTCTTTCTTTTTCTGGCACTTTTCCTGTTATGAGCGGCAGCTGCAAGGCGGTAGCCATCTGGTCCAGCTGGTCTACATATTGACCGATGATCAGAACACGATCCTGCGCGTGACGCTCAAGTAATTGGCGAACCACCTCTAGCTTTCGGGGATTCTCAGCAGCAATACGAAATTTTTGCCGGGCACTGGCATGGGCATACGCTTCTCGCCACTTTGCTTCAAAGGGGAGACGAATTTCCTGGCAGCGAGCTTCGGCGATCCAGCCCTGCTCCTCCATTTTTTTCCAAGGAATCTCGTATTTTTTTGGACCGATCAGCGTAAAAACATCTTCCTCTCGTCCGTCTTCCCGAACGAGGGTTGCCGTCAGACCGAGGCGACGAGTAGCCTGGATGCCGGAGGTAACGCGAAAAACAGGAGCAGGCAATAAATGAACCTCATCGTAAATAATAAGGCCCCAGTCACGCTCTGAAAAGAGTCTCATATGAGGAAATTCTTCTTCAGCGGCAGGGCGGTAGGTCAAAATTTGATAAGTCGCCACAGTAATGGGTTTTACTTCCTTGCAATCGCCTGTGTACTCGCCAACCATGGCGGGATCAAGTCCAGTCTTGTCCAGCAGCTCTTGTATCCATTGGCGGACAGAAGTGGTGTTGGTGGTTAGAATCAAAGTCGCTGTCTGTAATTGGCAAATCGCTCCCAGACCGATAACCGTTTTTCCGGCACCACAGGGAAGGACTAATACGCCACTTCCACCGATTGCCTCTCCGCCTGAATAAAAAGCGCTGACAGCCTCCGCCTGGTACGGACGAAGTGAAAAGGGTCTGCCTTGTGAGCTCACTTCGCGCAGACCGATCGGACAGGCTTCACCCGTGTTGTAGCCTGCAACATCCTGCACGGGATAGCCTAGACTGATCAGCTCCTGCTTGATCAAGCCACGTGCATAGGACTTCAATTTATACGGTTCGTCAAATAGCTCTGCAATCGATTTATAGGAGAAGAGCTCCGCGAGAAGGAGTGGGTTCTCACTGGTTAATACGAGCGTGTCATCTGATCGTTCCAATTTGATCAGACCGTATTTTCGCATCGTCTCAGAAATTTCTTTGACAATGGTCGGCGGGACACCGTATTTGCTATATGTACCAAGCGTTTCTGACACTTGTTCAGGCTCCATGCCGCTTGCTGCCGCATTCCAGAGTGACAGGGGGGTAATGCGGTACGTGTGGATGTATTCCGGGCTTTTGATGAGCTCAGCAAAACCATGGATGGCTTGTCTTGCTTCGGTAAATAATGGATGCTGCGTTTCCAGTAAAATCGTCCGATCGCTTTGAACGATCATCGGTAGGTCTGGACGGTAAGACAAGAGACTCACCTCATTAAAAAAAGCATAATGAATCAGAACTATGGTATCACAATCACGAAAAGAAAGAAAAACGAACAGGTAACATTCGTCCTGTCGTGGGAAAGAATAACCCAAAGTACCGACGGAAGGGATGGTCGCAGGACATGGCAATATGGGGCAGCTTGTTTAATCTGGTGTTGGTCGTGATCCTCGTCCTCCTCAACGGGTTTTTTGTGGCGACCGAATTTGCGGTTGTAAAGGTGAGGGAATCACGTATCGCGCAACTGGTGGCAGAAGGGAACCAGAGAGCCGTTCATGTCGAGCAGGTCATCTCTAATTTGGATGCGTACCTGTCAGCATGTCAGCTTGGAATTACCCTTGCCTCACTCGGGCTCGGATGGTTGGGTGAGCCGGCGATCGCGAAGCTGCTGCATCCAGTTTTTCACTATTTTGGTCTTAATGATACGTTGGTCACGAGCATTTCCTTTATATTGGCTTTTTCGGTGATTACCTTTTTGCATATTGTGCTGGGCGAGCTGGCGCCAAAGACACTGGCGATCCAAAAGACAGAAATGGTGGTGCTTGCGATTGCGAAGCCCATTTCGCTATTTCATAAAGTCATGTATCCGTTTATCGCTCTTCTCAATTGGTCGGCCAGCCGTTTTCTTGCTCTTTTTCATATTTCTATGGAGCCGCACCAGGAAGCACATACAGAGGAAGAGATTCGCATTTTGGTCAATGAGAGTCATAAAAGCGGGTTGATCGACAATACCGAGCTGATGCTGGTTGACAACATCTTTGATTTTTCCGAAACGATGGCACGTGAGATTATGGTACCGCGTACCGATATGGTCGTTTTGAATGTGCGTGATCCATTTGAAGAAAATGTTAGGCTGGTCCAAAATGGGCGATTCACTCGCTACCCGGTTGTGGACGGAGACAAGGACCACGTGGTCGGGAGCTTGCATATCAAGGATATGCTGACCGGACTCTTGGAAGGGGAAAGAAGCGATCTCGAGACATTGATGCGCTCGATCTTGACCGTACCAGAAACGATTTCCATCAGCCGCTTGTTAACTATGCTCCAAAAACAGCGGGGACAAATGGCGATTATCATCGATGAGTATGGAGGAACGGCAGGCCTCGTTACGCTGGAAGATATAATGGAAGAAATTGTGGGAGATATTCAGGATGAATTTGACGATGAACGGCCAGAAGTCGAGCAACGGGACAACCTGCTCTCCCTCGATGGACGCATGCTGCTGGAGGAAGTCAGCGATTACTTGGATATCGATCTGGAGTCGAGCGAGGTGGATACACTGGCGGGCTGGATCTATATGCAAATTGATCATCCGCCGCGCGTGGGAGATGTGGTTCGTTGGGGGAATTACGAGTTTCTGGTGCACGAGGTCGATCATTATCGAATTACGCGGGTAGTGGTAAAAAAACGGGAAGAAAATACGACAAAATCCGAGGAAGAGCAGGAGTGATTCGACAAGGTAGTCTGAAAGAACCAGTCTGGCTTTTTTTTCTGGGGAAAACCACATCATTTATTGTGCAAAAGAACTTTTCAATGCGAAATATTATGCTATAATTGGACACAAGTTGCCTTCGCGCAACACAAATACAACTTGATTGCCAGAGGGCAATCAAAGCAAGCAGAGCCTAGAGGAGGAAGTATAGATGAGACGAGTAGCAACGATGGGACTGGCAGCATTGATGGCATTTTCATTGGCAGCATGTGGCAACCAAGCAACAGGGGGAAAAACAGAATCGACAGCAGCAAATACTGGCGCGCAGCAGACTGTGAAGCTAGGATTGACGCAATTCGTAGAACATCCGGCGCTGGATGCAATCCATAAAGGAATTTTGGATGGCTTGAAAGACTCCGGTTTTGAAGAGGGCAAGAATCTGGAAGTAGATTCGCAAAACGCCCACGGTGATATGAATAACACTGTCTCCATCGCCCAGAAGTATGCAGGTGATAAAAAGGACATGGTGATTGCGATTGCTACGCCGTCAGCACAAGCAGCAGCCAAGGCGATTTCTGATAAACCCGTGCTTTTCAGTGCCGTAACAGACCCAATCTCGGCTCAACTGGTCAATACTCTGGAAAAACCAGACAAAAATGTGACCGGTACGTCAGACAAAGTTTCCATGGAACAACAACTGAAGCTGGTCAAGACCTTCATGCCTGAGCTGAAAAAGCTCGGAGTAATCTACACCACATCTGAAGTCAATTCGGAAGTACAGGTGAAGGACTTGGAGGAAGCAGCCAGCAAAGAAGGCGTAGAAATTGTCAAAGCGGGTATTTCCCAACTGTCAGAGGTACAATTGGCAGCTCAGGGGCTCGTTGGAAAAACAGACGCCATGTTTATCCCGATCGACAATACGGTAGTTTCGTCATTTGAAGCAGTCCTCGGAGTGGCAGAGCAAAACAAAATTCCTGTTTTTGCCTCCGACACAGATACCGTAAAACGCGGCGCTGTTGCCACTTATGGTATTGATTACTATCAAATTGGCAAACAAACAGGTGAAATGGCTGCACGTGTGCTGAAAGGCCAGACGGTAGCAGATACTCCTGTAGAGGTATCCAAGCAGGCCGACTTATACATCAACGAAACAGCAGCTGCTAAGTTTGGTCTTCCTGTAACTGAGGCACTCAAACAGCAGGCGAAAGAAATCATCAAGTAAAAAGAGAGCTTCATGCTCTCTTTTTATTCTTTTAAAAGTTTTTTAAACGTGGTAAGATTAGAAAAAAATTTTTTCAAGGGGGATATTTATCAGATGTTGAAACAGAAGAAAACTAGCAGAATTATTCAGAGTATTTTATTTCCTTTGGTGCTTTTGTCCGTCACCGCGTGTGGACAGCAGGGTGCTGCTCCAGCGAGCAATCAGCCTGCGGCTCCTGCTACCGAATCATCTGCGCCAGCCCCTTCAACTGAAACCAAGCAATTGACGATTGGGATTTCTCAATTTGTAGAACATCCTGCGCTCGATGCTGCCCGTGAAGGCTTTGTCAAGCAACTGGCGAAAAATGGATTTGAAGATGGCAAGCAAGTGAAAATTGATGTGAAATCCGCGCAAGCGAGCATGGATACAGCAATCTCCATTGCACAAAAATTTGAGGCAGACAAAGTGGATCTGGTACTCGCAATCGCAACGCCAACTGCACAGGCTGCCGCTCAAACGAGCAAAGAGATTCCGATTCTCTTTACAGCAGTAACTGACCCAGTAGAAGCAGGTCTCGTAAAAGCGATGGACAAGCCAGGTGCTAACGTAACAGGTACGTCTGACATGAACCCGGTTGAAGAGCAATTGAAGCTCATCAAGGAACTGAAAGCAGATGCAAAATCAGTAGGTGTTATTTATAGCTCTGGTGAAGTAAACTCCAAGGTTCAAGTAGATGCAGCAAAAGCAGTTGCTGACAAGCTGGGTCTGACCATCCGTGAAGCAGCGATTACAAGTGCTACTGAAGTTAAGCTAGCGGCTGAATCAATGGTAGGCAAGGTAGATGCTTTCTATGTACCAACAGACAACATGGTCGTATCCTCCATCGCAGCAGTCCTGGGTGTAGCTGAATCACAAAAAATCCCTGTGATCGCTGGTGAAGAAAACTCTGTGAAGAGCGGAGCGATTGCTACTTACGGTATCGACTACACCAAGCTGGGTGAGCAAACAGCTGATATGGCTACGAAAATCCTGAAGGGTGAAGCGAAGCCTGCAGACATGGCAGTTGAAATGCAAGCAGACATGAAACTCGTATTGAACAAAAAGGCAGCGGAAAAAATGGGAGTGACCATTCCGCAAGCTATGCTCGACCGCGCAGGAGAAGTGGTAGAGTAATAAACGCAGCAACAGGAGGACTTCTTCATGAATTTGGCAATAATGGGAGCAATCGAACAGGGTTTGCTATTCGGTATTTTGGCCCTGGGCGTCTACCTTACTTTCCGCGTACTAAACGTACCTGACTTGACTGTTGACGGTAGCTTTGCCTTGGGCGGCGCTATTGCAGCTAAGTTTATCATTGATGGAACCAATCCGTTTCTGGCCACCCTGCTGGCGTTTGTCGTCGGCGGGTTGGCGGGAGCCTTTACCGGTATTTTGCACACCAAAGGCAAAGTCAACGCATTGCTGGCAGGGATTTTGACAATGATCGCCCTGTACTCAGTGAACCTGCGTATCATGGGCAAAGCCAACCTGCCGCTTTTACGTGAGGATACACTCTTTACCTTCGTTCAGGATCTGAGCATCCCGAATCTGACAGTCGGTGGAGTGACCCTCATAACCGGAGTTGCCTTGGTATTTTTGATTGGTGTAATGGTCCTCAAGTTTATTATTGACTGGTTCCTTCATACAGACCTTGGACTGGATTTGCGTGCTACGGGTGATAACCCGAAGATGATTCGCAGCTTCGGAGTGAATACCGATACGACGACAATCGTCGGTCTGGCGCTGTCTAACGGTCTGGTAGCTGTATCAGGTGCGTGGGTAGCCCAGTACCAGGGCTTTGCAGACGTCGGTATGGGGATCGGTATGATCGTAATTGGTCTTGCTTCTGTTATTGTTGGGGAAGTATTGTTTGGAAGCTCCTCTATTTTCCGCGTCACGCTTGCAGTTATTCTCGGTTCAATCGTGTATCGCCTGGTTATTGCTATGGCGCTCCAGGCAGGCTTGAACCCGTCTGACATGAAGCTGATCACTGCCTTGATCGTCATTATCGCACTGACGGTTCCGACCATTGCCAAGGGCATTTGGAAAAAACCGGCGATGCGCGCGGTGAAGGGAGGAAGCAGCGATGCTTAAAATTTCTGGAGTCAATAAAGTATTTAATGCTGGCACGGTCAACGAAAAGATCGCACTGCGCAACGTGAATCTCGATGTGAAGCCCGGTGAGTTCATCACCGTGATTGGGAGTAACGGTGCTGGTAAGTCCACGATGATGAACATGATCTCCGGGGGCATGATCCCGGATGTGGGTACGATTGCAATTGACGGCAAAGATGTGACTCGCATGGGTGAGCATCAGAGAGCAGGGCTTATCGGGCGCGTATTCCAGGACCCGATGGCCGGAACCGCTCCAAACATGACCATTGAGGAAAATTTGGCCATCGCGTTGGGTCGAGGAAAACGACGCTCGCTTTCCTTCGGTGTCAACAACGATAAGCGGGAGCTGTTCCGCGAGCAGCTGAAGCAACTCGATCAGGGCCTAGAAAACCGTTTGAAAACCAAGGTTGGCTTTCTTTCCGGCGGACAGCGACAGGCGCTCAGCCTTCTGATGGCTACCTTTACGGAGCCGAAAATCTTGTTGCTGGATGAGCATACGGCGGCACTCGATCCAAAGCGTGCGGCACTGATTGTTGATTTGACCGAGAAGGTCGTCAATCAATTTAAGCTTACAACGATCATGGTTACACACAACATGGAGCAAGCACTCAATATGGGAGATCGCCTGTTGATGCTGCACGATGGTGGTATCATTCTGGATATTCCTGACGAGAAAAAACGCACCATGAAGCCACAGGATTTGCTGCGAGCATTTGAGACCGCTCGCGGTGGAGAAAGCTTTAACGAAGATCGTTTCCTTTTGACGTAAACGTAATCTACTATCAGCCTTCCTGTTTTAACAGGAGGGCTTTTTCTTTGCTTCGAAGATAGGAATGAATTGCCCACGCTCCTACTAGCAAGATGGCTGCTACGATTGTAAACAGCATCGCACCTCCATAATGGAGCAGTACGAGACTGCCCAGGTACGGGCCTAAAGAGCGGGAAATATCCCAGTGTGTACCCGTAATGGCAAAGTACCGCCCTCGCATCGATACAGGGGAGATACGCGTGACAAACGCCAATAGCTGGGTGATTCCGATACTCTCCCCGATCACGAGCAGCACTTGAAGGGCGATGAGCGCAGGAGCACTGTCCAGGAATGCATAGCCGAGTGCCACTACGAAAAAGCACAGGTAGGAGCCAGCAATCAGCAGACGAGGTTTCACATGCTGTGTCCATTTCACCAGCAAAAATTCAAAACAGAGCAGCAGTATTCCTTTTACCGATATGAGTAATGCCAAGGTTTGCAAGTAATCGGGCAACGTATTTTTGAAATGCAGCTGCAGGTTTGTTTCCGTTTGTGCATAGAACAGGCTGATCGGCAAGGACAGCATCATGATGGCGAGTGCAGGTCGATACGCCTGAAAAGAGCCGGACGCAGGGTGATCCGCGGCTGCTTCAGACTCGGTGTGCTGTGGCAGCGCGGTATTTGGGATTTTCCACAAAACCGCAATCGTGTACAGGAATAGCGAGATAGCCGTAAACAAAAAGGCGAGTGCAGGATCAAACTGATAAATCATGACACCGATCAAAGGTCCGATGGCTGCGCCAATGCTATGCGCCGTGTTCAGCAAAGCAAAGGCACTTGCCATTTGGTTGGCAGAGATGGTGTCAGCGAGGTGCGCACGACTCACAGGAATGAATAGTGAGCGTCCTGCACCGTTCAACAGGTACAATACAGCAAAGGCAGCCATTGAATCAGCCCATGCCATTCCCAGCATCGCGATGCCTTGTAAAAAGAGCGCAATGAGCATCACAGGTTTGCGCCGGAAGCGGTCAGTTATCCCTCCAGCTACGAGCGTAATGAAGATCTCCGAAAGGGGCTGCAGACCGATCACGATCATGGTCATCGTAATCGAGCTGCCGATTTTCTCGCTTAAGTACAGAACTAAAAACGGAGCGATCATGGCACTCGACAGCGAGGTCAGCAATTCTCCGAACAGGCGAACCCAAATCAATGGTGGATAGGTTGCGATGAAGCGATGAATAGAGCGTAGAGGGTTGGTCATAAGAATGGGTCCTTTCTATCACATCTGCAAACGGACGTTGCAGCATGCCGATTTTTATCAAATTGTACGGTGGCGCAGCGCGGAGAAAAAGCGTACGATTATGGGTAATATTTTTTCATGTTTTTAAAGTGATTGGTGGTGTTCAAAAAAGTGCAGCTAGTGGAGCAGTACATTCGAATATGTGCAGGCTTTCCCGAAGAAGCGCTGGGACAGCCGCAAGAAATAGGGCTGGCAGAAGTCGCGACCCGTTTGTTTTGTACCCTGCGCAACGCAACCCTAACATTAAAAAAATTGCAGAAGCAGGGCTGGCTTATTTGGCAGCCAGGAAGAGGGAGAGGGAATCGCTCTGTACTCACTTGCCTGCTGTCTCCAGCTGATGTGGTTTTGAGTGTTGCCAAAGAAATCGTGCAAAAAGGCGAAATCAAAGCATCGCGGGAATTAATCGATCAGTATCAACGGGAGTGGCCAGCACTTGCAGAGGAATACTCCCTGTGGATGAGCAGTCAGTTTGGACTTCGTGTGACGAGGGAAAAGGAGAATAGTAGAGTCGATACGCTGCGCTTGTTCTTTGATCATCCGTTTCAAGGACTTGATCCGATTCACGTCCTCCTGCGCTCACAAACTCATTTGGTCAAACATTTGTTTGATTGTCTCATCCGCTTTGATCCTATCACGAAGACTGTTGAGCCGCAGTTAAGCTTTTATTGGGAGGTAGACGAGACAGGGCGGGAGTGGACCTTTTTTCTGCGCAAAGGCGTCTTATTTCATCACGGACGTCAGCTTACGGCAGAGGATGTCTGTTTCTCCTTTCAGCGATTGCAAGAGGAAAGGTCCAAGCATCGCTGGCTAACGGCTTCCATCTTAACCACCGTCGCAAAAGACGAGCATGTTGTTGTTATAACACTTGCCACGCCTGATGAGCTCTTTTTAGAGGCGCTGAGTAAAGAATACATGTCCATCGTTCCCCGCGATTATGCTGATCAGATGGGAGCACAGTTTGCGCAGATGCCAGTAGGGACCGGACCTTTTCGCGTTGTGCGCAATGATGACTCGATGCTGGTTTTGGAGGCGTTTCAGCCTTATTTTGGTGGCCGTCCGTTTTTAGATCGGATTGAAATCTGGTGTGTCCCAGAACTGCCTGAGGACAAGAAAATGGCGAAGGGGTTGGACCGTACGCAGCTTCTGCTGCCTGTCACTTCGGGAGAACATAAGCTCGAACAGGATGAAATATCGTGGAAAGGTCTTGGGAGGCAGGAGCACTGCTTTCAATACGTCAGCTTCAATGGGGCAAAAAATGGTCCGCTGCGAAATCATGCTTTTCGTGAATGGCTGGCGGGAATCCTTTCACCGAGTGAGCTGTGCGACGACTTGAAGGGAATGAGGGAGCCTGTGTTTGCCTGGGGGACAACCGGCCCCTTTCTCGTGCACGGTGATGAGCTGTGCGATGATTCTGCCGAAGCGTTAAAGACATGGGAGGAGATAGGGTACGAGGGAGAACAGCTGCAACTGTATACGTATCCTGATCTGGATCATGTGGAAGACGCAGAATGGATCCAAGCAAAATGTAAGGCGAATGGCGTCAATATCAAGATCGTGTATGCCGTGCCAGAGGAGCTAGCGAAGCCAGCTGTTCTTGAGGCAGCGGATCTCGTTGTAGACAGCGCCAATGTAGATGAGCGCAGCGAGCTGTCCTTACGGGAGTTTTTATACGCAGATGCGTTGAGTATCACACATCATTTAAATGAGGAACAAAAAGAAGCGGTGGATCAAATCATGAGATGGATGGGACTAGCTAAAACACGAGAGGAGAGGCAAGCTTTTATGACGAGGATGATAGAATTGCTTGATGAATGGCATACGTTTGTTCCGTTATATTCGAATCGAGTAGAGATGCTTGCACATCCCCGTCTATCAGGAGTCAGCCTGGATGCTTATGGATGGGTAGACTTTACTCGTGTTTTTGTCAAGACTTAGCGAAAAATGTCACAATTTAGTGTGAAACCGCTTTCCTCTTTCATCGTATAATTACGTAGAGAGATATTCTTATCAATAACATGACATCACCACGTTTGGAGGAGGAAGTGCGCGTTGTTTACAAGAACGGAAAAGGACAAACATATTTTGTTTGCTTCGATTCGATTGATGATATGCGTCGGACATGCAGACGGTTATATAGGAAATAAAGAATTTGACCAAATTCATGATATTGTGAATGCGGAGCATTTTACGTTAAAAGAACGGCAAATTTTGATGGATGATCTGGATTATCCGAAACGTCCAGAAGTGATCGTCGAAGATTTGGTGGACCTCACGCAAAATGAAAAGCTAGTTATGATGCGCAAGCTGTACCACATGGCGCTGATTGATCGCAAGCTGTCTGCCATGGAGACGAGGGAAATTGCGCGGATCGCCTCTCTCATCGGTATATCCAAAGAAAAGCAGGCACAGGTGGAAGAGTGGATTCGCGAAGGCATCGCATGGCGCGAGCGTTGGAAAGAAATCGTCGGAGACTAGGGAAGGGCCCCATTTCAATTGGGGTCCTTTCACTTTTTTTGGTACAATAGGAAGAGTACAGGAATAGTGAAAACGAGAGTATTTGTGCCACGATGAAGGAGGAAACATATGTTTCGAATCTTAGTTACGAATGACGACGGCATTGATGCACTGGGGATTAAACGATTAACAGAAGCTTTGCTCACCCTGGAAGGCGCAGAAATCTATGTGGTGGCCCCTGTGGAGGAAAAAAGCGGGGTAGGTCATGGTGTGACGTATCGGAGTGCACTGGCTCCAGAGAAGCGTGATTTTTACGGTTTGCCGGTAAAGGCATGGGCGATTAACGGGAATCCCGCCGATTGTGTAAAATCCGCCTATTATTTGTTGTTTGAAGATGGTCACAAGCCGGATATCGTTTTTTCCGGAATCAATGTCGGGACAAATCTGGGCAGAGATATTTATTACTCGGGAACGTGTAGCGGCGCTCGCGAAGCTGTACTGCTCGGTATACCTGGCATTGCCCTTTCCTACGATAACTGGTTCGATCAGGATAACTACGGCGAAGTAGTCGAGATGATACAACCGCTGGTAAAAGAATTTCGTGAAAAGGCACAAAAGCGAAAGCTACCGCCGAATGTTTTCTGGAATGTCAACATCCCGCATGTTCCACGTAACGAAATCAAAGGCATTGTGCCTGCAACTCTCTCCATGAATCACTATGAGGACAAGTACAGTGAAGAGGCAGAAGGATACTTTTTGACCCGTGAATATCCGGAGGTTATGCCACTTGCCGAGCCACTTGATTATGATCTCGTCAAGCATGATTACATCGCGGTCACACCTGTCCACATTGATGCGACAGATCGGGCTTTCTTGCAGGAAATGGGAGAATGGTCTTTCGTAAAAGAGTGGGGAAAGCGAGAGGAATAACGGGATGGAGAATGAATTTTTTCCACAGCTGACACCAGATACAACCCTGCTATCCCCTGATGAAAGCACCCAGGGCGAAGTTTTGGACAAGGGAAGATATCATGATCTATACAAACTGGTAGAGGAAGATGGACTCCCGTATTTCACCCGCTTAAACGGACATGGCGAGGTCGAGCTCTATTTGGTATTTGAAACCGTGGATGCCTTTAGTGAGCAAACAAGAGATGCTGTTTCGATCGAATTCAAGACCTATCAAAATAAATTGCTAGCCATCATTTGGACGCTTACTGATCCCTTGCAGCCGCTTGGCTTTCCTCTTAGCTTTGATATACGCTCAGCCGAGGAAAGATTTATGGCGCTAACGATCCTGCATCAACCGTTTACGTTTCTTCACTATCTTGCCTATGAAGATGGGCAGATGACTCACATCTATTCGGAGGATATTCATTTTTCTACGGATGAATTAGCCCATGCACATGGAATGATTCGCTCGCTATACGATGGCACACCAGAGTCGATGCCTGAGGCGGCAGAGGTCCTTGAGGAAGAGATACAGACGATATCAGCCTTGTCCTTACCTGACGCTGTGCTTCTGGAAGCTGGTATGGCCTTTGTTTTACAGTACAGAAGGATGCTGGCGGAGCATGGGGAGGAGAAAGCCCAGCACCTTTTGATGAGCACGGCCCTGCAAGCAGTTTGGGTGATGCGCAGGCACTCCCGGAGCGAGGTAAGAGACTCCTCCTTTACGGTTTGGGCAGCGGAACAGGACGATCAGTTTCGTTTGGTGGTGACCCCGAGCCTTGCTCATTTGTTTGAGGTGGTACATATGTCAGAGGATGAAGCCAATCCCTTCTCCCGCTTTTTGATGACGCTGCCCGCATTCGTACAAACCGAGGACGCTTCTCCGCTACGGCTTGGAGCATTTCCGCTTTTGCGCTATGAAAGCGGCCAGCTCTATCATTTGGAGCTGGATGAAACGGTTCAGGAGCATCTCGGCGGCTTGTTTACGCAAGCGTTTCCAGCGGTTCCGAATCCATACGTATGATTGTTGAAACATTGCGAAAAATATTTTCATAGGAATTTTTTGTGCTTCGATGAAATAAGGGTAAATAAGTCATTTTTCAACAAAGGATATGACAAGGGGGATTTCGAAGTTAAGTAGTACAGATAATCCGCTGGGGAGAGGTGACGACGATGTACGCTGTTAAACCCGATGTTTTTCAGGTTGTATCTGATTGCGCCCACCGTTTTCAAGAGGAGATTGAGCAAGTGGCAGGGCGTCACTCGCTTACAATGGAAAGTGGATTTCCAGCTCTGGAACTGCAAGTCCATCCACAATTCCAGGCGTTACTGGAATATACATTGTGGGGAGAGTCAGGCTTAGTCGCCATCCATGGCAAATTAAACGTTCGTGATGATGTCGAGGCACAAACGGATTCATTTTCTATTATGATGAAATTCTCCTTGTCACACGATCCTACGCTGGATATGGAAGCGAAAAAGCAGCGTATTGAAGAAATTTTGTATGGCGAAGTGGACCTTTTCTGGAACATTCCACCTGCAGGTCACATCGGTCACATCGAATTGACCATCCGCTTTATGTATCAGCCCGGTTCAGGCAGGCTTGGTGAATACGTACGCAGTGTCCTGGGCATCGTAACCGGAAAGATGCTCGCTGCCTAAAAGAAGCAATGGAAAAATGGCTCTCCGATCAGGGAGGGCTATTTGTTTTCGTGTAGGTAGCATTTGTTCACAAGAGGATAGGTGATTGACTCATGCGTTTATTCGTAGCGTTAGACATACCACAAGAAGCGGGAGTGTACATGGCTGACATACAGTCGCGACTCAAGCAGGAAATCAGCGTGAGACGCTGGCAGCCTTTGCATAACTTGCATTTGACCCTGCATTTTTTAGGTGATGTCAAAGAAGATCTGGTGCCCGCAATATGCGAGGATATGGATATTGTCAGTGCGATTATTAATCCGTTCACCTTGCGTGTCGGAGGGTTTGGCGCTTTTCCGCATGCGGATAAACCGCGCGTATTGTGGCTCGGGCTGCGCGGTCAGGTAAGCTCGCTCAAGCAGCTGCATCTTTTGCTGGGAAAACGGTTTGATTTGCATCAGGGCTTAGCCTATGATCGAAAACGCTATCGTCCACATGTTACCCTAGCGCACGGTCCCGCAGAGCAGGAAAACGGATTGCCACTCGTAGAATGGAATGACACATATCTGGCATTGGAACCTCCACAGTGGAAGGCGAAGCATGTACATCTGTACCGGTCCGAGCTGATGCCGACAGGAGCGGTACATACGATTATACATACGAGCACGTTTGATAAAGATCACAGCAAAAAACAAGCGGTACCTGAATAGAATAGGAAGAGTGATTAGGGAAAGCCTTCCAGAAAGCGGTGGAAAACGAATGGGTGAGTTCACGACCGGCATTCTTTATCCACGCAAATACGAACCGAAAGTACTGATTGCCTTGTCCAAGATCGATCAGTCATACTTCCACAGAAACGTCAACGGCGACTGGAACGCTTTTTTCCTGCGGGATGAGTGGCTGCAAACCTCATCGACCGTCCAATTTTTATTGCAGCTGTCGAAGCACTACGTGCCGCTCTTATGGTTTCATGATGCGGAAGACAACGGTTGGGGATTTCGGTTGTTCGATGCCGGCTATGAGGTATCCTCTGCAACGATTAGCTACTCACTCGACGTCGAGATGGCAGAAGTGGAATTTGGTCGGCTCTATCCGGATGTAAACCTGCAGGAAAGGATTACAGACAGCGAGGACGTTCGCCAAAAGTATGAGGACATATTGGATCGGGTTGTGCGTTCGGAGTTGTATCGGCGAGAGGTTGGGAAAGGGATTACCCGAATCAGGCCGCAATCCTTTAACCGGATCACGGGACCAAAACAGGTGCAACAACTGCGCTCGCTCTTTGACTTGCAGCTATTGACTGACGTGGATGACGAGACCGGGGCTTCATTGTTATACGACTCAGTAGACCTGTTTAAGGAGATTCTGGGAATCGAAGAAATGGTATGGGTCAATTACGCGTATTTGGCCAGTGGTGGAAGGGAGTGAGAAGTGCAAAAAAGGGTGGGAAAAGCTCCCGCCCTTTTTTACGTGCCATACAACGGCGATCGTTGGATCTATTTGGGTACGAAGATTTTCCCACATCACGACAGGAAGCGTTTTCGTTTTTTCGCCGGCGATAAAAATGGTGACCACCACCTCATCAAGCGACGTGATCAGAGCGAACAGCGCTCCCGATAAAATCGACGGGCGGATCAAGGGAAAGGTTATTTTGAAAAAAGTCCCGAGTGGCGTAGAACCGAGCCCCTTCGATGCCAGTTCCAAGCGTCGATCGATTCCCTTTAAACCAGTCATGCCTGTTACAAAGACGATAGGAACGGCAAGCACAGAGTGAGCCAGTACGAGTCCGCCAAGTGTATTTGTTACATGCATCGGGGCAAAGGTATCGTACATAGCAATGGCAACAATGATGACAGGAACAACCATTGGAGCTACCATTACAGCCATAAAGACTTTCTTTCCCCAAAAGTTGATTCGTGTCACAGGGGTTGCGGCCATAGTCCCTAAAACCGTAGCTAATAGCGCTGTCAAGCAAGCCGTGTATAGACTTCGAAGAAACGCAGGGCGAGCAGAAGCATTCTGACAATAAATAAAAGGACAGCAAGGGCGGCAGCCAGATGCCAGTTTAATGTTTTCACAATATTATTTTCGATCAACATGGAAATCATCATGTTCTCCGGCCCGTCTAGCAAAGCAGGAGTGACGAAGTAGCAGAGGCATAGCATAAAGACGATCAGAGAACCAGACAGGATACCCGGCAGCGACAAAGGGAGAAATATGTGAAAAAAGGCTTGCCACGATCGCACGAGAAGGCTTATCCAAAAGGGGCGAGAATCCCCCCAAAAACAAGCTTTTTCCAGATTCCATCCTTTAGTTGAACCAATAGTTTCGCAAGCGGATAAGCGAGCAGCAGGCTGACAATCGTCACGAAACAGGAGATTTTTATCGTTAACCACATGACGTGCAAATAGATCGAGTGAGAAAAGATATAGAGAAAATATTGAAGTGTAAAGCCATTTCCGTCATAGATGCTCAATTTGAAAAGACCGAACAAAGAATAAATCATGAAGAACAAAAGGTAACCAAGCGGCACTAGTACCAATATCCAATGAGCCCTGGGTATCCTTGATAATAAATATGGAAAAGATCTTCTGTTGCTCAATACCCTCCAGGATGCTTTAGTCCTCCTAGACCATAATAAACCCTTCATGAAACGGATCTGCTTTTTCGATGACGAACTGATGCATACCAGTAATCCAGGCAGAACCAATAATTTCCGGAATTATCCCTGAATGTGGGCCGACTTTGACTGTTCCCAAAATACGTCCTTCAAAAGTGGAATTAATCACACTTTCATGGAAAAATGATTGGCCAATATCAAGCTTGCCAGTATTATGCAGAACGGCCATTTTCGCGCACGTACCTGTTCCACAAGGAGATCGGTCGAGTTGACCGCTTCCGAATACGACAGCATTGCGGTAGTCGATCCCCTGATGGAGTGACGGCAAGCTGAATTCGATCAGATCAATGCTGTTGATTTCCGGAAGGAGCGGATGTTCAAAAAGCAATTGTTCATTCGCCGCTTCCTTGATCGCCATTCCCAGAGAGATGATTGTTTGCTGTTCTTCTCGTTCCAGTTTGAGTCCGAGCGGCTGTGCATCGACAATCCCGAAAATACTGCCGCCAAATGCAACCTGCATAGACACTGTTCCAATCTCCTTCACTTCAATCTGCACTCCCTGATGAAACACAAAAGAGGGCACATTAGTAAAGGCAACCCGTTTCACCGAATGGTTGTCCATTTCCACACGGCACGTTATGATCCCAGCTGGAGTGTCTAGCTTGACAGTTGGTTTCGCCGGGATGATTCCTAGGTTGATCGCAGTGGTCACTGTACCGATGGTTCCGTGTCCGCACATGTTGAGATACCCTTTCGAATCCATAAAAATGACGCCGAGATCACATTCATCATCGCATGGATCGGTCAGGATTGCCCCAAACATATCACGGTGTCCACGCGGTTCGTTCATCAGGAGCTTCCGCAGCCAGTCCAGTCTTGTTTCCATATCACGTTTTTTATCCATCATCGTTTTGCCAAAAATCCGGGGTGCTCCACCGGTTACAATCCGAGTCGGTTCCCCCATGGTATGGGAATCGACGGTTTGAATGTAGTGAGATAGCTGAATCATGGCAACCTCCCGTTGTCTGTGAAATGTTGTGCTTATTTGATCAACCACTGTTGAAAGCGTTCGTTTACCTGATCATAATGGTCAACCCACCATTGATCGTGAGGATAATCTGATTTCCTCCTTTGATTCGTTTAGGGCCCATATCTGGAGATAGAGCAACATTCATGCCAGTCATTATCACAGTAAACCAAAACAGCATTGTACGAAAATTAATAAGCAGTGTAGTAACTTTTGAAATGTGTACGGATTTTTGCACACGTTCGCTTCGGGATCATCCTGTACATAATTTTGTGCTACAGTAACATAAGGGTACCCATCTTGTTTCAAATGGAGGATGACTATGAAACATCTGCTTCCCGTAATCGAACCTCTTTTGCGACATACATTTGTAATCCTAGAAGAAGGTACTCATGAATTAGTCGGCAGTGCCCGTCTTCTCGATCAACACCCAGTGCAAGATGTCATGTGTTTTTATCATAAAAGCGGTCAATTGTATTATTTACCTGCTTCGATTCCACGACTATCTAACGACTCGATAGATCAATTACCATGGATGAAAACAAAATCATTGCCGCATACCGTTCATTTCGACACCTTCATGCGTGAGATTGAAGTATTCGGAGTTGTATTAATCACAGATGAGTCTGGCCTAGCCATTGGCTACGTGGCTGGAAATGATGTTTTGCACGAGGTTTATCAAGCTTACAAATATGTAAAAGTTTATTTTGATTCTGTTTTGGAAACCACGGCAGAATCGATCGCGATCATTGATGAACAAGCGACTACTATCGTCTGGACGCGAGGAGCAGAGCAAATGTTCTCGATCAAGAAAGATGAGATTATCGGGAAGCCGATATTCGAGTTTTTTCCTTATGAAAATCTGAACACGTTACGAACACTGAAAACCGGCGAAAGACTGCACCGTTTAAAAAGCCAGCCGCGAAACGATGTTGTTTTGCTGCTAAACGTGAATCCAATTGAGCTGGATGGCAACATTATCGGGGCAGTCTCTGTAGATACCGATATCTCCAATGAGGTCAGGCTGTATCAAGAGCTGTTCGATTCGACGAAAAAGATTGAAGATTTAAGAAATGAAGTCATTCGCTTGGATGCCTCCCATAACCCGTTTTATTCAATCAAGGGCAAAAGCAGAGCGATCATGAAAACGATCGATTTGTGCAAAAAAATTGCTTCGACGAATGCGACATGTCTGATTCACGGTGAAAGCGGGGTGGGCAAGGAACTATTTGCGAAAGCCATCCATGTTATGCGTGAAAAAAACGACGCTCCGTTTATTGCCATCAACTGTGGGGCAATTACGCCAACGTTATTTGAAAGTGAGTTTTTTGGCTATGAAAAGGGCGCTTTTTCCGGGGCTAATCAGAAGGGAAGCAAAGGCAAAATCGGCCTGGCCCAAAATGGTACGTTATTTCTTGACGAGGTCGGGGAATTGACATTGGACATGCAAGTGAAACTACTTCGGGTTTTACAAGAAAAAAAATACTATCCAGTAGGTGGTTCAAGAGAGGTTGAAGTAGATTTTCGCGTCATTGCAGCAACAAACAGGAACCTACAAGAAATGGTCGAAAAGGGGGAATTTCGAGAGGATCTCTATTACCGCTTGCATGTCATTAATCTAACAATCCCTCCACTCAGAGAACGCGTGGAGGACATTCTGGAGATCACAAAGCTGTTCTTATATGAATTTTCTATACGCTACAATCGATTTGTGAAAGAAATTCCCGATGGGGTCATGGATAAATTAGTGAGCTATCATTGGCCAGGAAACGTGCGGGAGTTGAGGAATGTGATTGAACGTCTCGTTGTGTTTTCCACTGACGGAAAAATATTGGAGGAACACTTACCGCTAGATTTTGAATACGTTGTAAGCCAGTACGTAAAAAAACATCTGGAGCCAACACTTGCCGATAGTCAGAAGGATGATGATTTAGAATTCCTTTTGCCCAAAACCAGCTCCTTGCAGAGCGAATTGGATTTGTACGAAAAAAAGCTCATCTTGCAAGCATTGTCGCTGGAAGGGGGCAACAAGCTGTCGGTAGCAAAGCGGTTGGGAATCTCCCGCTCTACGTTATATTACAAAATGCATAAACTGGGGATCGAATAAAGTATCCCAATGATATAACCGTTATGTTCTCAGCTAAGAACATGGCGGTTTTTTTGCGTTTAGAATTTATAAGCGCGACGCTTATTAATTTTCGCACACTGTTCGACTATTCGGACACGTAATTTCATATTTTCGCACACCATGCTTGGAAAAATCGGAAAAACACAATGGCACGGTTTTTGCTGAATACGTATTGCGTCATTCAGAAAACAAGAAAAGGGGGAAATCAGCATGCAACAAAATGTCATTATTACGTGTGCCGTAACCGGCGATGGAGATACAGCGACAAAAAGCAGGTATGTCCCCATTACACCGAAAGACATTGCAGACTCAGCGATTGAAGCGGCAAAAGCAGGGGCAGCGATCGTACATCTGCATGTGCGCGATCCAAAAACAGGCGGGATCAGCCATGATCCGGCATTATTTCGTGAAGTCGTGGAACGCATTCGGGAATCAGAAACCGATGTCGTTCTCAACATCACCGCAGGAGGCGGCGGAATCTGGCTGCCAAGCGAGGATGATCCTACAGTCGGTGGCGCTCAAACGGATATTCAAACTCCGGAAGAACGCCATCAACCGGTTGGCGAGTTGTTGCCGGAAATTTGTTCGCTCGACTGCGGAAGCCTTAATTTCGGCGACATCATTTACATCAGCCCAACCGATTGGCTCCGCAAGCATGCTCGGCTGATTCAGCAAAGCGGTGTCAAACCAGAGCTGGAATGTTTTGATACGGGCAATGTCCGCTTTGCGAAGCAGTTGATTAACGAAGGGCTGGTTGACGGAGAGCCGCTGTTCCAATTTTGCCTAGGGATTCCATGGGGAGCCGGTGTCGACATAGAGACGTTGGTCGCGATGCGCAATCAATTACCAGCCAATGCCCACTGGGCAGCGTTTGGGATTGGTCGCTGGCAAATCCCCATGGTAGCGCAATCCATTCTACTGGGCGGTCATGTTCGTGTCGGGGTAGAAGACAATTTGTACGTTGAAAAAGGCGTACTCGGCTCGAACGCGCAGCTGGTCGATAAAGCCGTAACGATCATTGAAAATCTCGGTGCAACGCCAATGACGCCCAAACAAGCTCGTGAGCTGCTTGGATTGAAAACTCCGCACAGAAAGGTTGAACAACAATGAATCCAATCAAACGTGTTGCTGTCGTAGGCACCGGATTAATCGGCAATGGATGGATTGCTCGCTTTCTTGCCCATGGCTATGATGTGATCGCGACTGATCCGGCAGAACAGGCAGAATCGAGAATGCGACATGATGTTGAACGTGCGTGGCCTGTGCTTGAGAAGCTTGGACTGGCAGCTGGCGCTTCACTCGGCAGGCTTATATTTGAGCCAGATCTACAAAAAGCAGTTTCGATGGCTGATCTGATCCAGGAAAATGCACCTGAGCGGGAAGAGTTAAAACGGAAATTACTGGCAGAGATCGACCGTTATGCGAAACCCGATGCAATTATTGCCTCGAGTACGTCCGGTTTTATGCCAACTTCACTGCAGGCAGACTGCGTGAATCCGGGGCGCGTAATCGTCGCTCATCCGTTTAATCCAGTGTATGTAATGCCGCTAGTGGAAATCGTTGGGGGGAAAAACACCTCTTCCGATGCAATTGAAAAAGCGAAGGCGATATATGAATCTGTCCGGATGAAACCGCTGGTCCTGTCACATGAGGTGGAAGGCCATATCGCCGATCGGTTGATGGAAGCGATCTGGCGCGAGGCACTGCATTTAGTGAACGATGGGGTAGCGACGACAGACGAAGTAGACGCAGCGATCGTCTATGGTCCTGGTTTGCGCTGGGCATTGATGGGGCCGTTCTTAACCCTTCACTTGGCTGGTGGAGAACAGGGGATGCGCCATATGCTGCGGCAATTTGGCCCGATTCTGGAACGCCCGAAGTCGCACCTTATCGCACCACAGCTTACAGAAGAGCTTGCCGAACGAGTTATTCACGGCTGCGAACAGCAGACAGAAGGGCATTCGATAACGAAGCTGGAGAGCCGTAGAGATGACTTTTTGATTGAGCTTCTCAGACTGCTGGAGACATACTGGCCGTCAGCAAACCTGAACGGGCGGCTGTAAATGGCTTTTGATACGGTTATGACATTTTCATAAAGGGGAGGTCAACTTGTTTCAATCAGACAAACCATTGCACGAAGATAATGTCCATTCGGAATGGGTCGATTTTAACGGGCACATGAACGATGCTGAGTATGCTCGTGTATTCAGCATCGCAGCTGAACACCTGATCGAAAACGTCGGAATCAGCACGCAGTTCCGTGAGGAGAATGCGTATTCGATTTATACGCTTGATGTGCATATTTGTTATTTGGCTGAAGTCTATGAAGGACAAGCATTCCGGGTTACTGCGCAATTATTGGATCATGACAGCAAACGAATGCATCTGTTTTTCGTGATGGAGAACGACGAAGGCAAACATTTGGCCACATGTGAACAAATGCTAATGGGAATAGACATGAACGAGCGCCGTTCTGCACCATTCCCTGCGGAAGTGAAGGTACGGATCGAAAGAATTGCCCAAGCGCACGAGCAGCTGCCCATTCCAGCGGAAGCAGGGCGTAAAATCGGAATCCGCAAAGGAGCACACTTCACATGAGCAAGGTAATTTCGCAAGCACCCTTGAAAGGAATTCGCGTCATTGATTTTGGTCAATATATAGCCGGTCCAGCCGTCGCGATGATGCTCGCCGAGCAGGGAGCAGAAGTGATCCGGGTCGATCCTCCGTCTGGTCCGGCCTGGGACTCACCGGCCACGGCTGTACTCAATCGTGGCAAAAAGAGTATCGTCCTCGATCTGAAGGTCAGCGCTGACAAAGAGCTGGCGCGAAGGCTGATCGCCTCAGCCGATGTGGTCATAGAAAATTTTCGCCCTGGCGTTATGGATCGGCTCGGATTGGGCCCGGAAGAAATGTTGAGTATTCATCCGCAGCTCATTTATCTGTCTTTACCGGGTTTTTCTGCACATGACATGGAAAAAGATCAACTTGCTGGCTGGGAAGGCATCATTGCAGCTGCTACCGGCTGGTACAGAGGCATGGGGATGAGTCGCATCCTCATGGGGGTGGATCCATCGTATTCACCCTTGCCTCTGGCTTCCATCTATGGAGCGCTTCTCGGGGTGCTCTCTGTAACAGTCGCGTTGTACGCACGCGAGCAGACAGGCCGCGGTGACATGATTGAGGTGCCACTAGCAGCGGCGCTCTCCGAAGGACTCGCCTACAACACGATGTTGGTTGAAAACATGCCGAATCGCTATAAGTCCCAGCTTGAGCAGGAAATCGAACGGCGTCGTACGGCAGGTGAATCAATGAACTTGAGCTACGAAGACGTGCAGGGGTTTCTGGATCCGTTCTATCGCGATTATCTCTGTGCCGACGGGCGTTACTTTTATCATTGCTGCCCTTCGCACAAGTCACATGCAATTAAAGTACTAGAACTGCTTGGGCTATGGGAAGAGATGATTGAGGCAGGTATTCCGCTCGTTGATCCTTATCTTCCCACATGCGAGTGGCAAGAAGGTGTTGACTGCTCGCTGCTAGCATTTCCCCTGTCTGCAGAATGGGCAAGGCGTCTTTCAACTAGAATGCAGGAGGGTTTTTTACAGAAAACTAGCTTCGAGTGGGAGCGCCTCTATGGCGAGGAAGGCATTCCTAGTGCAGCGCAGCGGACGACAAATGAGTGGTTGAACTCAGAGCATGCGATCGCCTCTGGATTAATTATAGCGCTTGACGACTCAGTTTACGGCCGACTGAAACAGCCTGGGCAGTCAATATGGTTTGAAGGTTCATCTGCCAACCTGAGCGAAATACGACCTGCGCCAGTATTGAATGCAGATCGTGAAGAAATTTTGGCAAGCTTGTCGGAGATCGAGGCAGTATCCGAAATGGAAGTAGCAACTTTCGCTGAAGCGGCTACCATGGCGCAAGCTTTAGAGCTTCCGCTAAAGGGAATAAGAATTCTCGACCTGACAAATGTCATTGCTGGTCCGACAATCGCTTCTACGCTTGCCCGTTTTGGAGCCGAGGTAATCAAGCTCGATCCACCCAATCCAGCGTTTGATC
Organism: uncultured Brevibacillus sp.; assembly: GCF_947502445.1. Taxonomy (GTDB): domain Bacteria; phylum Bacillota; class Bacilli; order Brevibacillales; family Brevibacillaceae; genus Brevibacillus. The sequence goes on from NZ_CANMZW010000022.1 coordinate 58,063, forward strand.
CTTCCATTACATGCATCCTTGGCTTACAGGGGCAACGTGGAAAGAGGAGTGTACTCGTTGATTTGAAAACTCCACAAGGTCAGGAAATTCTTGCACGGATTCTACGCGAAGTGGACGTGGTGACATTCAATGGGCGCGAGGGGCAATTGAAAGACCTAGGCATCGATCCCGAGCAGCTTCATGCGGTCAACCCGAATGTGATCTTGTGCCGACTGGATGCCTTCGGAGGTCCAAACGTCGGTCCGAGAAGTGAGACTCCTGGATTTGACGAGACCGTGCAAGCCTCGACCGGAATGATGGCCAGATTCGGTGGCTCCCTGACTACACCCGAGCTACACGCCAATGTCGGGACAATTGACGTATCGGGTGGTTATTGTGGAGCGTTTGCGGTTGCTATCGCCCTGATCAACCGACTTCATGGCGCTAAGAGTCAGGTTGTCCGCACCTCGCTGGCTGTCGCTGGCCAGCTTATTCAGCTTCCATTCATGTATCAATACGAGGGACGAAAGCCCTTTGATGAACCCAGCGGTCCTAGCGTCAAAGGCGAACACGCTTTCTATCGACTATACGAGGCGCAGGACGCCTGGTTCTTCCTTGCAGCACGGTCTGCTTCTCGCGGACGGCTGAGTGCCCTCTTTGAATTTGCAGATATCGATTCCGTTGCTGAGTCAGAGCTGGTAGAGTACTTGGCAGAGAGATTTTGCAGCCAACCAGTAGACGAGTGGATCATTCAGTTAGAAAAGCTGGGACTCGCTGCCCATAAGGTAAAAAACATGGCAGAGGTTCGCTCGCAATATTTGCATGTCGAAAGTGCTGGAGCAATTGATCTGGATCAGTCAACGATGCAATTCATTCGCCACGATGCTCATCCCAGTGGATATTTGATAGAACTGGTTGCCCCAAACGCAATACGGATGAAACATTCTCGCATTACAATTCCTGAGCCAGCGCCAAAGTATGGGGGACACACCCGTCAAATCCTTAGACAGATTGGCTTGGATGATGCGCATATCAACCAGCTGCTAGCAGATGGCGTCGTTTCAGAAACGTGGAGCCACATTGGGGAATACATTCCTAGTTAATGAATAACCGAGGTTTGAGAAGGAGAGAGAATTGAAAGAAATAGTATTGCTTGAAACGAAAGAGGACGTTACGGTAGAGGAAGGTAGCAACGCTTGAACGAGGAGGGGACCATGATGAACAAGACTACGGTAGCAACGGTAGCGATGGAGGTTACCTTTGACAAGCAGGAAAATGTGAAAAAATATTTGAGATATATTGAAGAAGCGTCAAAAAAAGGAGCAAAACTGATTGTCTTTCCAGAACAATCTCTTCAAGGGTATTTGCCTAGTTTAATGGGACCGTTGTCCGTCGAAATATTTCGACATCAGCATCACCACGCCGAGACGGTTCCCGATGGTGACACGACAATACTTATGGTGCAAGCAGCCCAAAAGCATGGCATACACATTGTTTGGGGGATGACGGAGCGTGATCGAAATCGATACGATGTCCTCTACAACACCGCCGTACTCGTTGGACCGACAGGATTTATCGGATCATACCGCAAAGTTCATCTCCCTTTGGACGAATTGCACATCTATTTTCCAGGAAGTGATTTTCCCGTATACGATACGGAGATTGGAAAAATAGGCCTGTTGATTTGCTACGACAAATGCTTCCCAGAAGCCACTCGGGAATTGGCACTAAAAGGGGCGGAGATCTTTGTCATGCCTACTGCCTGGGCTTTGGAGTCGGACAAAGAGTCAGATCCCGGCTCCAGCCGATTGGCACTCGCTCACAATTTGTACGATCAAGTGCGTGCAAGTGAAAACCAATGCTGGTTTATTTCATCGAACATAGCTGGGGTTTGCGGTGATACTTTATATTACGGTCACAGCAACATTGTCGATCCAAGCGGACGTATCGTCACTACGACAGGCGGAGGGGAAGGCATCACGTTTTATGAAGCAGAGCTGCACGGCGAAATTTTGCGTGCCCGCACTGAAGATGAGATGGGCCTGTACTATATCAAAGACCTCAAGCCACAAGCGTACAAACAATTGGCTAAAGGGTGGGAAATCAGTGGATTAACCCCATTGCAAACGAAAGATAATGCGCCACAGCTACGAGCCAGAATGACCCCATCCGATGATTCGGCGCAAGGCTAAGTGTCGGTAAAAAGTGTTACTAGAGGCTGCGTGGTCTGAGTTTGTGAAAGCGCTATCTATTGGAGGCGACCAAATAACCAATAAATGGGGAACAGCTCATGGAGATAATCGGGGTTTATGTGATTTATATCATTATGGCGTTTGCTGTTATTGGCGCACTCGCGGCAATCCGCAATGAAGAGCAGGGATTGGGCAAGGAATTCATGGAGGGATTGTATTCGATCGGACCGATTTTCATTCCGGTTGCGGCAACTTTAGCTGCCATCCCGTATTTAGCTCAATTTATCAAGATCGTGTTTGGTCCTCTTTTTATGGCAATTGGAGCTGATCCGGCAATGGCTGCCACCACATTTATTTCAGGTGACATGGGTGGCTACCAGCTTGCTAACGTGCTCGCGAGCAGTCGGGAAAGTTGGATTATGGCGATGATAAACGGATATCTTTTGGGGCCGAATATCGTCTTTACCATTCCTGTCGCTCTGGCCATGCTGCAAAAAAGAGATCACAAATATTTGGCACTTGGCATCATGTCCGGCATCCTAACCGTCCCCATCGGTGTGCTCGTCACGACAAGTATTCTTGCGGTGATGCAAACCAAAGTGCGAGATGTCATCAGTACCAACGCTGAACCGACGTATCAATTGACATACACGGCTGGCATGGTTTTCAGTAATCTCCTTCCCTTGATCATGATTGCCATCTTCCTTGCATTGGGGCTGCGCTTTGCCCCTAATCTGATGATCAAAGGGTTTATGTGGTTTGGAAAGTTTATGGATGCTGCTTTGAAGTTAGTTTTGGTATTTTCCATTGTCGAATATTTCACAGGTGGCTTTACAGCTCTGTTTGGAAGCTGGGGATTTGATCCGATTATTGCCGATAAAGAAGATCAATTCCGTGGCTTAGAAATTGCCGGTTATATCGGAATCATGCTTGCCGGAGCATTCCCGATGGTGTATGCGATTCAAAAGTACTTCGCGCGTCCACTTGAATCGCTTGGTAAGAAGATTGGATTGAGCAGCGTGGGCAGTGCCGGAATCATCGCGACGACTGCTAATCCGTTGATCTTACTGAAAATCATTAAGGACATGCCTGCCAAAGACAAGGTGCTGACCATTTCCTATACGGTCTGTGGTGGCTGGCTAATTGGAGATTCTCTGGCGTACAGCGCTAATTTTCAACCGACGATGATCGTACCCATCATGATAGGGAAAGTGGTTGGCGCAATAATCGCCATCGTTCTGGCGTATTGGATTTCCGTTCCCAAAGCGCTAGAGCTTGAGGAAATTGATCGTAAAAACGATGTCGTTGAAAAGAATTTAATTGTCGCCGAACAAAATCAATTACAAGCTACACACTAGCAAGCTTTTAGTAGATTCAGGTGCTTTAGAAGCATACCCGTCCACAAAGAAAGGTAGTCATAACCTCCGGCTTAGCCTGTGGTTATGACTACCATTATTTACTTTGGCGTTATAAACGCGAGTATTATTTTTTCCACTGTCCAAAAATTTCATCCACATCCAAAAGCATGATCAGCTTGTCATTCATACGGGCAATCCCTTGCAAATACTTGCCGTCCACACCAGCGATGATCGGCGGTGCGGGTTCAATCAGCTTTTGAGGGATATTCAAGACCTCTGAGACAGCTTCCACGATAATTCCGATACCCAGTCCTTCTAATTGCAAATCGACGAAGCGTGTATCATCTGTTTCAGGCGTTGCCTCCAATCCGAACATCTTGGGCAGGTTGATGATCGGCAAAATCCGTCCGCGCAGATCAATAACCCCTTCCACATAAAGCGGTGATTTAGGAAAGCGAGTTACTGGCAAAGGCTTGATAATTTCACGTACTAATGAAATGGGAAGTCCGTAATACTCATTCCCCATTTTGAACAAAATGGATTGGGCGGTCGTTCCTTCTGTATCCCATTCCGCTGAATTGCTTCGTTGTGTCAGTTCCATACAAACATTCCTCCCCGGACCACTTTCCATTCTTTACCCATATTGTACCATGGACAAACCTATCCAGTGGTGTTTTTCTTACGTGAGCTACGCCATCTGTCCCAATCCTGAAGACCCGTTCAAGAAGAAGCTGAAAGTCGAGAATAAAAAGATAGAAGGAACCTATTTTCCTGTGAAGAAAAAGCCATAATAGGAAAGAGACCGACAAGTCCTGCCTGTCAGTCTGCTTATGTAGAGCTTTATTTCCTTAAATCAGGGGCCTAGGGCTCACGCAAATCATTCAGCGAAATGCCTTGCTCCAAAGCAAAATCAAAGTCGTCCACATCGTAAAATTGAACGGGCACAATATATTCCAAAATCCGATCCTGGTAGTCTGGCTGATCGGTAATCAGCGGAACTTCAAATCGTATCGATGTAAGCAGAAGCTGGGTTTCAACAGGATCAAAAATCTCTCCCCACATTGCGTTATCCTCGACTTTGATGATCGTCAAGGTAACACCGTTAGGAAAAGTGAAGGGCACCTTGGACCAAGGGGCGATCAATCCTTTTTCCAGTCGCTTGCGATTGAATGGATCGGAAAAAAACTGACTCATTTCCTGCATGACCCGGCGCACGTACTGATCGTCGCTAGAGTAGGGCATGATAGGTTCTGGGCTTTGGATAAATTCGTCCAATTCATAGATTGTCGACGCGGGTATCAGGTATTCTACCGGTTGTGATGGCGCCATCAACTCCCCGTAGATAGCCAGCATAATCGCTTCTATAACGAATTGTTTCGACATTTCGACAACCCTCCTCGTTACCATCATACTGAAATCCTCGATGGACAACAACCCCGGACAGAAAGGGGAGTGCAGGGCACGTATTCCATTTTCCACCAAACAGGACATAGCTGACTGCATAAGAGGAAGTAGGAGGGTGCATGACTTGCTAGAATCGACATTTTTCTCATCACTGTTACTCATCATTACGATTAATATCGTACTTAGCGGGGACAACGCAGTGGTTATTGCAGTAGCTTGTCGTAAGCTTCCGCCTGTACAACGCAAAAAGGCGATTTTACGGGGTACGTTTCTCGCCGTTATCGTCAGGGTAATGGCTACGATCCTTGCTGTTTATTTGCTGCAAATCCCTTACCTGTATCTGGTGGGGGGAGTTATTCTTTTATGGATCAGCTACAAGCTGCTGCGGGATGAAGAGGAGAGCGAACAAATAAATGCAAGCGACGATCTCGTCCAAGCTGTCAAAACCATCGTTGTCGCTGATGTGATGATGGGGCTTGATAACGTCCTGGCGATTGCCGGCGCAGCAAAAGGAAGCATTCTCTTGATCGTGCTCGGTCTACTGATCAGCATTCCACTCATGATTTTTGGCAGTCAGCTCATTTTAAAAGCAATGGAGCGGTTTCAGTGGCTCGTCTACGTGGGGGCTGCTGTACTTGCGCTGGCTGCAGCCAATATGATCGTGACAGAGAGAGTTGTATCTGATTGGATCGCGGGCCAAGGCTGGCTTGAGGCGAGTATAAAGATTGCGATAGTCGCTCTCGTCTTGGTACTGGGGTTGTGGCAGCGTACACATACGGGTGATAAAGAGCAGCAAAGCGAGCGCTGATGATTACAACGATTTTACGATGGTAACCGACACCCATTCCTTGTCGTACAGATTGATCTCGTAAGGGGAGGCCACTGGCGATCCGTCCTCCTCCTGCAGGATCCGAATGATGGGCCGATTGACGGCAAGCGGGTTTACATTGGAAACGACACCAACGTGACCTGTGCTTAAAAGGACTGTGGTCGCGATCGGATAGATAGCCACGTGCTGGAGAAAGATCTTGAGCAGATCAATATCAAAATAAGTATTCCCTGAAGCAAACAAAAATTCAGTGGCATCGCTAGGCGAGTAGCTTTTACGAAAAGGGCGGGGAGAAATCAGTGCATCGTATACGTCCGCGATGGCGACGATGCGTGCATACTCATGGATATTTTTTTCACAGAGCTGTCTGGGGTATCCCGTTCCGTTGTAGCGCTCGTGATGCTGCAGGGCACAGTGAGCAGAGACGACAGAAATATTGTGCTGATTCCGCAAAATGTTGAAGCCATCCTCCGTATGGTATTGAATGCGCTGACGCTCTTCCTGTGACAGCTCGGTTGGCATCGTCCACAGCTCCTTTGGAACCTGTGTCATCCCGATATCGAACAGAAGAGCTCCAATACCCAGCTCCATCATTTGACTTTGGTTGTAGCCCTTTGCGAGTCCCACTACGCCAGCCAGTACGGCTACGTTGACAGCGTGGTGAAAAAAATAACCATCCAATACGTGAAGGCTGGACAGATTGACCATGACATCTCTGCGGCCGCTGAGATCGGTTAAAATTTCTCGAAATATCTTTTGAAAGCTGCTGCCAAAGTCAGGAACGGAAGTGCGCCCTTTTATATGGGGCTGATCCATCAATGTCGTCATCGTCTTGTAAACCGTATCTACTGCATCTTTCCGAGTCTCATCGCGAATGACATCTTCAGGAATGATATCGTCGGTGTGCTTATCCTGAACGTAGAGGGTATCAATCCCTAAACGAACAAGCCGTTCAATGTAACGGGCTGTCAATTCCACCCCATGACCCAAGAGGACGTTTCCATTTTCCAGGAACACGCTTTTGGCTATTACATCTCCCGGCTTGACCGAGGTAATATGCAGTTTTCTCACAACGAAAGACCCCTGTCCTTTTTTGTTTTAATGTGAATAGTCCTACTTTTCAGGTTAATTGTCCTAGTGCAAATATATCACAAAAAAAGGAAGGAGACTACCTTTGACCCATTCTTTTAAAAAGTAGGTTAACGAATAATAATTTATATGCGGTTATGCAGATGCCTCCAAAGAGCCTTTCCTACTGTTCCGCGGCCCGATCCGATCTCGTAAACCAACGGAACGGGTTGAGTGACCAGCGTGGCTCATAACGAGCGTAGCGCTCTTTGCGCCGGGTCAAGCGCTGCTGCATCAGATCCATTTCAAAAGTAACACGACGCATTTCCAAGCGCAGAGACTCTTGCATCTCTTCGATGTCAGCGATTTTTTGCAGAATGGTTGCTTGCATATGGTTTAAAGAAGAGAGCTGAGTCAGTTCGTTTTGGAACTGCATCAACGTTTCTTGTACCGTCAATTCCATCTCGCGCATGCCGCTAGAAAGCTTATTCGGTGCGCCGACAGTGACCGCCGTTTCATCTGACAGAGACAATTCCTCTGAAAAGAGCATGTCCTCTGAAATTCGGCCTTCCTCAATGAATTGCTTTTGAATCTCTTTTAGGGAGCTGTTACCGCTGTCTTTACGTTCCTTTACTTCCTTCAGAAGCGTAAAGCCCTTCTCGCTGATCAAATAGTGACCCTGCGGATTTTTCAGACGCTCTTGTAAGGGTACAAACAAGTCAAGCCAGTTACGCAGCGTACGAACATGTACGTCTAGGCGATCAGCTACCTCTTTCGAAGCCATCCAAACTTGTACATCCATCCCGAATCACTCCTTTTTTTCCCCTCAGTATTCCCGGTGGACTCATTATAGCACCATTTTTTTCCCGGAAAGGCAAAATCGACAAAGCTTCTAAAAAGAAGTGATGTTTCGTCCGATTTGGACAGGCACGCATATTTTGTCAAAAGGAAGTGGGGCATTCATAATGACCCGGACATGCGCGTACATATGGAAGGAATACACGTCCATACCTATTGATGAGGAGAGGACCGTACGTATGCAGCCTGAGTTCTGGTTTGTTTTTGGATCTGCCGCAGTAGCGAGTAGTGTCGGCGGATTGCTGCTATGCTTGCGCGCGTGGTCTACCCAGTCCTTATTCGCCATGATCAGTGCAGGAGCGGGACTGCTTTTCGCAATTACGATGCTGGATCTAGTGCCACACGTACTGGAACAAGAAGGGCAGCGGGTCATGCCTTTTGTTATGATAGGCTTCGTGCTGATGTTCACACTTGAATTGATTGGAAAGGCTGGAAAAGAAGTAGGCTCGACCGGGGTCATTGGTGTGTTGACGGGTTTCTTGCTGCATGCGTTTGTCGAAGGCATGTCGTTGATCGCGAGTTTTCAAATGAATGCAAACGTAGGGGTATCTGTGCTTCTTGCTATGCTTTTGCATAAAATTCCTGACGGCGTGACGGTGGCTTCTTTGTTGCTTGCCGCTACGCGTTCTCGACAAAAAGCTTTTTGGGGGGCTTCCTCTCTCGGGCTTGCGACGATCATCGGAGCGGGAAGTGTTGGTATCGTAGAGCGCATTTTTCCTCCAAGCTGGTCAGGCGTCATTTTGGCTATGACCGCAGGCATTTTTTTGTATGTCTCGGCAAGCCACCTCATTCCTTATATTTTGAGTGCGAAAAAGGCGCAGCTTGGTGCTTATTTTGTCGGGGCGATTCTCGTTTACATGGTGTTGACCGCTTATTTGCAAGGAAATCATGTGCATGTATAAACAGCTGACTCCGTTGCCAGTCTAAGACAAGAATGGCATTCTCTATCCGAGAAAAGGAGTCCTGAAGATGAAAACAGAGCAAGCAAACAGCACCATGGAGGAACAAGTACATAGACAGGCTGAATTCCCGGCAAACGGAACATCCCTCAATCCGCTGGATGAAGAATGGGTGTTTTCCGGCAGGCAATCGACTTCAGTTGACCAGCCTGCCAGCACGGAATAGGTCATGATGCGTTATACCTGGTCCCATTCGATAAAATCCCTACCCAGCCCCTCTCGTAACTGTGGACGAGATCGGTTATAATGGCAGGGGAATATGTTGGAAAGGGGCATACATAATATGAATACATTATTACAAGGCAAAAACATCGTTATCATGGGTGTTGCGAATCACCGCAGCATTGCCTGGGGAATTGCACAATCCTTGCATAAAGCAGGAGCGAACCTGATCTTTACTTACCAGGGAGAGCGTCTGCGTGAGAACGTAGCGGAATTGACAGAGAAAATTGGAGCAGATTCGCTCCTCGTAAATTGCGATGTAACCAAGGATGAAGACGTAGAAGCAGCATTTGCGTTGATCAAGGAAAAAGTGGGTGTTATTCACGGCTTGGCACACTGCATCGCGTTTGCTAAAACGGAAGAGCTGGAAGGCGAGTACGTCAATACTTCCCGCGAAGGTTATGCGCTGGCACAAGACATCAGTGCGTACTCTCTGGTAGCGGTTGCACGTGCAGCCCGTCCATTGATGACCGAAGGCGGAAGCATCGTGACCATGACTTATCTGGGTGGTGAGCGTGCGGTACCTAACTACAACGTGATGGGCGTTGCCAAAGCAGCACTGGATGCATCGGTTCGTTATTTGGCTAACGACCTGGGCAAAGAAAACATCCGTGTAAATGCGATCTCTGCAGGTCCGATTCGTACGTTGGCTGCAAAAGGAATCCGCAACTTCAACTCCGTTTTGAAGGAAATTGAAGAAAAAGCTCCATTGCGCCGTACGATTGACCAATCCGAGGTAGGCGACACTGCATTGTTCTTGTTCAGCAACCTGTCCAGAGGTATTACCGGTGAAATCCTGCACGTCGATGCTGGCTATAGCATCATTGGCGGCTAAATGAATAACAGGCTCCTGTTCCCCGCATACTATACAAAACAATCGTTTTGTTAACTGCGAGGAAGGGAGCCTTTTTTATGTTTCCATTGATCACAAACATGGAAGAATTTTTAATTTATATGGGCGGAGGTTTTCAGTATTTACCTGCCCATTTCGGCGATGAAGCGGGAGGTTCTGGTCTTGCGTCCGAATCGCTCCCGGGGGATACCGATACTAAGGCTGTGCCGAGCACGGGTAATCGCAACGTATAACAGTCTGCGTTCTTCCTCCAGGGCAGCATTTCCACCCTTGCGCAGCTCGTCCAGCGTGTATTCATGAGGGATTGCGCCTTCTATTAGATCGGGTAAAAAGACGTGATCGTACTCAAGTCCTTTGGCACGATGAATACTGAGTACATGTACTGCTTCATCAGGGAGTGGCCGCTGTGTGCGCCACTCTTTTTCGTTTTGGGTCATCTGCTGGATGTAGGCCAAAAAGTCACTGACTGTGGCATGTCGTTTCGCTGCTGCCAAGATCTGTTGCAGCTCGTCACTCCAGCGTTCCCGGCCATCTTCCCGGTCGCGGGAGCGCTTTTTCAAATAATCTCGCAGCTTGCCATCCTCATAAATAAGCTCGAGTGCTTGTGCGGGCGGACAGTCCTTGGCGGCAGATAATATGTCGGTAACTGTTTGCAAATGCTTTCGCTGGTACGGCTTTAGCTGGGTAAGAAGAGGCAGGACATGCAAAATCGGGATATCCTCGATAATGGCTTGGCTCCGCAGTGCGTTCCACATGTCTGCTGAAATGTAGAGCGTAGGCAAGATTTCTTTCAAGGCATCGGTATCATCCGGATTGACTGCAAGTCGCAAGTAATGCAGTGTCCAGCGCACTGTTTGCCGTTGATAAAAGGAGTCCTCCTCCTGTGTGTAGTGAAAGGCGATGCCAGCTTCACTCAAACGCTCCAGGATCGGGCGGGCGGATTCGTTCGTCCGATACAGAACGGCGCACTCGCCTAGAATGGCCCCTTGCTCGCGGCGATGAATGATTTCATCAACAATACGTGATGCCTGTTCTTCCTCGTCTTCGGGCTCGAATAAATATGTGTCTCCTTCCTCACTATGAAAGGAGAGGCATTCCTTTGCCCAGCGAGCACGGTTGTGGCCAATCAAGGAGTATCCCAGACTGACGATAGAAGCGTGTGAACGATAATTCACTTCCAGTGTAATTGATTTGGCTTCCGGAAAATCGTTGGTGAAGCCCAGTATGTATTGGGGATCACTGCCGCGAAATCCGTAAATCGACTGATCGTCGTCACCGATGACACATAGATTGTTGTGCGGCGCGGCAAGCAGCTTGACTGTTTCGTACTGGATGCGGTTAATATCCTGAAACTCATCGATCATCACATGTGTAATTCGATTTTGATAGCGCTGCAAAAGGTTGGTGTCTTCGCGCAGCATTTCGTAACAGCCGAGCAGCATGTCGTCAAAGTCAAACCAGTTATGCTTTTTCTTGGTTGCTTCGTAAATCGGGTAGAGTGCTTGTGCCCGCTTCTCTGAGGTGCTGTCGAGCTCTCTGTACGCAACATCCTGAGGGAGAAGGTATTCGTTTTTCCAGCGACTGACGATCCCTAGCGCTTCCTGTATGTCATTTTCCTTTAGTGCAATTAGATCGTCATGATCAAGCAAAGCACCTGTTTCTCTCAACAGTCGCCACTTTTGCCAATCCTTTTTTAACAGACGCTGCTGATCCCAGTGATCAGGCTGATGGTGCATAAGCATGCGGTAAAAAATGCTGTGAAATGTACCTGCGATCAGCTCGCGTGCTTGGTGGGGAGGAAGCTGACGGGCAATCCGCTGCCTGATTTCATCCGCTGCCTTGGTCGTAAAGGTAACCACCATAATTTGTTTCGGTTCTATCCCGCAATCTTGAATCAGGTGGGCAGTGCGCGCCGTCATCACTCTTGTTTTGCCGCTGCCAGCTCCTGCGAGAATGAGTAAAGGTCCGTCTGTTGTCTCGACTGCCTGTCGTTGACCGGGGTGCAGTGGCTCATCTCTTTTTTGCTCAAGCAGATGCTGGATGCTTTTCTTTGGCGTCAAACGCTTGCGAAAAATCGGCGGCTTGGGTGCTGGCGGGGGAGTTGTGGTGCTGCTGCCAATTGTTCTTTTTTTAGGCACGCGAAAGGAACCGATCATCACGGAATCGTCTTCTTCTGTTGTCGTATCTGCTTGTGGAATATGTGATTGATTAGAAGAGAAAGCAAGTTCATCCTTGTTCAAATCGTGCGCGGTTTGCCCACTTGTGTATGCTTGTCCACTGTTTGCATCTGTATCTTTGCGCAAGGCTGCCTCAAAGGCGGTTGCTGCCGTCTCATCCAAAGCTTGGAGCCAGTTCGAATTTTCAAAACTGGCTCGGTCACTATTCAAAAGCGGGCAAACAGCCCCTTCTGGATGGGCAAAATAAGGCTCGAAGCTAATCCCCGCAATCAATCGAAGCGCCGCTGCGCAGGCTGGACACCGTACCTGATCCTGCCGGGCAGCCATGCGCCAATACGGTATGCGATTGTATGTCTCGGGTAGCAACAGGATGGGTTTGTTGTCTAGTAGGGCAAAGTTCATCATGACACCTCGAAAAGATGATAGGGAGTACCGGCGTATCTCATCGCACGCCTTTACATGGAAAGAAGAAGTGCCCCCTGGCGGCAGGGGACACTTGCCAAAAATCGTGTCGTTAGGTTTGAGCGTGCAAAAGCACGGTGTCTTCTGGCAGGGCTTCTGGGTCGTCTTCGCCCACATAGGTAATATTTACCCGCGTAATCCGGTGGTTTTCCAGCTCACTGATGGTGAAGAGATAGCCCTGAAACATTACGGCCTTGCCATTTGCGACTTCCTCGTTTAACTGGCTGTAGAGCCAACCAGCGATCGTGTCTACCTCATCGGAAACGACCTCGATGGTAATGTAGTCGTTCAGTTCATTTAACAGCGTTTTTCCTGAAACGGAGAGAGCGTTGTTCGTGCTCTCTTCAATTTCGGGTCGTTCATTCTCGTCGAATTCGTCCTGGATATCCCCGACAATTTCTTCGAGAATGTCTTCCATTGTGAGAAGACCTGCAGTTCCGCCATACTCATCAATGACGATTGCCAGCTGCGAGCGGCGTTTTTGCATCAATCGCAGCACATGACTGATCTCCATTGATTCAGGTACAGTGAGGAGCGGACGGAGGAAGTTTTTCAATTCTGCCTTGCCTGTACTCAGAGCAGACAGGTAAAAATCAGAGATGTGGACGAAGCCAATCAATCTGTCCTTATCTTCGTGAGCGACAGGAAAGCGGGAATGACGCGATTCCTTCATGATTTGGAGGTTTTCCTCAAAGGTGTTGTCATCATACAGACAAATCATGTCAATCCGCGGAATCATGATTTCCCGGGCAAGTCGTTCGGAAAACTCAAAAACATTGTCAACAAGCGCCATTTCGGTTTGGTCGATATGCCCGCTTTTGTGACTCTGGTTAACCAGCAGACGAATTTCCTCTTCGGTATGTGCCGACTCATTTTCAGAAGCCGGTTCAATTCCTAATCGTCTGATTAGAAGATTTGCTGCTCCATTCAGAAACCAGATGAGCGGATAGCTCAGCTTGTAGAAAAACATGAGTGGAGCGGCCGTCCAAAGCGAGGTTGCCTCTGCTTTTTGAATAGCCAACGACTTGGGCGCCAGCTCGCCTAAAACGATATGCAAAAAAGTAATGATCGCAAAAGCAATAGCGAGTGAAATCGGGCCACCCAAGTATTGAGGTAAGTGGAAAAATGCTACCATGGGCTCGACGTAATGGGCGATTGCAGGCTCGCCAACCCAACCTAACCCGAGTGATGCCAGCGTGATTCCGAGCTGGCAGGCGGACAGATAGGCGTCTAGCTGCTGCGTGACCTTTTGCGCGTAGCGGGCTCTTTGGTTATTACCCTCGCTTACGAGCTGGGTCAGACGGGTTTGGCGAACTTTTACCAACGAGAATTCTGCTGCAACGAAGAAGCCGTTCAAAAGAACCAAAAACATCACGAGCAGCAGATTCAGCGTAATCTCCCCTATCGGACTCTCCAAGCATACCTCCAGCCTCCCGCAGTACGAAAGGTGGAGAATTCACCTCCGTTATTGTAAATGTACTTTCAATGTACGAAAGCATTTGTGTAAACATTCGTATATTCGCTGTTATAGGTTAGTATACCAATTGGTCAACCGAAGAGTCAAAACGTTCCGATTCCCATATGTGCTCACAACGGGACGGTTGGACATACCATAAACTTTTGAATCATACACATAAACGAGTAGCTGTCCAAGGGAGGGAGGAGAGTGAACTGGTTGCATAAAAGCGTTGCAATCCTATCAGGTAGCGTGTTGGTCGCAGTAGGAGTCAACCTGTTTCTCGTCCCGCACCGTTTGATGGACGGAGGCATGATCGGGATTGGTCTTTTGGCGACGTATTACATGCAATTACCACCTGGTCTAGTGATGATTTTTGTGAGTCTTCCTGTGTATGTGATCGTTTTTTTTTATGATAGACGGCTGTTTTATCACAGCTTTCATGGGATGCTCATCTCTTCGTTTTTCATCGATGTGCTGTCCGATTTACGCCAGTGGAATCTATGGTCAACCTCCAGCTCCGCAGTTACCGGAGGTGTTATGATCGGGGTGGGGGTGGGGCTGATGCTTGCCTACGAAACGAATACAGGTGGGACAGACTTGCTTGCCCAATTTTTAGCCAGACGCTTCAAACTGCATGTCGCTCTCCTGATTCTAGTGATAGACGGATTCATCGTGTCTTGCTCTTTGCAAACGATTGGGGTGGAACGGACGATGTTTTCTTTAATCACGATTATTGCTGTTGCAGCGACGACGCATATGTTCAGTGGAATCAGCCGCAAGCGGCAGTCGTACACGGTCATTGGACCTCTTGATTCTTTCAAGAACCTGCAAATCAGACAAAAAGGCAGGGGATGGAGATTATTTTGGAGAAAATAAATAGGAAAAGATGAAATGAGGGACAAATTTTGTCTACCAATACACCACAAATGATAACGGAGCGTGTCGGTTATTTTCCCGGTCACGTAAATATTGGCTTGGTTATCGGAAACACCGGAGCGATCTTGATTGATTCTGGACTCGATACCCAAACTGCCAAGAAAATGAAGAAAGGACTGGACGCCATCGCCCAGCCCTTGTGTGCCATCATACAAACGCACGCTCATGCCGACCACTTCGGGGGCAACGCCTATCTGCTCGGATGCTGGCCCGAAGCACAGGTCTACGCGCCACCGTTAGAAGAGGCGATTATTCGTTATCCAATTCTCGAACCAATCTACCTGAATATGGGGGCAGAACCACTTGCGGACCTTCGTAACAAATTCCTTCTTGCCCAAGCTTCGCGGGTGGACCACCTCCTTCCCCTGGAGGATTCGATAGAGATTGATGGCATCAGCTTTTTTATCCTTTCTCTGCCGGGACATAGCTGGCAACAAGTCGGTGTCGTGTGCGAAAATATTTGCTTTGCCGCCGACAGTTATTTAGGCGAAGAGGTATTGGAAAAGCATAAACTCCCCTTTCTCGTAGATGCTCATGAAACATTGCTCAGCCTAAACAAGCTCTTGGACACGAGCTATACAGGATATTTGCCTGGTCACGGACCGTATATCACCTCCCCGGTCAGTGCCGTGCAAAAAAATATCGAATGGCATCAGCGAATCTATGCGGTAATCGAAGAAATTTTGGAAGAAGAGCATACGTTGGAGAATGCACTTTCGCTCTTATGTGAGCGGTTACACATTTCGATAGAGAACGCTTCCAGTTTCGTCCTGTTTCGGACGGCGTTCATGGGGTATCTCATCGGACTTCAAAAAGAAGAGAGAGTTGCATACCGGTTTGCCCAAAATCGATGGCTGTGGAGAAGCGTCAAAACAGAAGTTCAGGATGGTGCAGTAGGGGACGAGAGGTAGTCTGCAATTTCGGCGAGCTTGTGCTCCGCTGCTTCACGTACGGCTTTGGGAATGAAGAAAAGCTCTTCGGAAGCTGTGCTCATGTAGAATTTGGCTTCCAGATACGGATGCCCCAGCTTGACGGTAAGTTCGCCTTTTCCTGTTGTCGTACTGTTGAAGTTCGTCGGGATGCGTAGAAAATAAGTACTGCTGCTTGCGGAGTCGTACATGACGACATCATACGTGGGCATGGAATCCCCACCTGATCGGCGAAAGCCCTGCTGTCGCAGCATTTTGTCGACATAGGAGAGTGGCTGCACGACGCCGGTCAGGGTTTTGTTTTTTAACCGCATGGACATCCTCCTCGGCTCACCCTTTATGAAATCGGGTTTGGTACCATCCTATGAGCGGCATTCGGAATTCAGACGTAGAGAAAAAAGAAATGAAGGAGTGGTAGGACCATGAACCAACACGCAGATTTACATACCCATACAAAAGCGTCAGACGGAACCTGCGAACCGGCAGAAAACGTGCGCTTGGCAAAAGAGGCAGGCTTACAGGCTCTCGCTATTACGGATCATGATACAGTGGCCGGAGTTCCTGAGGCGCTCGCAGCTGGCAGGGAGCTCGGGATCGAAGTCATTCCCGGTGTAGAGGTCAGCTCGGTAGGGCGGGGACAGGATATTCACGTGCTCGGGTATTTTATCCCGTATGAGGACAGTGCCTTTCAGGAGCGCCTCGTCGGCTTGCGAGAGACACGTCATGAGCGTAATCAGCTGTTGATTGCAAAGCTGCAGGAGTTGGGGATACCGATTACGCTCGAAAGCGTCTATCGCCGCAAACAGGGGACAGATAAAAATATCGGGCGTCCGCATATCGCAGAAGAGCTGATTGAGCTTGGAATTGTGGCAACGATCGAAGAAGCTTTTGAGAAATACTTGGGAAAAGGGGCGGCAGCGTATGTCAATCCGCCACGAATTACACCTCAAGAAGCGATCCGTTTGATTCAGGATGCTGGGGGAGCCGCTGTCTTGGCTCATCCGGGGCTTTATGACGATGATGAGCTGGTGCAGGAGCTGATTGCTTTTGGGCTGGACGGCATTGAGGTCAATCACCCAGACAATTCAGAGGAGCAAAGACTCGTGTACAGTACTTGGGCAAAGGAATATGGACTCGTCATGACCGGAGGCTCGGATTTCCATGGCTGGCGAGGTGAGGAGCCGTTTCATGCTATGCTTGGTTCCCATACAGCACAGATTGAGGCAGTGGAGCGACTCAGGGAGATTGCAGCAAAAAGAAAATAATGGCTCACAAAGAAAACCCCGTCTGAAACGTTGTTTGCACGTTTGGAGACGGGGTTTGGCGTTTTGCAGCGGTTAGCAGCTGGACCATCCATCATCTAAAGTATGGCGAGAACGAAGGAGAAGCCAAGCCATAAACATAGTGGACTGAACAACCATGTATCGTTATGGGCAAATCGAGTATGTCTGACCTTTTTGAAGAAGCCGATATAGCGGAAATCGCCCACGGCGCGGAGGAAAAATACGACTGCACAAATCAAGCTTCCCCATCTCAGAAGGGTAGGGGGAAACGATAGGGAAAGATAGCCGCTTTGGGTCAGCAGTAAAAAAGCGGTCATTGCCAGCAAGAGAGCGACGATTAAGGTCGGTCTCTTTCCAGGAGTAAAGAGGCGGCGGGACTCATCGGAGGTACGTGGAATGACTTCACCCAAGCTCCAGCATCCGCCTATTGCCCAGTAAACATGAAGCAGAGAAACGAAGAGCAGGATGGCTGCTGACGAGACAACAAAAAAGGTGGTCATATGATTCTCTCCTCGACTCATTAGTGATAAAAAACGCGTGTGGGCATGTCTTTTTTGTTAAGATACGGCAGCGTATGTTTTAGGTATAAAAGCTCTCGGCTTTCTCATTTTATACAGGCAGAGATTAATAAATTCCTAATGAGAAAGCGAAAGCCAAGGCATTTTTACTTCCATGCCAGAAAATGAGCAAGTGCTGCTTGTATATCCATTTCGGCGTTGATTTCGGTGCGCAGGAGCCAGCCTACGTACATCAAATAGGCGAGCTCAGCACGTGCTTTGGCCTCCGCTTTCGGGACACCATTCTTTTGGTACAGAGCTGTTACATACTCAATTCTGCGTTTTTCGATGTCGATGAGGCGGTGACGAAGGGCTGCATTTTGCTTCGCCCACGCATACATAGCCGCTTCGAGTTTTTGTTCCCTTGAAAAAAGCTCGCCGAGAAGCTGCTCCAATGTCTGGCTTGTTGAGTCTGGGGGATGAATAATCCTTTCTGTTGTATGTTCTTCCCAGTAGCTGATCATGGAATCGAGCAAATCCTGACGATCCTGAAAGTGGTGATAAAAGCTTCCTTTGCTGATGTTCATTTCGCGGGCGAGTGCTTCCACACGGACTGATTCGATTCCTGCCTCAGTCAGCTTGGTGAGTGCAGTCCTGACCCAGTCCTCGCGCATATATTGCATGGTTCACCTCAAAAGTACGCTAGCGTATGTTTTGGTTGTTTCCAGCATAATCCAACGGGGGAGGGAAGTCAAACAAAAAACAACATTGGCGTCGCGGTATGTCATAGCGACAAGGTTGTTTCGTAATAGATAGATTTTACTTTTTGCGCAAATTTTTTACCATGGCGATGTGCTCGATACCAGCTTCATCGAAAATGTCACCATACGCCTCATAGCCCAATTTTTCATAAAAACGCTGCGCATGGGTCTGTGCATTCAGCTTTAGTGTTTCGTAGCCTTGGTCCTGCGCTGCTTCTTCCATTGCCATCATAATTTGACGACCGAGTCCCGTACCGCGTTCTGATTGGAGGACGGCAACCCGCTCAATTTTCCCTACACCAGGTGCATATGTACGCAGACGGCTCGCACCTACAGGCTGTTCTTCCTTGTAAACGACGAAATGAATCGTTCCGCTGTTTGCCTCGTCGTGTTCATCGATCTCCAAATCTGCGGGAACTTCCTGCTCCACGATAAAAACGGCTTTGCGGACGGACAGGGCATCGGCCATTTCTTTTTCACTGCTGACTGACTGAATCTGGTAAGTTGTTTGGCTCATCATGTCACACGTCCTTTGCTTGGAAAAAAGATTCCTCCCTGCCATGAATGCACAGGGAGGGGTTATCTACTTTACGTTACTTTTTTAAGAGGAAAGTCTGGTAAACGCTCCAAATGCCATCTTCCAACTGGTAGATCAGGTGGAAGCGGTCAATTTCACTTGTTAAATCAAGCTTCGCCATGCTCAGCTGACCTGTTACATCCCGTAGCTCATCGTCGGACAGATCACGTCCGATGGTCAGATGCGGAACGAAAGCATAGGTCTCTTTTTCGTTTACACATTGGTTCACGATTTTTTGGTGCAGCTCATTAAAAGGCTCCTTGTTTTGGACAGCCATGTAGATGACGTTGTTTGTCGGATGGAAAGAAGAAAAACGGTGGAAGCTTGCTGTAAAGCTATCAGTTGAGGAGGCAACCTGCTCCAGATGGCTAACCAGCTCTGGCAGCTTGGATTCGTCCAGTTCGAAGCCTTCTTTTAAGCGCATATACGGCGGTACCAAGGCATATGCCGGGTCGTAACGCTTTCGGTAAGAGTTGGCGACTTCTTGCACCTTGCTGGATGGGAAAACTACGATACTGTACATCATAAGAACCACTCCTCCTTCACTATCTCTTATGCTTTTGCATCCTATTATTTTAACAGAAAATTCTCCATTTGTGTAATGTTACGCGTGGGTCCGTATATTCCTGAGGCCGCAGGAAAGACTGTTTAGTGCAAGGAGGTGCCGTACAGCATGTATATGGCCATGATGATTACATTCATTTTTCTCGTCCTGCTCTTGCTGTCTGTACTGACCTTCACCATCCTGTCGGCTATACGGAAAGGCGATTTCGAAGACGCCCTCGTCCCGGCAGTGAAGGAAGAAGGTCCGCAGGAAGAACAACCACGGTAAGTTTACCCGTAAAGCGTGCACAGCATGCGCGGCAGATTGGCTTGCCAAAAGCCCCACGTATGGTCACCCTCAAAGGTCTCATAGACCAGGGTGGCCATTTTCTTTTGCAAAATATTGCGCAGCTCGGCGTTAGCAGAGACAAGATCGAGGGTTCCACGTCCAGATTCAACAGCAGTCTCTTCCGTACCAATTTCCAGATACAGATTCAGCGGAACGATAAACTCAGTTTCTTCAATACGCTTGTTTAATGAAGCGTCCACCGCAGCAGATTGGCATGCCACTTGACCAAAGGTATGCGGGTAAGATAAAGCCGTAAAAAGGGAAACCACACCTCCGAGCGATTCGCCCAAGAGCGTCCGGCCGTTGCCGAGTGGGTGCGTAGAATAATGTGTATCGATGTAGCTGACCGCCTCTTCTGCCAAAAAGCGACGATAGGCCAGATGCTCCCGCCCGTCGGGATGGTAGCGGCTTTGCCGTTTCGTTTTATCCACAGGAAGGAATACGGCCAGCAGATCAGGGAGCTTTTTTTCTTCGATTAGCTTGTCCAATAGTGTTGCCATTCTGCCCATAGACAAGTAATCTTCTCCATCCTGTACGTAGATGACCGGATAAGAGTAGAGCGGCGAATAACGGGCAGGGGTGTAGACAATCAGCTTTTCCGGCGTTCCAAGATGCCGGCTGTCCAAAATGATTTCCTCAAGAGCCACAGCGTTGTCCTCCTTATGGGATGTTCTGGTGCTAATTATACAGGAGTGGGGAAGGCTTGCCCAAGTGTTTCGTGTGTTCGATTTGAATGAAAGATTGTCGCAATTTTGACACCGTATGATACTATAATAAAAACGACTTCACTCGATTTGCGGAAGGGGTTGTCTCTTATATGAAGAAGCAGGTTCACAGCATCGAAGTCAGAAACGCTGCCCTCGCACGCCTGTCAGAACGCGGTGTGACGGTAGAAGATATCGCGGAGATTGTGTATCTCATGCAGTCACCATACCATCCTGGCTTGACCATGGAGCCATGCATTGAAAGCGTCAAAGCTGTACTCGAAAAACGCGAAATGCAGCATGCCATTTTAGTTGGCATTGAACTCGATACATTGGCTGAAAAAGGACTCTTGTCCGAGCCACTCCAATCCATCATCGCAACAGACGAAGGATTGTTCGGCTGCGACGAGACCTTGGCGCTTGGTTCTGTATTTGGATATGGAAGCATCGCGGTGACGACCTTTGGGCATTTGGATAAGCACAAGGTTGGCGTAATTAAAAGATTGGATACGAAAACGGCTGAGGGCCGAGTGCATACGTTTTTGGATGATTTGGTCGCGAGTGTAGCTGCCAATGCGTCCAGCCGGATGGCTCACCGGATGAGAGATGAGCAGGAAGCCGAGCTGGCGAGAGCAGAGGCACTGCGTGAGCACGAGGCTGAGCTGCGTGTGGAGGAGAAAGGGAAAGGGACTGAGCAGGCTGGGTAGGTTTTTGGAGGATTTTCCCTTTGTGGGAATGGTTACCTAACTATCTTTGAGTAGACATAGCTTGAAAAGCCATTTTCTTTGCGGGTGCTGCTTTTGTATGCGAGGCGGTTTGGGGTTGTGAGCTGCTTTGGGTATGAGGGAGGTACCTGTGGAGGGGGTGGCTTTTTTTGTTGGGTGGGATTGGGGAGTAAGGCGTAGGAGCGAAACTTTGCGGTTTATGATTTGGAAAAAAGGTTTAGGGGCGATCATGCAAGGTGTTTTACTTGGGTTTTTTAGTGTTCTTTTGGTACGAGTGAAAAAAATTACAAAAAATCATTATTTCCTCTTGAAATTGATTTAGTGATGCTGTATAGTAATAAATGTGATCGACGTCCGAGACGATTCGGGCCCTTAGCTCAGTTGGTCAGAGCGGTCGGCTCATAACCGATTGGTCGTAGGTTCGAGTCCTACAGGGCCCACCATTAATGATTACATAAGTAAGTCCCATGATCCGGTAGCTCAGTTGGGAGAGCACCATCTTGACAGGGTGGGGGTCGCTGGTTCGAACCCAGTCCGGATCACCATACTTAACAAGCTAAAACCCTTGAGAAATCAAGGGTTTTTCTTATTTTGTAGATACCCACCCTGACAACATAATCCCTCCATGTTGTCGCTTGACAACATTTTGACAACCTTTACTCAACTAAGGCTATTTGGAGCGTTTCTGTTTCATCATTTTCTCGAAGTTGTCAGCAGCATCTTTTTGCATGTCTGGCATGACATGGCTGTATACATCCATCGTTATTCCTACCCTGCTGTGTCCAAGACGTTCTGAAACAACTTTTGGGTGTTCGTGAACGCTTTACGGGATGCTTCTGGCATTCCGCAGACTACAACATTGAAAGACCAATACCCTGACCATTTCAGTTGACGTAGAAGCCCTGCTTCGGATTTTTTGTCCGGGGAGGGCTTCTTCTGTTTATTCTGATTCTTTTTTTGCTTCACTAACACAGGTTGAACAGATCAGCTTCCCTTTAAAGTGTAATGTATTTAAGGCATTACCACAGAAAACACATGCGGGTTCATACTTCTTTAATATGATAAGTTCATCATCAACGTAAATCTCCAATGGATCCTTGATCTTAATATCAAAAATGTCTCGTAGCTCCTTTGGAAGCACGATACGCCCCAACTCATCGACTTTTCTAACAACCCCGGTTGCTTTCATTGTTTTTCCTCCATTTCTATATAGATAATAGTGAATTTTACCAATATATACAATCCTAAAAATGAAAAAGGAAACCAAGGAGAAGGAACTGTTTGAGAGATACAAATATTTGCTATAACTAATACAAAAAGGAATTGCTCTGATCGGATGAAAGCAGACATGGGCATAGTTGGTAACCTGCATGTACCGATATCTGAGAGAACGAACGCAAAGCAAGAGTGAGAAGAGGGAAAACAAGTTGAAAGCCCTTCTAGGAGGGCTATATTTATATACTGACTAAGGCTACACTGTATCAACCGATTTTATTTCATATCTATCATTTCTATGATTTCATCGTAAGTCATTTTTTTGATTACGTTGTAGTCTAAGGCTCTAAGTATAAATTCACGACGCAATTCTTCTTGCTCATTTTTTGGCTCAGGAAGATTTTCTCCTGTAGCAATAGTGTTAAAGCGTGGATTAAATGTTTCCATATTGTCATCAGCGTTAAGTTCTACTTTTACTTCTTTTGTAGTTCCGTCATGTAAGGTGAGGAGATAACTTGCCTGAACAAGGTAACCATCATCAGTAGAGTTTCTCTCAGCAGATAAATTATTTACGGTGACATTCTTGGCAGGTAGAATACCTTGTTTTTGCATGTTCAAGTAATTTGCAAACTCTTTATGAACTGTCGATAATTCTCTCTTTACTTGTTCTTTTTCGTCAGGACGGATATTCCATGTTAAGGAAATATATGTATTCCAAAGATTATTTTCATCCTTTTGTGTAAAAAGATGGTGCCATTCTATTGCAAGTAATTCTATCATGCGACTTAAGGTAGTGTCGTGGTTTTCCAGACGATCAAGGATTTCCAATTTTTTTCTATAGTCTACAACTGGATTTGGATTATCTTGTACCATTGACACCTCATTGTTACCAGTATGAACCATTGGTACTTGATTGTTATTAGCCGTACATCCAGCAATTAATAAAACGGAAAGTGAAATAAGATATTTTGTATTCATTAACCACCACTCCTTATTTTTGAAATATTATAAAAATGTTTAATTTTTGTAATAATATACCATAAAGTGAAGGGATTGGGGATATGAAAAAAGTCTTGGTTAGTATGTTTGGTTTAGCTTTAGCGGCATCGGCCTTATTAGGTACAGGTACTGGAAAGGTCCAGGCAGCAGGGGAAAATCCATATAACGCTTTTAACTGGTATTATGTTACAGATGGTACTATAATAAGTAAAAAATATAGTAAAACTCATAAGGGAATGGACATTGCAGTCAATAAAGAAACAGTATATAGCTGTGAATGTCAATCAAAATGTTGACCACCGTGCTCATCAAAAAATTGACCACCATGTCAAAATGATAACCACCCGATAGGTGGGTAACTTTTTCATTATCACGATTGTTTCATGCTTTGCCTAAACCCATAACTTGGACCGTCCATTGCAAAAACGTGGGCACGATGAGTAAGTCGATCCACTAAAGCGGCTGTCATTTGCTCGTCCTTGAAAACTTGCGTCCAGCCAGCGAAATCTAAATTACTGGTAAGAATCATGCTCCCTTTCTCATACCGAGCTGCACAAAATTGAAACAGTAACTCAGCACCGGATTTGCTTAGGGGAACGAAGCCTACCTCATCAAGTATCGCAAGATCGACTTTCAACCACTGTTTCTCTAGTTGAAGTAGTCGTTTCTCGCTTTGCGCCTCCATTAGCTCATTACATAGTTTGGCAGCAGTCCAGAATTGCACGGTGTAGCCGTGGTGGCAAGCCTCTACACCCAGTGAAATCGATAAGTGCGTTTTTCCAGTTCCTGAATTTCCGATAAAGATGACATTCTCAGTTTTTTCTAGAAACTCGCAACGAGTCATTTGAAGAACCTTCGGTTTGTTAAGGGAAGGCATAGCGGAGAAGTCATACTGGTCTATCGTTTTGATCGTAGGGAACTTTGCTTGTTTTGTACGAGACGCTATCTGATTCGTGTCCCGTTGCATAATCTCTTGCTCCTAGAGAGCTAGGAGAAAGTCTTCATAAGGGATTTGGCGTTCCATGGCATCATGAGCCATTTCCTTATAGATTTTTTTAATCGCGGGTAAACATAGCCGTTTCGTATAGGCTTTGAGTAAAAAGGATGTACTCAATGCACGACACTCCTTTTCTGTAGCAGGTCATTATACTGCGCAAGATTAGGCGCTTTTACTTGGATAGTAGGCACATGGCTGTCAGTACCAAATGAGAGACGCGGAATTCGATGTTCTGGTATCGTTCGTTGGAGAAGAAGTTGCCTTACGGCATCGTACTGGAATAAGATGATTCTCGGAGTGTTTCTTTGACCAATGAGGATTCGAATTCTCTATGTAGCAAGAGAACACGAATAAACTCTTTTATCCCTCCTGGACGATGCTTACATTTGTCTAAAAACTGATGATA
This sequence comes from uncultured Brevibacillus sp., assembly GCF_947502445.1. Lineage (GTDB taxonomy): Bacteria > Bacillota > Bacilli > Brevibacillales > Brevibacillaceae > Brevibacillus. The sequence goes on from NZ_CANMZW010000022.1 coordinate 82,804, forward strand.
AACATCTGGTAAATTGGCTTTTTGCAACGGGCGAGCGTAAGGAACGGCTCCCGGTCGTATCAAAAGGAGATCGAGGTAGTGTTCATATACAAATAGCTCTTTTCCTTTTTCAAAACATCGCTTATGAGTAGCGATCCGTTCAACGTTGTAATAGATCGCAAGATCATCCGCATAGACGTGGCACATCAATTCCTTCGAAGCATAAGCAACAGGAACAGAGTAAGCATTCTGCTCAAAGGTAACCAAAGAAAGAGAGTTGCTTTTGACAGGTACCATTCGACAGCAATCTAAAGGGCGCGGAGGCAAAGGTAACATGTTCTCCTTATCTTGCATAAAAGCCTGACCAACGGTAAGTGTAGACCGCGGAACCTTGGCATTCTCATAGGCAACGCACTTTTCTAATATCCATTGGTTTAACTCATCTAATGAGGATACGGAAGGCATAGGAGTAAAAAATTGCTGTTTAACCATTTTGACGAGGTTTTCGACTTGCCCTTTTTGATTTCCTTTAGCAGGCTCGCAGAAGTAACTATCGAACAAATAGTGTGCTCGTAATTGTGTAAACCGCTCCTGTTCTTCTCGGTTTTTCCCCTCCAGAATCTTTTTTACTGCGGTCTTTAAATTTGTCATAGACAATCGTATGAGGTACAGCTCCTAGAAACTCAAAGGCATTTACATGACCTTGCAAAAGCGCTTCTTGCTTCTGATGAAAGAATGTTTGAACGAAAATTTTACGGCTATACGTACAACGCATGCAAAACACTTGGATGGTTACTTGCTTACCATACAGAAGAATGTCAACTTCTCCCCAGTCAAATTGAGCAAACTTCCCTGGCGGGAATTCAAGAGGAACGAACGCTTTAGGAGGAGAGACTCGGAGTTGTCTCACATAGCGGCGAATAGTTGATTCACCACCTGCGAAACCATATTCCTCAACAAGTCTTTGATAGATGCGTGTGGCAGTGTGTCGCTGCTTTGGAGGGGCTTGTTCATCTTGGCGCAGCCATTCCAAGATGATTGGTTTTACAGACTCAATGACGGGTTTTGACTTCGGTTTGGAAAGCTTGTACACGGGAATTTCTGTTGTTGTTAAGGCTTTACGTATGACTTGTCGAGAATATCCAGTTTCCCTAGAAATTTGACGAATCGACTTCCCTAGCACGAAGTGCTGTTTCCTGATAAACTCATAGTTAGCCATCTGAAGCATTTCCTTTCCTCCCATATCTTGTTGTCTAGTCAACATTCAAGATACAGGAAAGAGATGCTCAGGTGGTCAACTTTTTTATGAGCGTCTTACCACGAGGTGGTCAAGAATTAGATTAGCATTTACATAGCGTACTACGAAGGCAATTTAGAGATTACCAAAGAGGAAAGTTGGCACCGAATTTTTGATCTTTATAGGCACAGAGATCCTGAGTGGCATGGAGAAGGTGAGAGACGATTACAGGGGACAACTGGGCGAATTGAATTAAGTTGCGTAAAAAAGGTGGAGCATTTTATTGCTAGAAAATCGTTTGATGAATCAATGTTTAAATGAAATATCGTTTTAATGGGAAAGGGGAGGAATGTGTAATGAACAGTGCAATTGAAAGATCTTGGGGTGGATTAGGAACTAATGAGAAGAAGGCATTGTATGTGTTAAAACAACTTTCATATATCTGTGGTAACAGCATTGACCGAAGGGATTTCTCGGATCGTTTCGCAGCGATCTTTAAAATCGAAGGAAAACCAGTAAGTGGAATTGTTAGTAGTTTAGCACAGTATCAAGGATTCGTTATTGGAGCATATTCCAGTGGCACAAATATGATTACCATAACAGATAAAGGTGTAAAGTTTATATACAATAATCAGAAGAAAATAATGAATGGTACAACGAATATCAGAAATCAATCAAATAACACTTGTATTCTGACGTCCAAAACATTCATAGAATTTTGTTTTACTTCCAAGGCCATGTAACACACCTTGGAAGTAAAGAAGTACAATTCGCTCACAAGTGTTATGCCTTTTCATTAGAAGAGCTGAAATACTCTTCTATACTTGGTGCATTATGCATTTCCACTTCTAATGCCAATCCAAAGTCATGGATACATTTCTCGTCTACCGTCACCGAAAACTGACTATCACTTTCCGTTAGTAAATCAAAAGTTAACAGGTATGTATCTGAGGACGGTTCCCTCTCCCAAAGTAATTCAAGGTGCTTTTCGTAGTGCGAAAAATGACCTTCATATATTTCTATGGGAAATTGTTTTAACAGTTCGATAAAACTTTTGAGTACACGATTCGTCCACCCAAATTCTAATTCCTTTGCAACTTGTCCATCTAAGTAGTATTTAGCAATTAGCTTACTTCCTTCATCATCGTCTTTTGTGTGATAGAGGAAGGATAATTCAACCGATTTGCCCAAGTCAGTATTATCTTTTAATGTTGTTGAAATGCTAATCGCCTCCTAAATATCCTATCGCTGAAATATGGAAAGTTGTTTAGTTTAATGTAGCTTTAGTCAAAAAACCAGTTGATTAATGTCCATCTTCCATTTGCGGGTCTGTTGATAATGGAATTGCCAGAGTCTTTGTATATCGTAATAATAGTATTTTTTGTCTCATCCATTACAAGTACTATTTTACTATTTGGGTCAACGATAATGCGAGAATTTTGTATTGTATCTTTGTAAGTTTTTAGCGCCAACATACCAGACGATTTTCCTGACAAAATTTTATCAACTACCTTACTGGTAATTCCGTCAACAAATGCTTCTTGCATAGCATGGCCTGTTACTTTAGTTCTGATTTCATTTTTGGTTGCCTTTACTGTTTCAGTTTTACTTGTCGACTTAAAAACGAGTTCAATCAACTTTTTAATAGCGCCAGATCGTTGAACTTCTACTCGACCTTGTTCTGCTGCCTCTTCTTTTGCTAATGCTGCCCGAGCCTTTTGCACTCTAACTTCAAAATCATCAGATGCTGCATTGGCGAATGAGGTTTCCGCAAAAAAACCAACACTCAAAACAACAGCTAAACACATTGAAAAAGCTTTGAACCATTTAGACATTCCATTACCAACCTTTCCCCATTGGATTTTAGTTGTGCTGCAATTCAATCAAAGTTAATTTCTTTAGAATCACATCACTACTATATATTACCAATAAAGGAAACTCCGTCAATTAAATTACATATATTGACACACGATATTAAGTTATGCTTATATGAGAGTCAATTTTGGTTTGCTTTTCCATTAATTAACTCATATAATATTAGATCTTTCTGAGTAAAATGGTGATTTGATAAAAGTTTTTTAAGGGACAGGTGAAATAGTATGGAAACGATAAATGTAATGCCGAAACAGGGGATTGGCCTAATTAAGTTAGGTATGAGTAAAGAAGAAGTAGAAAAATGTAGACAGGAATACAATGCAAAATTTTATAGAGATAACCCTAGTTATGAATTTTTTGATGGTACATTTAAAGTTGAATATGACACTGAGGGAAAGGTCAATTTTATTGAACTATCCTCTGTTAAAGGCGAGCAAGAATTCACATGTACCGTCTTGGAATTAGATATATTTGAAACAAAAGCAGAAGATCTCGTTGAAAAGATCGATATTGTTTCATCATATGATAGGAACGATTGGGAGTTAGGATACAGTTATCACTTTCCAGAATTAGGTTTGTGTTTTTGGAGACCAGTTATTTTCAAAGATAGTGATATGGAAGAGGAATGGTTTAAGGCCCATGATAAAGAAAATCAGGAATCCTATTTGAGAGATCAGTATTTCAGAACTGTAGCAGTAGCAGTGGAAGGCTATTGGAATAAATCCAAATGAAAGAGACAGTTTATAGCAATTGAAATAGATGAATCTGGAAAAATAGCGTAAAATGAAGTTGTAATTGGAGGTGTGGCAATGATTCCGCAGGATGTCCGTCAAAAGCTAAATGATGAACAAATGATCACCTTTTTCTCAGGATACGACTTTACATGGCGATTGACAAAGATACTTAGCATAAAAATGACCTTAGAACAAAGAGAAAAGCTAAAGGAAGAACTTAGTTCTTTCTATAAGGATTCTTATATCTGCGACGATCAATACATTTACAATTCTACAACTAATGGGTTATTATTTAGTGCTTTATCAGAATTATTAATGCAATTTGAAGATTTCTTTGCGTTTTTGAAGTTTATAAGGTCAGATGTGTTTTTTATCAGGAAAATCACAAGGTATCACGCAAGCGATGTAAATGAAGTTGCATCAAGATTGTCTGAGTTATCAGATAGTGAGATTCTTGGAGCATTTATGGTCCCTAATGAGAACTATTTAAGAAGAATTATTATAACGCAAACAAAAGCAAAGGTCGATTGAGCACTATAGAAATGGGACAAGAACGCTTATTGATTACGTAAATGAAGTAATTAAACGATTTCAAGAATATCGCTTCTTTTACAACCAGTATAAACACGGATTAACTGTAGCATTGCGTCCTTACTCTGGTAAGCTGTTAGATGAGGGGATCATTGAAAGAAAGGCTAGTATGCAAGCATATTTAGTTAGTTACGATAATGATTCTTTCGAGCAAATGCAAAAAATGGGGAGGTTGGCTGGAAATACTCCAGTAGTTTTTCCAAATTTAACTCCTTTGATCCAGCCTTATCTTACCCAGCTAATGCAGGAAAGTAACTTATTGAGGTATCATTCTATAAACGTTGATTTGATGAGTATTATTGAAATTTCAAAGAGAGTATGCTTACTTAATATCATACTTATAAAAAACAGAGTGGATTTTATTCAGCCCACAAATGAAAACTGCAATACCATTCGACTTCCCATGAAAAATAACGATTCCCCTCTTAAACACATGGAACTGATACTTAATAATGGAGGAAAACCACTTAGAATAAATAGCTTTAAGAGAGAACTATAATAAAATACGCATTTGATTGGAAGACTTTGCATGATGCAAGGTATTTTTTTGATTATGTGAACCACTTGTGACTGCTAAACTAAAGTGGACAGTATCCGTTAGATAAAATCGGACACTTAATTCCCAATTTTCACTCCATACTATGATAAATTTGTGGAAGGCATCATGGTATAGGAGGACGTGAAAGGTGGATAAGTGGCAGGTGTATGTAGAGATTTGATCAATTATTAAAGCAAGGTTTTACAAAACGAAACATAGCGAAAAAATTAAAAATATCAAGAACAACATTGTACCGCTATCTTGAAAAGTCACCTAAAGAAATGGTTGATTGGATGGAGTCAACAAAATTGTTTTTGGCAAGTAGGAAATGTAGCAAATGGCAATTAAAAATGTACCACTTGCCGACCCCTAAATTATTTACCGTGTAATAGCGATTCTTTATATCGATGGCTTTCGCCATTAAAGACGATCAAATGAGAGTGATGAATCAAGCGATCAATAACTGCCTCTGTCAAAATTGGATCACCAAAGATATGATTCCATTGACCAAATTGTAGATTAGAAAATCCATTGATCGATCTGGCTTCAACATCATGTTCGAGGCACCATTGTTTTAAAAATCCACTGTTCAAGAAATCACAACCTTTAGTAGTTTGCCTTTAATTTACCATATAGTTATTTTGTTTCAGTGACATAAATCGTATCTAATAACACGAAAAACTGAAAAGCAGCCACACCAAATAGAAGTAAGGCCATTTTACGGTTTTTTTTCAATTCAAATGATCCTAAAGTAGCCATGAAAACGGCTAGGCATAGCATCGTTAATATTCTTAAGAAAGCCATATGTGTAAAAATGTTCACTACTGCGATTGCAAGGGCAACTGTTGAAAAGATATTGAACCAAAGAGGTCTATTTCTCATAAGGATCACCAATAAATTCCTTTTTTTAACAAGTCTAACAAAATGATTGATTTAATGCACTTAACACTTCGGTAATGCAGGTAAGAAAAAGCCCCCGGTTTCCTGAGGATTCGTTGATGGCTTATTCAACATTCACTGTTACGATTACATCTGGATATCAGGTTGATTCAAATGTAAAGGTATATGTGCCTGAAAATCCGAAGGAAATGCTCGCACCTGGCTTAAATGGTAAGTTAGGTTTAGAAGTGTCGTAATAATAAATAATATCGATCGAGTTGGTGGAGATTTTTGTTAGTTTACTCCGCCAATCGGGATTATCTGGATGAATATTAAATGTAATGTCACTATCTAAAGTTTTGGATACCACATCAATATTCGGTACTGCTTATGGTCCTAATAAGAGCGAAGAGACAAGCAGATACTGAAACAATTTGTACCCAGTCCATAAACAACAACTTGCTAGTTCGATATCCAAATAATACCATATTAAAAGAGATTTTTAACAGGTTGATCATTATGTCTAATTTTCGTATTGAACAATATGTTGAATCCCAGTTGGTAATTGACGTAAGGCTGATCGTAAGAATGTTGGATAGAGAGGAAGAACCTCTAACTCATTGAGAGGGAACCATTGGAACACAAGGGCAACATTTTTTTCAATGCCAGAATGGATTCTTTGTTTGTCAAGGACATTTGCCTGGTTCTTAATGTTGACAAGGTAGTAAAACGATAACTCATGATATCGTGTGTGATCATGATCAAAAAAGTTTTCAGCAATCCAGAGTAGTCGTTCAACATTAACATCGATAGCTAGTTCTTCTTGGAACTCACGCTGAATGGTTTTTTCGGATGATTCCATCAACTCTGCTCTGCCTCCAGGTAAAGCCCAAAAATCATCTTGCAGATTGCGATGTAAAAGCACATAACCATCGTGAATGACAACACCAACAATACGATGGTTAAAAACACCATCAGGAAATTCCATACGAATCATCGTGGACAATCAAATACCTCCTAATTTTATGACGGGTTTTATAACTATGTTCAAATTTTACCGAAAAATTGAATTAACACAATGTGTACATTGTAAACCAAACGAAATTAATCAACGAATGTGAAATATATGAAAGCAAAAATGACACTAGGGACAGCAGCAAGGAGGAAATATAATATCCATCTCCATCTGCTATTTTGGTCTTCCGCATTATCTTTTTGGAAATAAGGTGAGGGGGCGCTTATACTGCCAAAGATCATTAATCCAGCTAAAGAAATTACTCCCAAGGCAAGGTACATGGTATAGTTTCCCGCCTGATCAAAATTACCACTCGCTAGCGCTATGATAATGCATAGGGACAGCAAGGCCACTCCAAATCCGAGTGCTTTGTACATGTAAACCACCTACTAAAATGGAATATTTATACTGTAATACGGATGATACAATCAAATGTTTCAAAAAAATCTTTATTTTAATGAGGGAGGAAAGAACATAGAAAATCAAGGTCTGGTTGTTAAGTATGACGTTCGCAAAGTAGATACTGGTGAACTAGTAAACGGATGTTTTGTTCTCCGGCCAGAGAAAGACCCTGCAGCATTAAAAGCGCTCTTGCGCTACGCAAATGCAACGTGGAATTTAAGCAGGACCTATATACCTGGATCGACTCAATCATTAAAGAGAAAACACAAGAATTAAAAGCATTTGCAATCGGTCCAAACCGATATGAAGTCGTTGTTGGTTACGATCAGGAGTCAGTCGTCGCGTGGTACAAACAGACAACTGGTATTAGCGAAGAAGATTGGGCTGGATATGAAGTGAGTGAGTATCCAATGGATAAGCCAGTCAACGTGGAAATGGAAAGCGACAAGGGATACGAGACAGTCACAGTTCGTGAATTTGTGTCAGATGTTGAGAGCTTCCCTTGCACTGCCTGGTGGGCTGAGTAATTTTACACAACGGTAAATGAATCAAGCTTTTACTCCAAAATAAGAACTACATTATCGTGTTCAGCGATTATTTCCAACAACCAATCTAAGACTGTGGGGCCAATACCTGATTCAGCCCTTTGTAAGTCTTTTCTAACGAATGGTCTATTTATAGGGGGGCAATATTCAAGGCGTTCTTTTAGGATCTTTACCGTCTCGGAATAGCTCAGGTCCATCTTGGATTTGGCAAAGTTCTTCCATACTATGGTGCAGTTTACATCACGTAGAAGATCGTTAAATGCGTCAAGACTTCCAGTCCAACGATTGTAACAGTTCGCAAATACCACTTTATCAAACACTTTACAAAACTCTTCAAAACTGGAAAAGCTGTCACCATCGATTACAAAAGTCTCCATTAATCGCACCCTATTCTTATGGTTATATTATCCAAATAGTAATTGATGGGACCATTAATCACAACATACGATTTGTTAAATAGGGTGAGCAAAGCGGCAATCTCAGTTCTAAAAAAATACCCCCTGGGATAACCCAAGGGGACGTTAATGGAACATCCTCTTTTACATGATCATGAAGCTCCAGGGATGGCTATTGCAAAGTGACTTTGAAAGAACTCGATACCCATGCCCCATTGTCATCGGTGGCTATGACGGTCACTGTAACGCCACCCGTTTCACGGTACACTCTATGAATTTCTAAGAATCCAGGCGCAATAAAATTGACTGTAGCGATGCTTGCCTCACTCGAGGAAGCCGTGAAGGTCAAAGGATCTTCATCTGGGTCGGAAAAATGCTCTCCCACATTCATAGGCAACATAGGCCAAGTGTCTAACATCGTTTGATCCGGAATGGGACTATCTACTTCAGGGGGGCGATTGCTATTCTCATTTTATATCATCTCTATCTCTCGGTTTTATAACGAGCCTACACCGTGCGGGCGACTTTCATCGCAAACGGCGTTCCATCAACGAATAAGAAAGAAAATTTACAACGGGCAAGCAAACTATACAGCTCATATGCACTGAATTACAGTAGTTGTTTTCAACAGAAGCAGTTAATGAGTTAACACGATGTGGTAAACAAATGTTAATCAGATGTTGGATTAGAATGAAGGCCCAATACTTCAATGACCTCTGCGAAAGCTACCTTCCTAGGGCCTTCCATGAAATAACCGGTCGTACCTACCTTAATCCTGCTATTATGAACTAGGTTTCGCATTTGTGGAAAAACAACCCACATTCTAGCTGTTCCTTCTCTAGAAACAGATTTTGTATTGTCCAAAACGATGTTCCCATACTCATCCTCAAATTCTGGATGGATTGCGTATATTCCGGTTACTTCTATGTCATCGCCTTCATAAGAAAAATCACTACGGTATCCTTGTAACGGTGGCTTTCTTCCGCCGGAATCTTCAGGAAAAAAAGTATATTTTACCCGAAAATCAGCTGGATGATTAAATCGTTCTTAACATTACATGTGTCTCGTAGCAAATCCAAGAATAAGTGAAGAAAGTGGTCCAAAGAATGCAAGGAATCTTGAAAGAACAACATTTTTAATTTGCTGTACTAGAAAGAAGGTTATAGAGCCAACAACTGTCATTAAGTTAAGAATCCATGGAAATGGTAAGAAAGTATGAAGGAGCAGGGCAAATAACTCACCTAATAGTACAAAACAAATTAAACCTAACCAGAAACTCGATGTGACTTTTTTATGGAGAATTTGCAAGAGGAAAAACCCAAAAATTCCTCCAATAAAAATGAAAGGAGTAATCATTGCAAGAAGTTTTATATTTTCAAGTGGATCATTGATTAGAAAAAAGTAAATCAAAGTAGCACCAATTAACGAACCTGTACATCCTTTAAAATACGTAAGCATAAATACCCCCACCTATTTTTTTAGGTTAAGTAGCGGTTCCATTTTAACACGACTGTTAATTGTTGGAAAGTGCATGGGATCATCTATTTAACATACTGAGTTGCACCCCTGAACGAGTCCCTAAATAATAAGTACAGTTAAAACGTCAACTAAAGCACAGATAAGCGCTATTGCTGCTATTGGGCTTAACATGACAAACTCCTTTATACTCTTTGTACGTTAATCACGACCAAGCCGAATGAAGTTGTGAATATCTGAAATCAAGACTAAGATGAAATTAAAACCGAAATTTTTTAACTTCCTTCGTTGTTTATATATTTGACCGGGAAGGGGACGGGGTCTATCATAGAAGTAGCTGTGCAGAAATAATAAAGTTTTAGACTAAATAATATAGTATTGGACTGAATAATAAAGATCTAAACTGGCAGATGAGTTAAGCTAACGGGCAGAATAGTGTAATAACACAGAAAAGACCCTTCCACAAGGGTCCTTAGCATATCATCGGTTAATATTTTTTTGGTATCCAATTTAACCATAGACTTTAGAACTTTTACTAATTGCTCTGGTGTAGTTCGCCCAGTTATTATGTACCACGTTTTTCCATTATCATTAGACCAACCAGCATCCGAACGGACACCTTCATTTGTATCAATAGCTGTCATCTGTCCTTTTATTGCACCATGAACAGGATTACTTCCCTTTGGTATTGTAGCCATGACACGCTTCATGATATTAATGGCATTGTTAGTATTCTCTGCCCACACCAAGTATTCCCAGCCATTATCTTTCCAGATAAATGCTCTTTTATTTGCGGAATACTTTACATCATACCCGTTAAATTTAGTGGCTCCTTCTGGTATCTCGAACATTTCGTATGTAGAGAAAGGCTGTTTTCGGTAACTAGGAAGAGTACCTGCTGACATTGTCATTACGTCAAAAGTAAGCATTTTTGATTCCCCATCACGCACTCTTTGGCGTGATATTTCGAATAAATAATGGTCCTTACTTACTTCAAGTTTGCTTACAAATAAAAAACCAAGTTTTCGAGAAAATTCAGATGAAGCTACATACGACGGAACATACACAGCAAAATCTACTTTTTTTAGTTCATCAACATACTGTCTATCCCAAGTAAACGGTTCGACTTCCTCGTCTTGAATAGCGACAGCAACAGGAGCAAAACCGATTAGCAATCCAACGAAGAGCAATATAACTTTCTTCTGCATAAAGCACCTCCTCACCTATTTTTTTGCATATTGGTAAATTCTATGCGAAGTGTTTTATGAAACAAAAAGTGGTTAGTCAATTGTCCAGTATTGAACTAACGGGATCGATAGCTTAGCAAATACATCAGAGGCTGCTGGAGTTTATCCGGCAGCCTCGTTAAGCTAAAGGGCAGGATAGTGGAAGAAGGAATATAACAACTTTTAATGAATAAATAAAGCTACTAGGGACTGAGGGAAAAAGGAGTAGAATACTTTGGGGAAACTTGAAAAATTGATCTCTTGGGTAGATGACATAAAAGGAAAAAATAAGAGTAGTGCCTCAGCTTTATATATTCTAAAGCATAATAAAGTGATATTAGAATATTACAATGGTTATCATTCTAATTCATTTGATTCATCACCAATTACAGCATCATCACAATTCAATGTAGCCTCTGCAAGGAAAAGTTACCTTGGTTTGGCTGTGGCATACGCTCTTTATGAAGGGAAAATCAAAAGCCTTGATGATTATGCCATAGATTACATTGAAGAATTAGATACAAAGTTATTTGGAAAAACCACAATACGACATTTAATTACCCACTCCCACGGCTTACACGAAAAAGAGGATGGTACTATTTTTAGAGAGTTTGAGCCAGGTACAAATTGGGCTTATAGAGGAATAAATGTGTTAATTATGACTCGAATAGTAAATAGGCTTTTTAATAAAAGTTTCCCAGAACTTTTGAATGAAAGAGTTTTTGTACCTTTAAGTTTTAAGGAAACTTTTTGGCATACTAATGAAAATGAAAAATTAGTAAAGGAAATAATCAATCCAAATGCCGAGGGACAATACAAGTTAGGGATATCGAATGATGGAACTGAATCAAATCTCCACACCTCTGCGAGAGAATTTGCACATTGGGGTAATCTACATTTAAACAAAGGCTTTGTAAATGGGAAGCAAATCGTTCCAAATGAAGTGATTGAAATTGCTACCGAAATCCAGAGTCCTAAATACAAAAATCAAAAGCTCCCCCATAATGGACTATTTTGGTATGTGCAAGGTAGACCTGCCGATAACAGTGAGATTGGTGAAAGAGTTCCGAAAAAGTCATATCAGATTTTAGGAATAACAGGTCCGACTCTTTTAGTAATCCCCGAATACAATGTGGTTGTAGCAAAAATGTATAACAAAAGATATAACTATGGTGGAGACAACTACCTTCACTACTTAAGAGAATTTAGTAATTTAGTTGCTGACACTTTCAAAGAGTAAATCCAATATTTTGAATGCAACATCAACTAACAGTGTTTGGAGGTTGCTATTGGCAGACTGTTTTTCAATAAAGATTGTGAAAAGATACAATTAAACTTTAGGGTGGTATTATCCCCTCATGGTAGACAGTAAAAAAAAGAGTTCATGATATCATGGACTCATTACTGTTGACCGGAGGGG
>NZ_CANMZW010000023.1 GCF_947502445.1 uncultured Brevibacillus sp.
CTCTTGGCTAGTGGTTGGTAACTACAAACCCCCACAGTGGACTTTCACCACCTAGTTAGTCGCCATGCGTGGCGCACCAACAAAAAACCACCTGCAAATTTTACAGGTGGCTTACTAACTTATTGATTTTTCGCTTCAGTTTCCGGAGAAACCAGATACTGCTCTGGATTTACCGCTTTGTTATCAACGCGGACTTCAAAGTGAAGATGAATGCCAGCGTCTTTTTCATACTCATTGCGTCCAGCAGATCCGAGAACTTGGCCTTGTGTTACTTCATCGCCTGGTTTGACTGTAACATTGTCCAGGCTTTGATACACAGTGACCATTTTGTCAGCGTGCTCCACCTCGACTACCTTACCAACAAGCGGATCAACTTCTACTTTCACTACCTTACCAGCCAAAGCAGCAATGACATCAAAGCTTTTGCCATCTGTTGCCTTCAGATTAATACCTGTGTGCGGGAAGAAAGAATTATTGTACTTCACCAGCGCTTTTTGCTGATTTTCTTTGGAGGCTTGCTCATCATAGAAGCTCATCCCCAGATCGTACGTGACTCCTTTTCCCACAGGCCATGCGAGTGGTTGTGGACTGCTTGCAACAGGTACAGACGGATTTTCCTGCGGTGTTGTCTCAGGATTTGCAGGGGTTGTTACTGCCGTGTTCTCATTATTGACGCTCGTCAATTTTGACACTGTGTCCATGACGCTTCCCTGATACCACATCACAAAAGCGAGAATGATTGCTGCGGTTCCGATGTAGATCGCGGGAAATGCCCACTTCTTACCCAATACTTTTTTCCAAGAACTTGACTTCTTGAATGGAATCGGTTGATTTTGATTTTTTTGATCTTCCATTTTATTCATCACCTCATCCCTCAGTATCGCCAGAATTTTAGCGTATAAACCTGAGAGAGTAGGGAAAAGTAAAAATTTGCTCACATTTAACTAGACTTGCAAAATACGAGTGTAATCCTGCAGGTTGATACCCTGATAAAAATACTTCACGATCTGCTCTGCATTCTTTCCGTTTTTGGCCATCCCGTTTGCTCCCCACTGGCTCATCCCGACACCGTGACCATAACCTTTTGTCGTGATAAATACCTGGTTTCCTCGCAGCTCCAGCGTAAAAGAGGAGGAGTTTAGATTGAGCTTTTCACGAAACTCCCGTCCCGTAAACTCTTTTCCTCCAATACTAATTTTCCCGACTCGATTTCCTGTCGTCGTCCTCTCGATTCGGTACCATGCTCCATTCGTAGATGCTTCCTGTGCGAGCTTGACTCCCAGATCCTTTTCTAGCTCTGCCGTTGATTTGATGACGGTCTCTTCATAACGTGGAGATTGAATATCCCACGGACTAGCTACGCTTTTTAAATAGGGAATCGGCTTTTCCCAGTACTCATCGGAGTTTTCTGTGAATCCATTGCTAGTGGAAAAAAACGTAGCGTCAATCGGCTCGCCATTGTACGTAAGCACAACACCTGCAGTTGCCCGTACGGCCTGTGTAATGCGCTGGTTTTTCCATTCATACTGATCCTTCCACCGTTCACGCCGCTGATTCTCATCCATATAGACCTGGTGACGAACGGTATCCAGTACCTGTCCCCCTGCTGGCACATCATCGAACTTCCCTTCGTTCAGCCTGCGCACGATATATGTCCTGGCAGCCAGAGCTTGTGCCTTGAGGGCCTCGAGCTCGAATTCTGCTGGCATTTCGGCAGCCACAACGCCTGTTATATAAGTTTCCAGCGGTAATGTTTCCACCACCTTTTTCTCCGTGCGATACACCTTGATGGGAAGCGACGATATCTCCTGAGTCACCTGATTGCCTGGAGCTGAAACAGGTACATGGGCTGGACCTGCGATCTCTCCCCCTGGCGAAAAGAAATGGACGAGTGTTGCAGGTACCATTACGAGCAAGATCGGCAATACGATAAACCAAATGAGTAGATAGCGTTTCATGCAAGTGATCCTCCCCGCTTTGTGCTAGACACTCCCATTTTATGAATACCGCTCAGGCGATAGAACGAGAGAATGAGAGGGAAGCGAGAATGAAAAAATCCAGCCTTTTATGACTGGATTCGCTTCTCTATTCGATTGATTTTCATGTCTTGTATTGCCTGTTTCTCTACAATAAATTCCATATCATATCTAAAGCTGTCTAGTTTCCCTGACATGCTCTCCAGGAGTGCGCGAATGTCTTGAGGTTGACTATCCTCTAAACGAAAAACAGCCTCTTTGATTTTCGCTACTTCTTGATGAAGTGAGCTTTGTCCCTTTTCCAAGCCTTCCAATTTTGACAGGATCAGATCTATTTTAGCTTCCATCTCCACCACTAAGCACCTCACTTTCGTTCATTATATCATGGCAGAGATTCCAGTGCCTCTCCCAAACAAAACGGTCATGACCGTTTTTCACAGAAAAAAGCGTGCAAAACTGTCACCAGTTCACACGCCTTTTTGTTTTTGCCATCTATTTGACATATTGATCAAGCAAAATTAGGAGAGAAGCTTACTTTCACCGTTTCCGTCACTGTAGCATCACGCTTCTCTGCTTCCGGTACGTATCGCTCCACGTCCGCGCCAAGTGCGAGCAGTTTTTCTGTAAAGTTTACGTAACCGCGATCAATGTGATGCAGGGCAGATACTTCCGTTACACCCTCTGATACCAATCCAGCCAGCACGAGTGCAGCACCTGCACGCAGGTCTGTCGCTGCTACCTTGCTGCCTGTCAGCTTGGAGCCGCCTTCTACTATTGCGCTGCGACCCTCAATTTTAATATTGGCATTCATACGGCGGAATTCTTCCACGTGCATGAAACGATTCTCAAAAACAGTCTCTGTCACGATGCTAGTCCCCTCGGAAACAAGAAGCAATGCCATCATTTGCGATTGCATGTCTGTAGGGAAGCCCGGGTATGGCAATGTTTTCAAATCAACCGCTTTGAGTGCACCACTGCGGCGAACACGAATACCGTTCTCCTGCTCGTCCACTTCCACGCCCATTTCACGCAGCTTGGCCGTAACGGATTTGAGGTGATCACAAATAGCGCCTTCGACAAAAACATCTCCACCCGTAATCGCGGCAGCAACCATAAAGGTACCTGCTTCAACACGGTCTGGAATGACACAATGCGTGCATCCAGACATTTTTTCCACGCCCTCGATACGGATTGAACCCGTACCAGCCCCGCGAATTTTTGCCCCCATCCGATTCAGGAAGTTGGCCAAATCTACAATCTCCGGCTCTTCTGCCGCATTCTCAATCACGGTCGTACCCTCTGCCAAAGCAGCGGCCATCATGATGTTTTCGGTAGCTCCTACACTCGCAATATCGAGGTAGATTTTCGCGCCCTTCAATCGGCCTTGTACGGTTGCTTCAATAAACCCTTGTCCGATCTCGATCTTGGCTCCCATGGCTTCAAACCCTTTTAGATGCTGGTCGATCGGGCGGGTACCAATGGCACAACCACCTGGAAGAGCGACACGAGCCTTCCCTTTTCTGGCCAGGAGTGGTCCCATCACGAGGAAGGACGCACGCATTTTGCGAACCAGTTCATAGGAGGCTTCCACACTAGTCAGCTTGGAAGCGTTAATTGTCAGCACTTCGTGATCATATGTAAGGGAGATTCCCATCGTTTTCAAGAGGTCGCAAATCGTCCTGACATCGTCGAGTGCCGGCACGTCCGAAATGACGCATGTCCCTTCCTCGGCCAGGATAGATGCTGCAATAATAGGGAGTACGGCATTTTTCGCGCCAGAGACTTTTACATTCCCTGTCAATGCCTTACCACCGCGGACAATAATTTTATCCAATGTGTACCCCTCCGCGTGCTAATATTCCGCTGTGATGATTGGTGTTCCTACAGTGACCCAGGTTCCAGCATTGTTGCTATCACGATGTGTGGCTACCTGCAGGTTCATCTTTTGTCCGTTTAACGCGATGAACGGTTCCCACATACGGGTATGCCCGGAAATACTGACAACCGTCTCATCCTGCAAACGTTCGAGTTCTGTTGCCTGAAGGGTGTTAAAAATCGACAAAATCTTACCCTCCTGTTGGTCAACACTCATATTAACATTGTACATTCCGCGAATACAAGTGCTAATTTGCGGAATAAAGTTGGCTTTGCTCAGGGCATTCGCGAACGTTTCCTGTATTTGTTCAATATATAGTAGGGTTTGACGACTTCCTGACAACTGTAGCACTACATATGTGTCAAAAGAACCATTTTTAGGAACACCTGTAACCTCATAGCGCAGTTGTACGTCGTCATGCGAATACGCAAATTGATACACAAGGATATTGTTTTTCCGCGAGAACTCGATATTGGGAAAAGGAATCTCTAGTTGTTTGGCCCATTTTTTTGCCAACTCTTTGACTTCTTCCGGATGCAGGACCTGCCCCATAGCGGTACGGGCACGCACCTGAATCGTCAATCCTGTAGCTCCAGAGTCTTCCAAAGCACCTAGCAGCTGGGCAGCCACTGGCTTCACTTCTGTCGCCTGCGCAGGCATCCAATAGACTACACCCATGACAAACAATAGAGCTAGAACGATCCAGCCAGACCATTTCCCCATGATACCCTCTCCCCATTTCACGTACATCTCTTTGTACTTCTCATTTTGCACATGAAAATGGGTGGATATACCAAGAGGCCAAAATGATGTTTGGGCAATTACAATAATTGCCGATTGAAAGCCCTCGGTTTTACTCGTGGGATGAAAGAGAGCTTTGCCCTGCCCATACCTGTATGGTATGGGCAGGGCAAACACTAAGCATGTGTGCGAGTGCATTTCTTTTGTTAGTTTGTTGTAGTTTAATCGTAAAACTGATACTGTAATTATATGGGACAAGAATATAGACGGACAGCTACCACAGTATCTCTGATCAATTATCATTTTGTTTTCTGCCCTCGTTATCGAAGAAAAGTATTAGTGAAACAGGTGGAAAATCGATTCAAGGAACTAGTAATTGAAATATGCCAACAGAATGACTGGCTTATTGTGTCGATGGAAGTGATGCCAGATCATGTTCATTTATTCCTGAATGGTCTTCCCACCGATTCTCCATCAGACGTTATGGCAAAAGTGAAAGGAGTGACTTCTCGAATGTTGAGGCAAGAATTCAAGCATCTTGCTCATTTGCCTAGTCTATGGACACGCTCTTTCTTCGTCAGTACAGCAGAAAATGTATCAAGCGAAACAGTAAAACGCTATGTCGAAGAACAAAAGAAAAGGGGGTGAACTCATGCAAGCTTTAACTGTAAAAGTCCGAATTTCCCCTGATCATCCAAATGTTCTCCGCCAATTAGGAACAGAGTATGTTCGGGTCGTTAACCAACTGAGTAAACAGGCGGAACAACTTGGAGTGTTTCCGAAAGTGACAACCAAAGATGTAGAATCCGACCTTCCTTCTGCCGTCTGTAATCAAGCCATTCGTGATGCCAAGAGTGTGTACCGAAAAAGCAAAAAGTTGGGCACTCGCCCAATTCTTAAAAAACCTGTCTATTTCATCAACAATCAAAACTATTCCATATCTGAAAATACGGTGGCTTTCCCTATCGTCGTTGATGGCATGACAAAGAAGACAACATTTCTTGCTACTCCAACGAATCGAGACTTGGAGTTGTTAAGTAAAGCCAAGCTTGGACTGATGCGAATCGTTGAAAAATCAGGAAAATGGTACGCATGGCAGACAGAACAAGTACATACGCAGAAAGTACCAGCAACGGAGGCGTAAATTAGGTAAACTCAAAAAGTTGTCTGCCATTCGGAAACTAGGTAACAAAGAACAACGTTGGATGAAAGACCAAAATCATAAGAGTAGTCGTCAAATTGTCAATACAGCCGTTAAAGAAGGCGTGTCCATAATCAAGGTTGAACGACTGGAGACTATTCGCAAGACGGCAAGAACAAGCCGTAAAAACGCAAAGAATCTGCATAGTTGGACTTTCTATCAGCTGCAACAATTCATCTCCTACAAAGCAAGCCTTGTCGGCATAAGGGTTGTGGAGGTTAATCCTGCCTATACTTCTCAATCTTGCCCTGCTTGTGGGGAGAAGAACAAAGCGAGAGACAGAAGATACGAATGTTCATGCGGATTCAACGCTCATCGTGATCGGGTTGGAGCGATCAATATCATGCGTCAACCTGTGGCAGATGGTAACAGTCTGTCAGCCTAAGATGCTAGATGCACTGTCTTAGGACGGGCTGATGAGACAGCCCTGAACTTGGGGGAACTACGGATAGCAGAAATGCACTTCCGACTACCACCCAAGAATCCCACTGATTCTGATGGTGTCAGCTTGCGGCTTTAGCCGTGGGAGTCTCAAGAGAACATGTTCCCAAATGCAAGGGACCAGCCCAAGTAATCGAGGAAAAAGCGCGATACCTCATAGCCGATGACGATGGACAGGAAAATCTGTAACAGCTTGGCCTGTGCGCCACTTGGCCGCTTTACTATTTTTTCAAAACGAAACGATTGGAGAGCCCACCATGCCAATCCAATAAACACGATCGATAAAATGATGCTCAGAAAGCCGTAAATTTCTTGTGACACGCTCGTATCCTCCTGTAAGAAAACCTCTATCGAAGCCTCGTCTAGGTAAAGACTTCGCCCTATCAACAGAAAAAAGGGACAGCCCTCCAAAAATGGGCTATCCCTTCTATTGTACATGAAGTGCGTATCCGTTACGAGTCTCACTGAAAGTTTGGTGGAAGCATGTTCCCAAAATCAAACGATGGATTAAAATGCGTCTGTACATAGTCTGTAACCAACCCCGGAAACGCTCCAAAGAATACGGTAGCAACCGCCATGACGAGCACAAATACCCAAATGCCTTTTGGCACCGCCATTTTTGCTTCTGTCGTTCCTGGACGCATGTACATTTGTCGAATAATCCCGAAGTAGTAGTAATAGGAAATGACGCTGGTCACAATCATAATCGCGCTCAGCCAATAGTTCTCCTGTGCCAATGCGCCCATGAACAGGTAGAACTTCCCGAAGAAGCCTGCTGTTACTGGAATCCCTGCCAGAGAGAGCAAGAAAATGCTCATCGCGACAGCCATGATCGGGGACCTGTGATACAAACCGGCAAACCCTTTTAAATCCTCCGTCTGCTGCTCCTGCGCGACTACCATAATGACGGCAAAAGCCCCAAAGCTGACCAGCAGATATGCAAACAGATAGAAAATTACTTCACTGAAAAAGAGTGTTGTCGGTGGTACAAACGGCACGAGCAAATAGCCTGCCTGCGCAATACCAGAGTAAGCCATCATCCGTTTGACATTCGTTTGGCGAATCGCCATAGTGTTTCCGATAATCATCGAAGCTGCTGCCATGAGGCCCAGATACAGACTGCCCTCTTGGAAAAAGAATCGTCCTACGCCGTCCGTAACGTTGAAGAACGAGATCATCACTACGCGGAACAGCAAGGAAAAACCTGCAGCTTTCGAAACGACAGCGAGAAACGCCGTGATTGGCGTAGGAGCGCCCTGGTAAACATCTGGTGTCCACATATGGAACGGAGCCGCAGAAATTTTAAACGCTAAACCTACCACTAGAAAAACAAACGCTACATAAACAAGGAACTGATAGCCCGCCATGCCAGCCTCTGCCAAACGCATGGAAATCTCATAAACATGGGTCGTTCCCGTCAAGCCGTAAATGTACGACATCCCGAACAACGTAATCGCTGTTGCAATTCCTCCAGAGACGACATACTTGAATGCCGATTCATTCGATTGTAATGACTTTTTGCGTAGTCCGACAAGAATATAGGAAGACAGGGACAAAAGCTCCAAGCCAACAAACAGCGTAATCAGATCGGCCGAAGAGGCCATGACCATGGCTCCCAATAAACCTGTCAGCAAGAGGTAATAATACTCACCCGAGTGTTGTACCTCCCCTTTCTTTAAATAGGAAAGGGAAATCAGAAGAGCAAAGGCCGTACCACCCAGGAAAAGCAATTTGAAAGCATTCCCGTAATCATCTATGCGGATCATGTCCGCCATATAGCTATACGGCTTATCGAGCGTATTTACATTAACAAACACGAAGACTGCTGCAAGTACCACACCCACCAAGGAGAGCCAGCCAATCACCTGCTTGCCGAGACGCTTCCCTGCAAAAAGATCTAACAGTGACAACAGCGTGGCAAAACCAAGGATGATGAATTCGGGCAGAAGGTAACTCCAGTCATATGAGAAAATATCTTTAACGTCCATGGATTACCCTCCTATTCCCGTGACGATGGGTACGATCGTTTTTAGTGCCTGTTGCATCGGATTGCCGAGTACAGCCGGGTACACACCAATCAAGATAATGCATCCCAAAAGAACGACCATCGGAATGACTTCCATCGGTTGCGCATCCGCAATACCTGTAAAGCGGCTAGGTGCTTGCCCAAATGTCGTTTTCAGGATCGCTCGCAGTAAATAAACGGCTGTCAAAACGATTCCGATTGCCCCTACCGCTGCAAGCACAGGCATTCGCCCGAACAAGCCCAGGAAGGCAAAGAATTCGCTGATAAATCCAGACATGCCTGGAAGACCGAGAGAAGCCATACCACCTGCCAGCAAAACACCACTCACGAACGGCATTGACTTGGCCAAACCGCCTAAATCATCGAGCATCGAGGTCTGGGTACGGTCCCAAATGACGCCAATCAGGAAGAACAGCAGCGCCGAAATGAAGCCGTGCGATACAACCTGGAACATCGCGCCCTGAAACCCGATTGTGTTCATCGACGCAAAGCCGAGCAGCACAATTCCCATATGGCTAATACTGGAGTAAGCCATCACCATCTTCAGATCCTTTTGTACGAAAGCAAGCACCGCTCCATACAGGATATTGATGATTCCCAGCACAGCGAGCCACGTAGAGAACTGGTACGCCTGTTCAGGAAAAAAGCCGATTCCCATCCGCAGCAAGCCGTACGCACCCATTTTAAGCAAGATCCCCGAGTGGATCATAACAATGGAAGGCGGCGCCTGAACGTGCACCTTCAGCATCCACGTATGGAATGGAAATACGGGCAGCTTGATCGCAAAGGCGATGAACAAAGCCATAAACAGTCCAAAGCGGAATTCTGGAGTAAGTGCCGCAGAAATCGGATGCTCCGGTGTCGTCAGAATGGCACCAATTTGGTCAATATTTAAAGTGCGCATCACAACAAATATCACGATGAACGCGATGAGCATGATCCCTGAACCAATTCCGTTGTACAAAAGAAACTTGTTTGCCGCCTGCTCGCGCTCTCCATATCCCCAGATTCCAATAAGGAAGTAAGTCGGAACCAGTGTCAATTCGAAGAAAATGAAGAACAGGAACAGGTTATCTGCTGCAAAAACCCCCAGCATCCCGATCAACAGCAGATGAAACAGGATAAAAAACTCTTTCAACCGCTTTTTAATCTGCCAGGAAGCAATTGCTGCAAGAGTCGCGATAATCGCTGTCAACAAGATCAACGGCATCGAAATACCATCTACACCAAGCTCATAGTTGATATCAAAGGTAAATACGGCGCCTGTCTGTGCCATCCCGATCGGAATCGATATCCAGTCGTGCTTTTCGATGAACTGAAGATTGGCCGTGTCGTAATTGAAAAGCCCAAACATCCACAGTGCCAAAATCAGTGGTAGCACGGTACCGAGGATACCGACCAGCTTGATCGTTCCACCTTTGTGACTCGGCATAAATGCGATAATGATGATCGCCAGCAGCGGGGAAAATACGAGTGACGACAAGAGGATATTAGTGACCGAATCCAAAGAGTCCACCTCCCTGTGCCGTCAAGCTAATTGCGATAATGAGCAGCAGCAATCCAAACAGCACGACAGCTCCGTAAGACTGGATTTGTCCGCTTTGTGCTCTGGCGTGCAGGGACCCGATTCCCTGCGTAATCTTCGCTGTCAATCCTACTAATCCATCCACAACATACTTGTCAAATGCGTTCAAGATAAAGCCCAGCCATCCGAGTGGACGAACAATCACATAATGGTAGAGCTCATCGACAAAGTACTTGCGGTAGGAAAGCTGATAGAGCCATGGCATTGCTTCGGGAATGGTGTCGGACGGAATGGATTTTTTCCCGTACATGAAATACGCCAATACCACCCCGAGGATCGAGATTACCAGCGCCACGATTTGCAGCCATGCCGCAGCGTGCTCGCCTCCGCCTCCAAATACACTTGTAATTGCCGCCCCTGTTCCTGTAGATAGCAGCCAGTCAGAGAGCATCGGAGCGTAAGGTGTATTCACAAAACCTGCTACAACTGCAAGCAGTGCCAGGATCAGCAGTGGCCCTGTCATCACTGCAGGAGACTCATGTGCCTCATGCTTGCTCCGCGGCTCTCCTGCAAACGTCAGGAAGAAGAGACGGAACATATAGAAGGCGGTAAAGAAAGCTGCCAACAGCGCGATAAACAATAAATCATATCGGTGCGCACCGTACACCGCTCCCAAAATGGCTTCCTTCGACCAGAAGCCTGCAAACGGGAATATCCCCGCAATCGCCAAACAGCCGATCAAAAAGGTCAGTGCGGTCACAGGCATCTTTTTCCACAGTCCGCCCATCTCAAATACATCCTGTGTATGTACGGCATGGATGACGCTTCCTGCTCCCAAGAAGAGCAATGCTTTGAAGAAAGCGTGAGTCATCAAATGAAACGAGCCTGCTACATAACCAGCTGCACCTGCTACGCCAAGCGCCATCATCATGTACCCGAGCTGACTGACGGTAGAATAGGCAAGCACGCGCTTGATATCACGTTGTGTAAGGCCGATGGAAGCTGCAAATATCGCTGTAAAGCCCCCCACGTACGCCACTACGGTCAATGCCGTTTCTGACGCAATAAACAACGGATAAGTCGCTGCGACCAAGTACACACCAGCTGCCACCATCGTAGCAGCATGGATCAGGGCAGATACAGGTGTAGGACCTTCCATGGCGTCAGGTAACCATGTGTGCAGCGGGAACTGACCCGATTTTCCCATAGCTCCCACGAAAATGAGGATCGCTGCCAATGTAATCATCCATGGCTCCAAGCGCCCCAGTGCTACACTTTCAAAGATTTGCGAGTATTCAAAGCTTCCTGTCCACCAGAACAACAAGCAAATTCCGATGAAAAGCCCCAGATCCCCGATACGCGTCACGATAAAAGCCTTTTTGGCAGCAGCCTTCGCTTCGCGTTTGAAATAGTAGTAGCCTACGAGCAGGAATGAACAGACACCTACCAACTCCCAGAAAATGTAAACCTGCAATAGATTGGGCGAGATAACCAGCCCAAGCATGGAGAACGTAAAGAGTGCCAGATACTGATAAAACACGGGAAAGCGTTCGTCCCCATGCATGTAGCCTTTTGAGTAAATTTGAACCAACAGGCTGACTAAAGTTACGATGACCAGCATCATGGCATTGAGCTGATTGACTTCAAATCCCATGTTGATGATAATATCGCCGACCTGCAGCCAATCGAGTACGAATTTGTAGTCCGCTGCTCCATCCTGGAATCTCGCCCAAAATGTAAGCAACGCAATCACGAATGAAACAGCCGTCAGCGAAATGCCGATCATGGCCGCTCCTTCTTTCAGCTGGCGACCAAATGAGACGATCACGATGAAAGCAAGAAGCGGAAACAGAGGGATCAGCCAGGCATAATGAAAGAGAGTATCCATCTTTGTCCTCCTTATCAGGTCTCCATCTTATCGTTTCATTTGGTCCATTTCGTCTACGTTGACAGTTGCCTTGTTGCGATACAACGCAATCAAAATCGCTAATCCCAAAGCTACTTCAGCAGCAGCTACGGTCATGGTAAACAGCGTGAAAATTTGTCCTGCCACAGCTGGATACAAGCCGAATTTTGAAAAGGCAACCAGATTGATATTCACTGCATTCAGCATCAGCTCGATGGACAGCAGCACGACGACTGCATTGCGCTTGGTCAATGCTCCATACAAGCCGACACAAAAGAGAATCAGAGCGACCATCAAATAGGAGGTAATGCTTACCGTCATTCGTTATCCCCCTCCTTTTTCGCCATAATGATCGCACCAATCAATGCGACCAATAGCAATACGGACAACAGTTCAAACGGGATGACGTACTTGGTGAATACCTCTAAACCAATTTCTTTGGCATTATCCACCGGTGATGCCACTGGAGCTGGTGGAGCTGGCCATGGTGTATTTTGAACCCCCCAGAACAACAGTCCGAATACGCCAGCCACGAACAGCAGAATAAATCGGTTTTTCCACGTCCGTCCTGTTCCTTCGTCGTTGGCATCATGCTTGGTCAGCATGATCCCGAATAGCATCAAAATCGATATGGCACCTGAATAAACGAGTACCTGTGCTACCCCTACGAAATCTGCACCTACCAGCACGAACAATCCCGCAATGCTGATAAACGTAATCCCCAGTGAAATGACCATGTGTACAACGCGGGTAAAGCTGATCATGAAGACGGCGCCACCAATCGTCAGAAGAGACAGGATGAAAAAGGCTACAAATTCGCCGGTCATGCTAATTCTCCTCCCTGACGTTCGTATTGTTGGCGTCCAGCCATTTCAAGTTCTTGTACAATTCATCCCTGCTGTAAGCAGCCAGTTCAAAGTTGTTGGTCATCACGATCGCTTCCGTCGGACATACCTCCGTACAGAGATCGCAAAGAATGCAGAGCTCAAAGTTAATGTCGTAGGTATCGATGATTTTCCCTTTTTTCTCTGGGTCAGGATGCGGTTTCCCCGTTAATTGAATACACTCAGTCGGACATACACGCGCGCATTGATTGCATACAATGCATTTTTCCGGTGAAAAGTGCTGAATGCCGCGAAAACGGGGCGGCATGGGAAACGGCACATCCGGGTAGAAATGGGTTACCTTTTTTTCTGTGAGCTTTTTAAATGTATACCCCAGGCCTTTGGCCAGTCCTAGCATGTGTGTCACCCCTCAGAATTTGAGAACTTGGCTGCGCCGAGCATATGGCGAAGCCTGCGCTATGAAACACGAGCCGTCTATTAAAACATGCCGTTCTGGTAAGAGACAACGACTGCTGTGAGCAGGATATTGAGCAACGCCACTGGCAACAGCACTTTCCAGGCAAACGACATCAGTTGGTCGACACGCATGCGCGGCATCGTGGCGCGAATCCAGAACTGGAGGAAGACGTACAGCGAAAATTTAAGAATAAACCAAACGATCTCCGGAATGAAGTCCAACGCTGGATGAATCGGCAGCCATCCACCCAAAAAGAGAATCGTGATCAATGTTCCCATTCCGAACATATACACGTATTCAGCAAGCATGAACATCGCAAATCGGAAGCCTGTGTACTCGACGTGATAGCCACCTACCAGCTCTGACTCTGCTTCTGGCAGGTCAAACGGGGAGCGATTCAGCTCAGCCTGTGCAGCAATAATAAATACACAAAAACCGATGAACTGCGGAACGATATTCCAGACATCCCGCTGTGCTTCGACAATATCCTTGAGATTCATGCTACCCGTCAGTAGAACGATACCCACTACGGACATGACCAGCGGCACTTCATAGCTGATCATCTGCGCAGCGGAGCGGAGACCCCCGATCAGCGAGTACTTGTTATTGGATGCCCAGCCTGCTGTAATGACGCCTAAAACCGTAATTCCGGATAGGGCGATATAGTACAGAAGGCCGATGCCCAAATCAGCGAACTGAATGCTATCTGTAAAAGGCATCACAGCCAGTACAGCAAAGGCAGGCGCATAGGCTAAAATCGGTGCCAAAGTAAACAGCGCTTTGTCTGCATCCTTGGGACGGATATCTTCTTTAAGCAAGAGCTTGGCTACATCCGCAACTGTTTGTAATAAACCGAGTGGACCTACTCGATTCGGTCCGATCCGCAGCTGCATCCAGCCGATTACTTTTCGCTCAAAGTAAATCGCGTACGTAACGAATCCCAACAACACCGCGAGCAGTACGACTGCAGCCAGGATAAACCAGATAGCGGTTCCCCATGAGGGTGTTTGCTGCAAGAGTGCACTCATTAACAGTCAACCTCCCCAAGCACGATGTCGATACTGCCCAGAATGGCGATCATGTTGGCGATGCTTTCTCCCTCCAACAACTTGGGCAGAATTTGCAGATTCGTAAACGATGGACGTCTAAATTTCAATCTCCAGGGCTTATCCTTACCTTGGCTAGCGATATAGCAGCCAATCTCTCCACGTGGTGATTCGATGCGGACGTACGTTTCGCCTGCTGGCGGACGGATCACACGAGGTACCTTGCCCATAACTTCTCCCTCGCTCGGGAATTGCTCGAGCGCCTGCTCGAGTATGCGCAACGATTGCTCGATCTCAGCCATGCGCAGATTGTACCGTGCCATGCAATCTCCCTCAGTAGCTGTCGGAACATCGAATTCGAAGCGATCATAAATACAGTACGGTTCGTCCTTGCGCAGATCCCATTTTACACCAGTGGACCGGAGCATAACACCTGAGAGCGAGTAATCCAAGGCGGTTTTCGTGTCGAATTTCCCTATTCCCTTGATGCGGCTGATAAAAATTTCATTGCCAGTCACTAACTTATGATAGTTGTTCAATTCTTTCTTCATGTATTGGACGAATTCTTTTGCCTTGTCTGTCCAACCTGGAGGCGCATCCCACTTGACTCCGCCCACACGCATGTAATTAAAGGTCATACGCGCGCCACACAGCTCGTTAAACAAATCAAGAATCGTTTCCCGATCACGGAACGCATATAGGAAAGGACCCATCGCCCCGATGTCGAGCAAATACGTTCCCCACCAAACCAAATGACTCGCCACCCGGTTCAGCTCCATCGCGATCAGCCGCAAAAACTGGGCACGCTCGGGAATTTCCAGACCCATCATTGTTTCTACTGCATGACAGAGCACATAGTTGTTGGTCATGGCTGACACGTAGTCCATCCGGTCTGTATACGGGATGATTTGAGTGTAGGTCAGGTTTTCCGCCAGCTTTTCTGTGCCACGGTGCAAATACCCCATTACTGGGACGGCTTCTTTGATCGTCTCCCCATCAATCTTTACGACCAGTCGAAATACTCCGTGTGTACTAGGATGCTGTGGTCCAACGTTCAAAAGCATCTCTTCCGTGCGAATTCCTGTATCAGAAGAGGTCTCTATTTGAGTTGTGAGGATGTTCTGGTTCATCTGCTAAACCTCCTCGTCGTATTGCACATAATCTTTGCGTAGCGGGTAGCCTACCCATTCGTCTGGCAACAGGATTCGACGCATATCCCTATGTCCCGGGAAATGAATCCCTAAAAGATCGTATGTTTCCCGTTCATTCCAGTTGGCTCCGTGCCAAATGTCCATAACAGATGCGACACTTGACTGCTCCCGGCTCGTTTTGACCTTTACTGCCACACTGTGCCGATTTTTGTAGGAATAAAAATGATAGTAAACCTCTAGCCGATCCTCATAGTCAACACCGTGCAGATTGGCTAAGTATTCGAAGCCTAATTGCTCGTCATCCCTTAAAAACTGGGCTACTTCATGCCACCGTTCATTTTGGATCGTCAAGGTAGGAACCTCTTTGGCCAATTCATTAATATAGGCGGCTTCAATTACGTCTTTTCCAAACACTTCAGTAATACGTGCGACGTACTTATCTAGATACGGCTGGTTTTTAGACGGTGCCTTCGGTGCTTCCTCCGCAGCAGTTGTATCTCCAGTCTGAGCTGCCTTTGCCTTTGCCGCCGCAGCTGCGGCGGCTTTCGCTTTTGCAGCTGCTGCTGCCTTTGCCTTGGCATCATCGCCACCTGCGTCTGCAGCATCTGCGCCCGCTTCTCTTGCTGCTTTTGCCTTCGCTGCGGCTGCCGCAGCTGCTTTTGCTTTAGCCGCGGCTGCTGCCTTTGCCTTGGCATCTGCGTCTCCGCCTGCTTCTGCAGCTTCTGCGCCCTGCTCTGCCGCTTCCTTTGCCTCTTTCGCAGCCTTTGCTTTTGCAAGCGCCGCCGCGGCTGCTGCCTTTTTCGCTGCCGCCTTTTCCTCTGGCGTCATCTCGGAGACTGGCTTTGCTGGCGGGGCTGCTTCCGTTCCTGCTCCAGCTCCGGCTTCAGCTTCCTTCGCTGCTTTCGCTTTTGCGATGGCTTCAGCTGCCGCTGCCTTCTTCGCTGCCGCCTTTTCCTCTGGCGTCATTTCGGACACTGGCTTTGCTGACGGGGCTGCTTCCGTTCCTGCTCCAGCTTCTTCTTCCTTCGCCGCTTTCGCCTTGGCGATAGCTTCAGCTGCCGCTGCCTTTTTCGCTGCCGCCTTTTCCTCTGGCGTCATCTCGGAGATTGGCTTTGCTGGCGGGGCTGCTTCCGTTCCTCCCGCAGCTTCTGCTTCCGGTTCTTCTTTTATGTGTTGATCTGCCTGTGATTTTTCCCCGGCAGTCGCTTCTGTTTGGGGCTGTTCTTCTTGTTCTCTTAATTTTCGCAAAGCTTCGGCCTTGGCTCGGGCCTCAGCCGCGGCCTTCGCTTTTTCCTCCAGCGTTGGCTTGCGATTTTCGTCCGTCATTGACTGGTCACCTGCTTCCCAGTCTTCGCCTCATAGCGAATCTTTTCCTGTAGCTTGTTGATCCCGTAAATTAATGCTGCCGGATTCGGCGGACAGCCAGGAATGTACACATCGACGGGTACGATTTGATCTACCCCTTTTACCACGCTGTAGGAGCGCACGTACGGTCCGCCTGCGGTCGCACAGGAGCCCATGGCAATTACCCATTTTGGTTCGGGCATCTGATCGTACAACCTGCGCAGAAGCGGAGCCATCTTTTTCGTCACAGTACCGGCTACGATCATCACATCAGACTGTCTTGGCGAGGCACGAAAAATGACACCGAATCGGTCAAGGTCATACCGCGCTCCACCTGTTCCCATCATTTCGATTGCACAGCACGCTAGACCAAAGGTGAGTGGCCAAAGCGAATTGCTGCGAACCCATCCTTTTACCGTTTCCAGTGTCGTAAACATCACGTTTCGATTCAGCTCTTCTTGTAGTTCAGGCGCAATACTTGTCAGATCTAGTTCCATTCCAGCACCTTCTTTCTCCACGCGTAAATCAGTCCTACTACCAGTAAGGAGATAAAGATGACCATCTCCACCAGGGCAAACAGCCCCAGCTCTTTGTAGGCGACGGCCCACGGGTACAGAAAGAGCGTTTCTACATCGAAAATGACAAACATCAGGGCAAAGATGTAATACTTCACATTGAAGCGTACCCAACTGTCACCGATCGGAATGTTACCGCTTTCATAAGTAGTTTGCTTTTCACGTGTCGGTTTCTTTGGACGCAACAATGGACCAACAAAACTGACAGTAGCCACGGGCAACAGCACACCAAGAATCAAAAAGATCGCGACAATGACATAATTGTTGGCATAGATGTCAATCACCCAGTTCCCTCCGCTTCTACAAAGGTAAAAATCCATTTTGTACTGCCCTTTTAAAGAGGCTAAACCTTCGTTAAAAGGCACTGCCTGCAGCATCAAGGATGATGGTATGATCGCTGTCACTTTTTTGATACTGCTAGAAAAAAATACCTTTATCATTATATCAAATTGCCCACAGAGTGTCTAACGAAAGCCTTCCTTCTGTTCCATAAATAGGGAAAAACTCAGGGCAATTTCCCCAAGTTTTTCCAACGGAGTATGATGACCAAACGAATCGAATATCAGGGTCACCATCAATATACGTTTATTTATTGAACGTTAGAAGAGAATTGTTGTCCCAGGAAGTCCTCATAGATTCTTTCCCACACAACAGTAAAGCTCATAGGCTCATCATCTGGAATTTCCAATACGTTTTCAATCGCTTCTTCCATATATGGAGTCAGCTTGATCAGAACCTCAGCCAGCATCGCGTCATTTGTATCCAGCATTTCTTTCAGGTCTGCCTTGGAAAGGTTGAACGTATTCTCCTCTTTCTCGTGCAGCATCATGACCAAACGGCTAAATACCGGATGTACCAAGGATTCCAGCTTGAGATGAGCCAGAGCCATGGACTCAGCTTCACTTAATTGGAAAAGCTCGGATGCATCAGGGAATGGCTGTACAGGCACGTCCCATACGTCGCCATTATCAATAACCAGCCCCCATTTGATGAAAAGCTGGATTGCCTCTTCACGGGAAGTTGGATATTCAATATTTGAGCGTCCCAGGAATGATTTGAAGCGATTCAACAGGTTCACATAGCCCTTAAAATCTTCCTCAGATTTAAATCCTTCAGCAACAGGCTCTGTAAAAGTACCTTGCAAAGCCTCAATCTCATCCAAAGCTTTTTCCATCTCAGCTTTTGTTTCTTTTTCTGTAACTACGTAGCATATAGCTTGAAACAGAACATTCATTTCATGAGACAATACGCTTGACCAACCATTGGCTCTAAAGCCGTTAGGAATCACTACGCCATCTTGATTATGGCGGATATCGCGAACGGTTTGCATCAGTTACACTCTCCTTATAATCCCAGTCGCCAATGCCGTTTCATTCCGCTGTCATCCTCATCGAACACGCTTGTCGGCAGGGCATTAGGTTTATTATACACAGAAACATTAGGCAATTACCAACTGGAAATATCATGCCCTGTTACCACCTGTGCTCATTCATGTACGTGAAGCGAAAAATCCCCGCTGCCACAAAGGGCGCGGGGATATCAGCTTACGCTTTACTTCGTTACGTCGAGACGTGCCATCGCACGTTGCAGCGCACGTTCTGCACGCAGCACGTCGAGCTCGGCATACTTCTCAGCCAAGCGCTTTTCGGCGCGAGCTTTCGCTGCATTCGCGCGTTCGACGTCTATGTCTCCCGGCAATTCAGCCGTTTCAGCAAGGATGGTAACTTTATCGCCGCGTACTTCCATGAAGCCGCCGCTTACAGCCATCAATACTTCTTTATCGCCTTCTGTCTTAATCCGAACTGGCGCTATTTTCAGCGGGCTGACAAGCGGCATATGGTTCGGCAAAATACCGAGGTCACCTTGAACGCCGCGAGCAATGACCATTTCAGCCTGACCGCTGTAGACAACCCGTTCAGGAGTTACGACTTCAACTGTCATCTTACTCATTTAATCGTCTCCCCTTTCCAGGGTGTCTTACGCCATTTTCTTCGCTTTTTCTACCGCTTCTTCAATGGTACCTACATACAGGAACGCTACCTCTGGCAGATGATCGTGCTTGCCTTCGAGGATTTCCTTGAAGCTGCGAACAGTTTCTTTCAGTGGTACATATTGACCAGGGTTACCTGTGAACTGCTCAGCAACGTGGAAGGACTGGGACAAGAAACGTTGAATACGACGAGCGCGTCCAACTACTTGCTTGTCATCATCGCTGAGCTCGTCCATACCAAGGATCGCGATGATATCCTGCAGTTCTTTGTAGCGTTGCAGGATTTTTTGTACGCCACGAGCTACATCGTAGTGTTCTTGACCTACGACGTCCGGAGACAGAGCACGGGACGTAGACGCGAGTGGGTCTACCGCAGGGAAGATACCAAGCTCAGCGATAGAACGCTCCAGGTTAGTTGTAGCGTCCAAGTGAGCAAATGTAGTAGCTGGAGCCGGGTCAGTATAGTCATCCGCTGGTACATAAATCGCTTGAATAGACGTTACGGAACCTTTTTTCGTGGAGGTAATGCGCTCTTGCAGCTGACCCATTTCGGTAGCCAGTGTTGGCTGGTAACCTACCGCAGATGGCATACGACCGAGAAGTGCGGAAACCTCAGAACCCGCTTGAGTAAAGCGGAAGATGTTGTCGATAAACAGAAGAACGTCGCGGCCTTCTTCATCACGGAAATATTCCGCCATAGTCAGACCGGTCAGAGCTACACGAAGACGTGCACCAGGTGGTTCGTTCATTTGACCGAATACCATCGCAGTTTTCGGCAGAACGCCTGCGTCTTTCATCTCGTGGTACAGGTCGTTACCTTCACGGGTACGCTCCCCTACACCAGCGAATACGGAAATACCACCGTGCTCTTGCGCGATGTTGTTGATCAGCTCTTGAATGGTAACGGTTTTACCTACACCCGCACCACCAAACAGACCGATCTTACCACCCTTGATGTACGGAGCCAAAAGGTCAATTACTTTGATCCCTGTTTCCAGGATTTCCACAGTAGTTGCTTGGTCTACGAAATCAGGAGCTTTACGGTGAATTGGGTCACGACGATCTACTTGACCGAGGTCTTGCAGGTCGATCGGCTCTCCCAAAACGTTAAATACGCGTCCGAGGGTTACTGCACCCACTGGAACAGAAATAGCTGCACCAGTATCTACTGCTTCCATACCACGAACCAATCCATCGGTGGAAGACATCGCAACGGTACGAACCAGGTTATCACCCAGATGAGTAGCAACCTCAACAGTCAATTCGATGTCACGCTCGCCAGCGCTTTGTGCTTTATGTTGAATCTTGATCGCATTATAAATGGCAGGCAGGTGTCCGCGGTCGAACTCGACGTCAACAACCGGACCCATTACCTGAACCACGCGTCCATTCGCCATCTTACTTCTTCCCTCCTGTAAAACTAAATTGGGAGCTATTCGCTGCCACTTAAGCCTGTGCGTTTGCACCTGCAACGATCTCGGAAATCTCTTGTGTAATGGCTGCCTGACGTGCACGGTTGTAAATCAGCGTGTAACGGTTGATCATATCCGTAGCGTTGTCTGTCGCGTTGCCCATTGCTGTCATACGGGAACCTTCTTCGGAAGCCTTCGCTTCCAGAAGCGCACTGTAAACCAGTGTTTCCGCGTATTTTGGCAACAGATCGGCCAGTACTTCTTCCGAGGACGGCTCGTACTCGTAATTGATTGCGCGCACATCAGTGCTCTCGGGAGCTTCCAACGGCAGCAAACGTTTTACGGTAGGTATTTGCGAAATTGCACTTTGGAACTTGTTGTAGCACAGGTACAGTTCGTCAATTTGTTCATTCGCGAACAGTTGAACCGCCGCACCGGCAATTTTCTTGATATCAGCAAAGGTAGGGCTGGCTGGCAGACCTGTAACCTCTTCAACAATCGGGTAGTTCCGCTTATTGAAGAAGTCGCGACCTTTACGACCGATCACAAAAATACCGTACTCATCCTTGGACTTGTGCTTTTCACCGATCGTTGTAATCACGGCACGAAGCATGTTGGCATTATAACCACCCGCAAGACCACGGTCAGAAGTGATGACAATGTAACCAGTCTTTTTCACTGGACGCGATTGAAGCATCGGATGCTTGGAACCAGAGTTCCCGCTTGCGATACTTGCGATCACTTCCTGGATTTTATCAGCATACGGAAGTGCTGCCTCAGCCTTCTCCTGGTTACGGCGAAGCTTTGCAGCCGCCACCATTTTCATCGCTTTCGTGATTTGACGCGTATTTTTTGTACTTTTGATACTGCGTCGAATCTCACGTATTCCTTTAGCCACTCGTTTTCACCACCTTGAGGACGCATGTCCGGGCCCTCAGCCCGGCATGCATCTGATGTCTATCAGGTTAACGATTAGCGAGTTACCGAAAAGCCTTTTTTGAACTCTTCGATCGCTGCGTTCAATTCTTTTTCATCTGGGAGCTCATGCGTCGTACGGATATGCTCCAACAGTTGTGGTTTGTTGGAATCCAGGTAGGACAGGAGCTCCTTCTCAAAGCGGCCTACGTCTCCTACTGGAATATCATCCAGGAAACCTTTTGTTGCTGTATAGATAGAAGCGACTTGCTTCTCAACAGGCATTGGATCGAACTGACCTTGTTTCATGATTTCCATCAAGCGCTCACCACGGGTCAAACGAGCTTGGGTTGCTTTGTCCAGGTCAGAACCGAACTGAGCAAATGCTGCAAGCTCACGGTATTGAGCCAACTCAAGCTTGAGTGGACCGGATACCTTTTTCATCGCCTTGATTTGCGCCGAACCACCTACACGGGATACGGAAAGACCAGTATTTACTGCAGGACGTTGACCTGCGTTGAAAAGGTCTGTCTCAAGGAAGATCTGACCATCAGTGATGGAGATCACGTTCGTTGGAATGTATGCAGAAATGTCACCCGCTTGGGTTTCAATGAACGGCAGAGCTGTAATAGAACCGCCACCCAGATCATCAGACAATTTTGCAGCGCGCTCCAGCAAGCGGGAGTGCAAGTAGAAAACGTCACCAGGGTATGCTTCGCGGCCTGGAGGACGACGGAGCAACAGGGACATTTCGCGGTATGCAGAAGCCTGTTTAGACAGGTCATCGTATACGCACAGAACGTGTCCGCCCTTGTACATGAAGTATTCACCCATTGTTACACCACAATAAGGAGCCAGGTACAGCATTGGAGCTGGGTCAGATGCTGTAGCGGATACGATGATGGTGTACTCAAGAGCTCCTGCCCTGCGCAGGGTTTCTACGATGTTTGCAACGGTGGATTGCTTTTGACCGATAGCAACGTAGATACAAACCATGTTTTTGCCTTTTTGGTTGATGATCGTGTCGAGCGCCACGGATGTTTTACCCGTTTGGCGGTCTCCAATGATCAACTCACGTTGGCCACGTCCAACTGGAATCATCGCGTCAATCGCTTTGATACCTGTTTGGAGCGGTTCGTGAACGGATTTACGCGCCATAACACCAGGAGCTGGGCTCTCGATCGGGCGGAAACCATCGTTTGCGATTGGGCCCAGGCCATCGATTGGTTGACCCAGTGGGTTTACTACGCGACCAAGCATTGCTTCCCCAACTGGAACTTCCATTACGCGGCCGGTACGTTTTACAGTATCGCCTTCCTTAATGTCGCGGAAAGGTCCCATAATAACGACACCCACGTTATCTGCTTCCAAGTTGAGTACCATACCCATTACGCCATTTTGGAACTCGAGGAGTTCACCTTGCATGGCTTTTTCCAAACCGTGAACGCGGGCAATACCGTCACCTACCTGGATAACAGAGCCTACATCCACAACTTCGATTTCAGATTTAAAGTTAGCGATCCGCTCTTTAATGAGGGAGCTAATCTCTTCTGGTCTGATTGCACTCACTTAATTCACCCCATTCATCCAACTTCTTAAAGAGCCATCGAACTTTACGCGTGATGCGCAAAGGTTTCCAACTTCGTTTTCAGGCTGCCATCATAGAGACGGTCGCCGATCTTGATAATAATGCCGCCGAGAATCGTAGGATCTACGATCGCTGTTAGACGCAGCTTTTTGTTCAGTGTTTGACCGAACTTCTCAGCTAGCTCCGCTTGTTCTTCAGCAGAAAGCGGTTTTGCACTTGTAACGGTCGCCTCAGCGAAGCCACGTGCATCGTTTGCCAATTGAACGAAAGAGCTGTAGATATCAGACAGCTGAACCTCGCGTCCATTTTCAATCAGGACGTTCAGGAAGTTGAAGCTCTCTTCACCTACGTGGCTTTTGAACAGTTCGTCAGCCAGCTTGCTTTTCGCATCTGCTGCAATGTGCGGGTGCTGCATGATCTTTTTCAGATCTTCGTTTCCTTCAACAGCCTCCACAATCGCACCAAGGTCAGCTTCTACCTGATCAATCTTTCCACGCTCGCTCGCTACTTCAAAGAGAGCGCGAGCATAACGTTTCCCTACTGCGCTACTCATAGGCGATCTCCCACTTGTGCGAGAAATTTATCAACCGTAGACTTTTGAGCAGCTTCGTCCAGTTCTTTTTCGATAATCTTGGAAGCCAAGAGTACGGAAAGACCAGTCATTTGCTCACGCAGTTCGAGTTTTGCTTTTTCTACTTCACGAGCGAGTTCAGCACTTGCGTCCGCTTTCATACGCTCGGATGCAGCTTGTGCTTCAGCTACGATTTTGCTTGCTTCATCAGACGCTTGCTTTGCAGCACGGTCAATGATTGCTTTGGATTCAGCACGAGCTTCATCCAGCACGCGGCGTTGTTCCGCGAGCAGTGCTTCTGCCTCAGTGCGATTGCGTTCAGCTGAGGAGATTTGGCTTTCGATATGCTGACGACGCTTTTCCATGATACCCACGATTGGGCCCATAGCTAATTTACGAACAAGCAGCAACAACAACAAGAATACAATTGCTTGGGTTAAGAGCGTTCCCCATTCCAGGGAGACAGCACCAAAGTCTAGCATTCGTTTCACTCCTTCCTGCGAAAAGAAAGATGTATCTTCAAGGTTTAAACCTTATATTTTTAGAAAACCTGGCTTCGCGTTTTTGGCGGAGCCTTAGTTTTTCTTATGTCGACTGGTAAAATCATACGTTTCCAATCGACCAAAAATAGAGGCGGGTAACAAGCGCCCGCCTATGTGTTACTAGTTGCTCGCTTACAGACGACCGTAAAGGATGAAACCGATCGCAACAGCGATAATCGGAACTGCCTCTACCAGACCAAGACCCAGGAACATGAGACCCATCAGGTTACCACGTGCTTCTGGTTGACGAGCTACGCCTTCAATTGTACGAGAAATTACCAAAGAGTTACCGATCGCTGCACCAAGAGCAGCCAGACCAAATACGATACCAATTGCTAATGCCAAACCTTCCATTGTTTAAAAACCTCCTTAGTGTTGTAAAACCGAGAATAAAATACGGAAATAGCTGATTAATGATCTTCGTTCACTTGCTGTGACAGGTAAACCATCGCCAGCGTTGTAAAAATGAACGCCTGTACAGAACCGACGAACACGGAGTAGCCCAGCCATACGAACAACGGAATGCTACCGAAGATTCCTACACCGAGCAGGAATGAGATCAAAACCTCACCTGCAAAGATGTTACCGAATAGACGCAAAGGAAGCGTCAGCGGCTTAATGATGAACTCCTCCAAGATGTGAATCGGGTTCAGGAATGTATGTTTCAACCATCCGCCAAAGCTCTTCTTGATACCCAAATAGTGTGCGTACAGAAGAACAATGAACGCCAGAGCGAAGGTTACGCTCGGAGTTGCGGTTGGCGATTTCCACCAGCCAATGACTACACCGTGAAAGTGCGGATCGCTAGAAGTCAACTCTTCCTCCAGCTTAGCCATCTTTTGCTTCTTCATATCTTCACTCGTGGAAGCTGTCAACATGTCTTTGACTGGTTGGCTAACTTCAAGACCATTAGCATTCTGGTGAGACGTATTTACGTTAAAAACAAGTCCCAACTGGTTGCCAAGGAAAATATAAAGGAACAAAGTGAGTGCTAAGGACACAAAACCCGCAGCCTTCTTTGGTGAGATATAGCTTTTTGTAATACCAGTCACAAAGTCAACAATCCATTCCATCACGTTTTGCGCGCCGCTTGGAGTAGCGGAGGTCAGATTGCGACTCATACCGATACACATAAAGAGTACCACCAGAGAGGTTACCAAAATCATGAGAATAGTGGAGATGTCGAATACCATGCCCAACCATTCAAATCGCAGAGAATAATGCATGTATTTCACCCCTTTCTTCCGCGCGAGTATGTTTCATAAGCTACATCATAAAGAAAGAATCCCTACTATCTATTTAAAGGAGCGATACACAAAAAGGAAACTGAGAATCTGAAAGAGGAACAAACCAATCAGCACTCCAGCGAGACCGAACAAGTGGGGAAAACGCATGGTCAAGAAGACAGCAAATCCTGCAACAACGAGGCGTTGTAGCATGCCAGTCCCTTTTGGTCGAACACTTGGGTCGACAGCCATCTGACCGATACGCCAGGTTTTGCTAAAGAGGACTGTTCCATTCACGAGACTTCCAGCCATCCCTAGCAGGAGGCTTTGCAGAAAAAAGCGATATGATGGCAATACCGCCCACAGTATCGTAGCGATTGCCATACAGAAAAAGGCATAGCGAAAAGTGGCTCGCATAGCCGAAGAAAACGTTTGCATGTCCCATCTCCCTAGAGGTAACCGCGAACAATGCGGTAGACGCTGTACACGCCAATACCTAATCCTGCGAGCAATCCAACCATCAGAAACAGAGGGTTGGTAGCAAAGAAGCCATCCAGGTATTTCCCTAGAAGAACCCCGCCGATGACACAAACGGCCATGTCGACACCGATAAGGGTGACTAACGTGATAGCCCGCCAAGGATTATCATTTTTTGACACAGAGCAACATTCTCCTTTCATACATAAGGAGAGGGCTAGTGTCAAGTACCCCTTTGCCCTCATCCATATTAACGAAGAATTATTCCCTTTGTCAATGTTCGGCTTCGTCTGTACACAAAGCGTTCACAATTGAAACTTTAAATTTTTTCAATGATGGTTGCAACGCCTTGACCACCGCCAATACACAGCGTTGCTAACCCATATTTTACCCCATCGCGTTTTTGTAATTCGTGAACAAGTGTAACCAAAATTCTTGCCCCACTTGCCCCAATTGGATGACCTAAAGCGATAGCTCCACCGTTAACGTTCAGCTTTTCCCGATCGATGCCAAGTGCTTTTCCAACAGAAAGAGACTGGACGGCAAATGCTTCATTCGCTTCGATCAAATCCATGTCGGATAATGACAGTCCGGCTTTCTCCATGACTTTTTGTGTCGCAGGAACAGGGCCGTACCCCATAATGCTAGGATCGACACCCGCGCTTGCATTGGCAACAATACGTGCGAGAGGCTTGACACCCAGCTCATCTGCTTTTTCACGAGACATGATCAATAGAGCAGCTGCACCATCGTTGATACCTGATGCGTTACCTGCTGTTACTGTTCCATCCTTTTTAAATGCCGGCTTTAGCTTGCCTAGCATCTCAGCTGTCACACCTGCACGCGGGAATTCATCTACTGTGAAAAGAACAGGATCACCTTTTCGCTGCGGGATCGCTACGGGTACAATCTCATCTGCAAAGCGTCCAGAGGTGAGTGCTTGCTGGGCTTTTTCTTGGCTCCAAGCGGCAAACTCATCCTGCTCTTCGCGTCCGATCTCGTATTTTGTACACAGGTTTTCTGCGGTGATTCCCATATGATAATCATTGAATGCGCACCACAAGCCGTCGCGAATCATCGAATCTACGACCTTTTGATCGCCCATCCGATAACCGGAGCGCGCTCCCTCCATCAAATAAGGCGCCTGGCTCATGCTTTCCATGCCCCCAGCGAGTACCACGTCGGCATCTCCGCTTGCAATCGCCTGAACAGCCAGATGAACAGCCTTGAGACCGGACCCGCAAACCTTGTTAATCGTCAAGGAAGGCACTTCATTCGCTAGACCTGCTTGGATCGAAGCCTGACGAGCAGGATTTTGACCGAGACCTGCAGAGAGAACATTCCCCATGATCACTTCATCTACCGAATCCTTGGATACACCTGCACGCTCAAGCGCCGCTTCCAGCACGACTGCCCCCAGCTTGGTGGCACTGACACCTGCTAGCGTCCCTTGAAAGCTTCCTATCGCAGTGCGCACGGCACTCACAATAACGATCTCTTTATGACTCATCTTTTACACCCCTTACGAACAGGATAGTCAACTTTCATATGATTCCCTCTTTTTTTACAAATTCCTGCAAGAAATCGCTTTCTTTTGGAAACTTATCTGTAAAATTTAAATGGTATGGTATTTTCGCTCGTTTAGTTCCTTCCTACTAGCCGCGCTTCCCGTGCACGTACATGATTTCGTACGTTACGGGTATACCTTGCTCACTTCCGTATTGCTGCTCATAGTTTTCCATCATCTTCAGCATCAGCTTCCTGCGCCCCAACCCAGCCGTCTGATCGCGGCTCGTATTGGCACCGATTGCTTTGACCGAATAGAGAAAGTCTCGTACCGATGGATATGTCAGGATAACCTTTTGGGTCGTTACATGAATATCCTCAAAGCCGATATTCTCTAGTATCTGAATCCATTGACCAGCTTCCAAAAGGGGCAAACCGTGCCGGACGCTCTCCTCTCCCAAACTGGCATGTGCCCGTGCGAACGAATCGTGCAGCTCACAAAAGGTAGCCTTTCCAAATGTCGAAAAAAAGAGAGACCCGTCCGGTCGCAGCAATCGATAAAGCCCACTTAGGGTATGCTCCGGCTGCGCAAACCATTGAAAGCATGCGCCGGACAGGATCAGGTCTTTGGACTTTTCCGGCTGATTCCATACCCACTCTTCGGCATCACCTTGAATAAATGTGCACGATAAATGAAGCTGGTCCATTTTTTCCTGTGCTTTTTGCAGCATACCCGGCGCCACATCCAGCGCCTCATAGCCTGCCTCATGAAAATGCGCGCGTGCCAAATGTGTCAAGCCACCTGTTCCACAGCCAATTTCAAGAATATGCCTGATGCTGCTCGGGCGAGTCGCTTCCTTTATCATCGCAAGCAAGCCTGCGGCCATCTGTTTTTGCACCAAGGCGTACTTTTCATAGGATTCGGCCTTTGCACTAAAACGGCTGCTGACGACTGAACTCCCCATCCATTCCCACCATCCTTTTTATCGCTTCGCTAATCACGTCTGGGTAGATAACAGGTGGAGCATGGCCACAACCGACTATCGGCAAAAATGAAGCGCCCGGTATGAGCGCAGCAAGCTCTTCCCCTGCTGTCAGGGGACAAATGACGTCCTCTGTCCCATGAATCACGAGCGTAGGACATGCCAGAGTGGAAAGTAGCGGACGGCAATCCTCCTCGCACAAATACGCGAGTCCGGCTACTAATGACTGTAGACTCCACTCTGAACCAGATAAAATAGGTTCGGGCAAACCAGCTGCTAACTCCCGGTCTTTTTCTGTCAGCATCCTTTTCACAAAATCCGTCATGACCCGCTCACGCTCCTGCGGCAACAACTGCTTCATACGCAGTAGCAAGGCCTCACTCCATCCTTTTTGCCGTTCTTCTCTTGTGCGGACAAAGCGAGCGGTGCTTCCAATAAGGACGAGTCCTGCTACTGGATACGCTAAAGCAAGCCGTATAGCCAGCATCCCTCCCAAAGACCAGCCAACTACAAGCAGAGAACGAACATCTACACCGCTAACAGCTTTTTCGACCGCTTCATAAAAATGCTCCGAGCCCTCCACCCGCGAATAATCAGGAGCGATGTGACGACACAAAGGAAGCCGGGCACGAATCGCACTCCAGCACTGCTCTGACATGCCCCATCCAGGCAGCCATAGTACAGTCCTCTCCATATCACCCCTCCTTTGTTTGCCCAATACAGCTCGGGGCAAAGCTAGGCATGAGCTCGCCATGTATGGCCGCCAGCTGGTCCGCTGCCCATTCCAGCTCGGCATGAGTGTGCGTTGCCATCACTGTAAAACGTATGCGCGCACTGCCAGCCGGGACTGTGGGCGGGCGGATCGCTACAGCTGAAATACCTCGTTCGCTGAGCAGCTTGCTATATTGCAAAGTCAGCTCGTTGGCTCCCAGCATCAGTGGTATGATCGGAGTATCTCCATCTCCAACCAAAAAACCGCGTGAGCGCAGCATGTGCCGAAACAAAACGGCATTATTCTTGACTGCGTCCCGTCTCCACGTCTCCGTCCGGACAAGCGACAACGCCTCTGTGACGGAACCGATAACAGCAGGAGGCAGCGCGGTTGAATAGATGAGAGAGCGCGCTTTGGAGGTCAAATAGCGTATGACTACCTGATCGGCGCAAGCATATGCACCATAGACACCAAATGCCTTGCTGAAGGTTCCGATTAGCACATCCACATTTTCAGCAACACCCATTTCATGACAAAGCCCCTGACCCTCATCCGCACGCACTCCGCCTCCATGTGCCTCATCCACAATCAGCATGGCTCCAAAGCGTTCTTTTAGGCCCACCAGCTCTGCGATGTGTGCCGTATCGCCATCCATGGAAAAGATGCTATCCGTGATGATCCATTTTCGCCCTGCATCTCCGTGACGGGATAACAGCTCCTCCAAATGCTCCAGATCATTGTGTCGGTAGCGAACATGCTTTGCACGACTGAGAATAATTCCGTCTACGATACTGGCGTGATTCCAGCGATCGCTAAATACGATATCACCTCGACCGACTAACGCCGAGATCACCCCTGTATTGGCCTGGTAGCCATTCGCAAACACCAGTGCGCCCTCCCGTTGTTTCCAGACAGCCAGCTCTTTCTCCAGCTCCTCATACAGGGCGTAGTTCCCATTGACCAGTCGGGAGGCAGTGCCGCCTGCCCCCCATTTATGCGCTGCTCTTGCTCCGGCGTCCACAATACGCCGATCATGTGCCAACCCAAGATAGTTGTTGGAGGATAGATTCAGTAGCCTGCGCCCCTCCATACAGATCCATGTCCCTTGTTCATCGCCACTAGACTCCACAGCCTGCAAGCTCCTGGTCATTGCTTCTTGCTCCATTTGGAGCCATTCCTCTTCCAGCCATGGATATCGATTGTCCATTATGCTCTCTCCCGCCTACAGCGCACAAAGCTCGATTTCAAAGCCGAGGTCTTCAATCATTTGATGGTCGGTTGTGATTTCTTGTCCCGGGGTCGTCAAATAGTCCCCTACGAATAGCGAATTCGCCGCATACAGGGACAATGGCTGCAAGCTTCTCAGATTGATCTCCCGTCCTCCAGCAACACGAATTTCTTTATCTGGGCAAACGAATCGGAACAAGGCGAGAAC
The DNA here is from genome assembly GCF_947502445.1 of uncultured Brevibacillus sp. GTDB lineage: Bacteria > Bacillota > Bacilli > Brevibacillales > Brevibacillaceae > Brevibacillus. The sequence goes on from NZ_CANMZW010000023.1 coordinate 30,468, forward strand.
GCGCAAAGCTTTTTGAGCTGGTGTACGGCCCATATTCTCTAATCGGGTTCCCGGAATCGCATTTAAAAAGTTGACCGGAATCGAATCGGCATCGAGCGCACGCAAGGCAAATGCCATCTCCACGATCTCTTCATCGCTTTCGCCCATGCCGATAATGACCCCCGAGCAAGGAGACAAGCCGGCTCTCTTGGCAGTATCTACGGTATCTACCCGCTGATCATACGTATGGGTCGTAGTGATGTCCTCGTAATGCTTGCGGCTTGTATTCAAATTGTGGTTGTAGCGATGGACTCCCGCCACTTTTAAGCGAGTCGCCTGATCGTCGCTGAGAATTCCTAAACAGGCGCAAATTTTGAGCGGCATCGTGGCGCGAATCTCCTTTACGGCTTCCTCTACTTGGCTCAGTTCCTTTTCGGTAGGCCCGCGCCCTGAGGCTACAATGCAATATGTACCCGCCCTTCGATTTAATGCTTCTCGTGCACCTGCCAAAAGCGTTTCTTTATCGAGCATCGTGTATTTGGCAACAGGAGCTGTCGAAACAATCGATTGAGAGCAGTATCCGCAATCTTCTGGACAGAGCCCGCTTTTTGCATTGAGAATCATGTTTAGCTTTACTTTGTTCCCAAAAAAGTGCTTTCTGACGAGGAATGCAGCGTTCATCAAAGAAAGCAGCTCATCATCTTCTGCCTGCAACACTAGCAATGCCTCTTCCTGCGTCAATTCTGCCTTTTCTATAGCCTTGCTTGCGTAATCCGTCCACTCTATGCCGACCATTTGCGTCATCTGCTCATCTCTCCCATTTTCTTTTGGCTTCTGATACAACTACGAATCCCCTCCAGATCAATCCGCTCACGAACGAGGGAAACAAGCTTCTGCCGGTGGAGGTTTTTTTCGATCCACGGAAATGTTCCCCAAACCGGCACCTGTCCATAGTGCTCAATCATGCGGGCGTTCGTTTTCACGCTCTCATCCGCGCTTACCTCCGGGGTAGCTTCATTTAAAATGACTCCTGCTACTTCTATACCAAGCTCACGAGCGTACCAGATAGATAAAAGGGTATGATTGATCGTCCCCAGCCCAGCCCGCGCCACCAACAGCAGAGGCAGTCTCAAACGAGCCGCCAGATGCGCCATCATCTCCGTACAGGTTAACGGAACAACCAGACCTCCTGCCCCTTCGACCAGCAATGCCGAATGACGCTTCTGGAGCGTTCGCCCCGCGTCTACTACCTCATCCATGGTCAAGCTTTTGCCAGCTGCTTCTGCTGCAAGCAGCGGTGTCAACGGTGCGGGAAAAACGAGCGGTGCAATTTCGGTGCAAGAGTCCTCTACGCCACTCAGCTGCTTCAAGCGAAAAGCATCACTATCCGGGTCATTTGCCAAGGCCCCTGACTGAACTGGCTTCCATACACCGATGTCCTCTCCGTCGTCTCGCAAAGCAGCGGCGATTCCAGCAGTGACCATTGTTTTGCCTACACCCGTATCTGTCCCCGATATAAACAGCCCGGAGAATTCATGCTTGTTCATAGCTGTTCCACCACTTTCTGGGTGGTTACCTCCCAAATAGCTCCGGAAAGGATTTGGACCATCTCACTGAGTTCCTCGTTGGTAGATACTAGCGGCGGAATCAAGACAATGACATTCCCCAAAGGACGTGTCAAAAGACCCTTTTCTCTAGCCAGCTGGCAAACTCGCACCCCGATTCGCTCCTTCCATAAATAAGGCTCCTTGGTCTCTTTATCACGAACAAGCTCAATCCCGGCCATTAAGCCTTTGCTGCGAATCTCACCGACATGAGGCTGGTCTTCAAGTGGAGACAGTATGCCCTGCAGAACGTCTGCTTTCGCTGCTACCTCCGCAATCAGTCCCCGCTCCTCCATCAAGCGCAAATTTGCCAGCGCTACTGCACACCCCAAGGGATTGCCTGTAAACGAATGTCCGTGAAAAAACGTTTTTTGCTGTTCATAGTCAGCGTAAAACGCGTTGTAAATTTTCTCTTTCACCAGTGTGGCCGCAACAGGCAAATAGCCTCCCGTAATCCCTTTGGCAACCGCCATAATGTCAGGCACTACCTCATCGTGCTCGCAGGCAAACATTTTTCCCGTCCGTCCAAAGCCTGTTGCGACTTCATCGGCGATTAGCAGCACATCATAGGCTTGCAGGAGGGCAGCGATTTTCTTCAAGCAGCCATCCGGCATGATAATCATGCCACCTGCTCCCTGCACGACTGGCTCAACAATCATCGCTGCTACCTCATGGCCTCGCTCGGATAGCAGTCTCTCCAAATGCTCCAGTGTGTTTTCCACTGCCGCACTCTCTCCGCCGTCTCTGTACGGATAGGGATACGGAATGACATGAGGCGAAAAAAGCAGCGGCTTGTACACCTGATGATAAAGCGGAATCGCACCTACACTCGTCGCGCCGATCGTATCGCCATGGTAGGCATTGTTCATCGTAATGAAAGAATGCTTGCCTGCTATTCCGCGATTTTGCCAATACTGAAACGCCATTTTCAAAGAGATTTCTACCGCGGTCGCTCCATTGTCCGAATAAAATACTTTTGTTAAGCCTCGCGGGGCTATACGCACCAGCTGTTCTGCCAGAAGAATGGACGGTACGTTGGCCATACCCAGCAGTGTAGAATGCGCCACCTGACCTAGTTGTTCGCTAATGGCTTCGTTGAGCTCTGAAACATTGTGACCATGGACATTGAGCCACACGGACGAAAATCCGTCGTAATATGCTCGTCCGTTCACATCAAAGAGCTTGATGCCTTCTCCTCTGGTAATGATCAGTGGCTCCTCTGCTACGTAATCCTTCATTTGTGTAAAAGGATGCCAGAGGTACTGCTTGTTTTTGGCAGCAAGCTCATTATACGAATATGACAACCAAATCACCTCTTTAGTTAACATATATTTGTTAACTAACATTTTAGAATGGTTAACTCATTTTCGTAAAGAGTTTTTCTTCCAGAACGCAAAAAGACCAAGCCCCCTTTTACAGGTAGCTTGGTCTTTTTTCATATCGCTCTTTATTTCGTTTGATGCAAGATCCGGTACAGCGCCACTACGCATACGGCACGACTTGTTGCACTGTTCGGCTGATATTTTCCACTTACCGGATCGATCAATCCAAGACCGACCATGTTGGTAATGGACGCAGATGCCCAGGATGGCCACGTTCCCTTATCTGAAACGGTTTTGGCCGCTCCTTTTTTATTCAAAAGACGGTCCAGAATAACGGCTGCTTCCGCACGTGTCACGGTTTGATCCGGACGGAAGGTTTTATCTGCATACCCTTTTACCAGACCCTTGGAGACGGCAACCTGCACAGCTCCTTGCGCATAAGCAGGCACCTTGTCCTTGAAGTTCAGTTTAGGTGTAGCAGGGAGATCCCATTCAAACGTCCGAGCAAGCAAGGTCACAAACTGTGCTCTCGTCAAAGATGCGTTCGGGCCAAAGGTCGTTTCGGTCAGTCCTTTTACGTACCCTTTTTCCGCCATGTAGGTGATTTCTGCTTTAGCAGGGTGGTTCTCAATATCGACAAATGGCGTTGCTCCTGTACCTGCGTTGTCCAAATAGTATGGTACGTATTTGCCATAGCTGTTCACTTCATATGACCACTGACCCTGTGCGTTTACAGTACCCAGAAGTGGATCAAGTGTTTGATTGGCTTCATTTACAAACAGCAGCCCAATTCCTTTTCCTGCAATCCATTGCTTCGGCACAAGCGTCAAGTGGAGTGGCGATGTTGAAATTTGGTCTTCTTGACCAGCCTTCAGATCGCCCGGCTTGATCGTAAAGGAGTAATCAGCCGGTACATAGCCAGGGAGTGACTGCGTCACAATCGAATCAATCTCCACTGTTGCGCTCTCCAGGAATGCTGCTGCATTGACCATGGAATAGTTCAAATCCAGCTCTTTACCCAATGAGATGCTTCCAGGCAGCTCAGGCACCACAGGTGTATCGCTTGGCTGACCCGTCTGGTTCGGCAGCAGAAGCGAGAATTCATCAAAATACAGCGTTCCTTTATCTTGCGTGATGCCATCATTCGGCTGGTCAACGACGTACACACTCTTCAATTGCAATGGATATGCTACGCCGCTTGGGAAATATCCTTTGACCTGCTTCCAGCCTGTCCAGTCGATTTCTTTTGCCAGATCGACGTACACGCTCTTGCCGTTTGCATCAATCGCTTCTGCTCTTAGCCAATGTCCACTGTTGTCGCCATTCACCCATAAGCCTAATCCCAGAGGCTTGCCTGGAATCGCAACCGGGCTTGAGCCTAGGATGCCATACGCAAAACGCATTCCGCTGCTTGGTGCTCCTGAGAAGTTGTACACCAGCTTGGCTGCTTTCTTCGTTCTGAATACTTGGTCGGTAACGGTCGTAAAGGAACCACTGGAGCTGATGCTTGTAGGATTTCCTGCATGGTACATGCCCGTCAGGTTGTCAAAAGTGAGCCATGGCTCTTCAAACTGTCCAACCGCGATTGGTACGTTGGTAGACACACCATCATAGGTGATCGTCAAGGTAGCATTGCCAGGTACGTTTCCTGCTACAAGCTGGAGCTTGTCGTTTATCGTAGCGATGTCTGAATTGATGCTAGCTTTTACGCTCAAAGGCGTTGCTTGCACGACTGAGCCTTTCTTTGTCTTGATTTTCACATCAAGATTCAGGGCTTGTCCCGGTGCGATCGTCAGAGGATTTGGCGATACGACGATCTGCTGGACATCATTTCCAGAAATCACATGAATCTCTTTATTTTGCGACACATTACCGAGTCTTGCTGTCAGTGTAATTTGACCCGAACGGGCAGGTGTAAAATGCTGTCCATTTACAATCCCCGCCTCGGACTGACTGGCATCCCAGGTGACGTTGGAGGCATTAATCGCATATGGCTGGTAATGCGTGTCATACCCTTTGGAAGCTGTCAGCGGAATGCTTTGACCGATCAGCACATCGGATGGAACATCAATTTGGAATCCTCTTAATTCTCCTGGCGGTGCTGTGTTGTAAACGGCAAGACCGGTAGGAACGCGTCGTTCTGACCCGCCACTTGGTTTGTTGGACAAAGTGGCATATGTATCTCCCAGTGATCTGGTTGACATCGTCGTTGAGCCACCGCCATCAAAGTTGACTGCGCGATACGAGCCCAGCTCCGTCATAATTTTTGCCAGCTCATCGAGGTAAACCCCATTGCTTCCATCAATCGTGACCATGTAGAGCGTTTTGCCGTCCTGAGAAACCCCGACAGCTGTACGCGCTGTTAGCGAAGTAATCGATTTATCTGCCTGAAAAGAGGTCAATGCTTTTCCCTGGTCCACTAGCAGCACGTTCCCGCCAACCGCCTGCGTCAAACCAACGTTCTGCGGTGTCGTCTGGTATTCGGCCACTGCGCTGGCACCAACAGGGAGGTTTTGCTTGAGAAAAGCAGCTGCCTCGCCATGCCCCCACAGAACGAATCCGTTATAAGGGATAGGTGCCCCCGGCTGGTTCATGCGCACTTCTTTGACAACATGGTCAACCACTACTACCTCTACAACATCTTTGTAGCCCGTGATAGCCCCAAGGCTTGTCTTACCAAAAGCAGGTGTATACAGATTCAGCTGGTTCTGGTGACTTTTTCGGCCGTCACTCGGATTGTATTCTTCCTTGTTCACACCCTGCAGCGGATAAGTCGCGCCGCTACCTGTCGTCACCTTTCCGCCAAAGCCGAACTTGTCAATAAAGGCTGTCTTGTCGCCCTTCAGTCCCAAGCTGTACCAGTACGAGATCAAACCCATCGAAGAGATCGTCTGCTCGTCCTTCACAACGATACCAAACGGCGCACCGCGTTTAGACATATTGAAAAAGTCAGCATTGATCGCAGCTACTGCACCCGTTTCCCGCGCCATTTGGGTTACGGTTTGGCGATCAGTCAGTTTACCTGCCGTCCCGTACACAGGCTTCACTTCTACATACTGATTGTTCAGATCCACCTTGGTTACCATTACGGTAATGGGCTTATCCGCAAAAGATTTCGTGTATTTGAGTAAAGTGGTTCCCTCTCCAATCGGGGTCTGCCACACCATTTGCAATGCGCTGCTTTCCGCTCTAGCCTGTGCAACATTTGTCGCAAGCGGCGCAAACGGAACAAAAGCTCCCCAGGCCATTGTCGTAGCCGTGAGCAGCGTCACTATTTTTCGCGCTCTCATATTGTGACTCCTCTCCATTTTCCAATCTTGTGTCTGTAAGTTATGTATGGGTACAACTAAAATATAGACGCATCATAGTGGGTGATAGTTTCGCGTAATCGCTATATTCATAATTAGAAAAACATACCAACTATATAACAACTGGCAAAAAAAGAAAACCCACCCGGTTACTTGAATAAACCGGCTGGGTTCTCACAGCTTGATGACGCTTATTTAGAGCTATATCATTCTGGTTGATTATTGACCAGCCCGAAACGGTTCTGGACGCTCAGCACGCATGCCGAAATGATGCAGGATCGCTTCGACAATTCGTCTGGACGCTTCCCCATCGCCGTAAGGATTGGCTGCATGCGCCATGGCATTGTAGGCTTCCTGGTTGGTCAAGAGTTCCTTTGCCATCGCGTACACCTCTGCCTCCTCTGTACCTGCCAGCTTCAAGGTCCCTGCCGCGATACCTTCCGGACGTTCCGTGGTATCACGAAGCACCAGCACTGGCACGCCAAGGGAAGGAGCTTCTTCTTGTACCCCTCCAGAGTCAGTCAATATCAGATGAGCACGGCGTGCAAAGTTGTGGAAATCAGTCGCATCCAAAGGATCAATCAGCTGGATGCGGTCATGACCACCAAGCAGTTCTTGTGCTACTTCCTGCACAGCCGGATTCAAATGAACAGGATAAACAACCGCGATTTCCGGATGCTCGTCCACGAGTCTTCTAACTGCACGGAAAATTTGGCGCATCGGCTCACCCAGATTCTCGCGGCGGTGCGCAGTCATCAGCACCAGCTTGTGATCACCTACACGGTCCAGCACTGGATGCGTGTAATTTTCACGCACAGTTGTTTTCAGCGCATCAATCGCTGTATTACCAGTAATGTAGATGCGCTCCTCTGGCTTGGCTTCACGGCGCAGATTGTCTGCGGAGCTTTCTGTTGGTGAAAAATGCAAGTCTGCCATGACACCAGTCAATTGACGATTCATCTCTTCCGGGAACGGCGAGTACTTGTCCCACGTACGCAAGCCAGCTTCCACGTGCCCGATTGCCACTTGGTTGTAAAAAGCAGCCAGACTGGCTACAAAGGTCGTAGACGTATCACCGTGAACCAAAACGATGTCCGGCTTCACTTCCTTCATTACCGCATCCAGACTTTCTAGCGCACGGCTAGTCAGACCAACGAGTGTTTGTCTGTCCTTCATAATGTTCAAGTCAATGTCCGGCTTGATTTCAAAAATCTCCAGCACCTGATCGAGCATTTGGCGATGCTGGGCGGTCACGCAAACGATAGATTCGATCTCTTCGCTGTGCTTGTTTAGCTCGTGCACAAGCGGAGCCATCTTGATCGCTTCCGGGCGTGTGCCGAATACCGTCATTACTTTACATGTTTTCATCGGTTTTTCCCTCTCCAACTACTTCGTGCCGTACAAGCGGTCTCCCGCATCCCCCAAACCAGGCACGATGTATCCATGGTCATTTAAGTATTCATCTATAGCGGCTACGTAAATATCAACATCCGGATGCTCATCCTGCACCATTTTGATTCCTTCTGGAGCTGCTATGAGACACATCAGCTTCAGGTTTTTCGCACCGCGTTTTTTCAATGCAGTAAGCGCAGCAACAGCAGATCCACCCGTTGCCAGCATTGGATCTGTTACGATCAGCTCGCGTTCAGCGACATCGGAAGGCAGCTTGACGTAGTATTCCACTGGCTGCAATGTCTCTGGATCACGATAAAGTCCTACGTGTCCTACCTTTGCAGCTGGAATCAGCTTCATCAGACCGTCTACCATACCAAGACCTGCACGCAGAATCGGTACCAGACCTACTTTTTTACCAGCAATTACATTCGATTTACAAGTAGCTACTGGCGTCTCGATTGTTGTTTCCTCGAGCGGCATTTCACGCGTGATTTCATAGCCCATCAGCGTAGTTACCTCGTCCACCAGCTCACGAAATTCCTTGGTTCCCGTATTCTTGTCACGGATAAACGTAACTTTATGCTGAATTAGTGGATGGTCAAACACATATACACGGCTCATTTAAGCTCCTCCGTTTCCCTATCAATGCATCTTTTTCATAATAGCGAAGGAGTGTGCCGCCGTCAATTTGCCCAATCTTCATTCTTTTGTTGTATAAAAAGACAGGCCCGCATGAAAAACTCCATGGGGCCTGCTAGAAGTAGCGTCTATTAGATATTCAAGCCTTCGTACATGGGGAAGCGCTGGCACAAAGCTGCCACACGTTGACGTGCTTCTTCGTGCTTCGCTGCGTCTTCCGGATTTTTCAAAGTGAGTGCGATGATCGCTGCTACTTCCTTCATCGCCTCTTCGTCAAAGCCACGGCTAGTCACAGCTGGGGTACCCATACGAACACCGCTTGTTACAAACGGGCTTTGTGTATCGTAAGGAATAGTATTTTTGTTTGTTGTGATGCTGACTTCATCCAGAAGATGCTCAGCTACTTTACCAGTCAAACCGATTTTGCTTACATCAACCAGTACGAGGTGGTTGTCGGTTCCATCAGATACGAGAGTCAAGCCTTCTGCTTTGAGAGCTTCTGCAAACGCACGTGCATTTTTCACGATATTATTTGCGTATTCTTTGAAGTCAGCTTGCAGTGCTTCACCAAAGGAAACCGCTTTTGCCGCGATTACGTGCATCAATGGTCCACCCTGTACGCCAGGGAATACGGATTTGTCGATTGCTTTTGCAAACTCTTCCTTGCACAGGATCAAACCGCCGCGTGGACCACGCAGTGTTTTATGTGTAGTGGAAGTAACGAAATGCGCATGTGGGACTGGATTTTGATGCACTCCTGCTGCTACCAGACCAGCGATGTGCGCCATATCTACCATGAAATATGCGCCTACTTCATCAGCGATTTCACGGAACTTGGCAAAATCGATCGCACGTGGGTATGCACTTGCACCTGCTACGATCAGCTTAGGCTTGTGCTCCAAAGCTTTGGCACGAACATCGTCATAGTTGATCAGATGAGTTTCTTGGTCTACTCCGTACTCTACAAAGTTGTACAGCGTACCGGAGAAGTTAACAGGGCTTCCGTGAGTCAAGTGACCACCATGGGACAGGTTCATTCCGAGTACAGTGTCGCCTGGCTGCAGTATGGTGAAGTAAACAGCCATGTTCGCTTGTGCGCCAGAATGTGGTTGCACGTTTGCATGCTCAGCGCCAAACAGCTCTTTTACACGATCGCGAGCGATGTTCTCAACGATGTCTACGTATTCACATCCGCCATAGTAACGACGGCCAGGATAGCCTTCTGCGTATTTATTAGTCAGTACAGTGCCCATTGCTTCCATAACGGCACGGCTAACGAAGTTTTCAGATGCAATCAGCTCAATCTTGTCGCGCTGTCTTCCGAGTTCCAGTTGAATGCCTTCCAATACTTGCGGGTCCTGTTTACGCAAAAATTCTAGCATGATTTATCTCTCCTCCTTGAATGTGGGCTTTGACTGATTTGAAAGCCCTTTTTAGGTACAGCTATCAGTAGGGGGTGTAACTTCGTATACCGCTCGGGCGCCACCAATCAGCTTGGGTCTTGTAGAAGCAGCAGTAACATGCGCTTCTCCCACGCTGCGCAGCGTAGGGCGAACAGGTACCGCGACATGCTTCAAATGCATACCGATAAAAGTATCGCCGATGTCAATTCCGGCATGAGCCTGGATATGCTCGACTACCACGGGGTCTGTCATCTGTAAAAAGGCATGAGCTGCCATGGAACCACCTGCTGTAGGAACCGGAACAACCGAAACCTCTTCCAGTCCTTTGCGCTCCATTACCTCACGCTCCAGCACCAGCGCTCTGTTCAAATGTTCACAACATTGAAATGCAACAGCAAAACCAAGCGGCTCCTGCACAGTACGAATCCCTCGATAAATCGCGGCCGCTACGTCTTTGCTGCCTGCTTTGCCAATATGATTTCCGAGAACTTCGCTAGTACTGCATCCGATCACCATGATTTGTCCTGCCTTGATGTTGGCAAGACGAGCCACTTCTGCGACTATCTCATGCACTTGATTTTCGATGGTGGACAGATCCACTTACTTCCCTCCCGCGTGCTTCTCTTCAATCTGGGTGATCTTGTCCACACGGCGTTCATGGCGTCCACCCTGAAATTCTGTTTCCAACCAAATTTTCACGATATCGAGTGCAAGTCCAGGACCAATGACACGCTCACCCATAGCAAGTACATTTGTATTGTTATGCTCACGGGTTGCTCGTGCAGAGAACGTGTCGTGTACCAAGGCACAGCGGATACCAGGGACCTTGTTGGCAGCAATCGACATGCCGATGCCTGTCCCACATACCAAAATTCCACGATCAAACTCGCCCGCCGCCACTTTTTCAGCTACTGGCAAAGCATAATCGGGATAGTCTACCGATTCCTCACAAGTACAACCGAAATCTTCCGTTTGGATGTTCATGGAAGTCAGAAGCGTCTTGATCTCTTCCTTTAGCTTATATCCACCGTGATCAGCAGCAATCGCCACTTTCATCTGTCATCCCTCGCTCGTTTTATAATCTCAATCATTATACATCAAAATGCGCCAAGTAAAAAGTGAACATTTTTTACTTCAAACCAAAATAATGTTCGTGCTATCGACATAAAACAAGGTCCTGGCTCTCTGCCAGCACCTCATTCAGCTCCAAATTCACGAAAACGCGGGTGTTGCAGCATCGCAAACAGCCTGTCCAGCGACTCCTCAATTTCCTCTGCACACAGCCGATAATCTTCAAGTGCGCCCCCGAACGGATCGGCAATATCGGTTATCCCTTCTACACCAACGAACTCTCTAAGCGTATACACCTTGGGCAGCGCCAAAGGAAAAAAGGTTTGTATCGCGTGCTTGTGACTGTTCGTCATCGTTAATATTACATCCGACCATTCAATTAGCCCTTCATCTAGTCGGCTTGATGTATGTGCGTGCTCGATTCCTCGTTCATCCAATACCTGCTTGGCGTGCAAGGAAGCCTCTTGTCCTGGAAAAGCCGCTACTCCAGCCGAGCGTACTTCATAGCCTCGGCCTGCTGTTTTTGCACGAAACATCGCCTCTGCCATCGGGCTACGACACGTATTCCCCGTGCAAACAAACAATATGCGCTTCACGAAACGCCCCTCCTTGTGTCCAGCAGCTTTGTGCAGTCGTTATGATCGCCTATAAGATAAATTTTAACCCAAAACAAAACAAAATAAGCCCACCTACTAGTTCGCTGTAATCCCCCAGCCATCCTCCCACGCTTTTTCCAAGCAATAGGCCAAAGTATGACATAGCTCCTCCCATAATACCAAAAAGAGCGATTGCCAAAACCCTGTTTACTTCGATTAAGCCAAATGAAAACCCAACGGTAAGAGCATCCAGACTGACGCTGAATGCAAAGAGCAACAGCCCGAATCCTTTTGTTTTCAAGACACTGCGCTGATCTCCATGGATAAAACCGTTCCATAGCATATGCATGCCGATAGCCATCAGGACCCCACCGCCAATAAAAACGGCTATATCCCCGACCAAATCGGATAAATACGCACCAACAAAAATCCCGATTACCGGCATAGCGATGTGGAAAAGCCCGATTGTAATACTTACCTTCAAAATTTCCCTCAAGCGGATTCCAACCATACCTACGCCGATCCCGAGTGAAAAGGCATCCATACTTAAGGCAAAGGCAATCATGAGCAAGGTCAAAAATTGCCCCCATTGAAACAAGACCTGATCCAATCCGCCTCCCCCTCCTTGTCTCTTCACCTTATGCGGACAAGGAGGAGTTTAGACGCTTTATACGGATAGAATTCGACCGCCTGCGGCCTTCTCTAGCCGATTCATTACAGCCATGCCCAGCCCATCTCGTGAGAAGGTTTCTCCCACAATGAATTGAACCTGATGATCATCAAAATCACGCAATACAGCATACAGCTGCTGTGCTACCTCTTCCAAATCAGCGTGAGAGCCAACCGAGAGGACGACATCAGCTTCTGGCTGCTGCTCCCAAAAAGAGAGCGATTCTTCCGTAGCGAGTACACCCGTTTTTTGACCATGCTGTTTGGCATCGCGGAGCATTTCGGTCATTTTTTTCCGCGCGTGATCAGCTTCACCCGTTACCAGCCAAAGCTCACCTTCAGGAGCATAATGAGTATATTTCATCCCAGGAGCACGAGGGGTTTCTACAGCTCCCACCTGGAAGGACGGGTCCAACGCAACCGTTCCGATCACCGCTTCCATCTGTTCACGGGTAATTCCACCTGGCCGCAAAATGATCGGTGGGTCGACTGTTACATCGATCACTGTTGATTCCACTCCCACACCTGTAGCTCCTCCGTCCAGAACACCTGCTACTTTGCCTTCTAAATCAGTGAGCACATGGGCAGCAGTCGTAGGGCTTGGACGTCCAGAACGATTGGCGCTGGGTGCTGCAATCGGTACGCCAGCTTCCTCAATTATAGCAAGTGCTACCGGATGATCCGGCATGCGTACACCGACAGACTCCAGACCAGCCGTCACCAAGGATGCTACCCGATCTGTTTTTGGCAGGATGATCGTCAAAGGACCTGGCCAAAAAGCATCCATGAGCTGCTTACCTTTTGTCGGAATCTCCCCAGCTACTGTAGCCAGCTGCTCCATCGCACCTATATGAACAATCAGCGGATTATCGCTCGGTCTGCCTTTTGCTAGAAATATTTTTTCCACAGCATCGTCGGATAATGCATTCGCTCCCAATCCATAGACCGTCTCAGTAGGAAAGGCTACGACCTCACCATCGCGCAGAAGATGCGCCGCATCCACAATCTGTGTACAACTTCGGAGTTTTTCCACACTATTTTCCACATTGTTATCCACAGACCAGACTTTTGTCATTTGATTTGTTTCCATCGTGAAAATATCCTTTCTCTAGCTCGTTTCATAATAATTGGTGCCTTTAGTATAGTTGTGCAGGTAAAAGTTTTCAACAGCCTGTGGGTAACTTGTGAATAACTTTATCCCATGTACGTGGAAAACATGATTGTTACCTGTTTTTAACTTATTTTTTCTGAGCTCTGTAGTAAGATGAGCTTAGAAAATAAATCTACCTGTCCTCATGAAAGGATTGTGAATCGATATGTCATCCTTTAAATCCGCTGCTACTAGCTTTCTCGGAACTGCTGTCCTGCTCACAGCTGTAGCGGTTCCAGCATTTGCCGCTCCTGCCGCTACTTCTCCAGCTAAACCAGTTGCTCCTGCTGTCCAAGTGCAAAAGCCACAGGTACAAGGAGTCGTCATCACTCCTAAAACCATTTTGTCAGAGACGAAAGAACATGCCATCAAAGTAAATGTTCCTGTCATCAGCGGTCTCGAGGATAAAGCATTCCAGACACAACTGAATGCTGCTCTGCTCAAACAAGCCCAGGATGCGATAGCAGAAACCCAGCAGGGAGCAAAGGAAAATGCCGCAGACGCTAAAAAATACGGCTATGATTTGCGACCATATGCCCTCGATATTTCTTATGAAGTCCAATCCACCGGCAAGCTCGTTTCGTTTTCGGTTCAAACCTATGTTTATACTGGCGGAGCACATGGGATGACGGATGTAACCTACTACACCATTGCCAATCAACCAAAAGCAAAGCAGCTGACTTTAGGTGAATTATTCCAGCCTGGCTACAGCTACCGCACAATTTTAAATCAATTGATCAAACAACAAATTAAGGAAGTGAATGCAAAGGAAGGATTTGACGTGTACTCGTTTGAAAGCATCGCTGACAACCAATCCTTCTCGTTTGAAAAAGGAAATCTGGTCATCCATTTCAGTCAATACGAAATTGCGCCGTATGCTGCAGGAATGCCTTCCTTTACCATTCCTGCTCATCGCTTCCAAAATCTATTGAAACCGGAAATTGCAGCACTGCTGAAGTAAACAGCTACTATACGCCTACGCACAAACGACACCTGACATTTGCTCGGTGTCGTTAACTTTTTTCTATCCCTTATGAGAACCAGCTCTCCAGCTTTTCCCACAGATAAAATCTGACCTGTACTTCAGGAGCTGGTGCAGGCTCTACCTTCTCCACGGAAATGCTTGTTTGCTGTTGCTCTGGCTCCAAACGAGCTTGGCGCCACTGCTGCAATTCTGAAAGCGAGCTGTCCACAGTGCTGATCGAGGAGGTTGTCTGCGAAACAGCATTGCCCTCTGACAAGCTGTCTGCGTCTTCCGTCTGCTCCTTGCTCACTTCCGCTGCTGCGGCAACTGCATCGCCGTTGGACATATCGATAAAGCAGAGAGGCGGGAATAGTACGCACCACCAGTTTTGTCCTTTTGCTTCCCCGATTTGTACGCGCAGGGCCTCATAGTTTCCAGCAGGATACACATAAGAGCCGTACAATTTGGTCGGAAAAGGCACTTGGCCGAAATCTACCACAGCTGTATAGGAAAAACCACGTTCACGTATGGTTTTGTCTACCACTTCCTGCAATACGGGCAAATTAGCCTCAACGACCTCCTGCGCTTCCTCAAAAAACTTGATATCGTCAGCCCATGTTTCCATCTGAGCAATGAGTGCATCCCGTACTTCACGCTTCAACCATTGATCCTGAACCGAGTCACTGTTGGCAATGATGCGCAACCGAATTGATTCCTGAGGGATCGGCCCATTATCCAAAACATTAGCCGAAGTAAGCTGTCCCTCCCAGCTCATCATAAGCACGATCAACGTAAAACCTAAAAGTAGCGTCCGTTTCATATCTTTCCGTCTCCCTCTCTACTGATCTTCCGAGTCTCTTTTCTCTTCTTAGGATCAGTATGGACAGAAGCTTCGGGATTCAAACGTCGACTAACGAATATTCACGCAATTTCAGCAAAAAGACGGCGAGAGGACTATGCCTCTACCGTCTTACACCAAGAACAACCCGCTCAATTCCAGCCAAATCATTGACGATGCTCACGGTTTCAATAACACCTGAGCCTGTCATCAAATCTGCTACATCGCTTGCCTGGTGAATCCCTACCTCAAAAGCAACAATTGCTTTCGGCCCCAGTATCCGGGGCAAGGCCTCACACAAGCGCCGATAGAAAACAAGTCCGTCCGCGCCTCCATCCAAAGCCATCCGCGGCTCATGGACGCGTACCTCTTCATCCAGCTCATCCACATCACGACTCGGAATATACGGCGGATTGGAAATCAGAATATCGACTTGCTCACCAGCCAGCAGGAGTGGCTCTACCAAATCCCCCTGCAAAAAGCGGACTGTAGCGCCTAGTCTTTCTGCATTTTCCTTCGCAATGGCGGTCGCTTCCGGTGAGAGGTCCACCGTCGTTACATTCCAGTGCGTACGCTCGCTAGCAATGGTAATACAAATCGCACCACTGCCGGTACCGATATCAGCGACTGACAGCTTTTCGTCTGCTTGCCACAGCTTGTCTGCCAGCCTGAGAACCTGCTCGATCAAAATTTCTGTCTCCGGACGAGGAATCAGCACGCCAGGACGGACATGGAACTCACGCCCATAAAACTCCTGGGAACCAAACATGTACTGAAGTGGTTCAGACTGCGCACGCCGCTGGCAAAGCATAGCCAATCGCTCGATCACATCGCGCGAAATAGGCTCCATTTGTGAGATCAAAAACCGCGTACGGTCCAGGTCCAGGCAATGCCTGATCAACAGCTCCGCTTCGAATAGAGGATCCTTTGCACCGTGCTCCCGCAAAAACGAAGAAGCCCGCATTTGGGCTTCTCGAATCGTTTTGACATCAGACCAATCAAGCGGAGTGTGCATGGCTTTTCAAAAGCTCCGTTTGTTCATGCATGATGAGGTTATCGATCACTTCATCCAGCTCGCCTTCCAGAACGGATTCCAGACGGTGCAGTGTCAAACCGATGCGGTGGTCGGTTACACGGCTTTGCGGATAGTTGTAGGTACGGATGCGCTCGCTGCGGTCGCCAGTACCAACCAGGCTTTTCCGCGTAGCATCTGCTTCCGCATTTTGCTGCTGCATGTAAAAGTCATACAGACGTGCACGCAATACGCGCAGCGCCTTGTCTTTATTCGAGTGCTGGGATTTCTCATCCTGACAGGAAACCATGATGCCTGTAGGAATATGCGTCACACGCACCGCCGACTTGGTGGTGTTAACGCTTTGTCCACCTGCTCCACTGGAACAGAAGGTGTCGATGCGGATGTCTTTTTCATGTACTTCCACTTCCACGTCTTCCGCTTCTGGCAGAACCAGTACGGTTGCTGTAGACGTATGAATACGTCCGCCAGATTCAGTCGCCGGGATACGTTGCACACGATGGGCACCGCTCTCGAATTTCATTTTGCTGTAAGCACCGCGACCACTGAGGGAGAAAACGATCTCCTTGTAGCCGCCGATATCGGTAGGACTTGCTTCCAGCACCTCGATTTTGAAGCCATTACGCTCTGCAAAACGTGTATACATACGGAAAAGAACAGCTGCAAACAAGGCTGCCTCCTCACCGCCTGCCGCACCGCGCACTTCCACGATCACGTTTTTGTCGTCGTTAGGGTCTTTTGGAAGCAGCAAGATTTTCAAGCGCTCTTCCAATTGCTCCTTGCGTGCAGTCAATTCGCTGATTTCCAGCTTAACCATTTCACGCATTTCATCATCGAGCTTTTCTTCCTGCATGGCTTTTGCATCATCCATCTGACTTACAACTGATTTATATTCACGGTATGTTGTTACGGTTTCTTCCAACGATGACTGTTCTTTGGACAGCTCGCGCAAGCGCTTTGTATCACTAATGACGTCGGGGTCACATAGGAGATTGGTTACCTCTTCAAAACGCTCTTCAACAGCAGACAAGCGTGTAAACATTGTATTTCACCCCATAACAAAGAATGACTAAAAAAACAATCATAACAGATAAATTATAGGAGGAAAGTAGAAATAAGTCAAAGCGCATTATTTTACTGGGCATACAAAAACAGGCCCGGGATTCCCGAGCCCTTCTACACGCTTCCCTTTTGCAAAAAGGTTATCGATGGAATCCTTCATTAGAGGTTACGTGAAAATCATACCGTGGTATTTTCTGCTTCAGGGCGGCAATGACCTCTTGTTCAACCGTCCGTGCCTGGCCAGCAGTAATGTTGTGCACGAGATCAAGAGTAACATATGCATTTGCACCGTTTAAGGTGATACGAGCACCCTCCACACCCGGAACCGATTTGGCCATCATTTCCATATTGTTCATATCGATTTGGGAATTCCGCACGTTCGATTGGCCAATGATCATATTCGGGTTTTGATTGCGTCCCATCAAGGCGTCTCGATCCTGTGTATGTGGTGCCGGGCGATGGAGAGTATCTCCGCTACCCTCTCCAGCTATCGCCTCTGGACGCTGGCCCTCTACTCTTTGTGTATTATAGCTTTTCTCCTGGGTCATGCTGCGACCACACCCAGCAGTCAGGACAGACGAAAGAACAAGTACGCCCACAACTGCCAGCCCGCTTTTCCAAACCGACGCTTTACGCATGAAAAAGCCACCTCCTGTTTTGCTTTAGTCTGCGCATCCCATGACGGCCTCATGCACATATAAAACGGAGGTAGCTTCTATCCAGAACGTGATTCAAAATGCGTTAGCTATTGAGCGGCGGACGATAGTAGTGCTGGCGACAAACGCTACTGTATGTATCATTTCCAGCGATTTCAATCGTTTCTCCAGTATATACCGGTTGTCCATTTTTGAATTTTAAAATATGAGTCGCCTTTTTATTGCAGTACACACAGACGGTCTTGATTTCTTCTACCTTATCCGCCTCACAGAGCAGCGCTGCACTTCCCGGGAAGAGCTCATTTTTAAAGTTTTTCAAGAGACCGTAAACAATGACGGGTATGCCTAAGCGATCGACAATCAAAACGAGCTGCTCAACGTGATGCTTGCCAATAAACTGCGCTTCATCTACTAACACGCAATCTGGCTTGACTGCTTCGGCTGCTACGATTTCGTACAGGTCCGTTTCTTCACTAATCGGAATCGCTTCCCGGCTAATCCCTACGCGCGAAGCCACTTTGCCTACACCGAAGCGATCATCCATCGCTGGAGTAAACACCATGACCTTTTTTCCCGACTGCTCGTAATTGTGCGCAACCGTCAGTAGCTGAATGGATTTCGAAGCATTCATCGCCCCGTATCGAAAATATAATTGTGCCACGTTTCTATCTCCCTTTGCCCAGAAGTGGTATTTTATCTTATTTCTGCATGATCGACACACGGTACAGGATCGTCTAGGCTAATAACACACTTTGCCTGCTCCTGCAATTCTTTAGGCATCTCCCACGGTTTATGAATATATTGTAGAGGTACATCACGAAGGACGGGAAGATATTTTTTGACAAATACACCGTCCGGATACATATGGCCAGACAAAAACAAAACCAGGTAGATCGCTCTACCTGGTTGCTCCAATCCTTTCCAATTAGGAAAGATTGTATTTGCGTTTGAAACGGTCTACACGTCCGCCAGCGTCAACGAATTTTTGTTTTCCTGTGAAAAAAGGATGGCAGTTGGAGCAGATCTCCACTTTCAACGCTTGTTTCACGGAACCGGATTCGAATTCGTTACCGCATGCACATGTAACAGTTACTACGTTGTACTTAGGATGAATACCTTGTTTCATCTCATCTACACCTCTTTCCGCCCTGAATCGTTTGCCGAAACAGAGTTATATCAACACATATCAGATAGTAGCACGCTGACAGCCGAAATGCAACAGCTTGACCGATCAGGCCATGTTTTTCCTGCGCTGAAGCTCCTCTGGCGGAATATGCGTAAACGAACCGATTACCACATCTGGCAATTCTTCCTGATAAATTTCAATCGCCTGCTTCATTCCGAAAACCTCACCTTGCGCTTTTGGAATCATGGACAGGTAGCTTTCCGGGTCGATGTTCAGATTGCGCATCTGGATCAGCTTGATTCCTGTCCGACGAATGAAATTAATCATGGCCTCCATCTCTTCTTCACGGTCAAATACTCCCGGGAAGCAGAGGTAGTTGATCGAGGTGTATACGCCTTTGGAAGCCGCATACTCCGCCGAGCGCGCAACATTTTCCAGCGTGTAGTTGCGAGGACGGTAATAAGCGTTGTAATGCTCGTCAATGGCACTGATGATACTCACGCGCATCAGGTCCAGACCTGCGTCTACAATCCCTTTGATGTGGTCAGTCAGACCCGCATTCGTATTAATGTTAATGAAGCCCATGTCGGTTGTCTCACGAACACGTCGCATTGCCGGAACGATGATAGAAGCCATCGTCGAAGGCTCGCCTTCACAGCCTTGGCCAAAGCTGATGATGCTCTCTGGTGTTTGCAAATGGTGGAGCATGACCTCAACGAGCTCGTCCTCTGTCGGTTTGAAGTTCATCCGGGTTTGCGGTGAAGGGAAGCCACTGTCCTCCGGCTGCTCGGAAATACATCCATAGCAACCCGCGTTACAGGTATAGGAAACAGGCAAGCTGCCTTCCCAGCGGTTGAAAAAGTTATTGGAGGCTGTCAGACACTCGTATTCCAAAGCACAATGGGACAAGTGGTTTAAAATCCGGTTTTGCGGGAACAGCTCCAATGTCTTTTCCACTCGCTGACGCAGCTCATCCATCGGAAAGTTCAGCGGGTCCCATTTATAAATATCATCACTCGCACGACCAGCAACCCAAAAGCGATCGTCTTTCCAAACAACAGCGGAATAACCAAACAGAGGCAGCTTGCTATCCTTGTTGCTTTTTACGTAGCCTGGCAGCAGCAGGCGTGTAATCCCCTGCGGCACGAGCGCTCCTACAGCCGTACAGCCATCCAGCTTGACCATTTCACCGGTCTCCGGGTTCATTCCAATCGGAACTGTATCTGGCAAACTGACCAGTGTAGCTCCTTCTGGAAGTGGGATCAATTCTTCTTCCAGTACTTCTGTCAATATATCTCCGTTACGCGCCACAGCGAATAAACCGGGGTGGTCGTAAACATTGCCTTTTTCATCTGCGTATACTAAATACATAGGGAAATCGCCTCGCTTCTTTGCTTTGCCCATTGTATCGCATTGAAAAAGCAATGTAAATTGTGAAGGGTTACCTGCCGAGGTATGGAAGCGGGTTAATCGGCACATCATCCTGCCTCACTTCAAAGTGCAGATGATAGCCCGTAGAGTCTCCTGTCTGTCCCATATAGCCGAGCATGTCTCCCGCATCCACCATTTGCCCAGGTGCTACCGTTATACTGCGCATATGCGCATAAAAAGTCTGAAGACCGTCTCCATGATCCAACACGACCATACGCCCATAGCCAGAGCGGTTTGCCCCCGCCTCCAAGACCGTTCCTGCCTTTGCAGCATAGATCGGTGTTTGTGATTCTGCTTGATTCCACAGGTCTACTCCTTTATGTGCCCTTCCCCAGCGAACACCAAATCCACTCGTAATTGTCGCCTCTTTGACCGGCCACTCCATCCCGCCTCTGACCCTGCCCACTACCTGCCTGCTGGCTGCTTGCGTCATATTCCGTCTTTTGGCAAGCTCTTCTGTCTGCATCTGCTTCGTGCCCGCGATAGGGATGTAGAGTACCTGTCCTATATACAGGTTGTCCGACAGCCAATTAAGCAGTGGATTGCGCTCAATCAAAAGCTCTCTGCTGACACCATAACGCTGCGAGACGTAGTTTAGTGTCTCTCCTCTTTTCACCATATGAGTGACTTCGTCTTGACTGATAACGAGCTTCATCCCTACAGCGAGAAGATGAGGGTTATTTATCTTGTTGGATTCTACTAGTTTTCTTAAAGTCAGCCCATACCTTTGGGCGATTCCTGAGAGAGTGTCCCCCTGGCGAACTGCGTACATCATCACGTTTCCTTTTGGCGACGTATTCGGCCGGGCCAGGCTCGCATACGGATTAAAGGCTTGGAACAAAGCCTGCTCCACAACGGCCGTTTTTGCTTCCTCCTGGCTCGTTACCGGAGCAGTTACTTGCATGTACTCCACTGAAACACTCCTCCTTTTTTCAGCCACTCCTTCCTAACGGTATGCCTTTAGGCAAAAAAAAATGACGGAGAGTCATGAAGAACTCGCCGTCGTATTTGCTGTTTTCCCTCGTCCTTGCTTGGATTCCAGGGTTTGTAAAAATTCGTCGTTTGTCTTGGTATCTGCCAGCTTTTTAATAAATGAATCCACAAACTCGTTTGTTTCGTTCATATTTTTACGGATCATCCACAGCTTATCCAGCTCTTCTTTGGTGAGCAGCAGCTCTTCGCGGCGTGTTCCAGAGCGACGAATGTCGATCGCCGGGAAAATGCGACGTTCTGCCAGCTTGCGATCCAAATGGAGCTCCATGTTTCCCGTACCTTTGAATTCTTCATAAATCACGTCGTCCATGCGCGAGCCTGTCTCTACCAAAGCAGTTGCCAGGATCGTCAGGCTGCCGCCCTCTTCAATGTTACGCGCTGAGCCAAAGAACCGTTTCGGACGATGGAAGGCCGCTGGGTCAATCCCTCCGGATAACGTACGTCCACTTGGTGGAATCACCAGGTTGTACGCGCGTGCCAAACGAGTAATCGAATCGAGCAGAATTACTACGTCTTTTTTGTGCTCAACCAGACGCTTCGCTCGCTCCAAAACAAGCTCAGCTACTTTGATATGGTTCTCCGGCAGCTCATCAAACGTAGAGGCAACTACCTCACCCTTGACTGAGCGCTGCATATCCGTAACTTCTTCTGGGCGCTCATCAATGAGCAGCACAAACAAATGAATATCAGGGCGACTCTCCGTAATACTGTTGGCAATCTCTTTAAGTAGCATCGTTTTCCCCGCTTTTGGCGGAGCAACGATTAATCCGCGTTGTCCAAGTCCAACAGGAGCCAGGAGATCCATCAGGCGGGTAGAAACTCGGTCAGGAGCTGTTTCCAACACAAGCTTGGTTTGAGGATACAGCGGTGTCAAAGCGGGGAAATGAAGACGCTCTGCAGCTGTTTCAGGGTCTTCTCCGTTAACTGCTTCTACTTGCAAAAGGCCGAAATAACGTTCGTTTTCCTTTGGCGGACGGGCTTTACCCGACACCACATCCCCCATTCGCAGATCGAAGCGACGAATCTGCGATTGGGAGATGTAGATATCCTCCGAGCTCGGGAGATAGTTGATCGGGCGTAGAAATCCATAGCCTTCTGGCAGGATTTCCAAAACTCCCTCCATAAACATCAGACCGTCTCGTTCAGCTCTCGCGCGAAGAATTGCGAAAATCAGTTCTTTTTTCTTCAGCTGCGAGTAGTAAGGAATGTGGTATTCCTTTGCCAGCTTGTAGAGATCGGTCAGTTTCTTTTCTTCTAGTTCAGAAAGTAACATACATCCACCACTCTTTATTTACTTTAACGCTTCTAAGGAGCTAGACCTTACGAGCATCACTCGATCTACAAAGTCGTTCTGCGTTCCAAACGGTGGTTCCCCTCAATGAATCGTACCGTACCCGTTTTTGCCCGCATAACCACGGAGTTTGTCGTTGCTCGCATTCCTTGGAAGCGAACGCCTTTTAACAATTCACCGTCAGTTACACCTGTAGCAGCAAAAATAGCGTCGTCGCCTTTTACCAAATCGTCCATGAACAGAACCTGATGCGGATTCGTTAACCCCATTTTCACACAGCGTGCGATCTCTTCATCATTTTGTGGCAACAGTTTTCCCTGGATTTCGCCGCCCAGACATTTTAGCGCTACAGCAGCCAATACACCTTCAGGCGCTCCGCCAGAACCGAACATAATGTCTACACCGGTATTTGGAAAAGCGGTGTTGATTGCAGCTGCAACGTCTCCGTCGGAAATCAAACGGATGCGCGCACCCGCTTCGCGAATTTCATGGATAATTTTTTGGTGACGATCCCGATCCAATACGATCGCAACCAAATCGCTTATGTCTTTTCCTTGTGCCTGTGCGACAGCTTTTAAATTATCCCGAATAGGGGCGTTAATATCTACTTTGCCCACCGCTTGCGGTCCTACTGCAATTTTCTCCATATACATATCAGGAGCATGCAACAAATTTCCCCGGTCAGCAATCGCAATAACAGAGATGGCTCCCCAGGTTCCTTTGGCGAGAATGTTGGTTCCTTCCAAAGGATCGACGGCTACATCCACGGCAGGAGCTACGCCTTGGCCCAAACGCTCCCCAATGTAGAGCATCGGTGCCTCATCCATTTCACCCTCACCGATAACAACAACTCCGTCCATTGGTACTTTTTCAAACTCTTTACGCATGGCGGTCGTTGCTGCATCATCAGCCTCATCTTTTTTCCCTAGACCCATCCAACTGGCAGATGCCAAAGCCGCTGCCTCGGTCACCCTAACCAATTCTAGTGTTAAACTGCGTTCCATTCTGGAAGACTCCTCTCCTGGTGGTTGGTTAACGCTGGTGGTTTTCTGAAGGCTGCAAGCCTATCCGTTGAACATCTGCTCCCAACGCTTGTAGCTTTCCTACTAAATTTTCATAGCCGCGATCAATATGATCCAGCCCTTCCAGCTCAGTCGTACCGCTCGTCGCTAAGCCAGCGATGAACAAAGCTGCCCCTGCGCGCAAATCTGATGCTACGACCTTGGCGCCGTTCAGCTTGACTCCGCCCTCAATCACTGCGGAGCGCCCCTCGACCTTGAGGGTTGCACCCATGCGTCGCAGCTCATCAACATGGCGAAAACGCGAGCTGTAGATGTTGTCCGTCACAATGCTTGAACCTTTTGCCAAGGTCAACAGAGTTGTGATCGGCTGCTGCAGATCGGTTGGAAAACCAGGATACGGACTCGTCTTTACGTCGATAGAACGATATCCTTCCTGTCCGATTACTTGAATACAATCATCCAGCTCTACGACTTGCGCTCCGATTTCGCGTAGCTTGGCAGTAAGCGACTCCAGGTGCTTGGGAATGACGTTCTCCACCAGCACATTGCCGTTGGTCGCTGCTGCTGCAATCATATACGTTCCTGCCTCGATCCGGTCAGGAATGATCGTGTGACGGCAGCCGCGCAGTCTTTCCACACCCTGAATACGGATCATATCCGTACCAGCACCTTTGATGTTCGCTCCCATATTGTTCAATAAAGTAGCTACATCAACGATCTCCGGCTCACGCGCAGCGTTTTCAATAATAGTCACACCCTCTGCTTTGGCAGCAGCGAGCATGATATTGATCGTAGCTCCGACACTTACCAGATCGAGATAAATACGTGCGCCTTGCAGACGTCCATTTTTAGCGCGGATGGTCATCACACCATTCTTGTTTTCCACCTCAGCGCCCATCATCTCAAAGCCTTTGATATGCAAATCGACAGGACGAGGCCCTAAATCACAGCCGCCTGGCAATCCGACCTGCGCTTCTCCGAATTTGGCCAAAAGCGCGCCCCAAAGATAATAGGAGGCTCGAAGCTTTTTGATCCGACCATTCGGCATCAGCATCAGTCGCATCATGCGTCCGTCTATTTCCATCCAATCTTCTTCGAACAGCACATCAGCTCCCATTTCTTGCAGGAGCTCATGATAAATATCGACATCCTGAATACGGGGCAGATTTTCGATGACAACGGGTCCATCTGCCAGCAACGCGGCTGGAATCAGTGCGACAGCGCTGTTTTTTGCTCCGCTGATGGTTACCGTCCCCGCGAGCGGTTTCCCACCAGTGATGATCAGCTTATCCATGCTTTGCTCTCCTCAGGCGTAATCGGGAAAGAAGCACCTTCCCCAATGGAAAAGGTGCTCGGACTTTCAATAGGTGTCCTATTATTTTTGCATGCTTGCCCAGTCAGCTAGGAATTTTTCCAGGCCGCTATCAGTTAGCGGGTGAGCAATCAGTTGCTTGAATACTTTTGCTGGGATCGTCGCGTAATGTGAACCGCGGCGAGCTGCTTCTGTCACGTGGACAGGATGGCGAACGGACGCTGCGATAATTTCGGTTTCAATCCCGTGTACAGAGAAGATCTCTGCGATATCCTCGATCAGTTGCATACCGTCTTGTCCAATGTCGTCCAAACGACCCAAGAACGGAGACACGAAGCTTGCGCCTGCACGTGCAGCCAGCAACGCCTGATTTGCAGAGAATACCAGGGTTACATTGGTTTTGATTTTACGCTTGGAAAAGTATTTCGCTGCTTTCAGTCCTTCAGCAGTCATCGGCAGCTTGATTACGATGTTTTTGGACAGAGAAGCTAGCTTCTCTCCCTCTTCTATCATGCCCTTTGCATCAACGCTAATTACCTCAGCACTGATCGGGCCATCGACGATATCAATAATTTCTTTCAATGCCTCGACAAAATCACGGCCTTCTTTTGCTACCAGAGAAGGGTTTGTAGTAACGCCCGCAAGAACGCCCCACTCGTGAATTTCGCGAATTTCTTCAACATTTGCTGTATCAATCAAAAAACGCATGATAGGCCTCCTTGGTTACGCGCGGTTGCTACTGCCGAATAGACGCATTTTGCCTTTAACTACTTCCTTGATCGCATCGCGAGCAGGACCCAGGTATTTGCGTGGGTCGATCTCATTCGGTTTGGCAGCCAATACTTTGCGTACCGCTTCGGTGCATGCGACTTGACTTTCTGTGTTTACATTGATTTTTCCTACGCCCAGGCTAATCGATTTTACGATCGCTTCGTCGGGAACGCCGGAACCACCGTGCAGCACGATTGGCGCACCAATGTTGCTTGCCACTTTTTCGATGATGTCAAAGCGGATTTTTGGAACCCCTTTGTACATACCGTGTGCTGTTCCCACAGCGATTGCTACATAGTCTACTTTTGTTTCTTCCCAGAAGCGAATCGCTTCCTCAGGATTTGCCAGGGTAGCATCTTCCTCGTCAACGGACAGGTCGTCTTCTACCCCACCGATGGTACCGAGTTCACCTTCAACAGAAACGCCAACTGCATGCGCAGCCTCAACAACCTGCTTGGTTAGGCGAAGGTTATCTTCAAATGAATGGTGGGAACCGTCAAACATAACAGAAGAGAATCCTGCGCGGATGCATTTCATAACCATGTCAAAGTTGCTACCATGATCAAGATGCAACGCTACTGGAACTCCTGCGCGTTCCGCTGCCACTTTGGCAATAGCTACGGTATAATCCAATCCCATGTATTTAAGCGCGCCTTCAGAAACACCAAAGATTACAGGCGATTTTTCTTCCATCGCTGCTTCCGCAATCGCTTGAGTAAACTCCAGATTGTTCAGGTTAAATTGACCGACGGCGTATTTATGCAATCTGACGTCTTCGGTAAAAGCGGTCATAGGTACCAGTGGCATTATTGTAAATCCTCCTCTAGCAGACTTCAGTCATGTGGCTTATTATACCACAGTCACCAGCATGTTAACAGGTACGCTTGTACCCATACAAGCGAGGCATAAAAGACTAGCAAGCCAGCTGCTGATGAACGGCCATCCGCAGTTCGTCTATATCGAACGGTTTGGTAAAATGCGTCAAAGCGCCAAGCTGTGTTGCTTCTTTAATCATGTCCAGCTCTCCGTAGGCTGTCATCATGATTACTTTGATATCCTGATTGATTTTCTTGATATGCTTTAAAATTTCGATGCCATCCATGCCAGGGATCTTCATGTCGAGAATGACCAGATCTGGCGATTCCTTTTCCACGATCTCCAGCGCCATTTTCCCATTTGCTGCCTGAAACGTCTTGTAGCCTTCCTTACCCAGTACCTCATACAGCAAAATACGGATTCCATACTGATCGTCAACAACCAGTACTTTTTTATCATGTTTGTCCAACACTTCGATTCCCCCCTGACGAAAGCCTTTTCCTTAAATCATTAGGGTTCGCCTAAAATCAGGAAACTCCTGCCGGATCACGTTGAAATTTTCCCACTTCAATCACTTCCTGTATAATAGGAATACCATTTTTCAGCTTGAGCGAGGAGTGTTAATTTCTCTCATGGATGCTTTATGGCTGATCTGTTTGTTAACATTCGTTATTCACACAACAGAGACCCTGTCCTACGGAATCCGTTTTGCAGGAGTTTTGACAGGCAGATTGGCCGTTGCCTTGTCACTTGTCGGGATTGTCCTCTTGATATCGCGAACCTCCAACCTGATTCAAGGACCATTCACTGGCGGCTTGATGGACCAGGCGGCTATCTCTCATACAGATCCAAGTATGAAGCTCCACTTGATCATCGCTGCGTCCTCTCTGGGTACATTGGCGGCTATTTTTCTGTTTCCGACCTTTGTTCAGCTCTCAAAGCGATTGATTTCGCATCTAGAGCTTGCTGGGTCGATTCCGCAAATGCTGCGCACAGCTGTGACGGTAGATAGTATCAGGCGCGTTCGCCATCATGTCCGTATTCCTAACCTGCAGTTTATCTCACGCTTTCGTATTCAGGGAATCCCGAAACGGCTTCTGCTTCTCAATGCACTGGGAACAGCCGTTTACACAAGCAGCGTGCTCGCAAGCCTCTATGCCATTCTTCTGGTGCCGGACTACAAAGCAACGGTATTGATGTCGTCTGGGATGATCAACGGATTCGCTACCATTTTCATGACCATTCTGGTAGACCCCCAGGTGGCTCTTTTAACCGAAAAAGCCATGCAGGGACAAGCTACACATGAATCCATACGCAATATGTACCTTTGGCTGATGATCTCACGCTTTTTCGGCACGATATTGGCGCAAATCCTGCTTGTTCCAGCAGCGTATTGGGTGGCTTGGCTCGCTCCCCTTTTTCACTAGGTAACAGAAAAAACGCACCAACGACGCTCGGTCGCTGGTGCATTTTTTCTGGTGCCATTTATTTGTTCAGGTTCAGGGAAGCTTTTACAAAATCACGGAACAACGGTTGTGGACGGTTTGGACGAGAAGTAAATTCTGGGTGGAACTGTGTAGCCAGGAACCAAGGGTGATTTGGAACCTCCACGATTTCTACCAAACGTCCATCTGGTGTGGTACCCGCGATGCGAAGTCCTTGTTCCACCAATTGTTCACGGTACTCGTTGTTCACTTCATAACGATGACGATGACGCTCATATACTAATGTGCTGCCATAAGCTTGTGCAGTCAGGCTGCCTTCTTCCACTTTGGAAGGACCAACGCCAAGACGCATGGTTCCGCCCTTGTCCTCGATTTCCTTTTGCTCAGGCAACAGATCGATAACCGGGAACGGTGTGCCTGGATTGATTTCGGAGCTGTTTGCTCCGTCCATTCCTGCAACGTGGCGAGCGTATTCGATAACAGCAATTTGCATACCCAGGCAAATACCGAAGAAAGGTACTTTATTTTCACGAGCATAACGCGTAGCGATGATTTTGCCCTCGATACCGCGATCACCGAAGCCACCTGGCACGAGAATTCCGTTTACATCGCCGAGCAGTTCGCCTACGTTTTCAGGCGTTACTTCTTCTGCGCTTACCCATTTGATTTCTACGTTAGAATCATTGGCATATCCAGCATGGTACAGTGCTTCTGCAACGGACAAATAAGCGTCATGCAGCTCTACATACTTACCAACGATTGCGATAGTTGTTGTTTTGGACAAGTTTTTGATCTTGCTAACGAGTGCTTTCCATTCGGTCATATCTGCTTCTTGGCAGGTCATGCCGAGATGGCGGCATACGTAATCGTCCAAGCCTTGTGCTTGCAATTGAAGGGGAACATCATAAAGCGTCTCTGCATCCACACACTCAATAACAGCGTTTTTGTCGATGTCACAGAACAGAGCAAGCTTGTCTTTCATCTCTTGCGTCATAGGTTGTTCTGTACGTGTAACGATGACGGTTGGTTGGATACCCAGGCTGCGCAATTCCTTCACGCTGTGCTGAGTCGGCTTTGTTTTCATTTCGCCTGCAGCCTTGATGTAGGGAACCAGGGTCACGTGAATGTACATAACGTTCTCACGGCCGATGTCGCTCTTGATTTGACGGATTGCTTCGAGTACTGGCAAGCTCTCGATATCGCCAACAGTTCCGCCAATCTCTGTAATAACTACATCTGCTCCCGTTTCGCGGCCAGCGCGGAATACTCGGTCCTTAATCTCGTTGGTAATATGAGGAATAACTTGAACCGTTCCGCCCAAATAGTCACCACGACGCTCTTTCGCAATGACTGTGGAGTAAATTTTACCACTCGTTACGTTGGAGTTTGCACTCAGATTGATATCAATGAAACGCTCGTAGTGGCCCAAATCCAGATCTGTTTCCGCACCGTCATCCGTAACGAATACTTCCCCGTGCTGATACGGGCTCATCGTACCCGGGTCAACGTTGATGTATGGGTCAAATTTCTGGATGGTTACCTTCAGTCCCCGATTCTTCAGGAGTCGGCCCAGAGAAGCCGCTGTAATTCCTTTTCCTAACGAGGATACGACCCCGCCTGTCACAAAAATATACTTCGTCATCGTTAACGTCCCCTCTTTCCCTAACCCTTTAGTTGTAGTGAAAAAACCTTGATCGTGGCCTACTCCAGGAGGAGCGACCGCGTTTTGCGGAAAGTTTCCATGAGCTCCGGAATTCATAAGCGTTACGCTTATAAATTTCTACACGATAAAAAACGAATAAAGACGGCTCCCAAAAAAAGAAAAACAAAAGCGAGTCCTATCCCGTGCAGACATGGGGTAGGGGCACTTTTGTTTTATAGTTTCCCTTATTTAAACTTCTTCATGTGAAGCCCAAGGAGTATTTTATCTGTCCCTCAAGCGGAAGTCAAGGACTTATAATTTCTCTTCTTCCTCATCTACGTCGTCAGCCGAATCCTCATCTTCAATCTCTTCGTCTTCAAACATTTCTTCCTCTTCTTCTATCTCTTCTTCGTCGATCTCGCCATCAATCTCTTCTTCCTCGATCTCAGCGTCCTCATCAACGAAATCATCGTCATCTTCAAAAATGACAACATCGTCTTCTTCGAATTCTTCAACGCCCTCATCTTCAGCATCGTAGTCATCGAAGTCGTCATCCAGAACCACTTTCTTCTTCTTGGTTCCGCCGCCTTCTTGTGTTTCCTCAACGGTATCAGTCGGGTACCAGCGCTTCAAGCCCCAGACATTGTCACCAAGACAAACGAAACGACCATCAATATTAATTTCTGTGTATACTTGAGCGATGATAGCCATGAGTTGTTCGTTTGTCATCTTACGCAGGGTAACCAGTTCATCCATCAGCTCGCGGAAGTTGTAGGTACGATTGGTTTCACGCAAGATTTCATACGCAATGTCAACCAATGCCATCTCACTCAGTTTCTCGGAATCAATATGAGCAAACAATTGACTCACTCAGGGCACGTCCTTTCCATTAGAAAACTATTGGCTTCAATACAGTCCTCGCCACAATCAAGAGACGCAGGTTTTGTATAGGTAAATCAGGAATAATAGCGGATTCTTCGATTGTACAACATACGAAGGCTATCATACAGTATTCCTTATTTTAGACGAAAATGCAAGGCTTTCAAACAGGGGCGTTCCATTTATTATCGACACCCATTCTCTTCCCGTTTTTCCCCATTCCTTGTATCATCTTTATGTATACAGGAAAGGGGAGAATGCCAGTGGATCTAGCACAAGAATATCTTTCATGTACAATCGACAAATTTCACGAAGTAAAAAAGTTGGCCGAAAGAACAATGGATCAGCTCTCACTTGAAGAGCTTCATCAATCGCCTTCCAGCGAGTCGAACAGCATCGCGGTCATCGCCAGGCACCTAAGCGGAAACATGATTGCGAGATGGACAGATTTTTTAAACAGTGATGGAGAAAAGACTGACCGCAATCGTGACCTGGAGTTCGAAGGCGGCTACCAAAGCAAGGAAGAGCTGCTCTCTGCCTGGGAAAAGGGCTGGACCACTCTGTTTACAGCTTTGTCTTCCCTCGGGCCTGATGATCTGATGAAGACCGTGATGATTCGAAGCGAACCCCATACGGTGCTAAAAGCAATTCAGCGCCAGGTCTCCCATTATTCCTACCATGTCGGTCAAATCGTGTATGTCGGAAAGCAGATAAAAGACACTTCCTGGAAAAATTTAAGCGTTCCCCGTGGCAAATCACGAGAATATACGGAGCAAGTAAAAAAGCAACACACCAACAACTAAACTGCTCGTCAGCAAACAATCCCTCGGCATAGCACCGAGGGATTCTTTTTCATTAAAGTGGCTGTGACCACTTGTGGTCATGACCGTTTTGTTACATATTTCTGCGGTATTGTCCGCCTACTTCGTACAAAGCTGCACTAATCTGTCCCAGAGACGCTACCTTCACCGTCTCCATCAGCTCCGCAAAGACGTTGCCGCCTGCCATCGCCACTTCCTGCAGCTTGCGCAAGGCTGCCTGTGCCTTGTCACGGTTGCTCTCCTGGAACGCACGAAGATTGAGTATCTGCTGCTCCTTTTCGTCTTCTGTCGCACGAGCCAGCTCGATCTCGTAATCGTCCTCAGAAGCGTTTGGATTAATAAAGGTGTTCACGCCGATAATCGGCAGCTCACCTGTATGTTTTTTCATCTCATAATACATAGACTCATCCTGGATTTTGCCGCGCTGGTATTGTGTCTCCATCGCACCCAGCACGCCACCACGTGAGCTGATGCGCTCAAACTCCTGCATGACTGCCTCTTCAACCAGATCAGTCAGCTCATCGGTGATAAATGCACCTTGCAGTGGATTTTCATTTTTCGCGAGCCCCATCTCTTTGTTGATGATCATCTGTATCGCCATCGCGCGACGCACAGAGTTCTCTGTCGGGGTCGTGATCGCTTCATCATACGCATTGGTATGAAGTGAGTTGCAGTTGTCGTAAATCGCTACCAGAGCTTGCAGCGTCGTTCTGATATCGTTGAAATCCATCTCCTGTGCATGCAGAGAACGCCCGGAGGTCTGGATGTGGTATTTCAGCTTTTGACTGCGATCATTGCCGCCGTATCGATTTTTCATCACGGTTGCCCAAATACGACGAGCTACCCGACCAATGACTGTGTACTCAGGATCGAGTCCATTGGAGAAGAAGAAGGACAGATTCGGCGCAAAATCATCGATGTGCATGCCACGGCTCAAATAATACTCCACGTACGTAAAGCCGTTGGAAAGCGTAAATGCCAGCTGCGTGATCGGATTGGCTCCCGCCTCTGCAATGTGGTAGCCAGAGATCGAGACCGAATAGTAGTTGCGCACTTTGTTGTCGATGAAATACTGCTGGATATCCCCCATCATGCGCAAGGCAAACTCGGTGGAGAAAATGCACGTATTTTGTCCCTGATCTTCCTTGAGGATGTCGGCTTGCACCGTTCCACGAACAGTCGAGAGCGTATACGCTTTAATTTTTGCACTCTCTTCCTCAGTAGGCTGACGCCCCTCGCGTTGGACAAATGCCTCGATTTGCTGCTCAATCGCCGTATTCATGAACATCGCCAATATCATCGGAGCCGGTCCGTTGATCGTCATGGATACAGAAGTGCTCGGTGCGCACAGGTCAAAGCCTGCATACAGCTTTTTCATGTCATCCAATGTACAAATGCTTACGCCACTCGTACCGATCTTCCCATAAATGTCCGGGCGATAATCCGGGTCTTCCCCGTAAAGGGTAACCGAGTCAAAGGCTGTACTGAGTCGCTTCGCCTCGTCATTTTGCGACAGGAAATGAAAGCGTCGATTCGTCCGCTCTGGAGTGCCCTCACCAGCAAACTGCCGCTTCGGGTCCTCTCCTTCCCGTTTGAACGGAAAGACACCTGCTGTATAAGGAAACTCCCCTGGCACATTTTCTGTTAACGACCATTTCAGCAGCTCGCCCCAGTCCTGATAGTCAGGAATAGCCACTTTGGATATACGTGTACCTGACAGCGACTCGCTGAACAGCTTGGTGACGATTTCCTTGTCGCGGATTTTGGTGACGAACTGATCTTGCTTGTATGCTGCTTTTAGCTTTGGCCAGTTTTCGAGAATACGCTTGCATTCTGGATGGAGCTTTTCTTCGAATAAAGTGATCTGCTTTTCAAGTACGCCTACCAATTCATCTGTAGCAGAATCTCCCGAAGCAAGCAGCGTTTCTTTTGCTCCATGCAGCTGGAACAGCTTGCGTGCAATGGCAGACTGTTCTTCTGCGTATTGACGATAGTTGCGCACTGTATTGGCTATCTCTTGCAAATAATTGATTCTTTCTGTCGGAATCAATGAAGTTTTATGAATTTTTACAGGGGTCGTATCCAGAGCGTCAACAGACCATTCCACACCGGTTTTCTCGACGATTCGATGCATCAATGCTGCGAATAAGACATTTGTTCCAGGATCGTTGAACTGGCTGGCAATCGTGCCGTATACAGGCACCTTTTCGTCTGGAAGCTCAAACAGCTGATGATTGCGGCGATACTGCTTGCGTACCTCCCGCAGAGCATCCTCCGAGCCTTTGCGTTCAAACTTGTTAATCGCAATCAAATCGGCAAAGTCGAGCATGTCGATTTTTTCAAGCTGAGAAGGGGCACCGAATTCGCTGGTCATCACGTACATGGAGACATCGCACACTTCCGTTACTTGCGCATCTCCCTGACCGATCCCGCTCGTCTCTACAATAATCAGATCAAAATGAGCCGCACGTGCTACCCGGATTGCGTCCTTTACTGCTGCGGACAGCTCCATCCCGGATTTGCGTGTAGCTAAACTGCGCATATAGACGCGCGGTGTGGTATTGGCATTCATGCGGATTCGATCGCCAAGCAATGCCCCACCAGATTTTTGCTTGGACGGGTCGACAGACAAAATCGCGACCGTCTTATCTGCATATGTGCGAACAAAACGGCGAACCAGCTCATCGGTAAGCGAGCTTTTTCCTGCACCACCCGTACCTGTGATCCCGAGTACAGGGATAGTGGCTTCTGGTTCACTCAGTTTGTTTTTGAGCGGCTCGGCCCATTCTGCCTGATCAACTGCATACTCCGCAACGGAAATAAGCCGGGCTATCGCCTGGTGATTTTGCTCTTGCAGCCCTGCGACCTCGGCGCCAAGCTGCCTGACCGTAGGGAAGTCAGACCTCTGAATCATATCATTTATCATGCCTTGCAGACCTAGGTGTCTGCCATCATCAGGTGAATAGATTTTACAGACTCCGTATTCCTCTAGTTCTCGAATCTCGCGT
Source organism: uncultured Brevibacillus sp. (assembly GCF_947502445.1). GTDB lineage: Bacteria > Bacillota > Bacilli > Brevibacillales > Brevibacillaceae > Brevibacillus. Next base: position 64,714 of record NZ_CANMZW010000023.1, read on the forward strand.
GGAACGATGACACCGCCTCCGCCACCAAATACGCGGATGTGCTCAGCTCCTCGCTCGCGCAACAGATCAATAATGTACTTAAAATACTCCACATGACCACCCTGATACGAGCTGATGGCAATTCCTTGCACATCCTCTTGTATGGCGGCCGTCACGATGTCGTCAACAGAGCGGTTATGACCCAAATGGATCACTTCCACTCCAGATGATTGCAAAATGCGACGCATAATATTGATCGAGGCGTCATGACCGTCATACAAGCTGGCTGCGGTCACAAAACGAACCTTGTTTTGCGGACGATACACTTCGGTTTCCATCGTTCCACTCTCCCCGAGAATCTTTTTAGAATAGCAGTTAAGAAAACCTCTATCGAGGCCACCTTAAACGTTTTCTATTCATTCGGAGACACTGATTTCACGAAGCAACAGTGTAATCTGCTTCTCGGTGTACTCCTCCAATGAATAGTGCTTGTGCAGCGCCCACCGGCGGAATACCCACATCTCACCCAGCACCATGATATTGTCAGCCATCAGCTTGACATGCTTTTCATCAATGCGCAGTGATCCGTCGGCAATCCCGCGATGCAGGATCTCCACAAAAATTTGCGAAATTTCTTCCTCACGCCCCAGCACATAGCGAAGCGTTTCTTTTGGAAGTGATTTGGACTCTTGATAAATGAGCAATACGCGGTCGCTCATCTGGTCCATCACACGAATGAGGCTCTTCAGTGCGAGCTTTAAAATTTTCAGGCCCGTTCCGTTAAAGTTAATCGCTTCACGCAAACGAGTTTCCATCTCCGCATGGATCGCATCGCATACGAGATAGAGAACATCTTCTTTTGACTCGATATATTCGTATAAAGTCCCGATACTAAAACCAGACGCCCGAGCAATCTCTCTCGTCGTTGTTTTATGGAAGCCTTTATGAATAAAGAGATGAACAGCAGCCTCAATAATCTGTTCCCGCCGTTTTTCAATCAGCTTCGGGTCCTTTACTAGGGACGGTATGGTTTTTCTTTTTTCGGACACAACAAATCCACCTTTCCAACCGACTGAGCGTTTGGTCAGACACCTTATGGAAAAGAAAGGCGCAAACACTCTACTCTGTATCGTTTCGCAACCATTATACGCGAGTAAGAGCCTAATGCCAAACCTTTCTTTTCCCGTTCCTACACACAGAAAAACCGTTTACCGCCAAGAAAATGTTTACTTCCGCATTTTAAATCATGGCGATTCTATTCTTTCAGCAAGTAATTGCTAATTACGACACGCTGAATTTCGTTGGTTCCTTCATAGATTTGGGTGATTTTTGCATCACGCATGAAGCGTTCCACCGGATATTCACGCGTGTAGCCGTAGCCACCGAATACTTGCACAGCCTCGGTTGTGACTTCCATCGCCGTATCCCCTGCGAAAACTTTGGACATCGCAGAAGCTTTTCCATATGGCAAGCCTTGATCTTCCAACCAAGCTGCTTGGTACGTAAGCAGGCGCGACGCCTCGATTTTCGTCGCCATATCCGCCAGCTTAAACTGGATAGCCTGCAGTGCAGCGATTGGTTTGCCAAACTGTTTGCGTTCTTTGGCATAATCACGCGCATGCTCGAATGCTCCCTGAGCAATTCCCAATGCTTGCGCTGCGATTCCGTTTCGTCCTCCATCCAAGGTCATCATCGCAATTTTGAAGCCTTGGCCTTCTTCGCCCAGCATGTTTTCTACTGGTACGCGGACGTTGTCAAAATTGACTGCGAGTGTTGGCGAGGAGCGAATCCCCAGTTTCTTTTCTTTTTTCCCCATCGTAAAGCCATCCATGCCTTTTTCTACGATAAAAGCTGTGATTCCTTTGTGCTTCAGCTCAGGACTGGTAACAGCAAAAACGATGTAGATTTCAGCTTCGCCTGCGTTGGTAATGAAGATTTTGCTACCGTTCAATACGTAGTGGTCTCCATCAAGTACCGCAGTTGTGCGCATACCCGCTGAATCCGAACCAGAGCCTGGCTCCGTCAAACAGTAAGCACCCATTTTCTTTCCTTCTGCCAGTGGACGCAGGAACTTTTGCTTTTGCTCCTCCGTACCAAACTTGTAGATTGGCCAGCTAGCCAATGAAACCTGTGCGGACAAAGTCACGCCAATAGAGGAATCCACACGGGAGAGTTCTTCCACTGCAATGACGTAGCTCAAATAGTCAGCGCCTGCCCCACCATACTCCTCCGGCCATGGAATACCGGTCAGTCCAAGCTCTGCCATCTGTTCGAAAATGGAACGATCAAAACGCTCTTCCTCATCACGTTCCGCAGCTGTCGGAGCCACTTGGGTCTCAGCAAAGTCGCGGATCATTTTTCGCATCATGTCATGTTCTTCAGTCAATTGGAAATTCATATCTATCACTCCCCCATGTGCTGTTCGGCAAGTCCGTGTCCGGGAATGCCCCCGCCGGACTTTGCTCCTATTAGTCAGCAAGCAAATGCTTGGCGATCACAATACGTTGAATTTCGTTGGTGCCTTCATATATTTGGGTAACCTTGGCATCGCGGAACAACCGTTCAACTGGGTATTCCCTCGTGTAGCCATAGCCGCCAAAGATTTGCACAGCTTCCGTCGCCAGCTCCATCGCGGTATCCGTCGCAAAGCGCTTAGCCATGGATGCTTCCATCCCACAAGAAATGCCTTGACTTCTAAGCCATGCTGCACGATAGACCAACAAGCGGGCTACCTCCGCCTTTGTTGCCATATCCGCAAGCTTGAAGCCGATTGCTTGCTGTTTGCCAATTGCTTGACCGAATTGCTTGCGCTCTTTTGCATACTCCGTGGCGTACTGCACTGCTGCCTCGGCAATTCCTAATGCTTGTGCGGCAATCCCGATTCGGCCTGAGTCCAGATTAGCCATTGCGATGCAAAAGCCTTCTCCTTCATCGCCCAGCAGATTAGCGGCAGGTACACGCGCATTGTCGAAGACCAGCTCTGTTGTATAGGAGCCGTGCAGGCCCATTTTCTTTTCTTTTTTCCCAACGGAAAATCCTGGTGTATCCTTTTCCACGATAAAGGCAGAAATTCCTTTTGTTCCTTTGGTGGAATCGGTTACAGCAAACGCGATATACGTATCTGCCTCGCCGCCATTCGTGATAAACACCTTGTTTCCGTTGAGAATGTACTCATCACCTTGTCTGACGGCAGTCGTCCGAATACTGCTTGCATCCGAGCCAGCGTGAGGCTCCGTGAGAGCAAACGCTCCGAGATATTCACCACCTGCCAGCTTTGGCATGTATTTCTTCTTCTGCTCGTCAGTCCCGAAATAAAGAATCGGATTCGTGCCTACCGAAGTGTGCACAGACAAGATCACACCTACAGTTGCACTCACTTTGGATATTTCGTGAATCGCCAAAATGTAGGAGATAAAGTCCGCCCCTGCTCCGCCCCATTCCTCGGCGATCGGGATTCCCATCAGCCCCATTTCACCCATCTTCTTAATAATGTGGCGCGGGAATTGATCCGTTTCCTCCATGACCGGGACGAAGGGCGCTATCTCCTTTTGGGCAAAATCGCGCACCATGCGTCGCATCATTTCTTGTTCTTCATTCAATCGAAAATCCATGTCCGTCCTACCTTTCCATACGAATTTCTCTGTTAGTTGTAAACGTAGAAACCTCGACCGGATTTTTTACCGAGCCAGCCCGCTTTCACATATTTCCGCAGAAGTGGACATGGGCGGTATTTGGAGTCCGCAAATCCTTCGTGCAAGACCTCCATGATGTAGAGGCATGTATCCAGACCGATGAAATCAGCGAGCTTGAGCGGTCCCATCGGATGATTCATCCCCAGCTTCATCACTTCGTCAATCGCCTCTGGAGTTGCAACGCCTTCGTATACACAGTAGATCGCTTCGTTGATCATCGGCATCAGCACGCGGTTAGAGACAAATCCCGGGAAGTCGTTCACACTGACAGGGACTTTGCCCATCTGCTTGGATAGATCCTCTGTAAGCTGGTAAACCTCGTCCGCTGTTTGCAATCCTCGAATAATTTCGACCAGCTTCATCACCGGAACCGGGTTCATGAAGTGCATTCCGATTACCTTTTCAGGGCGTTTGGTTACAGCCGCGATTTCAGTAATAGGCAACGAGGAGGTGTTGCTCGCCAGGACAGTATGCGGTGGGCATACTTCATCGAGCTTGGTGAAAATTTGTGTTTTGACAGCCATGTTTTCGGTAACGGCCTCTACTACAAAATCTACATACTGGCCATCAGCCAAATCAGTCGACAAAACGAGACGAGAGAGAATCGCTTGTTTTTCCTCTTCACTGAGCTTGCCTTTTTCCACGTTGCGTGAAAGATTGCCTGTGATCGTAGCCAGACCGCGCTCGACGAATTCTTGTCGGATGTCATTCAGATATACCCGAAAGCCTGCCTGCGCTGCTACTTGAGCGATACCGCTGCCCATTTGTCCCGCTCCGATGACCATAATCGTTTGTACGTTCATGAAAAAGGCCTCCCTACTCCACTTTAATCAGGATAGCGTCACCCTGTGCCGCTCCACTGCATATCGCTGCGATGCCCAAACCGCCACCGCGTCTTTTCAGCTCATACGCGAGGTGCATGATAATGCGCGCTCCACTCGCGCCGATCGGGTGACCGAGCGCGATCGCTCCCCCGTTTACATTTACTTTTTCATCATCCCATCCAACGATTTTGCCGCTTGTCAGCGTCACTGCTGCAAACGCCTCATTGACCTCAAACAAGTCAATTTCATCGAGGGAGATTCCCGTCTTTTCCAAAAGCTTGTTGATAGCCAGGCCTGGAGTTGTCGCAATATAAGGAGCTTCTGCCCCTACCTGTGCATGTCCGAGGATTGTTGCGAGGGGCTTGATGCCAAGCTCCTCTGCTTTGGCATCGGACATCAACACCATCGCTGCTGCCCCATCATTAATTCCCGGAGCATTGCCCGCCGTAATCGTGCCGTCCTTTTTATAAACTGGCGGCAGCTTGGCAAGTCCCGCCATTGTTGTATCCGGACGCGGTCCCTCGTCTTTGGTGACCTGCACTGGCTCGCCTTTTCGCTGGGGAATCGATACTGCTACAATCTCTTCGTCAAAGCGCCCACTGGCAGCTGCCAGTGCCGTACGCTGCTGGCTGCGGAGTGCCCACTCATCCTGAGCCTCACGAGTGATTTCATACTCTTCTGCGACATTGCTTCCGTGAACTGCCATCGGCACCTGATCAAACGGACAGGTAAGCCCGTCATACATCATCAGATCACGAACTGTCGCGTCTCCCATCCGCATCCCGTAACGAGCGTCTGGCAGGGCATAGGGCGCATTGCTCATGCTTTCCATGCCACCTGCGACAATAATCTCGCCATCACCCGCACGGATGATCTGATCTCCCATCGTAACGGCTCGCATACCGGAGGCACATACCTTGTTGATCGTCTCGCTCGCTACATCCCAGGGCAGTCCCGCTTTTCTGGCGGCTTGACGGGACGGTACCTGACCCGCTCCTGCCTGTACAACCATGCCCATGATGACCTCGTCTACCTGGGCACCCGAAACACCGGAGCGCTCCAAAGCTTCCTTGATCACTACGGCTCCCAAATCTACAGCAGACAAAGCTTTCAATGAACCTCCAAACTTACCGAACGGGGTACGTGCTGCCCCCACAATCACTGTCTTCATCGAATGACCCTCCATTCTGCTGCAGAATAGCTCATCAACGAAAATTGAATTGATCGAGCGTTCGCTCATTTTGTATATCTACATTTTGCCGTCTTCCATCCAATTAGTCAATGAATTACGAAAAAAAGAACAGCCTGACTTTTCCTGCTTGTCAGGCTGCTTGTATTATTGGATCGGCATCCAGCTTACTTTCCAGATGCGCTTCTTGTTATGGATCATGCGGTATCCTAATTTTTTACGGTTATCTTTGAACTTGATCCAGACGATACCTTCCGTTTTATCAGTCCACTGGTACTCCAGAGTATCCGTCTGCTCCCGGAGCATTTGCACATGTCTCATGGTGTTTTCTGCACCGATCGGATCTTTTTTCACGTCGCTTAAAAATTGTTCCAGAGTCGGCTTCTCGTATTCCTCATCCTGGATGTGCAAGGCGTATTGCATCTCGAGGTCCCCGTCTTGCTGCGCTCGTATATACATTTTCAGGATTTGTTCTATCGTCATATCGCGTAAAATCTCGTCTTTTTTCTTATCCAAGTAGCTGAAATATAGCTCCTCTTCTTCTGGCGACAGATCGAGTATCGACGGTGTGGGTTGAGATTCCGATATTTTGCTTTCCGAGACAGTTCCGTTGCTGTTCATTTTGTATAAATAAAGCTCTTTTCCCTGGGGATAAATCAACGAATACCAAAGGAGCTTTTTGTTCTCCCAGCCAATATTTACTGAAATGCCTGTGTCCCTATTTAGCAATCCTTCCTCGTCAATCATAATCATAGATTTCGGTGATGACACATAACCCATTTTGCGGAAAAGAGAGTACTCCCAATATTCATCTGCTCCATCATCCCCGCTCCCACCGTTTTCACTTGCTACATGGTCTGGTGTCGAGAGCAGCTCTGTTACTCGGTCCTGCGGCAGATCAATGTGCAGCACGCTTTTCAACTCCTGTACTCTTTGCATAATCGCTTCGTCAGATGGAATAGCAACAGGTGGGACGGAGGTTGCCTGGCCACCACCACCGACTGCTTCGTTTTGTTTGAAAAAAGGAGCAACCCCAACAAATACCATGACAATGGCAACAGCCGCGCATACCGTGTAGGCGAGATAGGGACGTTTCTTGTTGCGACTGGTATTCATTTTCTGGCGAATTCGCTGCTCCAGCTTCGTCGTATCTTGTATGTCACGCAGCAGCGTTTGGTCCGCTGTTTCTTTAAATTCCTCCAGCATTTTCTCCAGCTTCACCATGCTCCCTCCTTCTCCAGCTGTTCCTTCAGTTTTTGACGAGCGCGATGTAGCTTGGTGTATACCGCACCTGTCGAAATGCCCATAATGTCTGCTACTTCTTCAGCGGACAGCTCTTCGTAGTAGTGAAGAATAATAAGCTGCCGATAACTGCTCGGCAATTCCATCACAATTCGCGCGAAACGAATGCGATGATCCGACTTAATCACAGCCGACTCGATGCCCTCTACGATTCCTGCATCCACTTCCGGTTTATAAAATAAATTGCGAAAAGACCAAGAACGCAGATGCTTCTTCGCTTCATTCACAGCAATTCGGTAAATCCAGGTCTGCATCGAGCTCTCCTCGCGAAAGCTGCCCAAGCCTTTGTATGCTTTCAGGAACACTTCCTGTGTAATATCTTCTGCGCTGCTCCGGTCTTTGACGATCAGATAGACGAGCCGTAAAACCTTTTTCAGATAGGCCTGCATCACTTCTTCAAATAGCGCTTCCTTCGTTTTGTCCAACTGATTTTGTGCCAGTTCCAGCCCTCTCACTCCCCTCCATTCCTTTTGATCCAGCAGCACCGCATTTCTTACACTTTTTTGGTCAAAGAAAAGAAAAATCCCTACCTTTGCGAAAACGGTAGGGATTGAGCATACATACACGATTAAATCGCGTCAGCCAAAATTTCTGCCACGTCACGTGTTTTCACGTGATCTTCCTGCTCTTTGGTTTTGATTCCGTCATTCATCATCGTCAAGCAGTATGGGCACGCACTCGCTATCGCTGTCGGATTGACCTCCAGAGCCTGCTCAGTTCGCGTCACGTTGACACGAGAGCCCTCATGCTCCTCCATCCACATAAGTCCGCCACCGGCACCACAGCACATGCTGTCACAGCCGCTGCGCTTCATTTCCACGACCTCTACCCCAGGAATTGCTTCCAGAATTACACGTGGCTTGTCGTAAATTTCGTTGTAGCGTCCGAGATAGCAGGAGTCATGATACGTAATGCGCTCCTTCACTTCCTTGTTCGGCTTCAGACGGCCTTCCTTTACCCACTGCGCCAGCAGCTCAGAGTGATGATATACCTCAGCAGTTAGCCCGAATTCCGGATACTCGTTTTTGAACGTATTGTACGCGTGCGGGTCACATGTCACGATCTTTTTAACCTCGTAGCCCTCGAACAGAGCGATATTCTCTTGCGCCAGCTGCTGGAACAAGAATTCGTTTCCGATACGTCGTGCTGTATCGCCGGAGTTCTTTTCCTCGTTGCCGAGAATGGCAAATTTGACACCTGCTTCGTGCATCAATTTGACGAAGGCTTGGGAGATTTTTTGACTGCGCAGGTCAAAAGAGCCCATGGAGCCGACCCAGAACAAATACTCGAATTCTTCTGCTTGCTTGACCGTCGGTACTTCATATTGACCGTTCAAGCCTTCAATCCATTTCGTACGGTCTTTGCGGTTAATTCCCCATGGATTGCCTTGGCGCTCGATATTGTTCAAAGCACGCTGTGCTTCTTGCGGCATGCTGCCTTCTGTCATGACCAGATAACGGCGCATGTCGATAATTTTGTCTACGTGCTCATTCATAACCGGGCATTGGTCTTCACAGTTGCGACAGGTCGTACAAGCCCACAGCTCCTGCTCGGTGATGACGTCCCCGATCAAGTTTTTATCATAAATCGTTGCAGTCGCACCCTCGGCAGTCGCTGCTACCTCAGAGGATTGGAAAGCGATCTGGTTCGCTGTTGTTTGTGCAAAAGCAAAGCTTGGCATCCACGGCGTACGCGAGGTAACTGCTGCTCCTTTTTCTGTCAGATGATCGCGCATTTTCGTGATCAAATCCATCGGGGAAAGCATCTTTCCTGTTCCAGAAGCCGGGCACATATTCGTGCAACGACCGCACTCCACACAAGCGTACAGGTCAATCAATTGTGTTTGCGTAAAGTCCTCGATCTTGCCAACGCCAAACACCTCTTGCGTCTCATCCTCAAAATTAATGCTGGAGAGCTTGCCTGGCGGATCGAGCTTTTTAAACCAGACGTTGACTGGAGCAAACAGCAAGTGAGCGTGCTTGGATTGCGGTACATAAACAGCGAAGCCCAAAAGAATAATCAAATGCAGCCACCAGAAAACGTAAAAGAGAGCAACAGCGGCTGACGTGCCTACTCCGAGCGCTGCGAACAGCATCGCAAATAGAGAAGAAATCGGTGCAAAACCAGAAGCTTCATGACCAAGCCAGATTTGCTCAAAAGCGAGAGAGAGAAGAACAGTCGCCATCAGGGAGGAGATGAGTAAAAGGACAATTCCTGACTTGAATCCCCGCTTCAGACGCCCCAGCTTTTCAATATAGCGGCGGTAAAACGCATAGCCAACTGCGGCAAGAATTAAAAATGTCGTGATTTCCTGCATGACACTGAAATATTTGTGAGCGCTGCCAAATGGAAGCTCAAAGCCTTTTGAGAGTCCTTTGATGATCAGCTCGATTGCACCAAACTGCAAAAGGATAAAGCCATAAAACATGACGACGTGCATAACGCCGCTCTTTTTGTCTTTTAACAGCTTTTTGTGGAAGATGACGTTGTCCAGCATCAAATTGATACGTGCGCCAAAGTCATCCTTCACATCCGGCTTTTTCCCCAGCTTGATGAACAAGTACCGGCTGTACACAACATGTCCTGCCAAATACAGCCCGTAAGCCAGAACCAGGAAAAAAGCAATGAGATTAATTAGTGCCAACATCTTTCTTCTCCCCCTCATTGCGAGTTGTCTTTAGTAGTTATCTTATCAGAATCGAGGACGAAAATGAATGACTATTCAGTCTGTAAAACCTATTTATTTGAAAAATGAAACAAAACTGAACGATCGCTCACTTTTATCGTAACTTGATATTATCACACAAAACTCTGATCAACCATCCTCAATCGAGAGTTGGAAAAATTCAGACAAAAATACCCCGATCGCGGCCGGGCTATGTCATGACTTTTCGTGGCGCACAAAAAAACAGCCACCATATGCATGGCAGCTGCTTCCCAGTGTTATTTTCCAGATACTTCTTTTGAAGCGGTATCTGTCTGTTCCTTTTTCGATTTTTGCTCCAAACGAACGTCTGCCAAGGATTTGACCTTGGTTGCCTTGATCCGCTTGTTGCGCGGCAGATCGGTAGGCTCCAGATTGTCTGCTTCGTCCTGCATGAGAGCTGCGATACCGACTGCTTTACCTTTTGCTGCTTTACAGTATTCGCAGTTTTCTTCATCATGCTCATGATAATGCTTCGGCTCTGGATACGAGGTGATAACACCCTCGAAGTTGCGCAGAACCACTTTATCCGACGCTTGGGAAATGATGTAGTTCGGGCTGACCGGAATTTTTCCGCCGCCGTGTGGAGCATCGACAACGAAAGTCGGTACTGCATAGCCAGAAGTATGACCGCGCAGGTGTTCCATGATTTCGATCCCTTTGCTGACTGGAGCGCGGAAGTGGCCGATCCCCTCAGACAGGTCGCATTGGTAAATGTAGTATGGACGTACACGAATTTTGACCAAATCCTGCACGAGCTTTTTCATTGTATTCGCGCAATCGTTGATACCAGCCAAAATAACAGCCTGGTTTCCGAGCGGCACACCAGCGTTTGCCAGCATTTCGCATGCTTGCTTCGCTTCTGGCGTAATTTCTTTTGGATGGTTGAAGTGTGTATTGAGCCACACTGGATGATACTTTTTCAAGATATTGCACAGGTTTTCTGTGATGCGCTGCGGGAATACAACCGGTGCACGCGTACCGATACGGATAATTTCCACGTGCGGGATGTCACGCAGGCTGCTGATGATATATTCCAGGATGCGGTCGTTGATCAGCAGACCGTCGCCACCAGAGAGCAGAACGTCGCGTACTTCTGGTCTGCTGCGGATGTAATCGATACAAGCGTCGAGTTGTTTCTTTGGCACACCCATGCCGATCTGGCCAGAGAAACGGCGGCGTGTGCAGTAGCGGCAATACATGGAGCATTGGTTTGTCACCAGGAACAGGACACGGTCTGGATAGCGATGAGTCAGTCCAGGTACCGGTGAATCTGTATCTTCATGCAGTGGGTCTTCCATGTCGTATTTCGTACGAACCATTTCAGAAGACAAAGGTACAGACTGCATACGAACCGGATCAGTCGGATCGTCCGGGTCCATCAGGTTAGCGTAGTAAGGCGTAATGTTCAAAGGAATGGTCTGCGTGGAAATGCGCACGCCCTCTTCCTCTTCCGGAGTCAGGTTAATTACCTGCTTCAGGTCGTCAACCGTTTTGATGGTGTGGGTCAATTGCCACATCCAGTCATTCCATTGTTCATCCGTTACATCCTTCCAAAGTTCAACCGAGCGCCAATCACGTTTTGTTGCTACCGTCATCTGCGTCACATCTCCTCTCATCAGTAGTGAAGCTCTTGCTTTTCACTCGCCAAGAAAGAGATGCAAGGGTCGTGCCAACCAAATCTAAAGATTTAGAAAATAAGGAATAGAGCGTTTTGTAAGCGTATCGTCATTTTGGTCACCGAATCATTCTGCCGAATTTTCGGCATTCAACAGGGCGGAATCATCCGCTGTGACAGCTTGTATTGCAGAGTCTGCCTCGGGATGCCGAGCAGCTTTGCGGCGCGGAGCACATTGCCATCAGTCGCTTTCATGGCGCCCTTGATCATTCGTTCCTCAAGCTCCCGCATGATATCAGGCAAGGTTCGTCCATCGCTAGCCTCAAGCAAGGCAGATAGATCCGTCATCGGTTGATCTTCAGATGCGCCTGCCAAATTGCGATCTAATACATGTGGCGGTAAATGCTCAAGCTCGATGGTCTCTGCCTCTACCATATTCATCGCAGCTTCCACGACATGCTCCAGCTCGCGGACATTACCCGGCCAGTCGTAGCTTGCGAACAAGCGCGCTACCTCTTTGCTGGTCCCACGCACATTCATACTGAATTGCCCGTTAAACTTCTCCAAAAAATGCCCCACTAACAGGTCGATATCTTCCTTGCGCTCTCGCAAAGGCGGCAATTCAAAGGATACGACGTTAATCCGATAATACAGGTCAGTCCGCATCAAGCCTCGCTGAACAAGCGATTGCGGGGCTTCATTGACCGCAGCGATCACACGCACATCCACCCTCGTTGATTTGCTGCCGCCGATCCGCCTGATTTGTCCATCCTGCAATACACGCAGCAGCTTTGCCTGCAAATCCAGCGGCATACTGTTTAGCTCATCTAAAAATAAGGTGCCGCCATCTGCCAACTCAAACAGACCCGGACGATCATCCGCTCCTGTAAAGCTCCCCTTGGTCGTACCGAACAGCAAGCTCTCCAAAAGAGAGGCGGGCAGTGCCGCACAGTTTTGCGCAATAAATGGCATCGTGCTACGTGCAGAAGCATGGTGAATCGATTGAACGAACAGCTCTTTACCTGTTCCCGTTTCCCCGTAAATAAGGACAGGAGAGGTCGTACGTGCTGCGCGACGTGCCCGTTCTTTCAGGTGCTTCATTTTTTCACTACTCGTTAAAATATCTTCAAAATGGAACGATATCTCATCCACTGTACGCTTCGTTCGCTTTGGTTTGCTGATTTTTGCCTGCAAATCCACCAATCGCTCCGACAGCGCTTTCAGCTTACCGATATCCTTGGCTACCTCTACCGCACCAACAAGTCTCTTTCCTACGCGCACCGGGAGTGTTGTATTGATCGTCTCTACACGCATGCCCTTCCAGTTTTTGTATACCTGTGTCTGGTTGTAAATGGATTCTCCGCTTTCAATCACTCGAAGCAAGGTGCTCGATTCACGATCCAAGGAAGGAAAAACCTCCAGAAGAGGCTTTCCCAACACTTCGTCTGACGTTAATCCGTCCAGCTTGGCTGCGACATGATTGTAAAAAATCGTTATCCCGTCAGCGTCGACCACATGAATTCCTTCGTCAATGGCCCCCAGTATGGCCTGTAACATTTCAACCGTATCAGACAACGGCATCCTGGCATTCTCTCCTCTCATCCATGCTGCCAAAAAACCATCACTATGCCGAATATTCGGCAAACTCCACAATTTTATCGAAACATCCGCTATCTATATCGCCCAACCTGGATTGCTAGCATAACGGAATACATTAGATGCCCCAATACCCATATCAAAAAGGCAAGCCATGTCATCGGCGTATTGCTCAGCAGACTGAACGGCAAGAAGGCAACGGCAAAGCCAAGCATCCAAAAACCAAGATATTTGAAGGCACCTGCCCCCCGATCCCGCGGATAAAAGTGCATCAGAAAAAAGGCAATGATGACACTAATCAGGAGATGAATCAACAGCTCTACAATAGATGGCAGGTTTTCCATTCCAGGTACATAGCTGACGTCGATTAGCACGGGAAACGTTTGTGTATCAAACAATCCGTCACCCAGCGCCAAGAACGCTGCCAATCCCAGACCCGCGATAAGTCCGTTTACGAGTATAAACATCCGACAAAATCCCCCTTCCACATCCAGCCGCGAGTACTCCTATTGTACGTGTAAAAAACCGCCCTTGCCAAGGGCGGCTTATTTTCCTAGCTCTATTCGCAGCTCATGCTCACCGGTATATTGCTCGTTCATCCATAGCTGATACGCGATTTCTATCAACACAGGCAATTCATTTTCATACTGGATACGCAGCTTGTTCGTATGCGTCTCCATGGTAAAAGGGCCATACGGACTTTGGTACATGGACTGCGTACTTGCCCCTTTTTCAAACTGCTGTCTGGTAGAAACTCCGCCCTGGCGAATCAATGTTATTGCTTTATCCGACAACTTTATCGTAGTACTGACCTCGCCTGCACCTTCCATTTGCTCCTTGTAGGTGACGTACCAGGACGCTGCTTTTTGTACACGTTTGCCCTCGTAATGATGGGTGGATGCATCCCAGCTGCCGTCCACGAGGTGTTTGGCTGTCAGTTTGATTTGTACATCTTGCATATCCGTCTCCACACTCCACTTTCTGTACTACCGCTAGCAGCAATATATCCGTTCATTGTACGATCATCGCTGTTCGCTTGCAACCGCAGCCTGCGCTTCTGCATCCGAGAGCAAATATTTCATCGTTGCGGCTACGCCCAATGCAGCGAGCAGAAGCAAGCCAGCCAAGACTACATATCCTGTACCTGCACCCGTGTAGTCGATCATAACAGTAAACAAACCGATTAAAATCAAGCGCATCATCATCCCGATCGAATTGAAAAAGCTCATGACACGTCCCATAAACTGCTTGGGCACAACCGTCATATAAAGGGATTGGCGAATCAGTCTGACCGACGCATTGCACCAGCCATAGACCATGTAAGCCGCAATCAGTGCCCAGCCATATGGCAAGGCAACCATCGCGATCATGACAATAGCAAACAGCAGAGTATTGCCGATCATTGCTGACAATTGTCCCATTTTCCGCACGACAAGAGAGACCAAAATGCCCGCTCCTACAGCTCCCAAAGCATACGCCATTTCCCCAAGAGAAAAGGTCGATACATCCGCCTTGAGAGTCTGGCTAACGTATACCGGCTTGAGCAAATTGCTGGCCATAACCGCGATAAACGGCATCAAGGCCGAAATCCCAAAGATGAGGAAGCCTTTCTTTTCCTGAATGTACCGCCAGCTTTGCACGAGCTGTCCCACCCAGGATACGCCTTGATTCAGCTTCGCTTCCCGCTCCAGTGTAAATGTGTATTTCATCGTAGACAAAAGACAGAAGGCAAACAGGTACGTGAGCGCATTAAACAAGATGACCACATGAAGTCCATAGGTGCTGAGCAAAATCCCGGAACCGGCCCCTGCCAGTACCGTAGCCGTTTGTCCTTCAATCTCCAACAGGCTGTTGATGTCGTTGTAATGCTTTGGCGCAAAGGTCTCCTGTACCAGAGCCGATTGAGCCGGGTAATGAATCTGATACATAAAGGTCGTGACGAGATAAATCACGATCAGCATCCACTCTGCGTAATCTCCGAAAAATCCCCAGACGGCGAGTGAACACAGCACACTAAATCCGATCAGATTTTCGACCAGCAGCATTTTTTTACGGGAAAAACGATCAATAAGGGTTCCAATATAAGGTCCAATAAAAAACATGAAAACTGCTGAAGAAAACATGGTGGAGCCAAGCAGCTGTGCTGATCCTGTTGTTTCGACGAGATACCAGGCAATACCGATCATCGTCATACCTTGACCAAAACCTGAAAAGAGATTCGAGAAGAACAGCTTTCGAAATTGGACGTTGGCAAAAACCTCTCTCATAATCAAACAACTCCCCCGGATACCTGTAAAGCACTTGGAAACATTTTCTTACGTAAGATTCTATCTTCTTTTATATACTTTGTAAACGAAAATGTTTATTTAATTATTTGAAAAACCCCCGGTTTCCATACAAAAACCGGAGGCTCTATTCACATCACAATTATTTTACAAAGCTGAGGAGCAGCTCGCGCACGATTTTGGATGCAACGATCTGTGTCATTTCACTGTGATCGTATACCGGCGCTACCTCCACCAAGTCACAGCCAATGACATTTGCGCCATTGTTAGCCATGAAATGAATGGTATCGAGCAGCTCACGAGAGGTAATACCGCCCGCTTCCGTTGTTCCTGTACCTGGTGCATGTGCAGGGTCCAGTACGTCGATGTCGATGGTCAAGTAAATCGGGCGATTGCCGATTGTCGGCAGCACCTGCTTCACTGGCTCCAGCACATCGTATTTGTACAGGTGCATGTTTTCTTTAGCCCACTCGAATTCTTCTCTCATTCCGCTGCGAATCCCGAACGAGTATACATTCTTTCCACCAATCAGGTTACACACCTTTTTGATTGGCGTGGAGTGGGAATATTGGTATCCCTCATAGTTGTCACGCAGGTCAGTATGCGCGTCAAAGTGGAATACGACCATATCCTTGTATTTTTCATAAACCGCTTGGAATACAGGCCAGGAAACGAGATGCTCTCCACCTAGACCAAGTGGAAATTTACCGTCTTCGAGAACCTTTGCCACGAAGGTACGGATCGCATCCAGGCTGCCTTCCACGTTTCCAAAAGGAAGTGGAATATCACCAGCATCAAAGTACTTGATGTCTTCCAACAGCCTGTCCAAATACGGGCTGTATTCTTCCAGTCCAATAGATACTTCACGGATACGAGTCGGGCCAAAACGGGACCCTGGACGAAAGCTTACTGTCCAGTCCATTGGCATGCCATAAATAACTGCTTGGCTCTCTTCGTAGTTCCCGTGACTACGGATGAAGACATTACCGGAATATGCTTCGTCAAAACGCATGTTCACTCGTCCTCCTCCAACTAGTCGCGAGTCAGCTCAGCCACAAAGTTTGGCAGCTTGAATGCTGCGTGGTGAACTTCCGCATTGTAGTATTTTGTGTTCAAATTTTTGATTTTGGTTGCATCTACTTCCAATGGATCGTACTGTTTAGAAGCAATTGTGAAGCTCCACAGTCCGGATGGATAAGTAGGGATGCTGCAAGTGTACAGACGAGTAACCGGGAAAATCGATTTCAAGTCTTTGAATACACGCTTGATCAACTCACGATTGAACCAAGGAGATTCTGTTTGCGCTACCATGATTCCGTCTGGTTTCAGGGCGTCATGGATGCCTTGATAGAATCCTTTTTCGAACAGACCTACTGCTGGTCCTACTGGCTCAGTAGAGTCAACCATGATTACGTCATATTCACCTTTGTGATCATGGATATGTTTAATACCATCAATTACCTGTACATCGACACGCGGGTTACCAGTCAATGCACTTGCAATCTCAGGGAAGTATTTTTTGCAGGATTCAATTACGCCACCGTCGATTTCAGCCAAAACCGCTTTTTCCACGGATGCATGCTTCACGATTTCACGGATCGCACCACCATCGCCGCCACCTACTACCAGAACCTTTTTCGGATTCGGGTGAGTATTGAGCGCAATGTGAGAAATCATCTCGTGGTAAACAAACTCGTCGACATCAGTGGTCATAACCATGCCATCGAGTACTAACATGCGACCAAACTGCTTGGTAGTAATGACATCGATTTGTTGAAACTCGGATTTTTCACTGTATAGGGTATCCGTAATTTTCGTTGTAATACCGTGATTTTCCGTTTGTTTTTCGGTGTACCACAATTCCATATTCATGGTTATGTAACCTCCTTCAAGTAACCGCATGAAAATACCATATAACAAGAAAATTATAGATGCTGTCTAACAAAAAGCAAGGGTTTTTTTATTCAAGCATCTTCTTTGCAGCAGAGCAAGTTTATCCAGCCTGCAAGTGACCCATACTAAAGTTAACCTGTGTCTTAGTATGTCCCGATTTGGAGATTCAAACGGTTGAAAGGAGGGGTAGGCACATATGGAAGTAATTCGGGAGGCTCCGTTGCTCCGTTATCTACGCTGGGCCAAGAAATTTGTAAAATTTTCCATACTCAACCTATTATGCTTATCATTTGCTATTTTGCTGTTAATTTTGTACCTGCGTTCACAGCCGCTTCCAGAAACATTTGTCAAACAAACGACGACCATATATGCCTCCAACGGCGATGTTCTGGACACCATGCACCGTGGTGAAAATCGTATATTGGTCCCGATTCAAGAAATTTCACCTGCTCTTATTGACGCGACGATTGCCATCGAGGATCGTTCTTTCCGGGAGCATTACGGCTTTGATTTGAAACGTTTAGCTATGGCTGCCTACGTCGATGTCATCAATATGGACATGCGCCAAGGGGCGAGTACCATTACGCAGCAGCTTGCCCGCAACCTCTATTTAAGCCTAGACAAAACGTGGGAGCGAAAAATCAAGGAAGCGCTTCTGTCCATTCAGCTTGAGCTCAATTACAGCAAAGATGAAATTCTTGAGATGTATATGAACCAGATTTATTATGGGCATTCCGCTTATGGTGCCCAGGCAGCCGCACAAACGTATTTTGGCAAAAACGCCAAGGACTTGTCGATTGCCGAAAGCGCGATGTTGGCAGGCATCCCTAAGGGACCGACCTATTACTCACCCTTTAACGATTTTGAACGGGCAAAATCACGTCAAAAGCTTATTCTTGATGCTATGGAGAGAGACGGGATGATTTCTTCCAAGCAGGCTGATCAGGCTTTTGCTGAGCCCATCAAGCTCAAAGCAAGAACGAATGAAAATATGGCAGAACAAGCACCTTATTTTCGTGATTACATAGCAAGCCTCGTGAAAAATAAATACGGCATCGACGAAGAGCTGTTTATTCACGGCGGGCTTAAAATCCATACGACACTAGACCCTGTTATGCAAAAGAAGGCAGAAGAAATCGTTGCCTCCGTTTTGCCTAAGGATTCGCCCAACTTGCAAGCTGCCTTAATTGCGATGGACCCCGCTACGGGCTACATCAAAGCCATGGTCGGCGGACGAGATTACAAAACGAGTCAGTATAACCGCGTACTGGGAAAAAGACAGCCGGGCTCGTCATTTAAGCCCATCATGTATTTAGCTGCCTTGCAAAACGGCTATACACCTTTGACCTTGATGAAAAGTGAACCGACTGTGTTTACCTACGATAATAACAAGCAGTACATTCCGAGCAATTTTGGCGGCAGATATGCTCACGACATGATCAACATGCGTGAAGCCATCAAAACATCGGACAATATTTACGCTGTCAAAACGATCGATTTCTTGGGGCCGCAAAAGGTCGTGGACGAGGCAAAAAATCTGGGGATTACAAGCAATTTGCAAGCCGTCCCCTCGCTTGCTCTGGGAACGTCTCCGGTCTCTCCTTTGGAGCTGAATGCAGCCTATGCCGCTATCGTCAACAAAGGAGAAGCCGTCAAGCCCATTGCCATTACCTCCATCGAGGACAATCAAGGTAATATTTTGATTGAGGAGAAGCCGGAAAGAACCCAAGTAGCTGATCCTGTCGCCTCTGCCCTTTTGGTAAACATGATGCAAAGCGTATTTGAACGAGGCGGCACCGGTTTTCGTGTTGCCAATGAAATTAATCGACCCGTTGCAGGAAAAACAGGATCTACAGATTATGACGCCTGGCTCAGCGGCTTCACTCCACAGCTCGTTTCCACGGTATGGGTTGGCTACGACAAAAACCAAAAAGTGGACGACGTAAAAGAAGGCTACCTATCCAAGAAAATCTGGGCACAGTTCATGGAAGGCGCTTTAAAAGGACAGCCCCCCGCACTCTTTGACATGCCTGCTGGAGTCGTTTCTGTGTACATCGATGCTCATTCAGGCAAGCTGGCAACAGAGCATTGTCCGACACCACAATTGTTCTATTTCGCAAGCGGTACTGAACCGCAGGAATACTGCACGGATCACTTGCCAGCGAATGAAGCCCCCATGCCTTTAAAGCCACCGGATTCTTCTACCTTCTGGCAAAAAATGGGCAGCTGGTGGAAACCATCTGATTAAGAAAAGAAAGGGACGTGCGCAGCAGGTACGTCCCTTTTCCATGATGAAGTAAAGCTTATACGATTTTATTGTAACGACTGCGTCTCTCCGCCGCCAATGACTCCATCGCCATCAGCAAAAACATGATCGTTGATGATACTGATCAGCCCTGCTTTGTCCAATTGCTCCAGCACTTCAAACAAACTTTCCCTCTTTCCGGCAGGAAGCTTGCGAATAAAGTTGTTAATTTCGACAGGTGTTACGTGCGAGCGGAAATGGACGCCGCCGTACTTGGCAAAATGATCGTTATCGGCTTCCTGTGCACGGGGATCTTCGTTCAATGGGTACCGCCCCTTCCGTCAAACAGTTTGGTTATAGCCCCATTAGTCTTTACGGTGAGTACTGAAAACATGACCTGAAAAAATAGCCTAAGTAACCGTTTACATTTAAAGGGTCCAATGAACGCAAACAGGGAAAGAGTGACGGCTCTTTCCCTGTTTGTTGACCCAGTGTACATGTACACAGATATGAAAACAAGTTTACCTGACTTCAATACTGGTAACAATTGATTTCACCATTTGTTCACATACCGTTCACTATTTCCAAGTTTAGGACAGAATTTGCTTTAATTCCTCACTTGAATTCTCATACATAGCAGCATTATTTTCGATCAAAAGCTTTTTAAGAGCAGCCTTTTCCTTTTCGCCGAGATCAGAGAGCATGATGCGGCGTTTCATGGAATAATCCATACGATTCACATGTTCAGCCAAAATTTTGTAGCCTCGACGCGCTTCGCGATCAACTTCCATATAGCATGCTGTTGCCCCAGCGTAATAAGGACCTTCTTCATTACGGTCAACAGTAACCCAAACGAGCCAGTATGGCTTTCCATTTGGTACTTCTTCCTTGTTCATCGTCCATTTAATGCCTTTTTCTACTGTACTTTTGGCATGCAGGGCACCCATGTCAATATAAGCTTCATCGCCGTCAATAATAACGGAAGAAACTGCATTCAGGTCCAAAACGCCTTGACCAAAGCCACCATGTACATCAGTCTTGCCGCTCATGATCGTAAAGCCGCCTTTTTTATTATCAAAAATATCCATGTTATACACCCTCCAGA
This sequence comes from uncultured Brevibacillus sp., assembly GCF_947502445.1. GTDB lineage: Bacteria > Bacillota > Bacilli > Brevibacillales > Brevibacillaceae > Brevibacillus. Next base: position 85,146 of record NZ_CANMZW010000023.1, read on the forward strand.
CAAAAATTCTCCTTTCTCTATTCTACTCGCAATCTTACAGCGACGCAATTTTCCCATGTGCCCAGTTATTCTTCTGTGGGCTGCTGGTCGCTTTTTTTCCGATAATGAATCCAGATTTTATCGAAAACCCATAAGAGAAACGTCAACAGCAAGGCCGAATGGATCGCCATCAGTGTTTTCACAAGTAATAAAGCCCCAAACATCGTATTGGACGGAACGACAATCATGTAATAGAGAAAGCTGATTGCAAAAGTGACCCCCAGCGTAATCCAAAACCGAAATCCTAAAACAGCCCGTAAATAACCGCCAACCAACAAACCGATAATCGGTCCGCCTAACTCAATTGAATAGACAAATGGCCCCAAAAACAGCCAAACAAACAGATTGTCCATGGTTCATTTTCCCCTTTTGGTCACGTCGCTTCTTCAGGTACTATTTCTGTAAAGCCACGCTCGTCCAGCATATATTGTCTGCCTGTGTCTTGATAGGCTCTGGGATCTTCTGACGAAAAACGGTTGATGAAATAACGCGGCGCCGGCTTGTCTGCTTGGGGTACAGGTAATTCAAACTCCACCTCTTCCTCATCCAGAACGCGGATCACCACAATATGATTGTGATATTCGATAGACAGGTTCTCCCCTATTTCTTTTTCCTTTGGATCAAGCGTCATCGTCCGCCCCGATTTTGTGAATGTTATTTGCGGGAATTCCCGATCCTCCCGAGAAATCACGTAATATAGATAATTCGCTCTCTTGGCAGCAGTATTTCTGAGACCTGGCTGCACCTTTTCCTCCCCTTTTAAAAGCTGCGTGACTTGCTCGATCACTTCAGGGATGGTCGGCAGCTTGGCATGCTCTCCTGCCACGTAGTATCGTTTTTTGATGTCTTTTTGCGCATAGTTGGCACTAATGTAAGGTACGGTCCCGTCTCCCAGTCCTGTATCGTAATAAGGAGCCCATTCGTTGTGATAGGCGTCGAACCAATAGCCCAGAAAAGTCGGTTGACCTGTTCCGATAATGGAATACTGCGGAACATTGATTGTTTTGTTCTCCCATTTTTCATGCAGCGCGCCCCCCTGCTTGACAAGAGGGGCATAGCTTAGCTGAACCTTTTTGTCCTGCAAAAATTCATCATACGTATAGAGGTCATTTCGATTCTTTTTCAAGAAGCTCACCGTTTCAAAATACCTTTTGGAGGGCAATAGTTCATATACGGCAGGCGCATACTCGGAAATGATTTTTCCTGTTTCCTCATCCATCCACGGAATCGAAAAATTATACCCGAAGCGAATAGCCTGGTAAGCCCTCGGTGAGCCTAGAAACGGAGTTCCCATGTAGACGATTCGGTTTACCTTGGACTGATACGAAATATTCGACAGCAAAGTCTCTCGGACCAATAATCCGCCCATGCTGTGTACGACCAAATGCACTTGACGTGCTCCAGACCTTTGCAGAGCCAAATCTATTTTTCCCTTTAAATATGTAGAGTTTTTCGTGCTGCTATACCGCCAGTCATATGGCATGGCAAATAGTGAGCGATGCTTTTTATAGCCTGTTTTTTCTAGCTTCTTTACCATACTGTAGTATTGCTCGGTCATATTTCGTACAGGATCGAGGGGGGAATATGACAAATATTCGATAGCACTAAACCCTTCATCGGCACGTTCTGGATAGATGGTTACTCCAGGCTCTCTTGGTTTCACATCTACACTGTTTGGCCTGATTGGCTCAAGTGACAGTAAGCGTCGATGCTTTGGATCTTTAATTCCAATCAAGCTGTCTCCCAGTCCCAGCCAAATTTCTGTTGTTTTCCCCCCTTCTTCTGCTTCCAGGCGCGAGCCTCCAATTCCCGGAATCAAGATGACTGGAATCGTCTTGGCTACTGCAGTAAGCTTGTACGAATTGGGGGTAAAACCGGAGCGCTTGCTCGCCATCACTTTTATAAAGTACGTACCCGGATTCGTATTGAAAATGATCTGCTCATTTGCATTCTTTGGCTTTTCTGACTTGGCTACTTCTTTTCCAGACTCATCCAGCAAGTAAAGATCGATATCCATCCCCTCTGGCATATCTTTGAGGTGGATAAACAAGGTCGATGCCAAGCTAAATGAAAAGCGATAAAAATCAACATCCGTCCGGTTATGAAGATTGCCTATCAGTGAAGCACTGTAATCTGCTGGCAATTCATAGGCTGTTTTGATAGTGCTGTTTGGTTCGTATTCGTCTACCTTTCCATCTTGCTGATCAGCTAGTACATCCGCACGTATGACATAGTAAAAGTCTTTGTGAAACGAATTACCGTTTCCACTTACCTTCACGTAGTACCATTTGTTTTTTTCTATCGCAATCGCTTCTACACTTTCATCACTGTTTTCTTTCTTTTCCGATCTGCCCATTTCTTCCTGATCTGCGTTATATACATACAAATTGTAATCCTGACCAAGTGGAATTTCTCGGAGTGATACATTCATCTGGCCGTCTTTTGTTGCTTTGATCTTCCACATGTCTACATCGCCGTTCTTGGCGATCTTGCCGCGGCCGTCCTTCCCATCAAACAGCCAGTCTGCTTTCCCAAACGTATCGTTTGGCTCCAATTCAAAGATCACAGCCCTGCTCCACAAAGCAGCTTCATTGGACTTATCCTCAACTGTAAAGTCATCGTAGAAGTCATCCGCCCATTCCTGTATGGATTCTTGTTGTTCGGTTTCCTCAGAATCAGGTTCTGCCTCTACTTCTGCTTCCTCGTTTGCAATCAGTTCTATTTTTTCCGCCTTCTTTGCGGCTTTTATATCCCACGACTCTTCCCTGATATCCAGTCCCTCGTCGCTTATATTCACGGTATCAGGCACGTTTAGCTGCCAATCACTAATCGGTTTCTTTTTGGAAGGAATACGTAATTGTACGGTCATGGAGCCTGAAGCAGATGGACCGACTGCGACAGACAGCTTTGATTCCTCTCGAAACGTCAGGGATTTTTCCTCACCGTTCTGAATCACCGCAAGCATGATTTTCGGCTCTGTGCTAGCAAGCGCAGCTTGTATTCGCAGATCGCCATCCTCCAGCCATGCCCATGCCTCTTCAACAATTGGATGATCATTTTTGGCCCAAGCAAATGAAGTCGTACTTCCCCAGCATAAAACGAGCATGAGTACAAGCAGCACCGACCGCTTGACTGTGTATCCCACAAAAAAACCCCCTCTTCCTTTTACTACCTTCACAGTAGGAAAAGACAGACAGGGGGTGCAAACATATTTACTGGGTCGTATGATTCCGTATTCCTTGGCGTTCCCAAGCGTTTGCAATAATACGGAACGGTATGCGGTAATCGCTTAGCTCGTGACCTTTTCCAGCACTTTTATTGGTATAGGGAAAGCCTTTGTTCACGTCAAAGCGAAAATGCACCTGGTAGTAGACTGCATAGCTTGCATCCTTCTTAAAACCGTACTGCTTGTCACCCATCAGCGGAATATCTATTCCCTGTTCTCTTGTCCCCAGCTTTGGTGCTGAGTAGGCAGGTCCCTTCCACAGCTGAGGTGACAACGCACGCAAAGACAACAAGGATTGCAGCGAGGTTTGGAAGAGGCCCGACTCCGATATCCATGCCTGTGCCGATGTAATGACCGGATATTGGTTACTCACTGGATGACGATGGCGTGACTGCAGTTCGATTTGCGCTAAAATTCTTTCCCCGGCATAGAAATCATTGGGCTGGCTATTTGGATAACGGTCCCTGGAGTGGTACTCCTTCCATTCTTCTGTATGAAGAATCGAGCCTGTCGCATTTGGCTCAAATACTTCGAATGGTCGTTCTCCCCCTTTTACCGTGATCGTGTAGCGACCTGTCATCGTCTTAGAGATTTGATTTGGCTCGCATGTCTTGTTCTCTTCTTCATCTGTTGTACACATCTCATAGGACAGATCGAAGCGAATGCCGTAGTTCATTGTGATAACAAATCCGTTGATCTCTGCCTTATATTTTTCAGATTGCAAGACTTGCCGCCAGGTCGTTTGCGTTGGCACAATTGTTCCTGTGTACAAGTAGTCACCGCCTGTAGATGTACTACTAACCTGCCATTGCTGCGGTGTACCCGGTCCACTCACACGCAAATCAAGGGACGCAGGAGTGTATACTGCCATCCTTTTTGCGTCTGCAATCCAGCCAGGCGCTGCTGTGACTGAAATATTTTCGATATTCTCTCCACTTGCGGACTGTTCCAATAGCGCCTTGTATTCTGTGATGCTCTTGTTGATTTCCTGTTGCGCTCTTTGAAATCCCTCGTTAATTTTCGTCTGGTCAATCACCACACGAATTTTGGCTGGTTCTCTTTCCCATACCCCATCTACATTGACCTGCAGCTTTTGGAGCTGCCTGTTATCGGAATCGTAAATTTCTAATCCGATTTCTCCGCCATCCATATCACCGCCAGGGCCTTCAGGATCGGGAGTTGTGGGTGGCTTGGGATCTGGCGGCTTGGGATCTCCCCCTCCCATAACCTTAACAGGCCAAAGCGCGCGGTTATCCGGCCAAATGGTTTCGTTCTCCGGCAGATTCTTGGAAGGATTCATATTCGCAATGAAATGCTCAGATTTTTGCGGGTAACGGGTCGGAACGGTTATCTTTCGCACTTCCCCAGGCTTAAAATCATTTACGTCCAATACGGTTTCTTTATCAGAGCTTTCCCAACGTACCGCCAGCTTCGTATCATGGCTGAGCTTGCCGTCATTTTTCACATCGAATGTGATCGTAGCCTCGGTGCCTGGCTCTTGTGGATCATTTGGAGTAATCAAAAAGCTCGATTTTAGAATTAGGAGGTTTTCTCCTTCAAGCGGAGACTTTCCGATTTTTACAAAGAAAAATCCAGAGCACTCTTCTTGATCAGAAAGCTCTACCATATACAAGCCTTCCAGCAAGCGGTCACTATCCTTATCTTTTGGAAAGGTAACCCAGTGATTGTTCTGTCTGTTTCTACTCGCTGCGAGATTTTCCCCATTTCGCTTCCACGACCATTTCTGCGTGTCGAGATCGAACCAATTTACGATGAAATGTGAGTCCGCAGACGTGAACACTTTAAACCTGTACCCACCTTGGTAGTCAGCGTCTGAAAGCTCGATTGTTTCCCCTCGTTTGATCTCCTTGGACCACTTTTGGTCGGTTGTGGAGATTTCCATGGCAACAAGTAGATTGTAACACTTGCGGTCTGACTTAACGGTAAAAGCGATTCGTTCGATGCAGCCTTTATCAGACTCAAACTCTAGCAAGACCTCACCAAAGCCCTCTACTATGTCTGCTGGCAAGATTAAATCAAACTGTTCATTCGCGGCCAGCTTGCCTGTTAGCGCTGTTCTTGTGCTGCCATCAATCAAATACCACGTGCCAGGGGCATTTGCGGAAAAGCGCATGTTCGTATCATAGCTGTCCGCATTTAGCATCGAGAAAAATGAAAAGTAGACATCCCAGTACAAGGTTGACGGCTTGCCCCCAGGCTGTTGAAAAACCTCGTCGCCTGTTGGCGAAAATGGATTGGGAGGGGTGCCATACACCTTGGCCTTGAGTTGGTTTTGGTCAGAGATTTCGCAGACAGCATTTTTGACCTTTATCGTGATCTCCCAATTACATTCTGGTCGATCAGCCCAATCAGTCGCTGAAAGGTTCAGCTTGAGCTTGTAGGTTTTCCCCCGCTCAAAAATGACATCTTCTGAGCTTCTCCCGTCCCCCCAGGGCAGGTTTAGCTTTTCTGAGTTATAGGGTCGCCACCTGCCTCTGTCATCGTACTGTCCAGGTAGAGTGACCACCTTGCCGTTTGGTTTGGTCACATCCCACTGCAACAGTGCAGGTCCACTTGCACCGTATTTGTCCGTATATTTGGCACGAAAATACAGCGTGTCCGTCGCAAATATTTCGATTGTTTCTCCATTGCGGACAGATGAATTTGAGAGAGTAATGATTGGACATTTATCTTCGCCCCCCTTGTTACTGACGGTGAAGAATTTTTCCCAGCATTCTGTTCCATCGTCTGATGTATACAGCACCTTGTATGTCCCTGAAGCACCGACACTGCCTGTCCCGATTTTTCTATCGCCTTTGCTGCTGGACATGACCACGCCATCCATTTTGAACGTTCCAGGCTCTTTGGCAAAAATCGTGATCATTGCGTTTTTTTCGACGGAGATGCTGTTCCCGCTTGCCACCGCAGTGTAGTTTTTAACGTCTTTGTCACCGTCTACGTTGATGTCCATTTTTGTTTTGGAGCTGTCTATGGTGCATGATGGACCCGGTTCAGGCTTAGGATCGGGTCCAGGTGGAGGCCCATCGCCAACTTTAAAGGGTACCTTATAAGGTACCCCTGTTCCGCCCGGTGAAGGGGCGTTCTGGCTATTTCGATCATGGAGATCTGTTATTAGGAGGCGTGCTTCGTAGTTGCCGGGTTTGGTTGTTACATATTGCTGGCCAGATACTTTGATATGGAAAGGATTACCTGTACCACCTTTTGAGTAATCCCCTTTGGCGATTGCTGAATGCGTTTTAATTTCACTGGGGAAGGTGTACTCTGTTTTACCAGTGTCTACGTTGTAAATATAAAAATTAAGGACCTTAATTCCTCTGTTAAAGAAACTAAAGTCCTCAGCCCACATATTTACTTGTACGGTGTCGCCAACTTTGTATTGGGATTTAGCTCCGATACCGATGCCCGCTTTTGGTTGGGGGGTGGTTTCGAAGTTGACGACGCCTTTGTATTTTTCACCAGGTCTTCCGTTTGTGACTGGAACAGTTGTATATGGCAGTCCACTGCCTCCAGACATCTCAGCTATTTGTGATAAGAGTGAACCTATATAATAGTTTTTTCCATCTGAATCATTAATTTTAAACTCATTTAATCCATTTGCATATGAGATAAAAGCTGGATTTCCATTAAATGTAGCAGCCCATGCTCGAGCTTCATTAAGATCCACAACAGGATATCCATTATCAGAGGTGGTTGAGTTCTTTGAGTAATTTAAGACTTTACCGTAAGTTGTTCCTTTAACTTGAACGTCAGCTACGGACAAATTGAAATCTTCGGTTAAACTCACTCCATCCAACATATCAAACCGATATCTTCCGCTGTCTTGAACTGCCTTATTCTGATCCAAGTATCCTGGCCGTGTATCATGTAGTGCCGGATTTGACACTGCGGCTTTGGCATAATTCCCGAAGTAGGTGGAATTTAAAAGTCCTCCCCAAAACATTGCACCTACTAACAAGGAAAAAAGAATTCTTCTCACCAATCTCACCGCCGTAGATTTTTATGATCCAAATTTAATGGTAAATTAGTGTACCGATAATCCGCCAGTGGTGTCGCTTTACCCGGGTCTGTAAAATAAAATGTGTAACCTCTTAAACCAGTAAAAGTTGGACATACTGAAATCATAGAAACGATCTGGT